>NZ_JAUYAW010000069.1 GCF_030693405.1 Phenylobacterium sp.
ATTCCGGCGACCTGATCTCCATCGCCGAGGTGGTCCGCGACCTCCACCGGGCCGAAAACCAGCCCGAACAGTCCTATTCCGAGCGCCAGCTCTATGAATCGGCCCTGGACCGCATGGCCCGGGAAGTCGCCGCCATCGAGCGGATCGACCGCGACGCGGCCATCATCATGCTCAACAAGTCCCTGCTGGTGAAAGCCTCGGCCGCCGCCTGATCTGGGCGACCATCAGACGCTCAAGACGCCCGGCCCAGCGCCGGGCGTTTTTCGTTTGGCATCGCCAAGACCGTAGGGGCTTGGCGCCGCCCCCCGCCCCATGGCATCGCTCAGGCCCAAGCCGGCCCGGTAGCTCAGCAGGACAGAGCAGCGGTTTCCTAAACCGAAGGTCAGGGGTTCGAGTCCCTTCCGGGCCGCCAGGGGGAAGGCGGCCGTGGCCGTGGGCGGCATTCAGCGCCGCCTCGCTCCCAGAATCGACGTAGCCAGAATGTGTCGAAACTCGGTTGGGGCGGGGGCAAACTATGCAGCACAAGATGGGACCCGGGCCTCTCCTCGACGGGGCGGGCCGCCTGGCTGAGTCTGGATGGGCGACCTCCGAGGTGAAGCGCTACAGTCGCACCGCCGTTAGGGCGCCGCGATGGCGACTGAAGGAGTGGGACTATTACTGCATCACCGCGCCGGACTTCGCCCTGGCCCTGACAGTCGCTGACAACGGCTATATGGGCCTGCTGGCCACGGCCTGGATCGATTTCAAGGCGGCGACGGCCACCAATGGCGCCGCCATGACCGCCTTTCCCATGGGCCGGATGCGCCTGCCAGCCAGCGCCGACACCGGAGATGTCGAAGTTCAGTCTGGCGGCGTGAAGATCCGCTTTCGCCATGAGAACGGTGGCCGCCGTCTGATCGTCGAGCACCCTGCCTTCGACCGAGGGAGAGGCCTGAAAGGCGATATCTATCTCTCCGACCCGCCACGGGATCGCATGGTCATCGCCACGCCCTTCCATGGCGCGCCGCGCGCCTTCTACTACAATCAAAAGATCAACTGCCTTCGAGCGGAGGGCGAGGTCACCCTGGGCGACGAACGTCATAGGTTCTCCCCCGACTGCGCCTTCGCGGTCCTCGACTGGGGTCGAGGCGTCTGGACCTATGACAATACCTGGTACTGGGGGTCAGCCTCGGGCTTGCACGAGGGGCGGCGGTTCGGTTTCAACATCGGCCACGGCTTCGGAGACACCTCTGCGGCGACCGAGAACATGGTCTTCCTCGACGGCATCGCCCACAAGCTCGGGGACGTGACCTTCCACCTGCCGCAGGGCGGGCACGACAGCGGGCCGTGGCGATTCACCAGCAGCGACGGGCGTTTTGAAATGGGCTTCACGCCCATAGTGGACCGCGCCTCAGCCACCGACCTCGGGCTCCTTCGGTCTGTGCAGCATCAGGTCTTCGGCCGCTTCTCCGGTGAGGTGATCCTGGACGACGGAGAACGGCTGCAGATCCGCGATCTCCATGGCTTCGCCGAAGAAGTCGAGAACCGCTGGTAGGCCTGGGTAACCTCGACGCAGAGTCAGAGCCTAGAAGCGCGTTCTTCTCAGCCCAATCGCCCCTCACATCGCAAGCATCCACACGGCCATGGCGATCATCATCAGGTTCTCGGTCAGCGACAGGAAGCCGAGCGGCACGTTGCTGTCGCCGCCGACACAGGCGCATTTCAGGGTGCGGCGGTCCAGATAGACGGCCTTGAACACCGACACCGCGCCGATGACGCCGATGGTCAGGGCCACGGGCGCCGAAAGCCAGGTGAATACGCCGGCGACCATCAGGGCGCCGGCCCCGAACTCGGCGAAGGGGTAGATCTTGCCGTAGGGCGGCCAGCGTTTGGCCAGCAGGTCGTAGTTGAGGAACATGGTCGAGAAGCTCTCGACATTCTGCAGCTTGAGCATGCCGAGAACCATCATCGACAGGGCGATGAACCACACCGCGGTCTGGACGCTCAGCGCGGTCCCGTAGACCGCCAGGCTGATCATCACGGCCATGATGGCGGTGGTGGCGAACACCACCAGGACCGGGGTGTAGGTCACAGCCTTGGGGTCGCGGACCTTCAGGCCCAGGTGGCGGCGCAGATCATCATGGCCGCCGATCCGCTCGCCTTCGATGAAGACCTGCGGCGTGGTGGCGACCCCATGCTCCGCCTTGAAGGCGTCGGTCTCCGCCCGGCTGGTCAGCCAGCGGTCGTCCACCTGATAGCCGCGGCTGCGCAACAGGTGTCGGGCCTTCAACCCGTAGGGACAGACATGGTCGGCCATCACCATACGATGCAGCACGGCGGTCTTCTGGGGTGAGGTCACGGGGGCTCCTTGGACTTGTAATCCTTGAGGCCGACCCTAGGTTCCGTACGTCAGTACGGAGTCAATCATGAAATCTCGAACCATCGCCATCCTGGCCCGCGAGGGCGGCGTGGGCGTGGAGACCGTGCGCTTCTACCAGCGCCGCGGCCTGATGCCGACGCCAGAGCGTTGGTCCAGGGATGGGGTCGGAACCGGCGTGCGCCGCTATGGGGAGGAGGATGTCCGCCGCCTGCGCTTCATCCGCTCAGCCCAGACGGCGGGCTTCACCCTGGAGCAGATCAAGGAGCTGCTGTCCCTGGACGCCGGCGAGGACCGGGCCCGGGCCCATGAACTGGCCACCGAACGGCTGGCGGCCCTGGACCAGGCCATCGCCGACCTGGTCGAGGCCCGCGCGGCCCTGCGGCGCCTCGCCGGCGCCTGCGCCTCAACCGACCAGGGCCCCTGCCCGATCATCGCCGCCTTCCAGGGGGAGGCGGCTTAAGAGTCCGCCTCTAGTGGACCATGAACCGCACAGTCCCGGTCATCTCGTGGCCGTCGGCGCCCTTGGCCGTCCAGGTCAGGACGTAGCGGCCGGGCGTCAGGTCAGGCAGGTCGGCGGAGACCTCGGTGGTGGCCGCGGCCGCGGCCACCGGCACGGCCTGGGCAGGCTTGCCTTCGCCGGCCACAGTGACCGCCGTCAGCGTCATGGGGTGCTCGAACACAGCGGTGAACCAGTCAGGCGTCCCGTGGGTCATCTCGCCCTCAGCTGGGCTGGTGACCACCCCGTGGGCGGCATGATCGCCGGGCTTGGCGGGCGCAGCGGCCATCGCCCCATGGCCGGCGTGAGGGTCCTGGGCCAGGGCCGGGGCCGGGGCGGAGGTGAGCGCCAGAGCCAGGGCAGGCGCGAGGATCGACATCAGGGGTCGCATGTTCAAGGGCTCCTTCAGAACCAGGCCCGCAGGCCGATGACGATGGCGGTGTGTTCCGTCTCTCCGCCCCCGGCGCGGGTACGGCTGGCCGTCCCCCCCAGGTCGCGGCTCCAGTCGATGCCCACATAGGGGGCGAATTCCTTGGCGCTCTCGTAGCGCAGGCGCAGGCCCGCCTCCACATGGGTCAGGCCGGCGCCGAGGCCAAGCTCAGGGATGTCGGCGGCCGCGGCCTCCACCTCGATCCGCGGCTGCAGGATCAGGCGCTGGGTGATCCGCTGGTCGTACTCGGCCTCCACCCGCGCGGTCAGGTCGCCCTGGCTCGATAGAAAAGCCGCAGCGTCAACCTCCCACCAGTGGGGCGCGAGGCCCTGGACTCCGAGCACCAGGTGCGTCGGGTCCTCGCCATCCTCGCGGAAATCCTGCCGGACGCCGGCCTGCACGTCCCAGAAGGGCGTGACCGCCCGGCTGTAGAGGGCCTGGACCTCGCCCTCGATCTCGCCGTCCGGGGAGACCTCGCCTTCGGACTTCCACCAGAAGCGGTTGATGTCGCCGCCGGTCCAACCGGCCACGTCCCACAGGCCGGCGGCCTCGCCGTCCTCGATCCGCACCTCCAGCCGGTCGATGATCACCGCGGTGGCGCGCACGTCGCCATTCTCCCGCAGCAGACCCTCCCGGGCGCGGGCCATCACAGCCTCGCCCCACAGGGCGTCGGCGGCGTGGGCGGGACCAGAGCGCGCGGCCCGAGGCGGCGGCGGACGCCGCGGCCGTCCCGGATCATCGGCGCTGGTGGGTACGTCGGGCGGCCCGCTGGCCGAAGTTCCCATGGTGTGGCCCGCATGGGGATCAGCTTGCGCCGCCCCGTGGACGTGTTCCTGGGCGTGGGCCCCGCCGGCGCTCAGCGCCAGGGGGATCAGGGCGATGAGCAAGGCCTTCATGCGGGCGCTCCGTCCAGGGGCCGCACGGTGACCACATTGAACATGCCCGCATGCATGTGCATCAGCATGTGGCAGTGGAAGGCCCAGTCGCCGGGCGCATCGGCGGTCAGGTCAAACGTCACCTTGGAGCCTGGCGCCACATTGACCGTGTGCTTCAGGGGCTGATGTCCCGCCGGACCGCCGGTCACCAGCTCGAAGAAGTGGCCATGCAGGTGGATGGGGTGGGCCATCATGGTGTCGTTGACCAGGGTCACCCGCACCCGCTCGTTGCGGGCGAAGGCTATGGGCTCGACGATCTCGGAGAACTTCCGGCCGTCGAAGCCCCACATGAACCGTTCCATGTTTCCGGTCAGGTGTATCTCCAGGGCCCGGGACGGCGCCCGCTGGTCCTTGTTGGGCTTGAGCGCCACAAGGTCGGTATAGACCAGCACCCGGTGGGGGACGTCCTCCAGCCCCATGGGCCGCTCGCCCAGCCGGTTGGCCGGGTCAGGCGAGATCATGTCCACCCCGACGCCCACGGCCATGGCGGCCGGGGCGTTATCGGGATCGCGCATGGCGTGGCCCCCATGGTCCATGCTGCCGTGGTCCATGCCCCCGTGATCCATCGCCGCGGGCGCGCCATGGCCCATGGCCGCGTGGTCCATGCCGTCCATGGCGCCCATGCCCCCCATTCCCATGTCGCGCATGGTGAGCGTCGGAACCTTGCGCAGGGGCGGGACGGCCGCGGTCATGCCCAGGCGCGGCGCGAGCGTCGCCCGCGCCAGGCCCGACCGGTCTACCGCCTCGGCTACCAGGGTGTAGGCCTGATCCTCGGTGGGCCGGACGATGACGTCATAGGTCTCGGCCACCGCGATCTGGAACTCGTCAACCTCCACCGGCCGGACGTTCTCGCCGTCAGCGTTGACCACGCTCATGGCCAGGCCTGGAATCCGGACATTGAAGATCGACATGGCCGAGGCGTTGATGATCCTCAGCCGCACCCGCTCGCCGGGCGAAAACAGGCCGGTCCAGTTCTCCGCCGGCCCATGGCCGTTGACCAGATAGGTGTAGGTGGTCCCGTTGACGTCGGCGATGTCCCGGGGGTCCATCCGCATGGCCCCCCACATGCGCCGTTCCTCCAGGCTCATCCCGTCCTCGCCGGAGATCAGGCCCGACAGGGTGGTGCGCGACCGGTTGAAATAGCCGGGGCTCTTCTTCAGCCGGTCGAGGATCTCGTGGGGATGGAGGAAGCTCCAGTCGGCCAGGACCAGCACATGCTCGCGGTCATAGACCACCGGGTCGGCCTCGGCCGGATCGATGACCAAAGGCCCGTAATGACCCATCGCCTCCTGCAGATTGGAGTGCGAATGGTACCAGAAGGTCCCCGACTGGATGACCGGGAATTCGTACTGGAAGGTCTCGCCCGGCGCGATGCCGGGGAAGCTGATCCCGGGCACCCCGTCCATCTGGAAGGGCAGCAGCAGACCGTGCCAGTGGATCGAGGTGTCCTCATCCAGGGTGTTGGTCACTGACAGCCGCGCGGTCTGGCCTTCGCGCAGGCGGATGAGCGGGGCGGGCACGGTCCCATTGACGGTGATCGCATGGCCGGTGCGCCCGCCGACGGTGAAGGGCGAGTGGCCGACCCGAAGCTTGATGTCCGGACCGCTCAGCGTCTGAGGAGCGGCGCGCAGCCCATGGGTTCCCGACTGCGCCCAGGCCGGCATGAGCCCCTGCAGGGCCAGAAGGCTAGCGCCCCCGCCCATGGCTCGCAACAGCCGGCGTCGTTCGCGGTCGATCATCGGGGCGGACTCCTTTGAGCTTCAGCCATCGACCGCCTTCTTGCCCTAGGGACCATGGTACGGAGTCAAGCGCGTCCTCAGCCGCCCTCGGCCTCCCCTTCCCCGTCGCCACCGGCCATGGCGGCGATCTGGGCCTCCAGGGCGCGCCGGGTCTCCGGCGAGCAATCGGAGATGTTCGCCGTGGCCGACGGGGCCGCCGGCGCGCTGAGCAGGTCTTCGACCACGCTCTCGGCGGCGGCGCGCAGCATGGGCTCCTCGATGCCGGCGACGCCGATCCGGGCCAGCGCTGCGGCGTCCACATCTGCCCAGCCGCAGGTGGCGGCGGCCTGCCGCAGGGTCTGGGCGGCCCGCAGCCCCTGGCTGAGTTCCGGATTGGCCGCCTCCACCGCCGCCCAGGCGGCGTTTCGGCTCACCTGTCCAAGATCAGCCTCCCCACAGGCGGCCAGGGCCAGGGCGCAGAGCGGCGCAATCAGAGCCGGGCGCAGGCGCCGCTTCGCGGGAGGGCGCGCGTGATCGCTTGACTTCCTTTCATGCGTAAGAAATAACTTACACATGAAAGGCGGGCATCCAATTTGACCACTGGAGACGAACTGGCGCTGACCCTCGCCGCGCTCAGCAATCCCCACCGCCTGCGCGTCCTTGCGGTCCTGAGCGAGGGGGGGCGCAACTATGTCAGCCGGTTGGCCCGCGAGATCGGCATCAGCCGGCCCCTGCTTCATCTGCACCTGAGCAAGCTGGAGGAGGCCGGCCTTGTCCGCAGCCAGCTTGAGCTGTCGGCTGACGGCAAGGCGCTGAAATACTTTGAAGTTTGTCCGTTCCATCTGGAGCTGACCCCTGAAATCGTCGCCAGGCTGGCGCCGACCCTGTCTGAAAAATCCGAGAAATAGGGACTGACATGCACGAGAATATCTTCCTCCTCGCCCTGGCCATGCCGATGGCGACCATCCTGCTGGTCTTCGCCATGCGCTATGGCGCCGCCGTGATGGAGGCCCGCGCCGCCCAGAGGACCGGCGCCTCGCAGCAGGACCTCCTCAACGGCCTGGCCGAGATCAAGACCCGGCTTTCTGCCATCGAGACCGTCCTCAAGGCGGTGGACTGAGGCGCCCGGCCGCCTCAGTCGAAGATGTCGAAGATGGAGGGGCGCTTCTTGTAGCGGGGGCCGTAGCCGTACTCTCCGCGTTCCCCGCGCTCGCCATATTCGCCGCGCTCGCCCCGCTCCCCATAGCCGCCGGCCCAGGGCTGCGGCGGGGGCTGGTGCGGGGGCGGGCCGCCATAGGAGGCCGCACCGGGCGAGGGCGGCGGCGGCGCAGCAGTCTGGGCGGCGGATTCCATCAGCTTTTCCAGCTCGCCCCGGTCCAGCCAGACGCCGCGGCAGGTGGGGCACATGTCAAACTGGACGCCGGCGCGGTCCACCGTCTGCATGGCGCTGTTGTCATTGGGGCATAGGAGCAGGGGCATGGAGGCTTCCTTCTGAACAACGGAGGCCGATGGCGTTGACGGACCCTTCGACCTCACGTGGCGACGTGATGCGTCCGACATCGTGCGCCGACCAGGGTCGGCGTCACCAGAGGGGCCCGGTTCGCGATCCCAAGATGGGGGCCAGGTCTCGGCCCGGCAAGCCCCCTCTTGCGGCTTGATCGCGGGGCGCCAGATAGGACTGCTGACCTGGCCAAAGGAGCTGCGCCCGTGATCCTGTTGCCCGACGTCCTGTCCCCCGACCTGGTCCGTCAGATCCGGGAGGCCCTGGCCGGCGCGCCCTTCCGCGACGGGCGGGCGACCGCCGGGGCGGCCGCGGCCCCGGTGAAGGACAACCAGCAGGCCCGCGGCGATGACCCCACCGTCATCGCCCAGGCCCGTCAGGTGCGCCTGGCCCTGGAGGCCCACCCCATCATGCGTCGGCTGGCCAGGACGGTCCGCTGGTCGAACCTGATCTTCTCCCGCTATGGCCAGGGCCAGCACTACGGTCTGCACGCCGACAACGCGGGCATGAGCGACGAGCATGGCTGGCCCCTGCGCACCGACCTCAGTTTCACGCTCTTTCTCTCTGATCCCGAGACCTATGAGGGCGGCGCCCTGGTGGTCGAGGACCTGGCCGGCGAGCGGGCCTTCCGCCCTCCGGCCGGCGCGGCCATCCTCTATCCCACCGGCCGTCTGCACCGGGTGGCGCCTGTGACGGCGGGCGAGCGGCTGGCCTGCGTCGGCTGGGTGCAGAGCCTGATCCGCAATCCCGACCAGCGCGAGGCGCTCTACGACCTGGAGCAGGTGCGCGAGACCCTGCCCCCCGGCGAGGCGGCCCTGCGGCTCGACAAGACCATCGCCGCCCTGCTGCGCATGTGGGGCGAAGCGTGAGGCCGCTTGCCTTTGACGCTACGGCACAGATTGGCTTGGCGGCCGAAAACTGACAGGTCTTCATCCCTTGGAACCGCGCCAGAATCTCAAGGGTCCCCTTCATGCAGTTTGATGACGTCATCCTCGGTCGCCGCAGCATCCGCGGGTACAAGCCCGACCCGGTGCCGAGGGAACTGATCGAGGAGATCCTGACCCTGGCCATGCGCGCGCCGTCCTCCATGAACACCCAGCCTTGGAATTTCTACGTCATCACCGGCGAGCCCCTGGACCGCATTCGGGCGGGCAATACCGAGCGCATGGTGGCCGGGGTGCCGCAGTCGCGGGAGTTCCGCACCGGCCAGGCCTTCGAGGGCCAGCATCGCGACCGCCAGGTGGGCGTGGCCAAGCAGCTGTTCGCCGCCATGGGCATCGCCCGCGAAGACAAGGAGATGCGCCAGGACTGGGTGCTGCGCGGCTTCCGCCAGTTCGACGCGCCGGTGTGCATTATCGTTACCTATGACCGGGTCCTGGACGGCAGCGACGACACGCCCTTCGACTGCGGGGCGGTGACTACGGCGCTGGTCAACGCCGCCTGGTCCCGGGGCCTGGGGGCGGTGATCAACAGCCAGGGCATCATGCAGTCGCCGGTGGTCCGCGAACACGCTGGCATCGCCGATGATCAGGTGATCATGAAGAGCATTGCGCTGGGCTGGCCCGACGAGACCTTCCCCGCCAACGCCGTGGTCTCGGAGCGCAAGTCCGTGGCCGAGGCCGCCACCTTCGTCGGGTTCGGCGACTAACCGCGCGCCGGAACGCCTCGCTCTGCGCACGGGTGCGGGAACTTTTTCGCACCAGCATGAAACGCCTTCGGGTCTTCGGACGCTCTAGCTTGCGAAGCTGGAGGGAGACCGGGTCATGGCCAACGAGGTTGCGGAACATGGACGCGCCGAACGCCGCGGCTGGCGCTGGCTCTATCTCGCCCTGGCGAGCCTGACCGGCGCCCTTGGTCTGGTGATGGCCGGCCTGGGGGTCTGGCTGATCACCCTGGGCGGGTCGTTCTACTACTTGGCCGCCGGCGCCCTGCTGGCGGCCGGCGCCGTCTTCACTTGGCGCCGCCGCGACCGGCTGGCGCTTGGCCTGTTCGCTGCAGCCTTCCTGCTCACCCTGGTCTGGTCGCTGATCGAGATCGCTGGCAAGGGCTGGCTGCCCGCCTGGGGCATCGACCTCGCCGGACGCATCGGCGTGCTCACCGGCCTCCTGGCCGCTGTGGCCCTAGCCTATCTGCTGTGGCGCAGCCCGCCCCGCTCGACCCCGCGCCGCGCGGCGCTCGCCGGCGTGGCCGGAGGCGTCGTAGCCCTCGCCGCCCTGGTCTTCGTCAGCTGGGAGCGGACCGAGCCGCCGACCGGCGCCGCAGGTCCGGCAGCGCCCACGTCTGCCAATGAGGCCGGCGCCGACTGGACCGCCTATGGCGGCGCCCTGGGCGGGCGGCGCTATTCCAGCCTCAACCAGATCACCACCGCCAATGTCGGCGATCTGCAGGAGGCCTGGACCTTCCGCAGCGGCGACCTCAATCCCGAGGCGGGGCGCGTCTTCTATTCGTCCCAGAACACGCCGATCAAGGTCGAGGACTTCCTCTACACCTGCACCCCGACCAGCCAGGTGTTCGCCCTCGATCCCGGCACCGGCGAGGTGCGCTGGAGCCATGACCCCAAGGTTCCCGCCAAGACCATGGAGTCCCTGTTCACCGCCGCCTGCCGTGCGGTGGGCTATTTCGATGACGGCGCCCCGGCCGGTCGCCCCGAGGCGATCTCCGCCATGCCCGCCGTTCCCGGCGCCATCGGCCCCGTCCCCCGGGGCGGCAGCCAGTGCCACCGCCGGGTCTTCGTCGCCACCGCCGATGGCCGGCTCATCGCCCTCGACGCCGTAGGCGGCTTCCCCTGCCAGGAATTCGGCGAGGCTGGCGTCGTCGACATGACCGAGGGCATGGGCCTGCGCGAGACCGGCTTTGCCTCCAACACTTCTGGGGCCACCGTGGTCGGGGGCCTGCTGATCCTCGGCCAGCAGGTCAGCGACAACCAGCGGCGGGACGCCCCGTCCGGCGTGGTGCGCGCCTATGACGCCCGCACCGGGGAGCTGCGCTGGGCCTGGGACGCCCTGCGGCCCGACGCCCAGGCCGCCCTGGCGCCCGGCGAGATCTATCCCCGCGGCACCCCCAATGTGTGGAACATCATCTCCGCCGACGAGTCCCTGGGCCTGGCCTTCCTGGCCACCGGCAACGCCGCGGCCGACCAGTGGGGCGGCAACCGCACGCCCGAGGAGGACCGCTTCACCGACGCCGTCGTCGCCGTCGACCTGGCGACCGGCGCCACCCGCTGGGTCTACACCACGGTGACCCACGACCTCTGGGACTATGATCTGGGCGCCCAGCCCATGCTGGTGGACGTGACGATCGACGGCGCCCCGCGCCAGGCCATCATGCAGGCCAGCAAGACCGGCAACTTGTTCCTGCTGGACGCGGCCTCCGGCGCGCCGCTCCGCCCGGTGGAGCAGCGTCCGGCCCCGCAGGGCGCCGCGCCCGGCGACTGGGTGTCGCCCACCCAGCCTCAATCGGTGTTCTTCCCCAATGTCGGCGGCGTCCCCGGCCCCGAGCCCGAACATATCGACCCCCGCCACGCCTTCGGCCTGACCCCCATCGACGGGGCGCTGTGCCGCATCAGCTTCCACCGGCATCGCTATGAGGGGATGTTCACCCCGCCGACCACCGACAAGGCCGGCATGCTGCTGTTCCCCGGCACGGTCGGCGGCCTGAACTGGGGCGGCCTCGGATTTGACCCGGAGCGCCGGCTGATCATCGCCAACAACTCGCGCCTGCCCAATCTGGTCATCCTGCACCCTCGCGACCAGGTGGAAGACAAGGCCGTCGGGTCCGGCGGCGCGCGGCCAGATCAGGCGGTCGCCCCCCATCAGGGCACGCCCTATGGCGTGACCCGGCCGATCTGGTGGTCGGCGCTCAAGGTCCCCTGTATCGCCCCGCCCTGGGGTTATATCTCGGCGACCAACATCGATACGGGCGAGCTCGTCTGGTCCAAGCCGCTGGGCACCGGGTTCGACGTCGGTCCCCTTGGCCTGCCCACCTTCCTGAAGATCGCCACCGGCACCCCCAATCTCGGCGGCCCCCTGGTCACTGCGGGCGGCCTGACCTTTATCGGCGCGGCCCAGGACGACTTCCTGCGGGCCTTCGAGACCGAAACCGGCAAGCTGGTCTGGCAGGCCCGCCTGCCCGCCGGTCCCCAGGCCGGCCCCATGACCTACGAGCATCAGGGCCGCCAGTACGTCGCCATCACGGCCACCGGCCACGCCCGTTTCGAAACCACGCCGGGTGACTATCTGAAGGTCTACGCCCTGCCCGAGTGAACCCCTGACGCAAAGGTTTAGGCCACGTCCCCGCGCCAGCGTTTCCCGTCGGTCGGGACGTGCCCTATCATCCCCCGCCTATGTTCGACGCCCTCCCCTACTGGCAGCAGCTAGCGGTCTACGCCATGGCCGCGGCCCTGCTCCTGACCCTGCTGCCGCGGCTGCCCTATGTGGGCCAGGCCCTGCACGCGGTCCTGTCCTTCGCCGTCCTGGCCATCTGCGTCTTCTTCCTGCTGCAGCAGGCGCCCTATCAGCCGTGGCTGGCGCCGCTGCTCGACCGGGTGGGCGCCGACAGCCAGGAGGTGACCGGCGAGGAGGTGCGCCTGCGCATGTCGCCGGACGGCCATTTCTGGGCTCAGGTCACCCTCAATGGCGTGGAGACCCGGATGCTGGTGGACAGCGGGGCGACGCTCACCACCCTGTCGGTGGAGACCGCTGAGCGGGCGGGCCTGACCCCCACCCCAGGCCTGGCCCCCATCTTCGCCCGCACCGCCAATGGCGTCGTCCAGGCCCAGCCGGCCTCGGTGGAGGACTTCCGCCTGGGCGGCCTGACCGCCACCGACCTGAAGGTCGCCATCTCCCCCAACCTCGGTCCCGTGGACATCCTGGGCATGAACGTCCTGGTGCGGCTGGCCAGCTGGCGGGTGGAGGGACAGACCATGATCCTGACGCCGCAGCCCGCCTCCGATGCAGCGGCGGCCGACCCGTCCTGACCCGCTGACGACCCGTCAGGTCATTGCGGGCCTGCCCATCGCCGCAGACCCTATGCCAGCGCCATGCGGTGGGCGGCCTAGCCGGCGGCGCTGCGGCTCGCCGGCGTCTCCGCGGGGCCGATCAACTGGCGTCCCGCCTCAGTGAGGGCCCAGCGGTAGCTGCCGGGACCGAAGGGCAGATGCATCAAGGGGGCTTGCGGGCGCGCAGCGGCGAAGACCAGATAGCGGTCAAAGGCCTCGAACAGTTCAGCCTCCAGCGCCTGACGGGCAGGCTTGGCCCGCACCCCGCGCCGCTCGGCGATCCGTCTGGCCACATCGGTCCGATGCAGGGCGCCGCCGCAGGCCATCAGGGTGTCCAGGATCTCGGCCACCGTAGGGGCGAGCTCGTCCAGCCGGACAGAGCCCATCAGCCGGCGATAGGCGGCAAGCTCGACAACAGTCATCTCATCAACCGTGAAGTCTACCCGGGGGAGGGGTCCGCTCGAGCGCCATGGTCAAGCTTCGGCGGACGGCCGGCTAGCCATTAACCATTGAGATGACAGCGTCAACCACGCGGACGCCGCGACGTCCCCATTCTGGGGAGCTGGATCTCAACCGCCGAAGGCGCCGGGTCCGAACGCCGCCACGGTCTCTTCGCTCGGGTCGCAGCGTTCGGGCGTAAGCGCGGCGCTGAGACTGATGAAGGCGTGCAGGGGGGCGGCGGCGATCACCGCCGGATCAATGCCCAGAACCCTGATCGAGTCATGCTGTAGAATGGTCGCCAGACCATGCATGGTCGCCCAAAGGTGCAGGGCGTCCTGGTCGGCCAGGGCGTCCGGATCAGGTCGCCCATGGTGGAGATGCAGGCGAAGGACCGCCCCGCGCAGGGCGTGGAAGGCCTTGCTGGCCCTGGCGGCCATCTCCGGATGGGTCTCGCCGCTGGGCAAGGGAAAGGCGAACATCAGCCGGTAGGCCGAGGGCCGTTTCGCCGCATAATCCAGGTAGCGCGCGCCCATGGCCATGAGCGCGGTCTCCAGGTCGGCTTCGCCGGTCGCGGCGGCCTCCAGCTGGTCGCCAAAGTCGTCGAAACAGCGGCCGATCACCTCGGCCAGCAGATGATCGCGGGTGGGGAAATACTTGTATGGCGCCTGATGCGAAACGCCGAGGCGGCGGGCCACATCCCGCAGGGACAGCTTCTCGAGCCCGTCCTGCTCGATGATCGCCAGGGCCTCGCGGACGCTGGCCTCCCGGACGCCGCCTTCGGGCAGCGATGTCGCGCGTCCGGCCATGATCGCCTGGGTCCGTCCTGAATGAATGGCGATTGGACCAGGATTCGAGGCCTGACGGCAAAGGCTGCGCGCCGGTCCGGCCGCGCCCTCTGATCTGTCATACCGCGGAAAACTGGAGCGGCCGGGGGGAATCGAACCCCCGACATTCAGCTTGGGAAGCTGACGTTCTACCTCTGAACTACGGCCGCGCAGGTCTTCCTATCGGGGGCGCAGGGGGGCTGTGTCAACTGGGAGCGCAGGTCTTGCCGTCCCACCCGACGCGACTTCCTCTTGCTTCCCCGACCGTCACCTTGGCTAGGGTTGTCCTAACCATTCGGGGAGGACCAAGATCATGATCGGCTATGTCACACTGGGCGTCAGTGACCTGGAGCGCGCCAAGGGCTTCTACGGGACCGTGCTCGCCCCCCTGGGCGCCAAGCCGGCGTTTGGCAGCGACCGGATGCAGGGCTTCTCCAACGGGGCCGGCCCCATGCTCAGCGTCTGCCTGCCCTATGACGGCGAGACGCCCAGCCCAGGCAACGGGACCATGGTGGCCCTGGCCGCCCCGTCCCGCGAACTGGTGGACGAGATCCACGCGCTCGCCCTGAAGACCGGGGCCGCCGACGAGGGCGCGCCGGGCATCCGCATCCCGAACTTCTACGGCGCCTATTTCCGCGACCTGGACGGCAACAAGCTCTGCGTCTTCAAGATGGGCTAGAGCGCGTCCCGATCAGCCCCAGGGGCGGAAGTGTTTCGACAGCTTCAGCCCCTGGCGCTGGTAGTGGGAGCCGCCCTCGCCATAGAGGCGCGAGGGCTTTTCGGTGAGCGGCTCATAGACCAGGCGGGCGACCGTCTGACCGTCCTCCAGCAGGAAGGGGGTCTCGTGGCTGCGCACCTCCAGCACGCCCCGCGAGCCCTGGCCGCCGGCCTCCTCGGTGCCGAAACCTGGGTCGAAAAACCCCGCATAATGCACCCGAAACTCCCCCACTGAGGGGTCAATTGGGGTCATTTCGGCGGCCTGCAGCACCGGGATCTCCACGGCCTCCTTCGAGGCCAGGATATAGAATTCGCCGGGATCGAGCAGGAGTTCCCCATGGCGCGGGACCAGGGGCTCCCAGAAGTCCCGCGGATCGTGGCCGTCCTCCTTGTCCATGTCGATCACGCCGGCGTGGCGCCGCGCGCGGAATCCCGCCACCCCTTCAGTCAGGTCAACGCCGACGCTGCGCAGGTCAAGCTTGGGCGGCTCGCCGCGCTTGAGGCGCAGCTGGTTCAGCCGCGTGCCGGTGCGCACCAGGATCGAGAAGGTCTGCGGCGCGATCTCCATATAGATCGGGCCGTTATAGCCGTCAGCCACATCGTCGAAGGCCGCGCCGTGGTCGGTGAGCAGGCGGACAAAGACGTCCACCCGGCCCGTCGAACTCTTGGGATTGGCCCGCGCCGCCACGCCCGGCGGCAGGGCCAGCGCCTCCTGAAGTTCGGCGATATAGACGCAGCCCTTTTCCAGCACCGCGCCCTTGGAGAGGTCGAGCTCATGCATGGCCACGTCTTCGAGCCGCTGGACCACCTTGCGGCCGAGGCCGGGCAGGAAGGAGGCCCGCACCCGCCAGGCCCGCACGCCCAGGCGCAGGTCGAGACTGGCCGGCTGCACCTGGTCGGCGTCGAAGGGACTGGCGCTGGTGATCGCGCCCTGGGCGATCAGGGCGTCAATGGCCTGGCAGGGCAGGATTCCGGGCGGGAGCTTGGCGTCTGTCATCGCAGGGACACTCGCCGCTGGCCCCGAGTCTGACAAGACGCCGTCTGACCCCTGCGCCCTGCAGCCGCGGCCCTTGACCGACAAGCCCTGAGGCGGTTGATGCGCACTCCGAGCTTGCCTGCCGGGAGGAGCCCCCATGGCCGAAGATCCGCGCGACTGGAACCTGGAGACCAAGCTGGTCCGGGGCGGTATGGCCCGCACCGCCTATGGCGAGATTTCCGAGGCGCTCTTCCTCACCCAGAGCTTCGCCTATGACAGCGCAGCCGCCGCCGACGCCCGGTTCGCCGGCGACGCGCCGGGCTTCATCTATCAGCGCTTCGGCAACCCCACGACGCAGATGTTCGAGGACCGGCTGGCCCTGCTGGAGGGCGCCGATCTCTGCCGCGCTACCGCGTCGGGCATGTCGGCGGTGCATGTGGCCCTGACGGGTCTCGTGCGGGCCGGCGATCACATCGTGGCCGGCCGCGCCCTGTTCGGCTCCTGCCGCTGGATCCTGTCGGAATGGATGCCGCGCTTTGGCGTCGAGGTGACCTATGTGGACGCCGTCGATCCCGAGGCCTGGAAGGCCGCGGTGCGCGACAACACAAAGTGCTTCCTGGTGGAGAGCCCGGCCAATCCGCTGCTGGAGGTGACGCCTATTGGCGCGGTGGCCGAGATCGCCCGGGCCTGCGGCGCCAGGCTGGTGGTGGACAATGTCTTCGCCACCCCGATCTTCCAGAAGCCCCTGGCGCTGGGCGCCGACATCGTCGTCTATTCGGCCACCAAACATATCGACGGCCAGGGCCGCGTCCTGGGCGGGGCGATCCTCGGCGGCGAAGAGGTGATGCTGGAGTCCTACAAGGACATCCTGCGCCATACGGGGCCTGCGCTCTCGCCCTTCAACGCCTGGGTGCTGCTCAAGGGCCTGGAGACCCTGGACCTGCGGGTGCGCCGCCAGAGCGATAACGCCGCCCACGTGGCGGACGCCGTGGCCGCCCACTCAAAGGTGCGCCAGACCGTCTATTGCGGCCGGCCCGACCACCCGCAGGCGTCCATCATCGCCAACCAGATGACCGGCGGCGGCAATGTGCTGGCCTTCGATCTCGGCAGCCGCGAGGCCGCCTGGCGGTTCCTGGACGCCCTGGAGATCGTCGACATCTCCAACAATCTCGGCGACGCCAAGTCCATGGCCACCCATCCCTGCACCACCACCCACCGCTCCATGCCGGCGGCCGAGCGGGAGTCCATTGGACTCACTGAGGGCTGGGTGCGGATGAGCGTCGGCCTGGAGAACGACCGCGACCTGCAGCGCGACGTCGAGCGGGCGCTCGACCAGGCCTGACCGGTCCTAGAGCCTGAGCGCGTTTCGGTCCGATAACCGGTTCCCACTTATCGGAACGCGCTCTAGCCGCTGGTCAGGCTCTCCGGCTCCAGCCGATAGGTCTTGGCGCAGTACTCGCAGGTGACATGGATGCGCCCGTCCGGCTCGACCATGTCGGCGCGCTCCTCAGCCTCGAACGAGGCCAGGACCCCTCGGATGCGGTCTTCCGAACACCGGCAGACGGCGCTGAGCGCCTGGTCCTCGAACACCCGCACCCCGTCCTCGTGGAACAGGCGAAACAGCAGGGTCTGGCCCGAAATGGTCGGGTCGAGCAGCTCGTCCTCGCCGATGGTCTCGAAGAAGGCCTGGCTGCGGGTCCAGGCTTCTTCCGTGGAGCCGCGGGCCTGATCCTCGGCCACGTTCTGGATCAGCATGCCGCCGGCCCGCCAGCGCAGGCCATCGCCCACATCGGCCCGACCCACCGCCAGTCGCACCCGGGTGGGGGTCTGTTCGGACTGGGCGAAATACTGTTCGGCGCAGAGCGCCAGGGTCTCGCCCTCGATGGCGGTGACGCCCTGATAGCGGTCCATGTCCGGGCCCTGGTCGACGGTCATGATGAAGACCCCGCCGCCCAGCAGCGTCTTGGCGCCGGGACGCACGAACCCCTGTGAGGCTTCAGCCACCGCGTCGGGATCAAACCGGCAATAGCCGCGCAGGTGGCCTGAGGTGTCGTAGTCGGCGACCACATAGCGCACCGGGCCTTCGCCTTGGGCCTGGACGATCAGCCGGCCCTCGAACTTGAGCGCGGAGCCCACCAGGGCCGCCAGCGCGCAGGTCTCGCCCAGCAGGTTGGCGACGGCTTCCGGATAGGCGTGGGCGGCCAGGATCTCGTCGATGGCCGGACCCATGCGTACGAGGCGGCCGCGGACCGCGGCGTCCTCGATCTGGAACGGGCCGACAACGTCATCGGGGATGGGGAGCGTGTTCTGGGACATGGCGAGGCCATATAGGCGCCTCGCGCCCCGATTGCGAGCCCGGCTGTGGCGGCCTCAGATCGCCCCGAAGCACCAGGCCAGGATCGACTTCTGGGCATGGATGCGGTTTTCCGCCTCATCCCAGATCTTCGAGCGCGGGCCATCCATCACCGCATCGGTGACTTCCTCGCCGCGGTGGGCGGGCAGGCAGTGGAGGAAGATCCCGTCCTTGGCCGCCAGATCCATCAGCTCGTCGTCCACCTGATAGGGCTCGAAGGCCGCCAGGCGCGCGTCATGGTCGGTGTCGCCCATCGAGACCCAGGTGTCGGTGATCACGCAGTCGGCGCCGCGCACGGCCGCCCGGGGATCTTCGGTCATCGTCACCTGCCCCTGCATCTCGGCAGCGCGGGCCAGATCGGTCAGGTCGGGGTGATAGATGGTCGGGCAGGCGATGTTCAGCTTGAAGCCGAACTTGCCCGCCGCATGGATGAAGCTTGAGCACACATTGTTGCCATCGCCGACCCAGGCCAGCGTGCGGCCCCTCACCGGCCCCAGATGCTCCTCGAAGGTCAGCAGGTCGGCCAGGATCTGGCAGGGGTGGCTCTTGTCGGTCAGGCCGTTGATCACCGGCACGGAGGAGGCGAGCGCCAGACGCTCCACGTCCTCGTGGGTGTTGGCGCGGATCATGATCGCGTCGACCATCCGCGAGAGCACCTTGGCGGTGTCCTCGATGGGCTCGCCGCGGCCCAGCTGCATGTCGGCCGAGGTGGAGATGATCACGTCCCCGCCCAGCTGGCGCATGGCTGCGTCAAACGAGAAGCGGGTGCGGGTGGAGTGCTTCTCGAAGATCATGGCCAGCACGCGCTCGCGCCCGGGGGCGTCGGCGTCCACCCGGCCCTGGGGCCAGCCGGCCCGGGCGGCCTTGCGGGCCTTGGCGTCATCAAGGATGGCGCGCAGATCGGCGGACTCCATCCGCCAGAGGTCGAGAAAATGTCTCGGAGAAGAGGTCATCGGGGGAAAATCCCATCGACCCCGCGCCTGCGCCGGAAATTGGAAATGACGCGTGCTGAGCGCGGGGTCCTTGATTGATGAGTCCCGGCGTCGGGGCCGGGCGTGAAATCCTCAGGCCGCCGCCTGGGCCTTGGCGCGGGCTCGCTCACAGGCGGCTTCGAACCGCTCGATCGCCTCGCGGGCCTCGTCCAGGGTGAGGTTGAGCGGCGGCAGCAGGCGCACGCAGTTGTCCCCGCCGCCGGCGATCAGCAGGTGCTCGTCGCGGGCGTGCTGCATGAACTCGCGGTTGGGGGTCACCAGCTTGACGCCGATCAGCAGGCCCTTGCCGCGCACATCGGCCACCACGTCGGGATAGCGGTCCTTGAGGCCGGCGATCTGCTGGTTGAAATAGCCGGCCACCTCGCGGACATGGGCCAGCAATTCGGGCTTGGCCAGCTCATCCAGGGCCGCCTGACCGACCGCCATGGCCAAGGGATTGCCGCCATAGGTCGAGCCATGCGAGCCGACGCTCATGGCCGATCCGGCCTCGATGGTGGCCAGGCACGCGCCCACCGGGAAGCCGCCGCCCAGAGCCTTGGCCACGCACATGATGTCGGGGTTGCCCTCGCCCTCGGCCCAGTCATGGGCGAACAGGCGCCCGGTGCGGGAAAGGCCACACTGGATCTCGTCATAGATCAGCAGGATGCCCTCATCGTCGCACAGCTGGCGCAGGCCCTTCATGCAGGCCACCGGCAGGGAGCGGGCGCCGCCCTCCCCCTGGACCGGCTCGATGATGATCGCCGCCGTGGTCGGGCCGATGGCCGCGCGCAGGGCGTCGTGGTCGCCATACGGCAGGTGGACGAAGCCCGGCAGCGGCGGGCCAAAGCCCTCCAGATAGGAGGCGTTGCCGGAAGCGTTGACCGCAGCCACCGTCCGGCCGTGGAACGAGCCCTCGAAGCCGATGATGTCCACCCGCTCCGGATTGCCCCGGGCCCAGTGATACTTCCGGGCCGTCTTGATGGCGCACTCCACGGCCTCGGCCCCGGAATTGGTGAAGAACACCACATCCGCAAAGGTCTCGGCGCAGAGCCGGCTGGCGAGCGCCTCCTGCCCCGGGATCTTGAAGATGTTGGAGACGTGCCAGAGCTTTTCGGCCTGGTCCTTCAGGGCCTGGACCAGCCGCGGATGGGCGTGGCCCAGCGCGTTGACCGCAATGCCGGCCATGCAGTCCAGATAGGCCTCGCCGTCCGCCGTGAAAAGTCGCGCGCCCTCGCCTCGTTCGAACGCCAGCGGGGCGCGGTTGTACACGCCCATGATGTGGTCGCTGGGAACGGTCGCGGCGGACGTCGCGGTCTTTTCAGTCACGGGAGGAGGCCTCCAAAGGAAACGTCCCCGCACGCTGGGCGACGGGGACTGGAAGGCTCGATCTTTTCCGGCGCGAACCGCGCTCTGTCAATGATTTCGCAGGGTGGCGGCAAGACGAGGCGGAGCCTGTGTCCCGGCCGCCAGCCTCAGGTCTTCAGCTTGTAGCCGCTCTCGAACATCCACAGGCAGACACAGGCGAACGCAATCGCGATGCCCGCCGTCATCCCGACGCCCGTCAGCAGGGAGCCCTCGGCCTGGCCGATGAAGCCATAGCGGAAGCCGTCGATCAGATAGAAGAAGGGGTTGAAGTGGCTGGCCGTGCGGAACGGCTCGGGCAGGCGCTCGACCAGATAGAAGGTCCCCGACAGGAAGGTCATGGGCATGATGACGAAGTTGGTCACCGCGGCCATGTGGTCGAACTTCTCGGCCCACAGCCCGGCCATGATGCCCAGCAGGCCCAGGATCATCGAGGCCACGCCCGCAAAATAGAGCACCGCCCACAGGTGGGTCAGGGGCAGGCTGGCGAAGGGCAGGACGGCGATCCAGGTCACGGCGCCGACCAGCAGACCCCGGGTCGCCGCGCCCAGCGCAAAGCCCGCCACATGCTCCAGCGGGGTCAGTGGCGGGGTCATGAAGTCCCCTACCAGGCCGTTGACCTTGGCCTGCAGCAGGCTGGACGAGGAATTGGCGAAGGCGTTGTTCAGGATGGTCATCATGATCAGGCCCGGCGCGATGAAGGTGGCGAAGGCCACCCCGCCCACATCCGGGCGCGCCCCGCCGACGGCGACCACAAAGACCATCATGTAGAGCAGCGAGGTGACCACCGGCGCGCCGAGCGTCTGGGTCCCCACCTTCCAGAACCGCTTCACCTCCCGCAGATAGAGGGTGCGGAAGCCTGGCCAGTTGAAGCCGTGATAGGCCCGGGGCGCCGGGGGTGTGGCGGTGGCGATTTCGGCGGCGCGGACGGGCGACATATCGTTCATGGCCCACATGTGCGCCGAGACTCGGCGGCCTGCAAGTGTGCGACCTTCCGACGCTATATGTAGTTCCTGTGGATGGAAGCAGGGGCGCCTATTGTGGCCTTTAAGGAAGTCTTTACGATATCTGGTAGTCCGTGGGGTCAGGCGAAGGCCGGTCCCACAAGATATTGTTTCGGCCGGCCGCGCGGGGTGGCCACCGAGACAGGCGGCCGTTTTGGGAGGCTCTGATGGGTTGGACTGACGAGCGAGTCGATACACTCAAAAAGCTCTGGCAGGACGGCCTTTCGGCCAGCCAGATCGCGAAACAACTGGGCGGCGTCACCCGCAACGCGGTGATTGGCAAGGTCCACCGCCTCGGCTTGTCTGGGCGGGCCATTCCGTCCAAGCCGGCCCGTCCGGTGTTCAAGGCGCCTAGGCCCCAGCGGGCCGCCGCCGCGGCCCCGTCGGCGCCGCGCCGCATCGCCGAACCGGTGGAGGCCGAGGCCGCCGCCCCGGCGCCGGTTCCGGTGCGCTATGTGGACGAGGCCCCGGGTTCGGCCACCGTGCTGACCCTGGGCGCCCACATGTGCAAGTGGCCGATCGGCGATCCCTCCAGCGACGGCTTCACCTTCTGCGGCCGCCGCTGCAGCGACGGCCCCTACTGCACCGAACACGCCCGGGTGGCCTATCAGCCGGCCCAGTCCAAGAAGCGCGCCGGCGGCTCCGACCTGGCCCGCTCCCTGCGCCGGTATATCTGACGGCGCTCTGAGATCGGCCCGGCGCTCAGGTGGGTTCCAGACCCGCTTGGGGGCCGGGCGCTCAGAGAACGACGACCGCGCTCAGCCGGTCGGCCGTCGCGCGGACCTGCCCCTCCGCCCGCTCCACCAGCCCGGCCTTTTCCAGCACCGTCACATCCTCATGGACGCGGCGGTATTGCCGTTGAAGGGCCTGGGCCAGCGCGTTGACCGACTTTTCCGGATGGGCATGCAGATGCCGCAGCAGCCGGTAGCGCTCCCCCGTCATCACCGAGGCGAGACCCTCCCAGCTCTCAAAGGCGATCACCCGTTCCTGGCGATCATCGCCGGCCTCGGCCCGCTTCCAGGCGTCCTTGAACGCGACGAGATCGTCCCGAAGGGTTCCGCCGACCTGTATCTTCACGTCCTTCGTCATATCGCGCCGCCTCTGACCTTCGCCACGTCCGCCTCAAAATCCGCGACCAACTGGTCCACCGATGTGAACCCATAGGGCTCTTCACGGTCGCCGTAGTGCCGATGATCGCCCTTTCCACGCTCGTTGTCGTAACCGACGATCCGAGCGCCTAGCTCGCCATAGAAGAGCGAGTACTTGAGAGTGTGGCTCGATCCCGGGACCGGACGTGCGAGCCGCCAGATTTTCAGCTCGACGATCGCACCGTCGTCGTAGACGCGCTTGGCGTGAAAGAGCAGCTCCGCAGACGGCATAGGATCATATGGGCGCCCAAAACTATGTCGTCAAGTGACATATGTCTCCCAACGGCATCTTTGCCGGCGCCGGGCGATCAGCGGACGCGCCGAACTTCAGAGATGGGTGGAAAGCGGACTTCAGCTTGGGGTCAGCAAATTCGGATGTTTCCAGATGCCCATGGGTCCGTATCGCGCGCAGACCTCAATCGGGCCGATCAAGGCTTGGTTCACGGCGCTTACATCCAGAGGACCATGAAGGGAGGGCTGTAGGCGTTCATCGACTTCGAACCAGACTACGATAAATTCATCAGGAGAATTGCCCCAAGCCTTCCAACTCTGCACGACCTCGGCCTGTCCGTTTTCGAGGGCCTCGAGCATCTCCATGTCCTCAAGTTCAGCGGGCCAATTCCGAGGATCACCGAGTGGCTGGGAGTAGGCATAGAACTGCGCTCCCTTCGGCATCGGCGGGAATCGCGTCCAATCCGCCTCAGCGATAAGCGCGGCTTCGGCAGTCCCGACAGGGCGATAGAGCGTTAGGGTCGTCATGGCCGAGCGTTTGTGCAGTCCACAGTCGACGTCCGCAATGGGTCGAGGCCGTGTGAAAACGCTGTGCCGTAAGTTCTGACCCTTAGCACGCGGTTTAGCGATCAGGCTTGGATGGCCCGGATCAGTTGTTTGGCGCCGAGGATCTGGATCATCCTCTTCAGATTGTAGGCCAGGACGTGGAGGC
>NZ_JAUYAW010000027.1 GCF_030693405.1 Phenylobacterium sp.
CAGGAGGTCGACGACGCGCTCGGGCAGAAGCTGTTCGCCCTGATGCGCGACGGGCCGGAGACCGATCTCACCCTGACCGAGAACGCTCAACCGGCGCTGATGGCCGTCAGTCTCGCGGTGAGCCGCGTGCTGGAGAAGGAATTCGGCGTCGGCGTGGATCGCGCGGCCTTTGTGGCGGGTCATAGTCTTGGAGAGTACTCCGCCCTGGCTGCAGCCGGCGCCATCAGCCTGGCGGACACCGCCCGCCTGCTGAAGCTGCGGGGCCAGGCCATGCAGCGGGCTGTACCCGTGGGCGAGGGGGCCATGGCCTCCCTGATCGGCCCCAAGACCGACGTGGCCCTAGCCGAGGCCGCCGCTGCGGCCGGCGCCGAGGTCGGCGTCTGCGTCGTGGCCAACGACAACAACCAGGGCAATGTGGTGATCTCCGGGGCCAAGGCCGCGGTGGACCGCGCCATTGAGAAGGCCAAGGAGCTGGGCGCCCGCGCCATCCCTCTGAATGTCTCGGCGCCCTTCCATTGCCCGCTCATGCAGCCGGCTGCCGATGAGATGGCCGAAGCCCTGGCTTCGGCGACCATCATTTCGCCCCGGGCGCCCCTGGTGGCCAATGTGACGGCCCGTCCCGTGCATGACCCCGAAGAGATCCGCCGACTGCTGGTCGAGCAGGTCACCGGCCGCGTCCGCTGGCGCGAGAGCGTCACCTGGCTGGTGGAGACCGGCGGGGTGACCCGGTTCGCCGAGGCCGGGGCCGGCAAGGTCCTTTCGGGCATGGCCAAGCGCATCGCCCCGGACGCCGAGGCGACGCCGCTGAACACGCCGGCCGACCTGGAAGCCTTCGCCAAGTCCCTCTGAGTTCCAACCGCCGCTGGAGGCGCAGAAATGTTCGATCTTTCGGGAAAGACCGCCCTGGTCACCGGCGCCACCGGCGGCATCGGGGCGTCGCTCGCCAGGGCGTTGCACGCCCAGGGCGCTCATGTGGTCCTGTCGGGCACCCGTCAGGCCGTGCTTGATGAGATGGCGGCTGATCTCAAGACGCGCGTCAGCGTCGCCTCAGCCAACCTTTCCGACGCCGAGTCCGTGGATGGGCTGGTGAGCGCCGCTGAGACCGCCGCCGGCGCGCCGCTGGATATTCTTGTGGCCAATGCTGGCATCACCCGCGACGGGCTTCTGATGCGGATGAAGGACGAGGACTGGGACGCGGTGATCCGCGTGAACCTGGAATCCTATTTCCGCCTCAGCCGCGCGGCGATGAAGGGGATGATGAAGCGCCGCTACGGACGAATCATCGGCATCACCTCCGTGGTGGGGGTTATGGGCAATCCTGGCCAGACCAACTACGCGGCTTCCAAGGCCGGCATGATCGGCTTCTCCAAGGCGCTCGCCCAGGAGGTCGGCAGCCGGGGAATTACCGTCAACTGCATCGCGCCGGGCTTCATCGAAAGCCCGATGACCGACGCCCTCAATGAGGGCCAGAAGGCGCAGATTCTCTCGACAATCCCGACGGGCCGGCTCGGAACCGGGGATGAGATCGCCGCCGCCTGCGTCTATCTCGCCAGCGCCGAGGCCGCCTATGTCACCGGCCAGACGCTGCATGTGAATGGCGGCATGGCGATGATCTGAACGGGCCTGTTGGCCGCTGGCCTCGCCGAAAGGAACATGCTACGGCGCTCGCCGATTAAGCTGGCCAAGACTGCCTGGGACCACCTGTGAGGTCTCAAACCCAACACCGCCGAAGGTTGACAAGGCGTCCTCCGTCGCGGATGCATCAGTTGAATTTAGAGGGACTAAAAGCGAATGTCCGACATTCTGGAACGCGTGCGCAAGATCGTCATCGAGCACCTCGACGCCGATCCCGAGAAGGTCACTGAAAAGGCCAGCTTCATTGACGACCTGGGCGCCGACAGCCTCGACAACGTCGAGCTGGTCATGGCCTTCGAAGAAGAATTCGATATCGAGATTCCGGACGACGCCGCTGAACACATTCAGACGGTCGGCGACGCCGTGAAGTTCATTCAGGAGCGTCTGGGCGCCTGACGCCCGGGCGTCTTCGCCTGACGTCTGACACATGACCGCCGCGTCCCTTAGGCCCCAGCGCCGGAGAGGCGCGGCGGTTTTGTTTTGGGGCCGGCCCCGGGAGTAGAAACGCCATGTCCACCGCCAACACTCGCCGCGTCGTCGTCACCGGCCTCGGTCTGGTCACCCCGCTCGGTTCGGGCGTCGAGGTCACCTGGAAGGCGATCCTGGCCGGCAAGTCCGGGGCCGGGAACATCACCACCTTCGACGCCTCGACCTATGCCTGCAACGTGGCCTGCGAAGTGCCGCGCGTCGATGGACGCGGCGGCGGCGGGGCCGATGTGGAAGGATCCTTCGATCCTGACAGCGTCATGTCGCAGAAGGACCAGCGGCGGATCGACGACTTCATCCTCTACGCCATCGCGGCCGCCGACGAGGCGGTGAAGGACTCCGGCTGGGCGCCGCAGGATGATGAGGGCCGTGAGCGGACCGGCGTGATCATCGGCTCGGGCATTGGCGGTCTGGCGACCATCGAGAAGACCAGCATCGAGCTGCACGAGAAGGGCCCCCGTCGGGTCAGCCCCTTCTTCATTCCCTCAGCCCTGATCAACCTGGCTTCCGGTCAGGTCTCCATCCGCCACGGCTTCAAGGGGCCCAACCATTCGGTGGTGACGGCTTGCGCCACCGGGGCCCACGCCGTCGGCGACGCGGCGCGGATGATCAAGTACGGCGACGCCGATGTGATGGTGGCGGGCGGGGCCGAGGCGGCCATCTGCCCGGTGGGTATTGCGGGCTTCATCGCCTGCCGCGCCATGTCGACGGGCTTCAATGACGACCCGACCAAGGCCAGCCGGCCCTATGACAAGGACCGCGACGGCTTCGTGATGGGCGAGGGCGCCGGCGTCCTGGTGCTGGAAGAGTACGAACACGCCAAGGCCCGTGGCGCGAAGATCTATGCCGAGGTGGCCGGCTACGGCCTGGCCGGCGACGCCTATCATATCACCGCCCCTGCCGAGGATGGCGATGGCGGCTTCCGGGCCATGCAGGCGGCGATCAGGGATGCGGGCATTTCGCCGTCCGACATCGACTACATCAACGCTCACGGCACCTCGACCCCGCTCGGCGACGAGATCGAACTGGGCGCCGTCGAGCGGATGCTCGGCAATGCGGCCTCCAAGGTGACCATGTCGTCCACCAAGTCGGCCACCGGTCACCTGCTGGGCGCCGCTGGCGCCATCGAAGCGGCCTTCACCTGCCTGGCGATCCGCGATCAGATCGCCCCGCCGACCATCAATCTGGACAATCCCTCGGTCGAAACGCCGATCGATCTGGCGGCCAACAAGGCTCAGCCCCGGGAGATCAAGGTGGCGCTCTCCAACAGCTTTGGTTTCGGCGGCACCAACGCCTCCGTGGTGTTCAAACAGGTCTGATCCATGGCTCGCGCGCCTCGCCCCCGACCGGCCAAAAGGGGCGCCGGCGTTTCGCCCCTGCGCCGCCTTATCGTGACCCTGGTCAGTGCGGCGGTGACCTTCTCCCTGGTCCTGGCCCTGGCCGGACTCTGGGCCCTGTGGATGTATCAGGGACCTGGCCCGTCGGCTGAAGGCGATAGCACCACGGTGATCCTTCGCCGGGGCGCGGGCCTGCCCGAGATCGCCTCGACCCTGGAAGGCGCCGGCGTGATTTCATCCGCGCCCATCTTCCTGGCCGCCGCCCAGGCCACCGGAGCGGCCCGCAGCCTCAAGGCCGGCGAGTATGAGTTCGCCGCGCGCCAGTCCATGGCCCGGGTGCTGGACGACATCCGCGCCGGCCGGGTGGTGCGCCACTTCGTGACCATTCCCGAGGGCGTCACCTCGGAGATGGTGGTGGAAATCCTTGCGGAGAACCCCCTGCTCACCGGGGTTGCGCCCTCGCCGCCCGAGGGGGCGCTGCTGCCCGAGACCTACCAGATCGAGCGCGGGGAAGACCGCGCCGCGGTGCTGCAGCGGATGATGGACGCCCATGACGAGGTGCTGGCCCTGCTGTGGTCCAAGCGCCAGCCCGGCCTGCCCGTCAACAGCCCGCAGGAGGCGGTGATCCTCGCATCGGTCGTGGAGAAGGAGACCGCCCTGGGCTCTGAGCGGCCACAGGTGGCCTCGGTCTTCGTCAACCGCCTGCGCCGGGGCATGCGGCTGGAGAGCGACCCGACGATCATCTATGGCCTGACCAAGGGGCGGCCCCTGGGGCGCGGTATCCGGCAGTCCGAGCTCGATCGCCCGACGCCCTACAACACCTATCGGGTCGATGGCCTGCCGCCGACGCCCATCTGTAATCCGGGTCGCGCGGCGCTGGCCGCTGTCCTGGATCCGCCAGAGACCGACTATCTGTTCTTCGTCGCAGACGGCAGCGGCGGACACGCCTTCGCCGCCACATATGACGAGCATCGGCGCAATGTGGAGCGCTGGCGCCGGATTGAACGGGCCAGGGCGCCGTCGGATGGCGCGGCGGCGGAGCCGCCCGTGGACGCGCCTTTGTCGGCGCAGCCATGACCGCGCGGCATGCCGCGGTGTCGCGTAGGGCTTCGGGAGACTGACCATGGCGCTTTCAGGCATGACCGGCTTTGGCCGGGTCGAGGGCGCTCAGGACGACTGGGCCTGGGCGGCCGAGGCGCGCTCGGTCAACGGCCGCAATCTGGATGTCCGCTTCCGCGGCCCCCCGGGTTTTGAGAGCCTTGAAAGGATAGCGCGCGACGGCGCTCAGGCGCGCTTTCAGCGGGGCCAGATCACCGTTGGCCTGCAGGCGAAACGGGCCGAAAGCCAGGCTCAGGTCCGCATCAATCTCGACCAGGCCCATCGCTATCTGGCGGCCACCGAGGCGCTGGTGGCGCAGGGCCGAGCCACGCCTCCTTCAGTCGATGGCCTGCTGGCCCTTCGCGGGGTCATCGAGGTCGCCGAGGCTGAACCTGACGCCGAGGCCCTGGCCCGGGTGGAGGCGGCCATGGCGGCGTCCATCTCAGGCGCCCTCGACGCCCTGAAGGCCGCGCGTGACGCCGAAGGGACGGCCCTGATCGGCATCCTGCTGGGCCTGACCGACAAGATCGCCGACCTCACCGGGCAGGCTGGAGCGCTGGCCGCTGAACAGCCGGACGTGATCAAGGCGCGCTTCGCCCGTCGCATGGCCGAGTTGATCGGCGATCCGGCTGGACTGGAAGATCGGATCGTTCAGGAGGCGGCGGCCATGGCCGTCAAGGCTGATGTCCGTGAAGAGCTGGACCGCCTGGCTGGCCACGTGGACTCGGCCCGAGCCTTGCTCAATGGGGAGGGGCCAGTAGGGCGCCGGCTGGACTTCCTGACCCAGGAGTTCATGCGGGAGGCCAACACCCTGTGCTCCAAGTCCGCCCTGTCGCCCCTCACCGCGGTGGGACTGGAGCTCAAGGCGGTCATCGAGCAGCTTCGCGAACAGGTCCAGAATGTGGAATAGACACGGCACGCCGGCCCGCCCAGACCAGATCCGAGACCGATGATCCAGAGTTCCGTTCCCCGTCGCGGCCTGATGCTGCTGATCTCCAGCCCATCAGGGGCCGGGAAGACCTCCCTGTCGCGCCGGCTGGTGGCTGATCACGCCGAACTGGAGCTCTCGGTCTCGGCGACGACCCGGGATCCGCGGCCGGGTGAAGAGGACGGGCGGGAGTATCACTTCGTCGATCGCGCGGCCTTCGACCGGATGGTTCTCGATGACGCCTTCCTGGAGTGGGCCAATGTCCACGAGCACCGCTATGGCAGTCCCGCCCAGCCGGTGATGGACGCCCTGGGCCTCGGCCGCGACGTACTCTTCGACATTGACTGGCAGGGGGCCGCCCAGATCGCCCAGAAAGCCCCCGACGATGTCGTGCGGGTCTTCATCCTGCCGCCCAGCATGGCCGAACTGTCGCGGCGGCTTCACGCCCGCGCTCAGGACCGGGAGGACGTGATCCAGCGGCGTCTCGGCCGGGCCTACGGAGAGATCGAGCGGGCCGTCGACTATGACTATGTCATCGTCAATGACGACTACGACCGGGCCTATGCCGACCTGGCCCACATCTATCACGCCGAACGGCAGAAGCGGGTGCGCAACCCCGGCCTGCGTGACTTCGTGCAGCGGCTATTGGACGAGCGTCTCTAGCCCAGCGGCTGCGCGGCGGCGAGGTCGCTGCGGATCGTCTCGGTCAAGCCGCGCATGTCCCGGCCGGTGGGCGCCTGGAACAGGCGCAGGTCGAACTCCGGCAGGATCGACAGCACGTGGTCGAAGATGTCGCTCTGGATGGCCTCATAGGCCTCCCACTGCACCGTATTGGTAAAGGCGTAGATCTCCAGGGGCAGGCCCTCGGGCGTGGGATCGCGCTGTCGCACCAGAAGGGTCTTCTCCTTGGCTATACCCGGATGGACCTTGAGATAGGCCAGTACGTAGGCCCGGAAGGTGCCGATATTGGTCAGGCGTCGGGTGTTGACCGGGTCGCGTCCCGACTTGACCAACGACTCGTTCCAGGCGGCCAGGTCCTTGTCCTTGCTGGCCAGATAGACATCCAGCAGGGCGAACCGGTCCAGGTCGCGCCGCTCCTGCGGGGTTAGGAAGCGGATGGTCGTCTGATCGATCAGAATGGCGCGCATGATCCGACGACCGCCGGATTCCTGCATGCCGCGCCAGTTCACGAACGACTCGTTGATCAGCCGCCAGGTGGGGATCGTGGTGATCGTCTTGTCGAAGTTCTGGATCTTCACCGTGTGCAGCGCCAGGTCGATGACATCGCCATTGGCGTTGAGCTGCGGCATCTCGATCCAGTCGCCCACCCGGATCATGTCGTTGCTGGTCAGCTGAACCGAGGCCACCAGGGACAGGATGGTGTCCTTGAAGACCAGCAGCAGGACCGCAGCCATTGCGCCAAGGCCGGAGATCAGCAACAGCGGCGAGCGGTCCAGCAGGGTCGCCACCACCAGGATGGCGGCGGCCGCATAGAGGACGATCTTGCCGACCTGGATGTAGCCCTTGATCGGCCGCTGGCGGGCTTCCGGTCTGCGGGCGTAGAGGGCGTTGACGAGGTTGAGCGCCCCCGTGATCGCCAGGATCACGGTCAGGATCATGAAGGCCGCCGCGACATTGCGCACAACGGTCTCAGCGGCCTCAGGCAGGTGGGGGACCACCAGCACGGCCTGATAGACCACGACGGCCGGCGCCACATTGGCCAGGCGCGCGATCACCTCGCGGAAGAAGATCTCGGCCTCGTCCTTAAGCGAGAGGCTGAGTGCGCGCCGCACGATGCGCAGCAGGACGTGCTGGGTCAGCCAGTTGACCACCACTGCAAGGGTGGCGAGCAGGCCAAGCCCGATCAGGGTCTGAAGATGGGGATAGTCATTGAGGCCAGCGAGGGCCTGATCCAGTTCCTGCATCAGGCGGTCCTAGAGGAGGGGGCTTGGTGCGGGCAAGCCCTGTCGGGCGTTAGCGCGCGCCCTCTGCCCGTTGCAGAGCCTCGGCCAGGCCTATGAATTCGTCCAGCGACAGGGTTTCGGCCCGTCGTGCGGAGTCGATCCCAGCCTCGTCGCACAGCGCCGCGCCGCCCAGCACCTTGAGGCTGGCGCGCAGCATCTTGCGTCGCTGACCGAAGGCGGCCTGGCTGACTCGCTCCAGGGCGCCCAGCAGGGCCTCAGGAGGCCGATCGTTCAGCGGATCCAGTCGCACCACGGCGGAGTCCACCTTGGGCGGCGGAGTAAAAGCCCGCGCCGGCGCCTCCATGACGATCTTCGCCTGGGCGGTCGCTTGGGCGATCACTGCGAGGCGGCCATAGGCGTCGTCGCCAGGCCGCGCCACGATCCGCTGGGCGACCTCCTTCTGGAACATCAGGGTCATGGCCGCAGGCCGATAGGGTCCGGTCAGCCATTTGATGAGCAGGGCGGTGCCGATGTTGTAGGGCAGGTTGGACACGATCGCGACCGGGTGACCGCCCGTCAAAGCCGCCTCATCGACCTTGAGGGCGTCGGCCATCTGGATCGTCAATCGACCGTCAGAAACTTCCTGCAATTCGTTGAGAAGCGGCAGGAAACGGACGTCCTTCTCAATGGCTGTCACATGTGCGCCAGCCTCCAGCAGCGCCCGGGTCAGTCCCCCGGGGCCGGGGCCGATCTCAAGCACCCGAGCGCCTTCCAGGGGGCCGGCCAGGCGGGCGATCTTGCGGGTGATGTTGAGGTCGAGCAGGAAGTGCTGGCCAAGCCCCTTGTCGGCCATGAGGCCGTGCGCCTCGAGGCTCTGGCGCAAGGGCGGCAGATCGGTGAGCGCGCTCATGAGCGCCGTTCGGCGATGGCTTGGGCCATTCGGATCGCCGCGATCATGCTGTCTGGCCGCGCCTGGCCGCGTCCGGCGATATCGAAGGCCGTCCCGTGGTCCGGCGAGGTGCGCACAATGGGCAGGCCAAGCGTGATGTTCACCCCGCCCCAGAAGTCGAGCATCTTCACCGGGATCAGAGCCTGGTCGTGATAGAGGCAGAGCACAGCGTCATACTTCGCCCGGGCGGCCTCATGGAACAGGCTGTCGGCCGGACTGGGGCCCAGGGCGTTGACCCCAAGGTCCCGCAGAGCCCGGACAGCGGGGCCGACCACCTGAACCTCCTCGCGCCCGATGGTGCCGCCCTCGCCGGCGTGGGGATTGAGGCCCGCCACGGCCAGCCTGGGATGTTCGACGCCGAAATCCCGTCGCAGCGCCTGGGCCGTGACCAGTCCGGCGTTGACGATCTTCTCGACCGTCAGGCTTGCAGAGACCTCGGCCAGCGGGGTGTGCACGGTGACCAGGGACACCCGCAGCCCCGGAGCCGCCAGCATCATCACAGGACCCCTGGCCCCGTCATAGCGGTGCGACAGGGTCAGCTCGCCCAGGAACTCGGTGTGCCCCGGAAAGGGGAAGCCGGCGCCGTAGAGGCTCTCCTTGGCGATCGGCGCGGTGACCACGCCGCCGACGGCGCCTGACAGGGCCAGGCCCACCGCCGTCTCGATCCAGGCGATCACAGCCTTTGCCGCCCGGGGCGAGGGGGCACCGGCCACGACAGGCTCCAGCAGGGGGATATCGATGACCGGCAGGGCCTGGGAGAAGGTCCGCGCCGCGTCCTCCGCCGTGCTGATCCGGCGGATCAGGCCGCTCGTGCCGCCCGGCGCCGCGGCGACCTGGTTGAGGTCGCCTACGACAAGGAAGTGCGGCCCCGTGTGCCGAAGGGCGCTCCAGGCCTTGAAGACAATCTCGGGGCCGATCCCGGCGGGATCTCCGAGACTGATGGCCAGGGGGCGGTTCTTCACCGGGTCTCGATAGTGGCTGCGTTCCGAAGGTCGCGCATGTAACGCCGGGCGATCAGGCCCAGTTGCTCGAAGAACAACCGGCGCTCGACCATCTGAGGCGACAGCTCCGAGCCTCCCGACGCGCGCTTGCCGCAGACCGCGACAATGTGCATGCCGGCTTCGGTGCGGATCGGCTCCGACAGCTGGCCGACCTCAAGGGCCTCAGCCGCCGCGCGGAAAGCCGGCGCCAAGTCACTGATCTCAGCCTCGCCCAGGTCGCCGGCGACGATGCCGGCCTGCCCACTGGCCACGGCCTCCAGATCGCCGCAGCTGGTGATCTGCGACCGAAGGGCGATCAGCCGAGCCCGCGCCGCCTCGACCTGGCTCTCCGGCGCGCCTGCGGGAACGCCGATGGCGGCCTGTTTCAGGTTGACGACGGTGGCGCCCGCGCCGGACCGCTTGTCGCGCAGATAGACGATGTAGACGCCGTCGGTCACCGGAATCGGCCGGGAAAGTTGACCAGGGCGCATCTGCTCAAGCGCCAGCTCGACCTCCCGCGGCATCTCGCCGGGGCCAACCCATCCAGCGTCCCCGCCAGAGGCCGCCGTGGGCGCTGCGGAGAACTGCCGGGCGACCGCCTGGAACGGCGCGCCCTGCTGCATCTGGGCCACCAGCTGTTCGGCGCCGCGGACGGCCACGTCCATGCCGCCCACCCGGGCGCCGTCGATGAACACTTCGCTGACCTGAAACTGCGGACGCGAGGCCTGAGCCTGCTGCTGCTCAAGGACGGCGCGCACCTGGTCCTCGCCGATCCGCAGGCGGGAGCCGTAGCGACCCTGGATCCAGCGCTGCCAGCTGGCCTGGGCGCGAAGCTGCTCGCGCAAGGAATCCAGCACGCCCTGGCTTCGCAGCATCGAGGTGAACTGCTCGGCGCTCATCTCATTGCCCGAGGCCAGCTCGGCGAGCTCCTCGTTCACGTCCTCATCGCTGGCGATGATGCTGAACTTCTGCTCTCGCTCGACCCGCCGCAGCTCCTGCAGCTGGAGAGTTTCATCCACCAGGGCGATCAGGGCCTCCTGCTGGATCTGGGGCAGGTTTTGTTCGGTGGGCTGGACGCCTGTGGTGGCGATGAGCAGACGCATGCGCTGAGCAAGGTCATAGGTCGAGATGATCTCGTCATTGACCACAGCCGCGGCATATTCCGACAGGCCCGCAGCGGGCGCGGCCGGCGGAGAGGCCGGCGCATCCTGCGCCAGGGCCAGACCGGACACGGCGCCGGTCGCCAGAAACGCCACAAGGGCGACGCCGCAGGCCGCTCGGCCGCGGACTGAACGCGCAGACAACATCGCTTGGGTCATTCCTTCGTGGCGGCTGGAAGCGCCGCTGATCCTAATTGGCATAGATAGGTTCGCCCAATGTGGCGAGGGTTAGGCGCACCGCCACAGACTCGCTGGGACCCAGACGGCCGACAATCGTGTCCTCGCGGCGGTAGATGACTTCGATCCGTGTGCACTCGTCCCGATAGACCACCCCGACGTCGCGCACCACCCAGCCATTCTGAACCATGTCGCGGTTGCCGTAGGCGGTGATCCCCCAGTTCTGGGTGATGAAGAACTCGCCGCCGAGGTCGAGATTCTCGCGCTTGACCCCATTGATGTCCAGGTCGTCCCAGAGATAGCGGAAGAAACCCGAACCCCGTCCCAGAGCGATGTTGGCGCCGGTCTCGGCCCGACGGACATCGAGGGTGTCGCCGTTCAGCCGCGCCCGGCCGAAGGCGGACACGCCCCGAATCGGCTGCGCCTGGGCCGCGACGATCCAGTCTGAAGTGGTGTCTCTCAGGCCTGTGCGCTCCGGAAAGGCCGGCTCTTCGCGGTCGCGGAAGCTCCGACCCACCAGCACCGTGGCCCGGCGTCCATCGTCC
>NZ_JAUYAW010000030.1 GCF_030693405.1 Phenylobacterium sp.
AAGGAGACCATTGATTCCGAAACGTATTCTGGAAGGCGTGTTCGTTTCCGATAAGCGCGACAAGACCATAGTGGTCCGTGTCGAACGCACCATTCTGCACCCGCTCCTGAAGAAGATCGTCCGTCGTTCGAAGCGCTATCACGCGCACGACGAGGGCAACACCTACAAGATCGGCGAGCGCGCCCGGATCATCGAGTGCGCACCGAAGTCCAAGCTCAAGACCTGGGAGGTCCTGCCCAAGCAGACCGCCCAGTCAGCGACATAAGAGAGGATCGCTTCTAATGATCCAGATGCAGACTAACCTCGAAGTCGCCGATAATTCCGGCGCCCGTCGTGTGATGTGCATCAAAGTCCTGGGCGGCGCCGGTCGGCGTTATGCCGGCGTGGGCGACAAGATTGTCGTCTCCGTGAAGGAAGCCATCCCGCGCGGCCGCGTGAAGAAGGGCGACGTCCTGCAGGCCATCGTGGTTCGCACCTCGTCGGCCATCAAGCGCAAGGACGGTTCGGTCATCCGCTTCGACAAGAACGCGGCGGTGATCGTCAACAAGCAGAGCGAGCCGATCGGCACGCGGATCTTCGGCCCGGTTCCCCGCGAACTGCGCGCCAAGAACCACATGAAGATCATTTCCCTCGCCCCTGAGGTGCTGTGATGGCCGCAAAGATCAAGAAGGGCGACCGCGTCGTCGTCCTGACCGGCAAGGACAAGGGCCGTCAGGGCTCCGTCGTCCGCGTGATGCCGAAGGAAGAGCGCGTCGTGGTGGAAGGCCTGAACATGGTTCAGCGTCACACCCGTCCGACGCAGGGCGATCCCCAGGGTGGGATCAAGAACAAGGAAGCGCCGCTTCACGTCTCGAACGTGGCCATCGTCGACTCCAACGGCAAGCCGACCCGCGTCGGCTTCAAGGTTGAAGGCGATAAGAAGGTTCGCGTCGCCAAGACGACCGGCGAGGTTATCAATGGCTGATCAGGCTTACGAACCCCGGCTGAAAACCGAATATCGCCAGCGCATCCGCGCGGCGATGAAGGAACAGTTCGGCTACACCAACGAGATGCAGATCCCCAAGCTGGACAAGATCGTCCTCAACATGGGCGTCGGCGAGGCGGTGGCCGACAGCAAGAAGATCCAGTCGGCCATCACCGACCTGACCAAGATTGCTGGTCAGAAGCCCGCGCCCACCCGCGCCCGCCAGTCCATCGCCGGCTTCAAGCTGCGCGAAAACATGGTGATCGGCGCCAAGGTGACCCTGCGCAAGGATCGGATGTACGAGTTCCTCGACCGCCTGGTGACCATCGCCCTGCCGCGGGTGAAGGATTTCCGCGGCCTGAAGCCGACCTCGTTCGACGGCCGTGGCAACTACGCCATGGGCCTGAAGGAGCACCTGGTGTTCCCCGAGATCAACTATGACCAGATCGACCAGGTCTGGGGCATGGACATCATCGTCTGCACGACTGCGAAGACCGACGACGAAGCCCGACAGCTTCTCCGGGAATTCCAGTTCCCGTTCAACGCTTAGGAACGGGGAAGGATAGAAGACATGGCCAAGAAAAGCGCAGTCAACCGCAACGAGAAGGTCAAGGCCCTCGTCAAGCAATACGCCGAGAAGCGCGCCGCGCTGAAGGCGATCGCCAATGACGAGAGCCTGCCCCTGGAAGAGCGTTTCGAAGCTCGCCTGAAGCTCGCCGAGCTGCCCCGCAGCTCGTCCAAGGTTCGGATCCGGAACCGTTGCGACGTCACCGGCCGCCCGCGCGGCTACTATCGTAAGCTGAGGATGAGCCGTATCGCTCTGCGCGATCTCGGGTCTGCGGGGCTTGTCCCCGGCCTCGTCAAGTCGAGCTGGTAGGAGGGGCCCATGGTGAACGACCCCATTGGCGATCTGATCGCCCGTATCAAGAACGCCGCGATGCGCGGCCGCAGCAAGGTTTCCACGCCGGCTTCGAAGATGCGCGCGCGCGTCCTCGACGTCCTGGCCGACGAGGGCTACATCCGCGGCTACCAGCTGGTTCAAAAGCCCGGCGCCTTCCCGGAGTTCGAGATCGAACTCAAATACTTCGACGGCGCGCCGGTGATCGTTGAGATCCGTCGCGTGTCCAAGCCGGGCCGCCGCGTCTATTCGTCGATCAAGGACCTGAAGCCCGTGAAGAACGGCCTCGGGATCTCGATCCTGTCGACGCCCAAGGGCGTCATGTCCGACACCGCCGCCCGCGACGCCAATGTGGGTGGTGAAGTGCTCTGCAGGGTCTACTGATATGTCTCGTATCGGAAAGAAGACGGTTCCCGTCCCGAACGGGGTGCAGGTGACGATCGCCGGTCAGACCGTGACGGTGAAGGGGCCCAAGGGCCAACTCGCTTGGACGGTCGCCGAAGAGATCGAGATCCGCCAGGAGGGCGGCGAGCTGGTTCTGTCCAAGAAGGTCGAGACCACCCGCGCCCAGTCCATGTGGGGTCTGTCCCGCACCCTGGTCAGCAACATGGTCGTCGGTGTCACCGAGGGCTACGAGCGCACCCTGGAACTGGTCGGCGTCGGCTATCGCGCGGCGATGAAGGGCGACATGCTCTCCATGCAGCTGGGCTTCAGCCACGACGTCGAGATCAAAGCCCCGGAGGGTGTGGCCTTCGCCACGCCCAAGCAGACCGAAGTCAAGATCAGCGGCATCGACAAGCAGCTGGTCGGCGAGACTGCGGCCCGCATTCGCCGGATCCGTCCGCCCGAGCCCTACAAGGGCAAGGGTGTTCGTTACGCGGGCGAAAAGGTCCGTCGTAAGGAAGGCAAGAAGAAGTAAGCCATGGCGCTCTCTCCTCGTGACACCTCCAAGCGCCGCGCCGAGCGGAATCGCCGGCGTCTTCGCGCGCTCTCCAACGGCCGTCCGCGTCTGTCGGTCTTCCGTTCGGACAAGAACATCTACGCCCAGGTCATCGATGATGAACGCGGCGTGACCCTGGCGGCGGCCTCGTCCCTGGAAGGCGACAAGCCGGCCAAGGGCTCCGACAAGGACGCCGCCGCTCGCGTCGGCGCCCTGGTCGCCCAGCGCGCCATCGAAAAGGGCGTCAAGGACGTCGTCTTCGATCGGGGCGGCTACATCTTTCACGGCCGGATCAAGGCGCTGGCCGATGCCGCGCGTGAAGCCGGCTTGAACTTCTAGGGGTAAGCGAATGGCTCGTGGAAACGAACGCGGCGGCGGCGATCGCCGGGACCGCAATCGCGGGAACCCCGCAGACGATCGCGCCGACAGCGACATCGTCGAGAAGCTGGTGCACATCAACCGCGTCGCGGCGACCGTGAAGGGGGGCCGTCGGTTCTCCTTCGCCGCCCTGATGGTGGTCGGTGACCAGAAGGGCCGGGTTGGCTTTGGGCATGGCAAGGCGCGTGAAGTGCCGGAAGCCATCCGCAAGGCCACCGAAGAGGCCAAGAAGTCCATGATCCGCGTGCCGCTCCGCGAGAGCCGCACCCTGCACCACGACGGCAATGGCCGCTGGGGCGCAGGCAAGGTGATGGTCCGCGCGGCGCCTCCCGGCACCGGCGTGATCGCCGGCGGTCCGATGCGCGCGGTTCTGGAAACCCTCGGGGTCCAGGACGTGGTCGGCAAGTCGGTGGGCTCGTCCAACCCCTACAACATGGTGCGCGCCACCTTTGAGGCCCTCAAGGCCCAGGCGTCTCCGCGCCAGGTCGCCGCCAAGCGCGGCAAGAAGGTCAGCGACGTGATCGGCCGCCGTTCCGACGGCGCCTCGGCCGAAAGCGCCGTCGCCGCCGACGCCGAAGGATAAGCGATATGGCCAGCATCACTGTTCGTCAGACCGCGAGCCCCATCCGCCGGGCCAAGGACCAGCGCGCCACCCTGGTGGGCCTGGGCCTGAACCGCGTGGGCCGCGTGGCCACCCTGGACGACACTCCGTCGATCCGGGGCATGATCCGCAAGGTTCAGCACATGGTTGAGGTGGTGGAGGGCTAGGCCTTCCACCCTGAGACCTTTGCCCCTATCTGAGGGGCCCATTTCAGCCGAGTCGGGGTTCGCCCCGGCGCCAGATCTCGTCAGGAGAGGCGACTATGACCAAGCTTAATGAACTTTCGCCCCGCGAAGGCTCCGTCAAGGGCCGCATGCGCGTCGGCCGTGGCCCGGGTTCGGGCAAGGGCAAGACTGCGGGACGCGGCGTCAAGGGCCAGAAGTCCCGGACCGGCGTCTCCATCGCCGGTTTCGAGGGCGGCCAGATGCCCCTGCACATGCGCATGCCCAAGCGCGGCTTCAACGTTCATCGCGCGAAGGACTTCGCCGAGGTGAACCTGTGGCGCCTGGAGCAGGCCATTACGGCCGGTAAGCTCGACGCGAAGTCGGCCATCGACGCCAAGGCCCTGATCGCTTCGGGCGTGCTCCGTCGCGAAAAGGACGGCGTCCGCCTGCTCGGCAAGGGCGAAATCAAGTCCAAGATCGACATCACTGTCTATTCCGCCTCGGCCTCGGCGATCGCCGCGATCGAAAAGGCGGGCGGCAAGGTGACCACCCTGCGCCCGCAGGCTGAAGCCGAATCGGAAGGCTGAGGCCGACGGACGCCCCTAAGCGCCTCACGCTTCCCGCCGGGCGACCGGCGGGGGCAGGGGCGCTTTCATCGCGCATCTGGCGCTCGCCAGATGACATGCGCCCGGGCCTCCCCTATGTGTGACCGGTTCTTAGACGCGGGGATCTAAATGGCTTCGGCCGCCGAACAACTCGCAGCCAATCTCAACTTCGGCGCCTTCCAGAAGGCGACGGAGCTGCACAAGCGGATCGGTTTCACGCTCCTGGCGATGATCGTCTATCGCCTGGGCACCTATATTCCGATCCCGGGCATCGACCCCATCGCGTTCGCCCAGGCCTTTGAAGGCCAGGCCAGCGGCATTCTGGGCATGTTCAACATGTTCTCCGGCGGCGCCGTGGAACGTATGGCGATCTTCGCCCTGAACGTGATGCCCTACATCTCGGCCTCGATCATCGTGCAGCTGCTCGGTGCGGTCTATCCGCCCTGGGAGAAGCTCCGGAAAGAGGGCGGAGAGGCCGGGCGCAAGACGCTCAACCAGTACACCCGCTATCTGACCGTCGTGCTGGCCGTCTTCCAGTCGGCCGGTATCGCCATGGGCCTGTCCGCCAGCCAGGGGCTGGTCCAGAATCCCGGGCCCTTCTTCATCATTTCCACCGTGGTCACCCTGACGGGCGGCACCCTGTTCCTGATGTGGCTGGGCGAGCAGATCACCAGCCGCGGGGTCGGCAACGGCATCTCGCTGATCATCTTCGCCGGTATCGTCGCGGTCCTGCCGCGGGGCATCTGGCAGATGTTCTCCATGACGCGCACCGGCGCCCTGTCCGGGGTCGGCATGCTGCTGATCATGGCCATCGCCATCGCCGTCGTCATCGCCATCGTCTTCATGGAGCGCTCGCAGCGCCGCCTGCTGGTCCAGTATCCCAAGCGCCAGCAGGGCAACCGCATGGTCGGCGGGGACACCTCGTTCCTGCCGCTGAAGATCAACACCGCCGGCGTCATTCCGCCGATCTTCGCCTCGAGCCTGCTGCTCCTGCCGACGACGGTGATGGGCTTCCTGGCGACCGCCGATTTGCCGCCCTGGGCCCAGTGGCTGCCGGGCACGGTCGGCGCGCTGCAGCACGGCCAGCCCCTGTTCATGGTGCTCTATGGCGCCCTGATCATCTTCTTCTGCTTCTTCTACACCTCCATCGTTTTCAATCCGGACGACACGGCCGAGAACCTCCGAAAATACGGCGGCTTCCTGCCAGGGATCCGGCCAGGCAAACGGACGGCGGAGTATCTGGACTATGTCCTGACCCGTCTGACGGTGATCGGCGCGGCCTACATCACCATTGTCTGTCTGCTGCCTGAGGCGTTGATCGGATTTTACAATGCGCCCTTCTATCTCGGGGGCACCTCGATCCTCATCGTGGTCACCGTCACCATGGACACCGTGACCCAGATTCAATCTCATTTGCTCGCCCACCAGTACGAAGGCCTCATCAAGAAGTCGAAGCTGCGGGGCGGTCGCGGGCGGTCCTAAAGGAGGGCTGCTCGCCATACGCCGCGCCATTTCAGGCCGGTGGGGGAGGGTATTTCGAAATGAACTTGATTCTGTTCGGACCGCCGGCGGCGGGGAAGGGCACCCAGGCCAAGCGGCTGGTGAGTGAGAAGGGCATGGTCCAGCTCTCCACTGGCGACATGCTGCGCGCGGCCATCAGCTCGGGCTCCGAGCTGGGCAAGCGCGTCGAAGGCATCATGCAGCGCGGTGAGCTGGTCTCCGACGAGATCGTTATCGCCCTGATCGAGGAGCGGCTGCCCGAGACCGAACAGGCCGGGGGCGCCATCTTCGACGGCTTCCCGCGGACGCTCGCCCAGGCCAAGGCGCTGGACGCCATGCTGGCCTCCCGGGGCGCAAAGATTGACCTGGTCATCCGACTCAAGGTTGACGACCAGGCTCTGATGGAACGGATCGCCACCCGCTATGCGGAGACCGGCCGTCCCGACGACAATCCCGACAGCTTCAAGGTTCGCCTCGGGGCCTATAACGAACAGACCGCCCCCCTGCTGCCCTACTACCAAGGCCAAGACAAACTGGTTGAGGTGGACGGCATGGAGACGATCGAGGCGGTGGCCCAGGCCATCGACCGGGCCATGGGGGTCTCGGCGTCCTAGGGACGCTGCGGCCCGCGCAGCCCTTCTACGAGACCTCCGGGCTTCCCGGAGTTCTCACCTTCGCCCAACGGAACCCACAGAAATGTGACGTTCCGCCATTGACGGAAACGCAACGATCCATATAACGGGGCGCTTCCGCGAAAGGGCGCGAAGGACGCACGGCAGCCTCAGGGTCGCCAGGCGCCGTTCGCGCATCTCTGCGTGACCAGGAGATTACCCCAGTGGCCCGCATCGCAGGCGTCAACATTCCGACTAACAAGCGCGTCGTGATCGCGCTGCAGTACATCCACGGCATCGGTCAGGCCAAGGCCGCCGAAATCGTCCAGAAGGTTGGTCTCGAGCCCGCGCGGCGCGTGAACCAGCTGACGGACGCCGAGGTGCTGCAAATCCGTGAAACCATCGACCGCGACTATCTTGTCGAGGGCGACCTGCGCCGTGACACGGCGGTCAGCATCAAGCGTTTGATGGACCTGGCCTGCTATCGCGGCCTGCGCCACCGCAAGGGCCTGCCGGTCCGTGGTCAGCGGACCCACACCAATGCGCGCACCCGCAAGGGCCCCGCCAAGCCGATCGCCGGCAAGAAGAAATAATAAGAGAGCTTAGCCGATGGCCAAAGAACCGGCGCGCGTCAAACGGCGTGAGCGCAAGAACATCACCTCCGGCGTGGCGCACGTGAACGCCTCGTTCAACAACACCATGATCACGATCACCGATGCGCAGGGGAACACCATCTCCTGGTCGTCGGCCGGGATGATGGGGTTTAAGGGTTCGCGGAAGTCGACCCCCTACGCCGCCCAGATGGCCGCCGAGGATGCTGGTCGCAAGGCCGCTGAGCATGGCGTCAAGACCCTGGAAGTGAACGTGTCCGGCCCGGGTTCGGGACGGGAATCGGCCCTTCGGGCGCTGCAGTCGGTCGGTATGACCATCACCACCATCCGTGATGTGACCCCGATCCCGCACAACGGCTGCCGTCCGCCCAAGCGCCGGCGAGTCTAAGGACTGGCGTTTCGCATCCCCCAACGCCGGCCCGCGTTTCGCGGCCGGCGATCCTGCGTTTAGGGACACCCATCCGTGATCGAAAGAAACTGGAACGAGCTCATCCGTCCCGAAAAGCCGCAGATCGAGACCGGTTCTGACGCGAGCCGCAAGGCCCGCATCGTCGCTGAACCTCTCGAGCGCGGCTTTGGTGTGACGCTGGGCAACAGCCTGCGGCGTGTGCTGCTCTCCTCCCTTCAGGGCGCGGCCGTGTCCGCCGTCCAGATCGACGGCGTCGTCCACGAGTTCTCGTCCCTCGAAGGCGTCCGTGAGGACGTCGTCGATATCGTGCTGAACATCAAGCAGCTGGCGGTGCGCATGCACGCCGAAGGCCCCAAGCGCATGACCCTGCGCGCCACGGGCCCGGGCGTGGTGACCGCCGGTCAGATCGAGACCCCCTCGGACATCGAGATCCTCAATCCTGACCACGTGCTCTGCACCCTGGACGACGGCGCCAATGTGCGCATGGAGTTCACCGTGCAGACCGGCAAGGGCTATGTCCCGGCCGAGATGAACCGGCCCGAGGACGCCCCCATCGGCCTGATCGCCGTGGACGCCCTCTATTCGCCGGTCAAGCGCGTCGCCTATCGCGTCGAGCCGACCCGTCAGGGCCAGAGCCTCGACTATGACCGCCTGATCATGGAAGTGGAGACCAACGGTGCGGTCAGCCCCGTTGACGCGGTGGCCTATGCCGCCCGCATCCTCCAGGACCAGCTGCAGATCTTCATCACCTTCGAAGAGCCGAAGAAGAAGGTCGAAGGCGAGGCCAAGCCGGAACTGCCGTTCAACCCGGCCCTGCTCAAGAAGGTCGACGAGCTCGAGCTGTCGGTCCGTTCGGCCAACTGCCTGAAGAACGACAATATCGTCTACATCGGCGACCTGATCCAAAAGACCGAAGCCGAGATGCTCCGCACCCCGAACTTCGGCCGCAAGTCGCTGAACGAGATCAAGGAAGTCCTCGCCGGCATGGCGCTGCACCTGGGCATGGATGTGCCCAACTGGCCGCCGGAGAACATCGAAGACCTCGCCAAGAAGTTCGAAGACCAGATGTAAGACCTATCCGCGCTGACTTCGGGCTGCTTCGGCGGCCAGGACCCCGAGAAGCCGCTCCAGCGGTGGAGGGTCCCAGCGCTTCGCAATGACCCAGGCGGGAGCAGGCTGGGATTGGTGAGACAAGGCGTCGCCCCACAAAACGCGGGTGCGCCAGGCGGGCGGTAAGCCCAGGAGAGACACTTATGCGTCACGGTTATGCGCACCGTAAACTGGGCCGCACCAGCGCCCACCGGACCGCCATGTTCGCCAACATGGCCGCCAGCCTGATCAAGCACGAGCAGATCGTGACCACCCTGCCCAAGGCGAAGGAACTGCGTCCCTTCGTCGAGAAGCTGGTGACGCTCGCCAAGCGCGGCGACCTGCACGCCCGTCGTATCGCCATCAGCCGCGTCCGTGACGTGGAACAGGTAGGCAAGCTGTTCTCCACCCTCGGCCCGCGCTACAGCGCCCGCAACGGCGGCTACATCCGCGTGCTCAAGGCCGGCTATCGCTACGGCGACAACGCCCCCCTGGCCGTGATCGAGTTCGTGGACCGCGATCCGTCCGAGAAGGGCAAGGACAGCGGCCCCCGGCCTGAGGCCTTCGGCGAGGACTAAGGTCCCGCTGGACTGTTGAATCGAAAGACCCCCGGGTGGCGACGCTCGGGGGTTTTTTCTTGGCCGCCTTGGTCAAGTCGTCATCCGCCGGGGATATTGAGCGGCTTCATGACACCTCCCGTCCTCCGCCTTCTCGGCCTTCTGCTGTTGTTTGGTCTGTCGGCCTGCGCCGGCCATGGGATGGGCGCCGCCCAGATGGCGCCGTCCGCCGCGGCCCCGGTGATCCTGATCTCGGTGGACGGTTTCAGGTCCGACTATCTGGACCGAGGGATCACGCCGCACATGAGCGCCCTGGCCGAACGGGGCGTCCTGGCGGACATGCGGGCGGCCTTTCCCACCAAGACCTTCCCCAACCACTACACCCTGGTCACCGGCCTGCGGCCTGACCGCCATGGGCTGGTGGACAACGTGATGCAGGACCCCGACCTGCCGGGGCGGGTGTTTCGCCTGGGGGACCGGGCGGAGGTCACCGACGCGGTCTGGTGGAACGAGGGGACGCCCATCTGGGTGAGCGCCGAGCGGGGGGGCCTGAAGACCGCGACGCTGTTCTGGCCAGGCTCGGAGGCGGAGATCGGCGGGGTGCGTCCCACCCAATGGCGGACCTTTGACCAGTCGATGAGCGCCGAGGCCCGCGTGGATCAGCTGTTGGCCTGGCTCGACGTCCCGGCGTCAGAGCGCCCGGCCTTCCTGGCGCTCTACTTCGACGAGGTGGACACCGACGGCCACCGGTATGGCCCGGACGCGCCAGAGCTGAACGCCGCGTTGGCCCGTACCGACGCGGCCATTGGACGCCTGACCGCGGGTCTGGAGGCGCGAGGCCTGTTAGCGGCGTCCAATCTCATCGTCGTCTCGGACCATGGCATGGCGGAGACCTCCCGCGACCGGGTGATCCATCTGGAGGAGCTGGTGTCGGCGGAGGATGGGCAGGTCTTGTCCACCGGACCCCACCTGACCTTCGAACCGGCCGAAGGACGTCAGGTCCAGGCCGAGGCGGCCCTGCTGCGCGATCACGCGCACATGACCTGTTGGCGCAAGGCTGACCTGCCGGCGCGGTTCGCCTATGGCCGGCACCGACGGGTGGCCAGTCTGTTCTGTCTGGCTGAGACCGGGTGGGAGATCCTGCCCAGAGAGGTCGCCGCCCGCCGTCCCGTGGTCGGCGGCGCTCACGGGTTCGATCCTGATGATCCGACCATGACCGCCGTCTTCGTGGGCGCCGGTCCGGCCTTTCAGTCCGGGATCGCGCTGCCGCGGATCGACAACGTGGATATCTACCCTCTGTTGGCCCGCCTCCTGGCGATCGATCCCGCGCCCCATCAAGGGAACGTCAGCGTCCTGGCCGCTGGGCTCGCCCAAGACTGAAGCCGCGAGATCGCAGGCCGTCCGCGCGCTTGACCAGATAGTTGTGAAATGAGAGAAATATTGCGGAAAATGATAAGTCTCTGAGAGCGCCCATGACCGCCCAGGCTCAGGTGACCGCCGTCGCCTTCTACCGCGATCCCGAGGCCGCCCTGGCCTGGCTCTCAGAGGCCTTCGGCTTCGAGACGACCATCCTGCTGACCGACGCCGAGGGCCGGCTGGCCCATGCGGAGATGGAGCTTCACGGCGTGAAGCTTGGCGTCGCGGGGGAATGGGAGGGGGGCGTCCTGGGGCCCGCTCGAATGCGGAGCCCCGCCAGCCTGGAGGGGCAGGGGACCCAGTTCTGCCGGATCGAGCTGCCGCCGCAGGTGGATATCGACCAGCATTGCGCCCGCGCGGGCCAGGCCGGCGCCCGGATCACCCAGACGCCTCAGGACGAGTTCTACGGCGACCGGACCTACCGGTGTCTGGACCTCGAGGGGCATGTCTGGAACTTCAGCCAGCCCCGGCGTACGGTCAGCCCCGCCGAGGTCACCGCAGCCACCGGCCTCATCTACGCCGTGGGTGGCGAAGACCCCGCAAAGCCAGCCGAGGCGGCGCGATCGGCGGTCACCCCCTATGTCTCCTACCGTGATCCCCAGGCCGCCTATGCCTGGCTGGAGACCGCGTTTGGCCTGGAGCCTCGGATCTATGTGACCGACGATGCGGGCGAACTGGTCCATGCCGAGATGACCTTTCGGGGTCAGACCGTCGGCGTCTCCCGGGCGTGGTCCGACCGCCACGCGACGCCTGCGGACGTCCAGGGCCGGAACACCCAGACCGTTCACCTGCAACTGGCCTTCGACATCGACGCTCATCACGCCCGCGCCGTCGCGGCCGGGGCGGAGATCATCCGCCCCCTTGAGACCCAGGCCTATGGGGACCGCACCTATCTGGCGCTGGATCTGGAAGGCCATGTCTGGTCGTTCGGCCAGACCGTGGCGCCGATGAGCCCCGCCCAGTGGGACGCCGAACTTGGCACGTCCACCAGCCAGCGCCCCTCGACCCGATGAGCGCCGCCCTGGATCGCACCCTGGCCGCCCTGGCCGATCCCCACCGTCGCCAGGTCGTCGAGTTGCTGAGGGCAGGACCCCGCCCCGCAGGCGACCTGGCCCGCGCCGTAGGCCTGTCGGCCCCGGCCATGAGCCGCCATCTGAAGACCCTGCGCGAGAGCGGTCTGGTGGAGGACTCCCACCCCGGCTTTGACGCCCGGGTGCGGATCTACGCCCTGCGCCACGAACCCATGTCGGAGCTGATGACCTGGCTGCAGGAGAGCGAGGCCCTGTGGAGCGCTCAGCTTGAGGCGTTCAAGGCGCATCTGGACGCAGACGCATGACCTCCAGGGTCTTTGTGGCGCTGCGGGTGAGGGCCTCGCCCGAACGCGCCTTTCAGGCCTTTGTCGATGAGATCGGCCAGTGGTGGCGGCCAAGCCCGCTGTTCCAGACCACGCCGCGTGCGCCCGGACGCCTGGCCTTCGAGGCCGGGGAGGGCGGCCGCCTGACGGAGACCCTAGCGAACGGCAAGGTCTTCGAGATCGGCCGGATCGTGACCTGGGCGCCGCCCCGCCAGCTGGTTTTTACCTGGCGCCAGGCGACTTTCCCGCCTGACCTTCACACTGAGGTGGAGGCGCGGTTCGAGCCGGTCGGCGGGGAGACCCGGGTCAGCATCGAGCATCGCGGCTTCACGCGGGTTCCCGCCGAGAGCGCGGCGCGGCATGGTTTCCCCGACCAGGCGCTGCAGATGCGCCTGGCCGAGTGGTGGCGGGACCAACTCGCCAGCCTGGACGCCCAGGCCGCTCAGGCGTAGGGATCGTTCCGCTTTTGTTTCTGAAGGGTCCGGGGGGAGCGTGAGATGGCAGTGATGGGCGAAGGCGCGGCTGGCGGGCCAGCGCGAGGCGGCCGGGCGGCCTTTGGCTTCATCTTCGCCACCGCGCTGATGAACAGCATCTCGTTTGGCCTGATCATCCCGGTCCTGCCCAACCTCATCAAGGCCTTCACCGGCGGCGACACCGCCCAGGCCGCCGAATGGAACGTGGTCTTCGCCGTGACCTGGGGCGCCATGCAGTTCATCTGCGGGCCGCTCCTGGGCCTTCTGTCGGACAGGATCGGCCGGCGTCCGGTGCTGCTGGTCTCCATCTTCGGCCTGGCGCTGGATTTCGTCATTATCGCCGTCGCCCCCAATCTCATGTGGCTGCTGGTCGGGCGGATTCTCAACGGTATGACGGCGGCCAGTTTCGCCACCGCCGGCGCCTATGTGGCCGACGTCACCCCGCCGGAGGGTCGGGCCAAGGCCTTTGGCTGGATGGGCTCGGCCTTCTCGTTCGGCTTTCTGATCGGCCCAGCCGTCGGCGGCGCCTTAGGCGACATCGACCTGCGTCTGCCCTTCTATGTGGCCGCGGGCCTCGCCCTGATCAACGGGCTCTACGGCCTCTTCGTCCTGCCGGAATCCCTGCCGCCGGAACGTCGCACCAAGAGCTTCGATCTGGCCAAGGCCAACCCCCTGGGCTCGCTTCGGCTGCTACGCTCGCACCCCGACCTGCTGGGCCTGGCGACCATCGGCCTGCTGTTCCAGCTCGCCCACACGGTGCTGCCGGCCATCTTCGTCCTCTATACCGGTTACCGCTATGGCTGGAGCCCCTCGACCATGGGCCTGGCCATGATGGCCACCGGCGTGGCGGGCGTGATCGTACAGACCCTGCTGGTGGGGCCGGTCGTGGCCCGCATCGGCGAGCGCGGGGCCCTGATGCTGGGGGCCGCGGCCGGGGCGATCGGGTTCGCCTGGTACGGGTTTGCGCCCACGGGCCTGCTCTATCTGGCGGGTGTGCCGGTCTTCGCCCTGATGAACTTCCTGATGCCAGGCCTCCAGGGCCTGATGACCCGCAGGGTCGCGCCTGACCAGCAGGGCCAGCTGCAGGGCGCTAATCAGAGCCTGCAGGGCATCGCCTCCATGGTGGGGCCGGCCCTGTTTGGCCTGACCTTCGCCTGGTCGATCCGCCATACCGACCAGCTGCAGGCGCCGGGCCTCGCCATCTATCTGGCCTCGGCCCTGCTGGTGGTCGCCCTCATCCTGGGAACCCGGGTCGCCAGGCCCCCCGCCACGGCGCCCGCGGCCGCCTGAACTCAGGCCATGCTATAGGCCGCGTCATCATTGCGCCCGAAAGCTTCGCCAAACGGCGAGGTCGGACTGTTCCACGGAGTCTCCATGCGCGCCGCACGTCTGCTTCTTCCGGCTCTGGTCCTTCTGGCCGCCTGCACCGATCCCGCCAGCCGCAGCGAGGCCCAGCCCGCGCTCGCCCAGCCGACCCGCTCTGCGCCGGAAACCGCAGCCGACATGAAGACCTCCTTCGCCCCCGTGGTGAAGAAGGCCGCGCCGGCCGTGGTCAACATCTCGGCCCGCCGCGTCGTGCGCCGCCAGGCCGATCCCTTCTGGGACCTGTTTGGCCTGGGCGCGCCGCGCGGTCGCGTGGAAGGCTCCCTGGGCTCAGGCGTCATTGTCCGCGCCGATGGGGTGATCGTCACCAACAACCATGTGGTGGCTGGCGGTCAGGAGATCATCGTCGCCCTGGCCGATCGCCGGGAGTTTCCGGCCAAGCTGCTGCTGGCCGACGAGCGCACCGATCTCGCCGTCCTGAAGATCGACCTGGGGGAGGAGCGCCTGCCGGTCCTGGCCATCGATGACTCCACCGACGCCGAGGTCGGCGACCTGGTCCTGGCCATCGGCAACCCGTTCGGGGTGGGCCAGACGGTGACCAACGGCATCATCTCGGCCCTGAACCGAACCGCCGACCCCAGCGGGGATGCGGCGGCCAGCTACATCCAGACCGATGCGGCCATCAATCCCGGCAATTCCGGCGGCGCCCTGGTGGACATGGACGGCGACCTGATTGGCATCAACAGCTTCATCGTCTCCCGCTCGGGCACGTCCAGCGGTGTCGGCTTCGCCATGCCCGCGGCCATGGTCCGCCGGGTGGTCGAGACCGCAGTCGGCGGCGGGCAGCGGGTAGAGCGCCCCTGGCTGGGCGCGCGCACCCAGACCGTCACCGCGGAGATCGCCCGCTCCATCGGCATGAGCGCGCCGCAGGGCGTGCTGGTGGCCGACATCTGGGCTGGCGGAGCGGCGGCCCGTGCCGGCCTGCGCCAGGGCGACGTGATCCTCAGCGTCGATGACCAGGCGGTCAGCGATGTCGGCGGCCTGAACTATGCGGTCGGCACCCGCCGGCTGGGCGAGACCCTGCGCCTGGGCGTCCGTCGCGAGAACGGAACCACCGCCACGCTCAACCTGCGCGCCGAGGCCCCGCCGGCCACGCCCGCCCGGGACGAACAGGTGCTCAGTGGCCGCAATCCCTTCGACGGCGCCACCGTGGTGAACCTCTCGCCGGCGGTGGCCGACGAACTGGGGGTCGATCCATTCCAGGGTCCTGGGGTCATGGTGATCCGCGTCGGCCGCGGCTTCTCCATGAACGCCGGCCTGCGTCCCGGCGACATGATCCGGAGCGTCAATGGGCGAGAGATCCGCACGGTCCGCGACCTGACCGCCGCTGCGACGGCCGGGGCCGAGACTGGCGCCTGGCAGGTGACCATCCAGCGCAACGGTCAGCCAGTGACCGCCAACTTCCGGCTGTAGGATCGCGCCCGCGCGGCGCAGGCGCGGATTTGCTATGAGTCGCCGATGGCCGATCTCTTCGAAGCCGCTGGGCTGACCCCGCACGCGCCCTCGCCGCTGGCTGATCGCCTGCGTCCGCAAACTCTGGGCGAGGTGGTGGGACAAGATCATCTGCTGGGCGAGGACGGCCCCATCGGCCGCATGGCCCAGGCCCACCGCCTGGCCTCCATGATCCTGTGGGGGCCGCCGGGGACCGGCAAGACCACCATCGCGCGGCTGCTGGCCAAGGCGGCAGGCTATGAATTTCAGCAGCTTTCGGCAGTCTTCACCGGCGTGGCCGACCTGAAGAAGGCCTTCGAGCAGGCCCGGGCCCGCCGGCTGGCCGGCCAGTCGACCCTGTTGTTCGTCGATGAGATCCATCGCTTCAACCGCGCCCAGCAGGACGGCTTCCTGCCCTTTGTGGAGGAGGGGATCGTCACCCTGGTGGGCGCCACCACCGAAAACCCGTCCTTCGAGCTGAACGGGGCGCTCTTGTCGCGCTGCCAGGTCTTCGTGCTCAAGCGGCTGGACGACGAGGCGCTCACCACGCTGCTGGCCAAGGCCGAGGCCTTCGAGGGCCGCGCCCTGCCGCTGGAGCCCGAGGCCCGCCAGGCCCTGGTGGCGCTCGCTGACGGGGACGGCCGCTACCTGCTGACCCTGGCTGAGACCCTGTTCAACATCGGTACGGCCAAGGCGCTGTCGACCAAGGAACTGGGCGCCATCCTGCAGAAGCGCAGCCCGGCCTACGACAAGGACCGGGAGGAGCACTACAACCTCATCTCGGCCCTGCATAAGTCGATCCGCGGGTCGGATCCGGACGCGGCCCTCTACTGGCTGGCCCGCATGCTGGGGGGCGGGGAGGATCCGCTCTATCTGGCGAGGCGGCTGATCCGCACCGCGGCCGAGGACATCGGCGCCGCCGACCCCATGGCGCTCGTCCTCGCCAACGCCGCCAAGGACACCTACGACTTCCTGGGCAGTCCCGAGGGCGAGATCGCGCTCGCCCAACTGGTGGTCCACCTGGCCACCGCGCCCAAGTCCAACGCCGTCTATGCAGCCTTCAAGGCAGCCCAAAAGGCGGCCAAGGACACCGGCTCCCTCATGCCGCCGGCCCACATCCGCAATGCGCCGACCCGCCTGATGCGCGACCTTGGCTATGGCAAGGGCTACGCCTACGACCACGACACCGAGGAAGGCTTCTCTGGCCAGAACTACTTCCCCGACGAGATGGCGCGGCCGGTCTTCTATCGCCCCAAGGGCGAGGGGGCCGAAGGGCCGATCAAGGCGCGACTCGACCGCTGGGCTGAACTGCGCACCCGCAAGGCTCAAGGATGAGCCGCAGCCCGACGGCCCGCGCCGAAAAGGCGCCTCCGCCAGCAATCCGCCTCTCGCCCGACGAAATCGCCTGGGTCCGCTCCATGGTGATCTATGAGGACGACGACCTGCTGGCGCTCAACAAGCCCTCAGGCCTGTCGAGCCAGGGCGGGCGGGGGCAGGTCCATACGCTTGATGAGCTGCTGTTCGCCTTCGCCAAGCCGGGCAAGGCGCGGCCACGGCTGATCCACCGGCTGGACCGGGACACCTCCGGCGTCATCCTGACGGCCAAGACCAAGCCGGCGGCCTCGGCCTTGGGCAAGGCGATGATGGCCCGACGCTTTGGCAAGACCTATCTGGCCGTGGTCGCGCCTGGTGCGCCGGAGCCTCGGGAGGGGCTGATCGACAAGCCCCTGCGCCGGGAGGAGATCGGTCGCGAAGCCTATATGCGGATCTGCAGCCCCGAAGCCGACGGCGCCGAAACCGCACAGAGCCGCTACCGGACCTTGAGCGCCACCCCAACGGCCGCCCTGGTGGAGCTGTCGCCGAAGACCGGCCGCATGCACCAGCTCCGGGTCCATATGGCCTCCATCGGTCGGCCGATCGCCGGCGATGTCCGCTATGGCGGGGCGCTGAGTCTTGGCGGGCAGATTTGTTCACGGCTGATGCTGCACGCTGCGGCCCTGGACGTCCCCCGGGCGGGCGGGGAACGCCTGCGCATCACCGCCCCGCCGCCAGCCGACATGGGCGCCTTTTGCGCGGGCCTCGGCCTTGCGACGCCGACCTATTGAAGCTGTTGCGGAACAGCGGTCCGTCGCGGCACGTTATGGCCGCATGAAGCGCCTATTCGCCTGTCTGTCTGTCTGCGCCGTCCTCGGCGGGTGCGCCATGGCCGCCTCACCCTATGGCCCCGCCTATGGTCCCCGGGGGGCGGGCTATTCGGAATACCAGATCGAGCCCGGACGCTTCCGCGTCACCTACCAGGGCGGGCCAGGCGCGCCCCCGCAACAGGTGGCCGACTATGCGCTGCTGCGCGCAGCCGAGCTCACCCTCGCCCAAGGCTACGACTGGTTCCAGATCACCGATCGCGCCACATCCGGGCGGCCGGGCGGCGGTCCCCGCCTGTCGCTGGGCACGGGCGGTGGGTCCTATGGCGGCCGGACCGCTATCGGGGTCGGAGTCGGCACCAGCATGTCCCTGGGGGGCGGACCTTCGGCGATCCAGAGCCTGGAAGTGGTGATGGGCCGCGGCCAGCGTCCGCCGGACCCCAACGCCTACGAGGCCCGCGGGGTTCAGGAGACCCTGCGACCCCGCGTCTGACCCTTGTACGCCAATCGGCGCTTGGCGGGATCGAGGCTCCGCTTGCATAAGGGGCCATGGAAAAGCTCTTTCTGGTCGCCCTCGGCGGCGGGGTCGGCGCGGTGGCGCGCTACCTGCTGGGCGTGGTCAGCCTAAACCGGCTTGGCATGTCCTGGCCGGCCGGAACCTTCATCGCCAACGTCTCCGGCGGCCTGCTGATGGGCCTGCTGGTGGGCTGGCTCGCGCTGAGGGGCGGCGGCGACCAGGAACGCCTGCGGCTGCTGCTGGGCGTTGGCCTGCTCGGCGGCTTCACCACCTTTTCAGCCTTTTCCCTGGAGACCGTCCTGATGATCGAGCGCCGCGCCTATGGCGAGGCCCTGGGCTATGTGCTGGTCTCGGTGGTCCTTTCAATCGCCGCCCTGTTCGCCGGGCTGATGTTCATGCGCAGGTTCGCCTGATGCGTGAGGTCCGCAACATGGTGGTCGATCCCGCCGAGGGCGGGGTGCGTCTGGACCGCTGGTTCCGCCGGCGCTGGCCCCACCTGACCCAGGGACAGCTGCACAAGCTGATCCGCTCGGGCCAGGTCCGCATCGATGGCGCCCGCGCCAAGCCCGACACCCGGCTGGAAGGCGGCGAGACCGTCCGCGTGCCGCCCCTGCCGGACGCACCGGCCAAGGGCGACAGCCGCAAGGCCGTCGAGCTGCATCCCCGGGACGTCGCCTTCGTGAAGGGGCTCGTCATCTATGAGGACGAGGAGGTTCTGGTCCTCAACAAACCTTCGGGCCTGGCCGTTCAGGGCGGCACCAAGACCAACAGCCATGTGGACCGTCTGCTGGGCGCCTGGGGCGAAGGGCTGTCGCGGCCGAGGCTTGTCCACCGCCTGGACAGGGATACTTCCGGCGTCCTCGTCCTGGGCAAGACCCCCTCGGCGGCGGCCAAGCTGGCCGGCGCCTTTGCAAGGCGCAAGGCGCAGAAGACCTACTGGGCCCTGGTCATGGGCAATCCGCGTCCCACCGAAGGCGTGTTGGACCTGCCCCTGATCAAGCGCGGCGTTGGCGACCGTGAGATGATCGTGCCGGCTGAGAAGGGCGACAAGGAGGCTGATCCGGCCGAGACCGAATTCGTGACCATCAGCCGGGCTGGCCCCCGGGCCGCCTGGATGGCCCTGCGCCCCCACACCGGCCGGACGCACCAGCTGCGCGCCCATATGAAGGCCATGGGCCACCCGATCCTGGGGGATCCCAAGTATGGCGACGAGGCCTCGGCACAGCTGTCGGGTCAGCTCAAGCTGCAGCTTCACGCCAGGCGTCTGACCCTGCCTCACCCCTCCAGCGGCATGCTGATCCTTGAGGCGCCCCTGAGCCCGGAGATGAAGGCAGGCTTCGCCCGCTTCGGCTTTGACGAGCACGAGGCCGACCCCGAGCCCTTCGGCCGCAAGCGGCGCTAGACGAGGCCGAGGATCGGCGCCGCCGCGGCGCTATCGGGGAAGATGGTAGTGTCCAGCGCCCGGCGATCAACGCCCATATGGTCGGCCAGGACGCCCTTGAACAGGCTGCGCAGGTCGGTGGTCGGGGTGAGGTCGCGGTTCTCGAACAGGCGGGCCTCGTGCAGGCCAGGCCAGTCGCCGATGATCCCGCCGGGCTTCAGGCCGCCGCCCAGCACCAGGGCCGTTGAAGCGGTCCCATGGTCGGTGCCCAGCGTGCCGTTGATCCTTGCGGTGCGGCCAAACTCCGTCACCACCAGCACCATCGTGTCGCGCCAGCTGCCGCCGAGGCCCGCCTCAAGACCGCCGACCAGGGCGTCCACATAGGCCAGGCGTCGTGTCAGCGCCCCGGCCTGATTGGCGTGGGTGTCGAAGCCGTCCAGAGAGATGGCGACCGTGTCGGCGCCGGTCTCCTCTCCCATGAAGCCGGCCACGGCGGCGCCCAGGCGGCCGGCGGCGTCGGGGCTGTCGCCCTGCAGGGTGCGGCTCAGGCGGGCGGCGTTGGACGCCTCGGGCGTATCGGCGGTGTCTGCCGCAAGCCTTGCGAGGTTGGCCTGGGCCAGGACCTCGGTCTTCAGGCCCCGGGCGAGGGCGGGACCGAGGAGGGGATCGTCGGCATAGAGGTCCTGGACCAGCATGGGCAGCCGCGCCGCCGTCTCCACGGCCCGCCCGGGGGACCAGGACGAGGTCGCCACCTGGCCGCGCAACACCAGGGGCGCCACGGGCCCTACGGAGAGGCCCTCCACGGGCGCGCCACGCCCCAGGCTGGCCATGGCCCGGTTCAGCCAGCCCGAGCTCACATCGTCGCCGGCCGCGGCCTCCAGGCGGTCCTGCGCCTCGAAGTGGGAGCGGCCGGCCGCCGGCATGGCCACGGCTGGGGCGAACCGCCCCTGGCCCGCGCCGATCAGCCGGTGAACGATCTTCAGCTCCGGATGCAGGCCAAAGTCGCCGTCCAGGGGCAGGGCCGCGTCGGTGATGGCCAGCTCTCGGCGCAGGGCCGCGTAGGCGCCATCGCCCACCGGAGGGGTGATCGACAGGCCGTCGGCCGCCCCGCGCAGGATCACCAGCACGAACTTCCGACGCTGTGGGGCCGCCAGGGCGCTGGAGCCCCACATCTGCAGGCCAAGGCCAAGGCCGGCTCCGGCCGCCAGCAGCCGGCGCCGGGACAGGGGCGGGGAAGCGAAGATCGGGGCGGAGGCGGTCATCGGCGCTGAAACTCCGGGCTCATCAGCAGGAGGGCGAGGCCTTCGCCGCGGGATTCCGCGCGGGCCACCGCCGTGGCGGTCGCTGGCGAAAGCCGGGCGCCCAGGGCCTCGACGGCGATGTTCGACGGATCGGCGGCGCCTATGGCGCGGGGGGCGTAGTCCTGCGTCCAGACCAGCCGCTTGATGACTCCGTCCGGCGTCGCCCAGGCCGCCGCCTCGTCAGGCCAGCCCTCCGGCGAGGGCGCGTAGAAGGGACGGTGACCCATGGCGGTCAGCATGGTGAGATCGGCCGGTCTGCGGGGCGCGTCGCCTACCGCCCGCCAGCTGGAGATCATGAACTCATAGGGCGTCTTGAACTTGGCCGGCTCGGGCGCCCAGGCCTCCGGCGCCGTGATCAGGGCGGCCGCCACCTGGTCCAGGGCGCCGTCGGTGTCCCGCCAGGCCGCCTCAAGTCGCGCCACCAGGGCCGGCGGAGGATCATCAGCCACGAAGTGGCGAGCGATCTTGGCGGAGATGAACTGGGCGGTCTGCGGCCGGGCGGCCAGGTCTTTCAGGATGGCCAGGGCCTGGGCCTCGCCCTCGACCTCATAGACGACGCCCATGACCGACCGCGGCCCCGGCTGATGGGCGATCTGGCGGAAATAGGTCTCGCCCACCTCCTCGGCCGGGGCGTTGAAGCCGCGGAAGGTCAGGCCGGTGAGCGCCCGGGCGAATTCGGTGACATCGGCCTGGGTGTAGCCCCCGTTCACCCCGACCGTGTGCAGCTCCAGGATTTCCCGGGCCAGGTTCTCATTGAGGCCGACCTGCCGCTGGGCGGCCTTGCCCCTGGCCATTCGCTGGGCCAGCGGACTGTCGGGGCCCACCGACCCGTTCTGGTCCAGATAGAGCAGCATGGCCGGATGGGTTTCTGCGGCTGCCAGCAGGTCTGCGAACCTGCCGAACACATGGGGGCGGATGGCGGCGGCCTCATAGGGGCCGATGGTGGCCGTTCGCACGAAATTGCCGGCCCCGACGCTGAAATGGTTGGCCCAGAACAGCGCCCAGCGCTCGGCGAATCCAGCATCGGTGGTGGCCCCCCGCGCGGCCCGTTCAAGGACGTCGGCGGCGATCTGATCGCGCAGGACCGTGCGGGCGGCGTTGACCTCTGGCTGCAGGTCGCGGGCCTTGCGATCCTGCTGCCGGTTGGCTTTCAGGAAGGCCGCCTGCGCCTGTCGGAAATTCTGCAGGGCCTCGGCGCGCTCTAGGGGCAGGGCGCGGATCTGACCTGAAGCGGCCTTGCGCCTCGTCTGCGCCAGCAGAAAACCCTGCGGATCGCCCTGCGCTGCGGCGATCTCGTCGGGCCGCGCGCCCAGGCCAAAACGGGTCGCGGCGATTGCGGCCTGGAGATCACGGTCTGGCAGGGCCATAAGGCGCCTCCTTGCGCGCGGTGGGGCGATCCCCCATTCCACGATTATCCGCCCCATCTCCGTCGCACGCCATGGAGTCGAATTTGAGACGTGGTTTTCAAGAGGCCTCAGACCGGCCCCGTCGATTCTACAAGACTGTGTCCGTCGCCGAGGCTGAAGGCGGCCATGCCATTCTGCTGGACGAGCGCCAGGTCCGCGGACCGAGAGGCGGCCGGCTGGTCACCCCGACCCGGGCCCTGGCCGAGCTGATCGCCAAGGAATGGGAGGGGCAGGGCGAAGTCCTGGATGTGGCCGGCATGCACGCCACACGCCTGGCCAACACAGCCATCGACTCCATCCCGCAGGCCCGCGCGGCCACCGCCCAGTCCGTGGCCGATTACGCCAGCTCAGACCTGCTCTGCTATTTCGCCGAGGAGCCCGAGGCCCTGGTGGCCCGCCAGACCGCCCACTGGGAGCCGGTGCTGCAGCGGGCCGAAGGGGAGCTGGGTCTCGCCTTCGTCCGGGCCGCCGGAATTATCCACAGGCCGCAGCCCGAACCCACCCTGGTCAAGGTCCGCGACTTGGCCTCCTCACTGGATGATTTCCGCCTGGCTGGGGTCGCCTTCGGCGCCTCCCTCTATGGCTCGGCCGTCCTGGCGCTCGCCCTGCAACGGGGCTGGCTGGACGGGGCTCAGGCGCTGACCCTCTCGCGCCTGGACGAGATCTTTCAGGAAGAGGCCTGGGGGATTGATGAGGAGGCGGCCGAACGGGTCGCGCGCCTGTCGGTGGAGTCGGCCATGCTGGACGCCTGGTTCCGCGCCCTGGACGCCGCGTAAGGGCGAATTCTGCTGACGCCGCGTGAACTTGCGCGGCTTCGCGGCGCCCATTACGCCTGAGCCCGACAGTGGCCTTCAGGGACGGGACGCAGCGTGAAGCAGATCCTCAAGCAGCTCGAAACCATGCGGGAAACCGCCCGCCAGGGCGGCGGCGCCCGGCGGATCGAAGCCCAGCACGCCAAGGGCAAGCTGACGGCCCGCGAGCGGGTCGACCTGCTGCTGGATGAAGGCTCCTTCGAGGAGTTCGACATGTTCGTCGAGCACCGGGCCACCGACTTCGGCATGGCCGAACAGAAGGTTCCGGGCGACGGCGTGGTCACCGGCTGGGGCACGATCAACGGCCGCACCGTCTTCGTCTTCTCCAAGGATTTCACGGTCTTCGGCGGATCTCTGTCCAGCGCGCATGCGCAGAAGATCCTCAAGGTTCAGCGCCAGGCCCTGAAGATGGGCGCCCCGATCATCGGCCTGTTCGACGCCGGCGGCGCCCGCATCCAGGAGGGCGTGGATTCGCTCGCCGGCTATGCCGACATCTTCCTGGAGAACACCCTGGCTTCGGGCGTCATCCCGCAGATCGCCGTAATCATGGGCCCCTGCGCCGGGGGCGATGTCTACTCGCCGGCCATCATGGACTTCATCTTCATGGTGAAGGACACGAGCTACATGTACGTGACCGGCCCCGACGTGGTGAAGACGGTCACCCACGAGGACGTCACCCATGAGGACCTGGGCGGCTACCGGGTCCACGCCATGAAGTCCGGCGTCGCTGACGGCGCCTTCGAGAACGACCTGGAGGCGATGACCCAGGTCCGCCGCCTGGTGGACTTCCTGCCCACCTCGAACCGCGAGCGCCCGCCGGTGCGGGTGAGCTTCGATGAGGCGGAGCGGGAGGAGCCGAGCCTTGACACCCTGGTCCCGGCCAACCCCAACAAGCCCTACGACATGAAGGAGCTGATCCTGAAGGTCGTGGACGAGGCCGATTTCTTCGAGATTTCGCCGGACTTCGCCAAGAACATCATCTGCGGCTTCGCCCGCATGGACGGCCAGCCGGTCGGCATAGTCGCCAACCAGCCGCAGGTGCTGGCCGGCGTTCTGGACATCGACGCCAGCCGCAAGGCCGCCCGCTTCGTGCGCTTCTGCGACGCCTTCGAGATCCCGCTGGTGACCTTCGTCGACGTGCCGGGCTTCATGCCGGGCACCCGCCAGGAGCAGGGCGGGCTGATCCGCCACGGCGCCAAGCTCCTGTTCGCCTATGCCGAGGCCACGGTGCCGAAGATCACCATTATCACCCGCAAGGCCTATGGCGGCGCCTATGACGTCATGAGCTCCAAGCACATCCGCGGTGACCTGAACTATGCCTGGCCCACCGCCGAGATCGCGGTGATGGGCTCCAAGGGGGCGGTGGAGATCATCTTCCGCAACCAGACGCCCGAGGAGCTGGTCGCCCGTGAGGCGGAGTACAAGGAGCGGTTCGCCAACCCGTTCGTGGCCGCAGCCCGCGGCTATATCGACGACGTCATCATGCCCCACGGCACCCGGCGCCGGATTGTCCGCGGCCTGCGCTCCCTCAAGGGCAAAACCCTGTCCAACCCCTGGAAGAAACACGATAATATCCCGCTCTGAGGCGTCTGCCGTCCGGCGGCGTCGCGGAACAAGCTCGCCCCTGAACCCGTTGTCTTTGGAGAGCGCTGAAGCGCACCCAGTCAAAAACGGGAGAACCAGCCATGGCCGACAGGTGGACCGAAGACCAGGAATATGAGCGCATTCGTGCGATGCGCGGCGACCAGGATCGTCGCTCGGGCGGCTATGGGCAGCGGGATGATGAGGCTCGCAGCTTTTCCCCGCAGCAGCCCGCTCGCGGCCCTGTGTTCGGGGAGCGCGAGAGCGGCGCAGCCTATGGCCGCGACGCTGAAGTACGGACCATGTCCCGCGAGATCAGAGCCCAGCCCGACCGCGACCGGATTTATGGCGAAGGCTATTTTGGTCAGGAAGGCTACGCCATGGAGCAGGGCGGTTTCGGCGGACCGGCGGCGCCCCAACGGGCCTCGACCCGCGACGCCTATGCCCGAGTTTATGGCGGACACGAACGGCGCATCGATCGCGGTGACGACCGCGGCTTCTGGGACCGAACCACCGATGAGGTCGCCTCCTGGTTCGGAGACGAAGAGGCCGAACGCCGCCGCGACCGTGATCAGGCGCGCAGCCATCGCGGACGCGGCCCCAAGGGCTATGTGCGGCCCGACGACCGCATCAGCGACGACGTCCATCATCGCCTGACCGACGATCCCTGGATCGACGCCTCGGAGATCCAGGTCCAGGTGAAGGACGGCGAGGTGACCCTGAGCGGCACGGTCGACGACCGCCGCGCCAAGCACCGGGCCGAACACTGCGTCGAGGATATTCACGGGGTGAAGCACGTGCAGAACAATCTGCGGGTCCAGCCCCGGGTCGATCAGGGCTCCGTGACCGGCCAGCCGGCGCGCATGGCCACCAACACCACCCTCGCCAAGGTCACCGACGGCGAGGAATAGCCCGCGATTGCGCCGGACGCGGCCGCCGGCCTAGGCTGGCCGCATGGGCGATGATCTGAAGGATTTCGAACCCTGGCTCGCCCTCTGGACCCTCGTTCCAGAGGGCGATGTCATGTCCATGCCCGTGACCCGCTCGCGCCTGCTGCCGGTGAGAGCAGGGGATAAGGCCGCCATGCTGAAACTGGCTCACAGCGCCGACGAGCGGCGGGGCGGGAGCATCATGGCGTGGTGGGGCGGGGCAGGGGCTGCCCCTATATTGGCCGCCCAGGACGACGCGCTGCTGATGGTACGCGCCTCAGGCGGCGCACTGGTCCCGATGGTCCAGGCTGGATGGGACGAGGCGGCCACCGCGATCCTTTGCGAGGTGGTCGCCAGGCTGCACGCGTCGCGCGGTTCAGCCCCGCCGACGGCGCCGCCCTTGGATAAACTGTTCGACGCCCTGATCCAGTCGGCAGACCCGAGCCTGGGCCGGGCGCGCGACCTCGCAATGGCCTTGCTGCGGTCCCCCCGCGACCTGGTGCTCCTGCACGGGGACATACACCACGGCAATGTGCTGGACTTCGGCGCCCTGGGCTGGCTCGCCATCGATCCCTGGGGGCTGGTGGGCGAGCGCGCCTATGACTACGCCAACATCTTTCCCAATCCAGACCTGGCCTCGGTGACCCCCGACCGCGTCGCCGCGCGTCTCACGCAGATCGCGCAGGCTGCAGATCTGGAGCCGGCCCGCCTAAGAAGCTGGGCCCACGCCCACGCCGGACTATCGGCCGCCTGGCATGCCCAGGATGGCACTGACCCGGCGACGGCCAGGGCCATGCTCGCCATCCTGGAGGCCGGTTAGCCCGCTCGCAGGTGGGCGTTGTCGCCGCGGCCCAGGGGATCGCGCAGGGGCTCGCCGTCGCCAACGAATTCCAGGGACACCGAATTGATGCAATAGCGCAGGCCCGTCGGCGGCGGACCGTCGGGGAAGACGTGACCCTGGTGGCTGTCGCACCGGGCGCAGCGGGTCTCGACCCGGACCATGCCATAGCTCACATCGCGCACGCCGATGACGTGGGCCTCGTTCATCGGGGCGAAGAAGCTCGGCCAGCCCGTGCCGCTCTCGAACTTGGTGTGTGCGCGAAACAGGGGCAGGCCACAAAGGCGGCAGCAATAGACGCCGTCCTCCTTGTTATCGAGCAGGCCGCCGCAGAAGGGCGCTTCCGTCCCGTGGCGAAGGAGGACATCTGCCTCTTCGAGCGTCAGGTCGCCTTCCAGGGTCTTGCGTTCCGCAAGGTCGGGGGGCGTCAGATCAAAAGTCGTCACGGGGGACTCGGCTGGCTTGGTCATGTGAGCCAATCTAAGGTCGCCCCCGACGGATCGGAAGGACCCCCTGTCAAATGGGGGCGATGTCGGAGAGCCCAGGAATGATCACCGCCACCACCCCGAGCATCGCCGAGCGCGAGATCGCCAGGACCCTTGGGGTCGTCACCGGGGAGGCGATCATTGGCGCCCATATCTTCCGGGACATCTTCGCTGGCATCACCAACATCATCGGCGGCCGCGCCGGGGGATATGAGAAGGCCCTGGGCGAGGCGCGGGCCATCGCCCTGCGCGAAATGTGCGCCGAGGCCAGCGGCCTGGGCGCCGACGCTGTGGTCGGCGTCGACCTGGACTACGAGACCCTGGGGGCCGAGAACGGGATGCTGATGGTCAGCGCCTCGGGTACGGCGGTGAAGCTGCGTTGAGTTCGGTGACCATGTTTTCCAAGATTCTGATCGCCAACCGGGGCGAAATCGCTGTTCGCATCATCAAGACCTGCCGCCGGATGGGGATCGCCACGGTGGTGGTCTATTCCGAGGCCGACGCCGACTCCATGGCTGTGGAGATGGCCGACGAGGCGGTCTTCATCGGTCCGGCTCCGGCCTCCGAAAGCTATCTGGTGGCCGACAAGATCGTTGCGGCCTGCCGCGAGACCGGGGCCGAGGCCGTCCATCCGGGCTTCGGCTTCCTGTCTGAAAACGCAGGCTTCGCGAGGCGGCTGGCCGAGGAGGGCATCGTCTTCATCGGGCCGAACCCTGAGGCCATCGCGGCCATGGGCGACAAGATCGAAAGCAAGAAGGCCGCGGGCCGCGCCGGCGTCTCCACCGTGCCGGGCCATGTGGGCGAAATCTCCGACACCGCCCACGCCGTCCAGATCGCCGAGGAGATCGGCTATCCGGTGATGATCAAGGCCTCGGCCGGCGGCGGCGGCAAGGGCATCCGGGTCGCCTGGACCCGCCAGGACGTCGAAGAGGGTTTCCCCGCCGTGCAGGCGGAGGCCAAGTCCAGCTTCGGCGACGACCGGATCTTCATCGAGAAGTTCATCGAGAGCCCTCGCCATATCGAGATCCAGGTGCTGGGCGACAAGCACGGCCACGTCGTCCACCTGTTCGAGCGGGAATGTTCGATCCAGCGGCGCAACCAGAAGGTCATCGAGGAGGCGCCCAGCCCGCTTCTGGACGAGGCCACCCGCAAGGCCATGGGGGACCAGGCCATCGCGCTGGCCAAGGCGGTCGGCTACGACAGCGCCGGCACCGTCGAGTTCGTCGCCGGCCAGGACCGCAGCTTCTTCTTCCTGGAGATGAACACCCGCCTGCAGGTGGAGCATCCGGTCACCGAGCTGATCACCGGGGTGGACCTGGTGGAGCAGATGATCCGCTCGGCCGCCGGCGAGCCGCTCGCCTTCACGCAGGACGACCTGAAGATCAACGGCTGGGCGATCGAAAGCCGCATCTATGCCGAGGATCCCTATCGCGGCTTCCTGCCCTCCATCGGCCGGCTGGTTCGCTATCGTCCGCCGCAGGAATCCGAGGCCGCCGGGCTGACCGTGCGCAACGACGCCGGCGTCCGCGAGGGCGACGAGATCTCGATGTTCTACGACCCGATGATCTCCAAGCTGTCGACCTGGGCGCCGACCCGTCTGGCCGCCATCGACGCCATGGGCGAAGCTCTCGAGACCTTCCATATCGAGGGCCTCGGCCACAACATCCCCTTCCTGGTGGCGGTGATGGACGAGGACCGCTTCCGGTCGGGCCAGCTGTCCACCAGCTATATCAAGGACGAGTTCCCCGAGGGCTTCCACGGGGCGATCCCCACGCCCCGCCAGACCGACATCCAGATCGCCGCGGCCTGCGCCATGCATCAGGTGATGAGCGAGCGCGCCTGGCCCGGCCGGGGCCGTCACGACTGGGTCGTCAATCTGGGCGGCGCCGATCATCCGGTGCGCCTGAGCCTGGACGGCGACACGGTCAGCGTGGAGCTGCCCGAGGCTGGTCGCCGGCTGGTGCTGTCGGACATCGACTGGCGTCCAGGCCAGCCGGTCTTCGCCGCGACCCTGGATGGGGCGCGATTCAGCGTCCAAGTGCGTCCGGCGGCCGAGGGCTTTGTCATCCGCCACCGGGCCGCCGAGGCGCGGGTTCTGGTGCTGACGCCGGTCTCGGCCCTGCTGCACAAGCGCCTGCCGGCCAAGCAGGCCGCCGACACCGCCAAGCTGGTGCTCTCGCCCATGCCAGGTCTTGTCGTCAGCCTCAGCGTGGTGGAGGGCCAGGAGGTGAAGGCCGGCGAGGTGGTGGCCATCATTGAGGCCATGAAGATGCAGAACATCATCCGCGCTGAGCGCGACGGGACAGTGAAGTTGGTCGGCCCCAAGGCCGGCGACTCGGTGGCCGCCGACGAGGTGCTGGCCGAGTTCGCCTGACCGACGATCCCCAGCTTCGCCGTCGGAACAGAGGCCCCTGTGGGGGGTTCCCTTGAGGCAATCCACCTCAAGAGGAGCCTGACATGGCAAACGATCCCGCCGACCGCACCGACATGCGCCTGATCGCCGCCGACAAGGTCGAAGGCGTCAGCGTCTACAACCCCCAGGGCGAGAAGCTGGGCACGGTGGAGAACATCTTCATCGACAAGCGCTCCGGCCAGGCCGAATTCGCCACCATGGCCTTTGGCGGCCTGCTGGGCATGGGCGAAAAGCACTATCCGCTCCCCTGGTCGGTCCTGACCTATGACACCGAACAGGACGGCTTCGTCGTCGCCCTCGAGAAGGACACCCTTGAAGGCGCGCCGGGCTACGACAAGGCCCGTTTCAGCGACGGCGACTACGGCTGGCGCGATGAGGTGACCGGCTACTACGGCGCCACCGCCTAGCCTTGAACTCAGGGGAGGGTCGGGGGTTCGACCTCCGCGCTCGCCCCGAAGACGGATTCGAAGCCGACGCGCAGCGCCGCGTCGGCTTCATCCATGGTCACGGGCAGGCCCAGGTCCACCAGGCTGGTCACCCCATGCTCGGTGACGCCGCACGGGACGATCCCGGCGAAGTGGCCAAGGTCGGGTTCGACGTTCAGGGCGATGCCGTGGAACGACACCCACCGGCGCAGCTTGACCCCTATGGCGGCGATCTTGTCCTCCTGCGGCGGAAAGCCAGGCGTGTTGCGCTCCACCCAGACCCCGACGCGTCCGGGGCGTATGGCCCCCTCGATGTTGAAGCGCCCCAGCGACTCGATCACCCAGGCTTCCAGCGCCGCCACGAAGGCCCGCACATCGCGGCGCCGGGCGGTGAGGTCCAGCATCACATAGGCCACCCGCTGGCCTGGGCCGTGATAGGTGAACTGGCCGCCGCGGCCGCTCTGAAAGACCGGGAACCGGTCAGGCGTCAGCAGGTCGGCCGGCTTGGCGGACACGCCCGCCGTATAGAGCGGCGGATGTTCCAGCAGCCAGACCAGCTCGCCGGCCCGGCCCTCGGCGATGGCGGCGGCGCGGGCCTCCATGACGCCCACGGCGGCCTCATAGTCCACAAGCCCTTGAGACACCGCCCAGCCGACGGCTGCGCCATCCTGACGCTGAAACTTTATCTGCGGGGGCTCGGGATTTAACGCGTGGTCAAGCATGGCAAGGGCAATGTGGGGGCTTAAGCCGCCGGCTGCAAAGTCGCAGATGAGGCGGCGCTCAGGGGTGTGGGTTTGTCCAGTCAGGTTCAGGCGGTCAATGTGGAGATCTCGGTCGTGCTCGGCCGCGCTTCCCTGCCGATGCAGCAGCTGCTGCGGATGGGCCGCGGGGCGGTGATTCCCCTCGACGCCACCGTCAACGAAGAGGTCTGGATCCTGGCCAACAACCATCCTGTGGCCCGGGGCGAGATCCAGATCAGCGACGACAAGATCGCCATCGCCGTCACCCGCGGGGCCAATGTGTTCGACTACATGGCCGGCGGCAGCTAAGCGCGCAAAACTCTCCTTCACAAAGCAGCGGCGGTTTGCTACGCCCCGCGGCTCACCACGAGCGGTCGTGGCGGAATTGGTAGACGCGCAGCGTTGAGGTCGCTGTGGGGCAACCCGTGGAAGTTCGAGTCTTCTCGACCGCACCAGTGAACCAGGAACAGCAGAAGCGGTAGATTTCGACCAAAGCGCAGGGGAGGGCCAGATGAGCCGTGAACGGGCCGACCCTGCCGCCGACCTCAATGTCGATCGCGAAGAAGACCTGGAAGACCTCGCCCTGGGCGAGGACTATGCGCTCAACCCGCAGTTCGTATCCATGGTGGTGGACGCCGCTGACCGCGGCGACTCCGATCGCCTGCGGGAACTGCTGAGCGCCCTGCATCCCGCCGACGTGGCCGACCTGATCGGCTTCCTCGCCGCTGAGGATCGCAAGGAGATCCTGCCGCATCTGGATCCCGAGGCCCTGGCCGAGATCCTGTCGGAGCTGGACTACGAAATCCGCGAGGAGATCCTCGAGGCCGTCTCGCCCGACGTCCTGGCCCGGGCGCTCGGCGAACTGGATTCCGACGACGCCGCCGACGTGGTCGAGGATCTGGAGATCCACAAGCGCGCCGAGGTGCTGGCCGCCCTGCCGGAGGGCGAGCGCGCTGCGATCGAGAGCGCGCTGTCCTACGGCGAGGAGACCGCCGGCCGTCTGATGCAGCGCGAGGTGGTCGCCGCCCCGCAGTTCTGGACCGTCGGCCAGGCCATCGACCATTTCCGGCGGGAAGCCGACGACCTGCCTGAGCTGTTCTTCGACGTCTATGTGGTCGATCCGGCCTACAAGCCCGTGGGCGCGGTGCCGATCAGCACCCTGCTGCGCAGCCGCCGCGACGTGCCGCTGGCCCAGATCATGGAGTCGCTGTCCGAAATCCCGGTCGATATGGACCAGGAGGAGGTGGCTTACATCTTCGACAAGTACCACCTGATTTCAGCCCCGGTGGTCGAGCCGGGCGGCCGGCTGGTGGGGCAGATCACCGTCGATGACATTGTCGGCGTCATCCACGAGGAAAGCCGCGAAGACATCCTGGCCCTGGCCGGCGTCTCCGACAGCGGCCGCCACGGGGGGGTCTGGGACATGGTCGCCTCGCGCCTGCCCTGGCTGTTGCTCAACACCCTGACCGCCGCCCTGGCGGTCAGCGTCATCCAGGCCTTCGAGGCGCAGATCGCCGAGGTGGTGACCCTGGCCGTCCTGATGCCGATCGTCGCCTCTCTGGGGGGCAATGGCGCGACCCAGACCCTGACCGTGGCGGTGCGCGCCCTGGCCAGCCGTGAGCTCTCGGCGGTGAACGCCATGCGCACGGTCAGCCGGGAGATGCTGGTGGGTCTGGTCAATGGCGGCGTGCTCGCCGTGGTCACCGGCGTGGCCATCTATCTGGTGTTTGGCGACCTGAGGCTGTGTGCGGCTTTTGGCGCGGCGATCATAATCAACATGTTCGTCGCCGCGGCCGCCGGGGCCCTGGTGCCCCTGGCCCTGGAGCGCATGGGCCGCGACCCGGCCGTGTCGTCTGCCGTCTTTGTGACCTTCGTCACCGACTTCACAGGGTTTTTCGCCTTCCTTGGGATCGCCGGCCTGATCCTGTTGTAAGCGGCCCTTATCTTGCGGCTTGAGGCCCGGACCCCGTGTTTGTGTCTCAACATGGATCAGGACGGCCATGAAACCGCGTCACCAGATCTCCCGCGCTGCGATCGAACTGATCAAGCGCTTCGAAGGCTACCGCGCCAAGGCCGCGAGGCTGGCCGATGGCCACTGGACGATTGGCTATGGCCACACCCTGACGGCGCGGGAAGGGGCGGAAGTCTCTGAACGGGACGCCGAGGCCCTGCTGCTCTACGACCTGATCGCCGTGGCGCACCTGGTCAACGAGGTCACCTACGCTCCGCTGACCCAGAACCAGTTCGACGCCCTGTGCTGCTTCGCCTTCAATATCGGCCTGGACAACTTCCGCCGCTCCTCGGTCCTGCGCCGGATCAATGAGGGCCAGCTGTTGCAGGCGGCCTGCGCCATGGAGCTGTGGCGCAAGGCCGACTTTGAGGGCGAGCGGATCGTCATCGACGCCCTGGTCCGCCGCCGGGCCGCCGAGAAGACTCTGTTCCTGACCCCCATGGACGGCTGGGTGCCGGCCCCTTCGCCGATCCTGCGGCCCAATGTGGACGCCGACATCGCCGGGATCGTGCCTCGGGAGACCCCGCTGGCGGTCCGCGCGGCCCTCGACGGACTGAGCGCCGTAGCTGAACGCGACCCGGCCGCCGCCACCCTGCGGCCGGCGCCGCCGGAGGAGGAGGCCCAGGCCCCCAGTCCGGCCCAAGCCGCCGCCGCCGCGGTGAGCTATCGCCTGGCCGCCATCTTCAAGGATGAGGCCCCGGCGTCTGACGCCGCCGCCGAGGACGCGCCGACCCCTGAGTCTCTGTCCATGGCGGAGACCCCCGATCAGGATGAGCCGACGCCTGTGGCGTCGCTGACCGAAGACTTGCCGACGCCGGCCCAAGCGCTCGAAGCCGCGCCTGCGCCTGCGCCTGCGCCTGCGCCTGAGCCTGACGCCCCCAAGGCGGCGGCCGCGTCCAGCTGGGGCGGTACGGTGGGACTGATCGGCGGGGGCGCCGAGCGCGCCCTCGTGCTGACGCCCCCCGATGAGGCCGAGCCTGCGGCGCCGGTGGCGCAGCCGGCGCCGGCGGAGCCGCCGCGGCTGGTGACCCCGACAATCCAGGCGGCTAACGACCCCCTCGAGGCGCCAGCCGCGCCGCCAGAGGCCCGGACGGTGGATGATGCGCCGCCCCGGCTGCTGATCGACGACACCCTTGAGCCGCCCTCGACCATGTCCTTCGAACCGGTGCCTCGCACGATCAACCGTGGGGATCTGGGCGCGCTGATCACCCTCGCCGGGGCGGGGCTCGCCCTGTTCGCTGGCGGCCTGTTCTGGGCGTTCAACGCCCGGGTCACTGAAGGCGGGCTGATCAGCCCGCTGACCGTGGGCTGGATCGCGGGCATCGCTGGGGTCGGCTTCTTCGGCGTCGCGGCCTATCTGGTGCTGCAGCGCCTGGGCGGCGACGACGACCTCGAAGAGGGCGAAGACGGGTTGAACTGACGGCGGCGCCGCGGTCGGCGGGGCATGAGCTGCTGAGCTCGGGCGAGCTGGGGGGCGTTTGTCCTCTCGCGGCCCGCCGCGGCCCGTGCTAGCCCTTGGCCATGACCCTGCAGTCCGGCCCTTCGCTCGAATTCGGCCTCGGCGAGTCCGCCGACGCCATCCGTGAGACCACCGCGCGGTTCTCCGCCGATAGGATCGCCCCGCGGGCGGCGCAGATCGACGCCTCCAACACCTTCCCCAGGGACCTCTGGCCCCAGATGGGCGCCCTGGGCCTGCATGGGATCACGGTGGAGGAGGCCTATGGCGGCCTCGGTCTCGGCTATCTCGAACATGTGGTGGCCATGGAGGAGGTCAGCCGGGCCTCGGCCTCGGTGGGCCTGTCCTATGGCGCCCACTCCAACCTCTGCGTGAACCAGATCCGTCGCTGGGGATCTGAGGAGCAGAAACAACGCTACCTGCCACGCCTGATCAGCGGCGAGCATGTGGGCGCCCTGGCCATGAGCGAGGCCGGGTCAGGCTCAGACGTGGTCTCCATGCGTCTCCGGGCTGAGCCCCGCGGCGACCGCTATGTGCTGAACGGGACCAAGTTCTGGATCACCAACGCCCCCCATGCCGACGTCCTGGTGGTCTATGCCAAGACCGACCCCGAGGTGACGGGCCGGGCCATCACCGCATTCCTGATCGAGAAGGACTTCAAGGGTTTCCGTTGCGCCCAGAAGCTGGACAAGCTCGGCATGCGCGGCTCCGACACCGGCGAGTTGGTGTTCGAGGACTGTGAGGTCCCGCAGGAGAATGTGCTGGGGCCGCTGAACGGCGGCGTTGGCGTCCTGATGAGCGGTCTCGACTATGAGCGCGCCGTCCTGGCCGGTGGGCCGCTCGGCATCATGCAGGCCTGCCTGGACGCCGTGCTGCCCTATGTCCGCGAGCGCAAGCAGTTCGGCGCCCCCATCGGCTCCTTCCAGCTGATGCAGGCCAAGGTCGCCGACATGTATGTCGCCCTCAACTCGGCCCGGGCCTATGTCTATGCGGTGGCCAGGGCTTGCGATGCCGGCCTAACCACCCGTTTCGACGCGGCCGGCGCCATCCTGATGGCCTCGGAAAACGCCGTGAAATGCGCCCTGGAGGCCATCCAGGCCCTGGGCGGCGCAGGCTACACCAAGGACTATCCGGTGGAGCGCCTGCTGCGAGACGCCAAGCTCTACGACATCGGCGCCGGCACCAATGAGATTCGCCGCTTCCTGATCGGCCGGGAGTTGATCGGCGGGTGAGGCTGCTGGCGGCCATGATCCTGGGGGCCATGGTCCTGACGGGCTGTGCCACGGCCCCGGCCTGCGGCCCTGACGAGCGCGCTGGCCAGACGGCGCACCTGTTCTTCGGGCGCAACATCGGTGAGGCGCCTGGCGTGGACGAGGCGGCGTTTCGGGACTTTGTCGCCCGCGAACTGGCCCCGCGCTTCCCCAACGGCATGACGATCCTCGACGCCGAGGGCCGCTGGTCCCATCGCGGCGCCCTGATGGCCGAGGCGTCCAAAATCGTGATCCTGGCTCAAGAGGGCGCAATCGACCGGGCGGCCCTTGGCGCGGTGCGGGCGGCTTACCGGACCCGTTTCTCGCAAGAGTCCGTCCTGCAAAGCGTCAGCTTGGCCTGTCTGGCCTACTGACTTTTCGGGAACTTCGACGGGGGCTGGCGCCTTCCTTTTTGAGGAAACCCAGAGGAGCCTCCCCATGCGCAAGACCCTGATCGTGATCCCCATCGCCTTTTCCGCCCTGGCCCTGGCGGCCTGCGGCACCACCGTCACGGAGCGGGCGGCCACCGGCGCCCTGGGCGGGGCCGCCGTGGGCGGGGCCGTCAGCGGCGATCTGGGTGGTGCGGCGGCTGGCGCGGCTATCGGCGGTGTAGCCGGTGCGGCGACCACCCCCCGCCGGAACTAGACCACGGCGCAGCCGGACCTAGTCGTCCGGCTGCTTCCAGCCAAATCGAGATGCAAAAAAGGGCCGGCCCATTGTCGGGGCCGGCCCTTCCATTGTCGGACCGCTAGTGCGGCGGCCCGCAACCTTAGCAGCGCTTAGGCGCGAACCTCGTGGGAGGCCCAGGCTACGGTCACCGACTGCGACAGATGACAATGAGACACTGGATCACCTCCTTTCAATTGTTGAACACCACAACGAATATGGGATGGGATTCTGAGTTTGGCAAACCCAAGTCTGCGTGATCGCTGCGACGTTTCAGCGCCAGCCCTTTCCACCGCCTTCGCTCAGCGCCTTGCGCCGGCGAAGCTCGGTGACGGGGACCGTCAGGCGGTCCAGGGCCTGACCCATGGCCAGGTAGCCCGCGGTGACCGCCGGGTCATAGGCCTCCCAGTTTCGGATCTCGACCCCGGTCATGTCCGGGGTGACCAGCAGGTCGACGCTCTCCCGCGCGGCGCGGAGATCGCGTCCGGTCGGCACGGTGGCTGCGCGCATCAGCAGCGAGACGATGGGCGGCCCCTGGCGCCAGGCGCCCGACAGGATCCAGCGAAACACAGATGAAGGTCGCGCCACATCCCGGGCGGTGATGCTGCGCCCCCGGGTGACATCGACCCCCACCACCGGGCCCAGGTGCAGGGCGCTCATCACGTCAGCGGGGAAGTTGTTCAGCACCGCGCCATCCACCAGGACGTCGTCGCCCTGGGTCGCCGGCGGCATCACGCCGGGCAGGGCGATGGTGGCGCGCAGGGCGTCAGTCAGGCGGCCGCTGCGGTGGATCTGATAGGCGCCGGTGGTCAGGTTCGAGGAGACGGCGAAGAAGGGCAGCCACAGATCAGAAATGCTGGTGTCGCCGAAATGCTCATAGAGCCTGGCCCGAACCTTCTCCCCCCGGGTCATGGCCAGGAGAGGGAAGGCGATGTCATCCAGCGGGCTGGAGGAGACGAAGGCGTCACGGATCCGGCGGTCGGCCTCCTCATCGGACCAGCCCATGCCCAGACCCGCCGCGACGATCGCGCCCATGGAGGCGCCGCCGATGAAGTCGATGGGCACGCCGCGCTCCCGCAGCACCCGGATGGCGCCGACATGGGCGTAGGCCCTGGCCCCGCCGCCCGACAGCACCAGCCCCACCGACTGGCCGGTCAGCACCCGGGCCAGCCGCGCAGCGTCGGCCTCGTCGTCCCGTCGCATATGGAACAGCCGGGCCGGTTGGGCGGCCTTGACCCAGGCCTCGGAGGTCCGGGGCGCGGGGCTCTCCCGGGGATGCAATAGAATCAGGTCCACCAGCTGGTGGGCCTGCAGCGGCTGGGCCGGGTGCAGGACGATATTGGCGGGCGGTTGGGCGGCGGCCTTGCCGATCCGGAACAGGCGGTCCACCTGTCGGGCGACGACGGCCCGCCAGCCCAGGTCCTGGCCCTCGGCGGCGTAGAGGACGAAGTCGTGATTTCGCTCGACCTCGGAGTACCATTCGGTGGGCGCGGTGGCCGCCTCGGCCCCGACAACGGTGACGCTGTAGCCCTGGCGCATGATGTGGCGGGCGATCCGGTCCACCAGGGGGCGAACCGCCACGGGCTCGCCCACGGTGACGAAGCCATAGACTGAGGGCTCGCCGCCGGCGGTGCGATGGGTCTGGCGGCGGCTGCGCCGGACGATCAGCTGGGCCAGCTCCAGCATGACCGCAGGATCCTCCTCCGCGGCCTCCAGGAACAGGTCCCGGGGCAGAGCGAAAACCTCGGAGTCGCGCAGGGCGACCACCCGGGCGGTGTGCGGGGTCCCAGACAGCAGGGACATCTCTCCCGCCGGTTCCCCCGGCCGGATGACCCCCAGGAATTCGGGCTCCTGGCCATCTTCATGGCGGAAGGCGCCCAGCCGGCCGGCCCTCAGGAAATAGAGTTGATCGGCGGCCTCGCCGGGCTCGAACAGGACCCCGCCGCCGGGGAGGGAGAACCATGTCGCATCGCCCTCCAGCTGCTCGTCAAAGAACAGCTGGGCCAGGGCGGTGTCGCTGGGAAGGTCCGGCAGTCGTGCCACAGTCGCAGAGCCTAGCGCGTGACGACGCGCGGGGCTATGCCATGCATATGACGAGGCTAACTTCCTCCATCGACACGGCTTCCGAGGCATATCAGACCCAGGCTCAGCTGAATCGCGGCCTGGTTGACCAGCTTCGGGCGCGAACGGCGCAAGCCGCCCTGGGCGGACCGGCGCCTGCGCGCGAACGCCACGAATCACGGGGCAAGCTGCTGCCCCGGGACCGGGTCATGCGGCTGCTGGATCCCGGCGCGCCTTTTCTGGAGATCGGCGCTTTGGCCGCCCACGGCCTCTATGACGACGAGGCGCCTGGCTCTGGCGTGATCGCGGGCGTCGGCCGGGTGTCTGGCCGCGAGGTGATGATCCTCGCCAATGACGCCACGGTGAAGGGCGGGGCCTATTTCCCCATGACCGTGAAGAAGCATCTCCGCGCCCAGGAAATCGCCCTGCAGAACCATCTGCCCTGCGTCTATCTGGTCGATTCCGGCGGGGCCAATCTGCCGCATCAGGCCGAGGTGTTTCCCGATCGCGACCACTTCGGCCGCATCTTCTTCAATCAGGCCCAGATGAGCGCGGCGGGCATCGCCCAGATCGCCTGCGTCATGGGCTCCTGCACGGCCGGCGGGGCCTATGTGCCGGCCATGTCCGACGAGACCGTGATCGTCCGCGGGCAGGGGACTATCTTTCTCGGCGGCCCGCCCCTGGTGAAGGCGGCCACCGGCGAGGTGATCAGCGCCGAGGAGCTGGGGGGCGCCGACACCCATGGCCGGCGCTCGGGCGTCGTGGACCACGTGGCCGAGAACGACGAGCACGCCCTGCTCATCGTGCGATCTATCGTCGCCAATCTGAACACCACCAAGACCCACCAGATGGCCCTGGCCGAGCCACGACCCCCGGCCTTCGATGCGCAAGAGCTCTACGGCCTCATCCCCGGCGATGTGCGCGCGCCCTATGACGTGCGCGAGGTCATCGCACGCATTGTCGACGGCTCGGACTTCGACGAGTTCAAGGCGCTGTACGGCACGACCCTGGTCTGCGGCTTTGCGCGCATCTGGGGCTATCCGGTCGCCATCCTGGCCAATAATGGCGTCCTGTTTTCCGAAAGCGCGCTGAAAGGCGCCCATTTCATCGAGCTGGCCTGCCAGCGGAAGATCCCGCTGGTCTTCCTGCAGAACATCTCAGGCTTCATGGTCGGCGGCCGCTATGAGGCCGGCGGCATCGCCAAGGACGGGGCCAAGCTGGTCACCGCGGTGGCCTGCGCCCAGGTCCCCAAGTTCACCGTCCTGATCGGCGGCTCCTTCGGGGCCGGCAATTACGGCATGTGCGGCCGGGCCTATTCGCCCCGTTTCCTCTGGACCTGGCCCAACAGCCGGATCAGCGTCATGGGCGGCGAGCAGGCCGCCAGCGTGCTGGCCACCATCCGCCGCGATGGCCTGGAGGCCCGGGGCGAAACCTGGGCGGACGAGGATGAGGCCGCCTTCAAGGCGCCGGTTCGCGACCGCTACGAGACCGAAGGCGACCCCTATTTCGCCACCGCCCGCCTGTGGGATGATGGGATCATCGATCCCGCCCAGACCCGCGACGTGCTCGGCCTGTCGATTTCTGCGGCGCTCAATGCGCCTGTGCCGGAGACGCGATTTGGCGTCTTCCGAATGTGAGGAAGCCTGAAAGACCATGACCAATCCCATCGTCGATCCCCTGGTCGAAGGCCTCGACTCTGACGCCACCTCGCCCCTGGTGCGCCTGGAGGCCACCGTTGAGGGCGTGGCCATCGTCACCATCAACCGCCCTGAGCGTCGCAACGCCTTCGATGCGGCCCTGATCGCCGCCCTGTCGGAGACCTTCGAGACCCTGCATGGCGCCGAGCATGTGCGCCTAGTCTTCCTGCGCGGTGCGGGCGGCACTTTCAGCGCCGGCGCCGATCTGGACTGGATGCGGGCGGCGGCTGGCCACACCGAGGACGATAACCGCGAAGACGCCATGGCCATGGCGAAGATGCTCAAGCTTCTGTGGGACATCCCGGCCCTCACCGTGGCCCTGGTCCAGGGCGGCGCCTATGGCGGCGGGGCGGGCCTGGCGGCGGCCTGCGACATGGCCATCGCCACCGCCGACGCCCAGTTCAGCTTCGCCGAGGTCAAGCTCGGCCTCGTGGCCGCCACCATCAGCCCCTATGTGGTCGCCGCCCTCGGCCCCCGCACGGCGCGGGGCCTGTTCGCCACCGGGCGCACCTTCGATGCGGCTCATGCGGAGAAGATCGGCCTCATCACCCAGGTGGTGGCCGATGACACAGAACTCGACGCCGCCATCGCGAGTCTCTCCACCGAGATGATGGCCTGCGGCCCCATGGCGGTGATCGAGTCCAAGAAGATCGTGGAGCACGTGGCCTATCAGGACATCGATCACGGCCTGATGGAGGACACCGCCAAGGTCATCGCCCGGGTGCGGGTGAGCGACGAGGGGCAGGAGGGCGTGCTGGCCTTCCTCGAAAAGCGCAAGCCCCGCTGGTCCGAATGATCACGACCCTGCTGGTCGCCAACCGCGGCGAGATCGCCAGGCGAATCTTCCGCACCGCCCGGCAGATGGGCCTGGCAACCGTCGCCGTCTATTCGGACGCCGACGTCCAGGCCCCGCATGTGCGTGAGGCTGATCAGGCCGTGCGCCTGGGGCCGGCGGCGGCCCGGGAGAGCTATCTCAATGTGGCCGCCGTGCTGGAGGCGGCCAGGGTCAGCGGCGCCGACGCCATTCATCCGGGCTATGGCTTCCTGTCTGAGAATGCCGAGTTCGCCGAGGCGGTGATGGCCGCGGGCCTGACCTGGGTCGGGCCGCCGCCCTCGGCCATCCGCGCCATGGGGCTGAAGGACGCGGCCAAGGCCCTGATGATCCAGGCCGGGGTGCCGGTGACGCCGGGCTATCACGGTGAGAACCAGGACCCCGCCCATCTCGCCGGCCAGGCCGAAGAGATCGGCTATCCGGTGCTGATCAAGGCCGTGGCCGGGGGCGGCGGCAAGGGAATGCGCAAGGTCGAGCGCGCCGCCGACTTCGCCGAGGCTCTTGGGGCGGCCAAGCGGGAGGCCGCGGCGGCGTTTGGCGATGACCGCGTGCTGCTGGAGACCTATGTGGCCCGGCCGCGGCACATCGAGGTGCAGGTGTTTGGCGACGCCCACGGCCAGGTGGTCCACCTGTTCGAGCGCGACTGCTCCCTGCAGCGCCGCCACCAGAAGGTGATCGAGGAGGCCCCCGCGCCAGGCATGAGCCCCGAGGTGCGCGCGGCCGTCTGCGCCGCCGCCGTCCGCGCTGCGCAAGCCGTGGACTATGTGGGCGCTGGCACGGTCGAATTCATCGCCGACGCCAGCGAGGGCCTGCGCGCTGACCGCATCTGGTTCATGGAGATGAACACCCGCCTGCAGGTGGAGCATCCGGTGACCGAGGCCGTCACCGGCCAGGATCTGGTGGAATGGCAGTTGCGCGTCGCCGCCGGCGAGCCCCTGCCGCTGGCCCAGGATCAGATCACCCTGAACGGCTGGGCCATGGAGGCCAGGCTCTATGCCGAAAACCCGGCGGCGGGCTTCCTGCCGTCCATCGGCGAGCTCGAGCACTTCGTGCTGCCCGACGACGTGCGGGTGGACACCGGCGTCGAGGCTGGCGGCGTCGTCAGCCCGCACTATGATCCGATGATCGCCAAGCTGATCGCCCATGGCCCCACGCGCCAGGCCGCCGCCCGCAGGCTCGCGCAGGCGTGTGGCGAGGTGCAGGTCTGGCCGGTGCGGACCAATGCCGGCTTTCTCGCCCGTTGCCTGGGGGAGCCCGACTTCCTGGCTGGCGAGGTGGACACCGGCTTCATCGCCGCGCGTCAGGACGCCCTGGCGCTGTCCCCTGATCCCAGCCCCGCGGTCCTCTCGGCCGCTGCACAGGGGCTTTTATCCCAGACCCCCACATCAGCCGCCGAGCCGGGCGGTCCCTGGGGCGCGCTCACTGGCTTTCGCTTGAACGCATCCCCGCAGACGAGCCTGCGGCTGTACCGCGACGGCGCAGCCATGGACGCCCCCCTGGAGGCGGGACCGCTGTCGGCCGACGTGCTGCTGGACGCGGCCGGCGCCATCGTCGTGTTCGAGGCCGGGGAAGCCTACGCCTTTTCCGGTCAGGCGCCGGCGGCGGTCGCCGGGGAGGGGCCAGCGGGCGACGGCGCGGTGATCTCGCCCATGCCGGGGAAGGTGGTGGCGGTAGCGGTAGCCAAGGGCGACAAGGTGGTCCGGGGTCAGACCCTGGTGACGCTTGAGGCCATGAAGATGGAGCACGCCCTGACCGCGGCCTTCGACGGCGTGGTCGAGACGGTTTCGGTCTCCGTCGGCGCCCAGGTCAGCGAGGGCGTGGTGCTGGCGCGGCTGGCCCCGGCCGCCTAGACCGAGCCCCATGACCGTTCATCTGATCAAGCTCGTCGTCGGCTGCGACACCGTGGAAGACCTGCTGGACTGGCGTGAACCTCAGGCGAGGGCGGGTCAGCCCTGGATCCTGCGCACCCGGCAGACCCCGAAGCGGGCGGCCGAGCTCACCGACGGCGGCTCCCTCTACCGGGTCTACAAGGGCGCGATCCTGACCCGGCAGCTGATCCTTGAGGTCACCACGGTGGGGGAGGGGCCGGACGCCCGCTGCGAGATGCTGCTGGACGAGACCCTGGTGCGGGTCGCCCCGACGCCCAGGCGGCCCTTCCAGGGCTGGCGCTATCTGGAGCCCAAGGACGTCCCGCCAGACCTGGCCGGCGACAGCGGCCAGGAGACGCCGCCGGAACTGGCCCGTCAGCTGCGCGAGGCCGGCCTCTGGTAGCGGTCCCTAGACCGCCATGTTGTCGATCAGCCGGGTCTTGCCCAGATGGGCGGCGGCGAAGATGCGCACCCGCCCCTCATGGGGCGGGGCGCCGGCGGGTGAGAGGTCTTCGACCTGTCGGACCTCGAAATAGTCGACCCGTTGGAAGCCGTGCCGCTCCAGGGCCGCGCGGCCTGTGGCCTCCACCTTCTCCACCGAATCCCCGGCCTTGAGTCTCCTCGCCGCGTCGGCCAGCACCTTGTTCATCATGCCGGCGATGGGGCGCTCTGCAGCGCTGAGATAGGCGTTGCGCGAGGACAGGGCGAGGCCGTCCGCGTCCCGGGCGATGGGGGCGCCGAGGATCTCCACCGGCAGGTCCAGGTCGCGGGCGAGCCTGCGGATCAGCTGTAGCTGCTGGAAGTCCTTCTCGCCGAACACCGCCACATCGGGCTGGGCCTGGTTCAACAGTTTGGCCACCACGGTCGCCACCCCGTCGAAGTGACCGGGCCGGGCGGCCCCGTCCAGGGGCTCGCTGACCCCTGCGACGCTGACCTTGGTGGCGTAGCCCGGCGGATAGATCTGGCCGACCTCGGGCGCATAGAGCAGGTCGCAGCCCGCGCTGGCCAGCAAGCGGGCGTCACCGGCCTCGTCCCGGGGATATCGCTCGAAGTCCTCATTGGGCCCGAACTGCGCGGGGTTGACGAAAATGCTGGCCACCACCCGGTCGGCCCTCGTCCTGGCCAGCCGCACCAGAGACAGGTGCCCCTCGTGCAGGGCGCCCATGGTGGGCGTCATGGCCACGGTCTCGCCGGCCGCCCGCCAGGCGCGGACCTGGTCCCGAAGCGCAGTGACAGTGCGGACGATGGGCAGGGTTTGCGCGGACATGGGGCCTCATCTGGCGGAAAAAGCAGCCTGCGGCTTATGGCTGAACCACAGGGGGTGCGTCCATCCGTCCACAGGGGCGGGGGCCTGCCAAGTTGACGTGGCGGCCGGCATAAGCCTCTCGTTAACCTATAGGCCCGCCTGGCCGAATCGATGGAGCAGGACTCATGTCCCAACCCCGTGTGATCGTCGTCGGTAATGAGAAGGGCGGTGCTGGCAAGTCCACCATCGCCCTGCACCTCGCCGTGGCCCTGATGTATGGCGGCGCCAAGGTGGCCGTGCTCGACCTGGACCTGCGTCAGCAGTCCCTCGGCCACTTCTTCGCCAGCCGGCGAGCCTGGCTGGCGGCCAATGAGGTCGAAGCCCCCATGCCTCTGGAATTCCCCTTGAGCCCCGACCTGGCCCTGGCCACGGATGGCGAGGCTCTGGCGGCCTTCCACCAGGCCTTCGAGGCGGCCAATGAGGCCGCCGACTTCGTGCTGATCGACACCCCCGGGGGCGATACGGCCATTTCCCGGGCCGCCCACGGTCTGGCTGATCTGATCGTCACCCCGATGAACGACAGCTTTGTCGACTTCGACATGCTGGGCGTCGTCGACCCCGTCTCGCTGGATCTGAAGCGTCCCGGGCTCTATTCGGTGACCGTCTGGGACAGCCGCAAGGCCCGCGCCGTGGCCGATGGCCGTTCCATCGACTGGGTGGTGCTGCGCAACCGTCTGGCGCCCACCGAGGCCCGCAACCGCCGCCGCCTGGACGAACGGGTCAAGGCCCTGTCCCGCCGGGTCGGCTTCCGCGTCGGACCTGGCCTGCGCGACCGGGTCATCTATCGCGAGCTCTATCCCTTCGGCCTGACCATCGCCGACCTGTCGCCGGCCATCCGCCCGGTGGCCATCTCCCTCCAGCACGTGGCCGCCCGCCAGGAGCTCCGCGCCCTGATCGGCGCGCTCGGCCTCGGCGAGGTGACCGGGCAGACCCTGATGGCGGCCGAATAGGCCCATGCTCTATCTGGCGCTGGGGTGCATAGCCCTGGCCGTGTTCGTGTGGCTGGGCCGCCGTGGCCGGCCGATGTTTCAACGGCGGGAGTGGCGGATCCTCTCAGGCTTGGCCAGCGTCGCGGCCTTCGCCGCGGCCGCCTTCCTGGCCGTGCGCGGCGGCTGGGCCTTCGCCCCTGTATTGCTGGTCATCGGACTCTGGCTGGCCATGAGCGCCCGCAGCGCCGGCGCAGGTCCAGGCCTGGGCGGCGAGGGCGGCGCGCGCTCCAGTGGCAAGGGCGGCATGAGCGAGCGGGAGGCTCGCGATATCCTGGGGGTCGGGCCCGAGGCGAATGCTGAAGAGATCCAGGCGGCCTATACCCGCCTGATGCGCCGCACCCATCCCGACGCGGGCGGCTCAGCCGGACTGGCGGCGCAGATCAACGCCGCCCGTGACCGCCTTCTGCGGGGCTGAGGCGAGGCCTCAGGCCGGCCCGATCACCATGCACGCCTGGTTCTTCGCCTTCAGGGTCTCGCAGGCCGCCTTGGCGCGGGCCTCGGTCAGGCCGGAGAAGCGGGCGCGGTAGAAGCCGGCGGTGGCGTCAGTGACCAGCGTGCCGGCCCCGGAAAAGGCCTCGGCGAATCGGCGGCGGCTCAGCTTCAGCTGCTCCTGGGCCAGAGCCTTGGACTTGAAGGCGCCCACCTGCACCTGCCACTGGCCGGCCGGCGGCGCTTGGGCGGCCGCCCGGGTCGGGGCCGGCGGGGGCGGGGCGGTGGCCAGCACGATCTTCAGGCCGTCCTGCTCGCCATCCCCCTGTTCCCGCGACGGGCGCATGATGGGGCCGGTCGGCTCAGGCTCGAACAGGTTCTGGGCCACGGTGATCCGCTCGCCGCGCGAGCGGCGGTCGGCCACGTCGAAGCCGGTGAGCAGCAGGTCCTGGGCGTGATTGTCCCGGGCCGCCGTCGAGGCGCCCCCGAGGACCACCACGATCAGCCGGCGGTTATTCTTCACCCCGGAAATGGCGATATTGTAGCCCGAGGCGTTGGTGTAGCCGGTCTTCAACCCGTCCACGCCAAGCTCGCGCCGAAGCAGGCTGTTGTGGCCGCGAATCTGCGTGCCCCGGAAGTTGAACTCCGGGGTGCTGAACAGGGTGTAGTACTGCGGGAAGTCCCGCATGATCGCCCGCGATAGCACCGCCAGGTCCCGGGCGGTGGACAGCTGACGGCTGTCGGGCAGGCCCGAGGCATTGACGAAGGTGGTGGAGTCCATGCCGAGCTCCCGGGCCCGCAGGGTCATGAGCGCGGCGAAACGCGCCTCGCTGCCCCCCAGCTTCTCAGCGACAGCCACAGCGACATCATTGGCCGAGCGGATGGCCAGGGCGTGCATGGCCTCTTCCACCGTGATCGAATCGCCGGCCTTGACGAACAGCTTGGTGGGCGGTGCGGCGGCGGCGCGGGGCGAGAAGACGACCCGGTCCTCCAGGGTCATCTGGCCCGCGGCCAGCTGCTCGAACATCAGATAGAGGGTCATCACCTTGGTGATGGAGGCCGGATAGCGAGAGCTGTCGGCGCGCTTGCCATAGAGGACCTCGCCGGTTTCGGCGTCCACCACGATGGAGGCGTACTTGGGCTGCTGCGCCGGCAACTGCAGATAGGGGATCTGCGCCTGGGCGGCCGGAGCGGCAAAGCCAAGAACGGTCGCCGCGGCGATCAGGCCGGCGAGAATCTGGCGGCGGGCGTGTTTGAGCATCGCGTCGTCCGTCACGTTTTGGGTTTCTGACGCGCCCCCCGAGGTGCGCGCCAAGGATCAAACGCTAACATGACACGTCCCACCTTGCGCGAGGGTAAACACCTGTTGAGCATCCCAAATCGTCGCATTGCCCGCCTGTCAGGCGAGTGGCGCGTTCATTGTGCGGTGCACAAAAACAAGGTTGACTGCTGCGGTGCAGCATGGGATGTTGCGGATGCGTAGAGCCCAGTTCCTGATCAAGCGTTCGCGCGGCCGCCGCCGCGCTTCCTGACATCCCCCCGCGCGGCCCGCCGCGCATCTGACTTCTGAAGGAGTTCAGCCATGGCCGCCGCCGACAACGCCAAGACCGCCAAGACCGCCGCCGAAGAGTTTACCCTCGCTGGCAACCACGCCTTCAAGGACGCCATGGAGAAGTCCATGACCGCCCTGGCCGAGACCAACACCTATTCCAAGCAGAACCTCGAGGCCCTGGTGGCTTCGGCCACGGCCGCCGCCAAGGGCGCTGAAGCCGTCGGCGCCGAGGCTCTGGCCTTCGCCAAGAAGAACGTCGAGGAGCAGATGGCCGCCGCCAAGACCCTGGCCTCGGCCAAGAGCCTGCAGGAAGCCATGGAACTCCAGACCGCCTTCACCAAGAAGGCGATGGAATCCTACATGTCGGAAATGACCCGCATGTCGGAGCTCTTCACCGCCTCGATGAAGGACTCCATGAAGCCGATCAACGAGCGCGTCACCGCGACCGTCGAGCGTCTGCAAGCCGCCCGCTAGGGCGCGGCGGCGCCCTCGGGCGCAGCCTATCTCTTGAAGAGCCCGGTCCGGCGACGGACCGGGCTTTTCTCATGGCGGCCCGGGCGCTACAGACAGAGCCATGAGCACCGTTGAAGAACGTCTGGCCGCGCTTGGCGTCCGCCTGCCCGAGCCCTCCGCCCCGGTCGCCAACTATGTGCCCTTCGTCCGGGCCGGCAGCCTCCTGCACATTTCCGGACAGGTGTCCCGCGACGCCCAGGGCGGCGTCACCGGCGTCGTCGGCCAGGATGTCGACATGGAGACCGCGCGTTTCGCCGCCCGTCTCTGCGCCATCAACCTGATCGCCCAGATGAAGGCCGCCTGCGGGGGTGACCTCGGTCGGGTGGTCCGCGTTGTCAAGCTTGGCGGCTTCGTCCAGGCCGGCCCAGACTTCTTCGACATTCCCCAGGTGGTGAACGGAGCCTCGGACCTGATGGTCGACGCCTTCGGCGACCTGGGCCGCCATGCCCGGTCGGCGGTGGGCGTCTATCGCCTGCCCATGAACTTCGCCGTCGAGGTCGACGCCGTGGTGGAGCTGTCGTGAAGGACCGCTTCGGCGAGGCCTGGGATCTTCTGTTCCACCCGCCGGTGGCCCACCGCGGCCTGTGGACGCCGGACGGCGCCCCGGAGAATTCGCTCGGCGCCTTCCAGGCCGCCTGCGCGGCCGGCTACGGGATCGAGCTGGATGTCCACCTGTCTTCGGACGGGGAGGCGATGGTGTTCCACGACAACACCCTGACGCGGATGACCGGGGTCGAAGGCCGACTGCGCGATCACACCGCCGCCGAGCTGGGCGAGATGTCCCTCAAGGGGACCGATGAGACCATTCCGACCCTGGTGGAGACTCTGGCCCTGATCGGCCATCGGGCCATGGTGCATATCGAGCTCAAGACCCACTGGGGCGAGGTGGGCCCCCTGGAGCGACGGGTCCACGAGATCATCATCGATCATGCCGGACCGCTCTGCATCATCGGCTTCAATCCCTATTCCCACGCCTGGTTCGCCGACCACTATCCCGGCGTCCTGCGGGGGCTAGACTCCTTCAGCTACAAGGACGTGAAGCATCTGAGCGAGGTCGAGCGTCAGGCCTATGCCCGCCTCGAGCAGGTGGCGATCGCCCGGCCGCACTTCCTGGCGCTTGGTCTGGACATGCTGCCTGACGCGCGGGCCGACGCCTACCGGGCCGAGGGTATGCCCGTGGTCGCCTGGACCGTCCGCCAGCCCGAGCAGTGGGAGGCGGTGAAGGATCACTGTGACAACCTGATCTTCGAGGGCTTCCGCCCGTGAGCCTGAAGCCGGCGGTCCGCGTGAACCGCCGTATCGCCGACATCGGCAAGGCGGCCTGGGAGGCCTGCGCTGGCGCGAGCGGCAACCCCTTCGTCGCCTACGACTTCCTTGATGTGCTGGAGCAGTCCGGCTGTGCTGTGGAGCGCACCGGCTGGGGGCCGCAGCACCTGGCCATCGAGGACGAGGCCGGCGAGGTGGGGGCGGTCATGCCCCTCTATCTGAAGTCCCATAGCCAGGGCGAATACATCTTCGACCACAGCTGGGCCGACGCCTATGAGCGGGCGGGCGGGCGCTACTATCCCAAGCTCCTGTCGGCCGCGCCCTTCACCCCGGCCACCGGACCGCGCCTGCTGGTCCGCCCCGATGTTCCGGCTCAGGCGGGCAATGAGATGCTTCTGGGCGGCGCCCTGACGCTCTGCCAGCAGATGGGCGTCTCCTCGGTCCACATCAATTTTCCTCCTCAGGCGGAGTGGGACTGGCTGGGCGCTCAGGGGCTCGCCCAGCGCCAGGGTCAGCAGTACCACTGGTTCAACCGGGGCTATGGGACCTTCGACGACTTCCTGGCCGACCTGTCCTCGGGCCGGCGCAAGACCATCCGACGGGAGCGCCGCGACGCCCAGGCAGGGCTTGAGATCGTCTGCCTGACCGGCGCCGACCTCACCGAGGACGCCTGGGACGCCTTCTACGGCTTCTATATGGACACTGGCTCACGCAAGTGGGGCCAGCCCTATCTGAACCGGCTGTTCTTCTCCCTGCTCGGCGAGCGGATGGCCGAACGCGTATTGTTGGTCATGGCCAGGCGAGGCGGGCGGTGGATCGCCGGCGCGCTCAATCTGATCGGTGATGAGGCCCTTTACGGGCGCAACTGGGGCTGCGTCGAGGACGTGCCCTTCCTGCACTTCGAGCTTTGCTACTACCAGGCCATCGAATGGGCGATCGGCCGCGGGCTGGCGCGGGTGGAGGCCGGTGCGCAGGGTCAGCACAAGATCGCCCGGGGCTATCTGCCGACGCCGGTCTATTCGGCCCACTATATCGCCGATCCGGCCCTGCGCGGCCCGGTCGAGGACTTCGTCGCCCGGGAGAAGGCCGCCGTCGATGGCGAGATGGAGTGGCTGGCCGAGGAATACTCCCCCTTCCGCCAGGGGTAGAGCGCGCTCGAGTCTTGGACGTGAGAGGGCGCGACCCGTCCCTTGAGGGACGGATCGCGCCTTTCCGGACCTAGTAGCTCACGGCGAAGGAGACGCCGTAGTAGCGGGGCTCGCCGGCGATGAAGGTGGGGATGCCGAAGGCGTCCCCGGTGTTGCCGGCGTCCTTGATATAGTCCTGATCCAGGGCGTTGGTGACGAAGGCGCCCAGGGTCCAGGGGGCGTCGTCGCGCTGATAGACGACCCGCAGGTTCAACAGGCCGTAGGCCTTCTGCACCTCATCGACGATCCGGTCCTGCGTCTGCAGGTCGGAGCGGTCGTTGTTGTTGTCGAAGAAGACCTCCGAGCGCCAGGTGTAGGCCGGGATAAAGGCCAGATCGCCGCCGGCCAGGGGCATGGCCGCCCGGAAGCCGAGGGAGACCGCATGGTCGGGCGCCAGGCGGAACTGGTTGCCCTTGAACAGGCCGTTGCCGAACCGGGCGTCGCTGTAGCCATAGGTGCCGAAGGCCTCGAAGCGGGGGCTGGGCCGCCAGGTGAACTGCCCCTCGAAGCCGGTGGCGTCAGCCTCACCGGCGTTCGCCGCCACGATCTGGCCGGCGCTGTTGAGCACCGAGGTCTGGAAGTTCTGGTAGTCGTAGCGGTAGACCGAGCCTTCCAGGGACAGGGCGCGGTCGAACAGCTCGCTCTTCACGCCGACCTCGAAGGAGTCCACCTCTTCGGCGGGCAGTTCGGTGAACCGCACCGGGCCGCCCGGCGTGGTCGGGGACCCTGCGCTCAGCACCTTGGGGCGACGGCCCTTGGCGTAAGAGGCATAGGCGCTGAGCGTCGCGGTGGGGGCATAGCGGGCCACCACGCGATAGGTGAGGCCATCGTCGGAGATGTCGCGGCTCTCCACCGCGCCCCCGGCGGTGGGCTGGACGAACAGGCCGCGCCCGACGGTCGGCGTGCTGCCGGCCAGGACCGAGCCGCCATTGATCAGCTGCGCCTGATAGCCGCTGGTCTTGTCCTCGGTGGTGTAACGGACGCCGCCGGTCAGCTCGAGGGTGTCGGTGAGCTGGACGGTCACGTCGGCGAAGACGTCATAGGCGGTGGTCTCGCCGAAATTGGCGTAGGTCTCGCGGTGGGCAGCCTTCAACGGGCGCGGGGCCACGGCCTCAATGACCGGCAGGGGCAGGCCGCGGGGCGGCGCCAGGGCGCCGGTGGAATAGAGGGCGTAGATCTTCTCGCTGAACTGCAGCGGGACGGTCTGGGAGCCTTCTTCGTGGAACAGGCCGATCCCGGCGAAGGCGGTCAGTCGGCCGCCGTCGTCAAAGTTCAGGCGGAACTCCTGGCTGATCTGCTCGCCGACCGCGTCTTCGGCGAAGACGAAGAGGGGCAGGGAGAAGCCGTCCGGATCGAACACCTCCAGGCTGTCGAACTCGCGATAGGCGGTGATGGACTTCAGGCTGAGGCTGTCGCTGAACGCATAGTCCGCCAGCAGGGTCGCGCCCCAGACATGCCGGTCGAGCCCCAGATCCTTGCCGCCCATGAAGCCCAAGGCGCTGGACAGGGCCGCGCCGGAATTGCGCCCCAGGTCGCCGATCACGGCGCCCGTGGTCGGGTCGGTGGGCAGGAAGGTCAGCGACTTGAACGAGGTGCCGCTGGGATTGTCCTGCTGATAGTTGACGATCAGGTCGGCGTTGAACTGGTCGTTCGGCGCCCAGTTGAGGGCGACGCGGAAGGCCTGGGTGTCGGTGGAGTTGAAGTCCTTGCCGCCCAGCAGGTTCTCCACGAACCCGTCGCGGGCCTTGAGCCGCGCGGCCACCCGCACGGCGAAGGCCTCGCTCACCGGCATGTTCAGCATGCCCTCGACCATGGCGTAGCCATAGTTGCCCACCTCGACCTTGGAGGCCGCCTTCAGGGCGCTCGGGTCAGCCTTGGCCTGGACCAGGTTGACGGCCCCGATCAGGGCGCCGCGGCCGTAGAGGGTCGACTGCGGACCCTTGGAGATCTCGGCCCGCTCCAGGTCAAACAGCTCCACATAGGAGCCCCGCGACTTGGAGATCGACACACCGTCCTGGAACACCGACACCCGGGGCTCGTTGGTGGCCTCGCCCGAGTCGGACGTGATGCCGCGCATCACGAAGCCGGGATTGTTCGGGGACTGGTTCTGCACCTCGAAGCCGGGGACGAACAGAGCGAGGTCCTCGAACTCCTGCACCCCCAGGTCGTCCAGCCGGCCGGCGCCATAGGCGGTGAGCGCGATGGGCACGTCGATGGACTTCTGCTCCCGCAGCTGGGCGGTGACGATCAGTTCGTCGACAACCGTGTCGGCCGGCGTGGACTGGGCCTGGGCCTGGGTCGCCAGGCCGAGGACGGCCAGGGCGGCGCCCAGCAGAAGTTGGCTCTTGCGGTGCATGTGGAGATCCCCCTGCAGCTTTGCTGCAATTGCTAATCGGCGTTGCGATAGGGGCGCTCGTTGACGGTCCAATGATGGAAGCGCGACGAACCGGTGACATGCCCAAATTTGTCGGAGGCGAGAAAAATCTCATACGCCGCAAGGGCTGGCGGCCGCGCGATTCCCTCCCGGATGCGAAACCGCTAGGAAGGGGACAGGAAACCAAGGAGCGCGCCATGAGCCTGGACGGGACCTACGACCCCAACAACATCTTCGCCAAGATCCTGCGCGGCGAGGCGCCATGCGCGCGCGTGTTCGAGGACGATCACGTCCTGTCGTTCATGGATGTCTTCCCGCAGGTGAAGGGACACACCCTGGTGATCCCCAAGCACTCCACGGCCCGCAACCTTCTGGAGGAGGCCCCTCAGGTGCTCGGCCCCCTGATCCTGGGGGTGCAACGGGTGGCCCGGGCGGTGCGCGCAGCCCTTAAGCCCGACGGCCTGGTCATCACCCAGTTCAACGGGACGGCGGCCGGCCAGACCGTCTTCCATCCGCACTTTCACATCCTGCCCCGCTGGGACGGGGTCGCGGTGGGCCGTCACGCCGCAGGCGGCATGGCCGATCCCGCCGAACTCAAGGCCCTGGCCGAGCAGATCGCAGCCCAGATCAGCTGAACTTAGGTTCGCGGTTTCGCCCACGAAAAAGCCCCGGCCGATGGCCGGGGCTTTGACGTTTCTGAGGTGCGTCCAGATCAGTCCGCCAGTTCGGCGGCCGCATCCTTGGACGGATTCTCGATCGTCGGCGCGCCCGGCTCGCGGGAGTCGCCCTCGATCTCGAAGTCCAGCTTGCCGTCCTTGAGCACCACGCGGACGTGGCCACCCTTGACCAGTCGGCCAAACAGGATCTCGTCGGCCAGCGGCTTCTTGATGTGCTCCTGGATGACCCGGGCCAGAGGCCGGGCGCCATAGAGCTCGTCGAAGCCATTGTCGGCCAGCCAGCCGGCCGCCTCGTCGCTGGTCTCGATCGTCACGTGCCGGTCGGCCAGCTGGGCCTCCAGCTGCATGACGAACTTCTGCACCACCTGGCGGATGATTGAGGAGTCCAGCGGGCGGAAGGCCACCACCGCATCGAGGCGGTTGCGGAATTCCGGGGTGAAGACCCGCTTGATCGCCTCTTCGGCCTCATGGTCAGCCTTGCCACGGCCAAAGCCGATGGTGTTGCGCTGCGCATCGGCCGCCCCCGCATTGGTGGTCATGATGAGCACCACATTGCGGAAGTCGATCTTCTTGCCATTGGAGTCGGTCAGCACCCCGTGGTCCATCACCTGCAGCAGGATGTTGTAGACGTCCGGATGGGCCTTCTCGATCTCGTCAAGCAAGACTACGGCGTGGGGATGCTGGTCGACGGCGTCGGTCAGCAGGCCCCCCTGGTCGAAGCCCACATAGCCCGGAGGCGCGCCGATCAGGCGGCTGACCGTGTGCCGCTCCATATACTCCGACATGTCGAAGCGCAGGAGCTCGATGCCCAGCGTCGAGGCCAGCTGACGGGCGGTCTCGGTCTTGCCGGTGCCCGTGGGCCCCGAGAAGAGGTAGCAGCCGATCGGCTTGTTGGGATCGCGCAGGCCAGCCCGGGCCATCTTCATGGCCGCGGACAGCTGGTCGATCGCCTCGTCCTGGCCATAGACCGCCCGCTTCAGGTCGGTCTCCAGCTGCTTCAGCGCCTCGGTGTCGGACTTGGAGACCGACTTCGGCGGGATGCGGGCGATCTTGGCCACCACGGCCTCGATCTCCTTGACCCCGATGGTCTTCTTCCGACGGCTCTCGGGCAGCAGCATCTGACTGGCCCCGGCCTCGTCGATCAGGTCGATCGCCTTGTCCGGCAGCTTGCGGTCGTTGATGTACTTGGCCGACAGCTCGACGGCCGCCTTGAGGGCGTCGTTGGTGTAGCGGAGCTTGTGGAACTCCTCGTAGTAGGTCTTCAGGCCCTTCAGGATCTTGATCGTGTCCTCGAGCGTCGGCTCGTTCACGTCGATCTTCTGGAAGCGCCGGACCAGCGCCCGGTCCTTCTCGAAGTGCTGACGGAACTCCTTGTAGGTGGTCGAGCCCATGCAGCGCAGGGCGCCTGAGGCCAGGGCCGGCTTCAAGAGGTTGGAGGCGTCCATGGCCCCGCCGCTGGTGGCGCCGGCGCCGATCACCGTGTGGATCTCGTCGATGAACAGGATGGCGTCCGGGTGGTTCTCCAGTTCCTTGACCACCTGCTTGACCCGCTCCTCGAAGTCCCCGCGATAGCGGGTGCCGGCCAGTAGCGCCCCCATGTCGAGGGAGAAGATGGTCGCCCCGGCCAGGACCTCGGGCACCTGCTTGTTGACGATCTTGCGGGCCAGGCCCTCGGCGATGGCGGTCTTGCCGACGCCAGGGTCGCCCACCAGCAGCGGATTGTTCTTGGTCCGCCGGCACAGGATCTGGATGCAGCGCTCGACCTCGGCGGCCCGGCCGATCAGCGGATCAACCTTGCCCTCCTTGGCCTTCTCGTTGAGATCGACGCAGTAGGCCTCGAGCGCCTCGCCGCCGGTCTTGACGGTGGGCTTCTCCTCGTCGTCGGCGCCCTTGACGGGCTTGCCCTCGACGCTGGCGCCGGCCTTCTTGGCGATGCCGTGCGCGATGTAGTTCACCGCGTCGTACCGCGTCATGTCCTGCTCCTGCAGGAAGTAGGCGGCATGGCTCTCGCGCTCGGAGAAGATGGCCACCAGCACATTCGCGCCAGTGACGTCCTCCCGTCCGGACGACTGGACGTGGATGACCGCGCGCTGGATCACGCGCTGGAAGCCCGCCGTGGGCTTGGCGTCCTCCCCGTCATCGACCACCAGCGAGCGGAGCTCATTGTCCACATAGCCGGTGAGGGTGGCCCGAAGGGCGCCCAGGTCGACGTCGCAGGCGCGCATGACGGCTGCGGCTTCCTCATCGTCGATAAGCGCCAGGAGCAGATGCTCCAGGGTCGCATATTCGTGCTTTCGCTCATTGGCGTAAGCGACCGCGCGATGCAGTGATTCTTCTAGGGGGCGCGAAAACGAGGGCAATCTGAGCCTCTCAATCCTTTTCCATGGTGCATTGAAGCGGGTGTTGATGCCGCCTGGCGGTATCTACGACCTGCGCGACTTTGGTCTCGGCCACCTCGAAGGTGAAGACACCGCAAACGCCCACGCCATACTGATGAACGTGCAACATGATCCTTGTCGCATCTTCGCGCGACTTGTTGAAAAACTGCTCCAGGACGTAAACGACGAACTCCATCGGCGTGTAGTCGTCGTTCAGCAGCAGGACTCGGTACATGGACGGCTTTTGCGTCTTCGGCTTGGTCTGAGTGATGACCGCCGATTTGACGCCCGTCGACACATCACCTTGCTTGCGCTCGGCCATCGAAAACGTCTCCTGGCGGGAGTCTGGTTCCCGCCGCTAAGGGATTAGATATGGAAAAGGGTCGCGTTTGAAAGGGTTGAAATCGTCGAAGCCCGACCCCAAGCAGCCGACGCCCATCTTTTTATCGTTGCGCCTAGCGCCGTTTTTGCCCCGCCTCAATCCCGATCAGGGGGTTTTGAGCGCAGGGCGCGGCCCCTGGTGAGCGCCTGGGGACCAAATCGCGCCCTTATGGCGTCGGCGGTCTTCTCCTCGGTGAGGATTCGCTGCTCCTCCCCGCCGAACAGCTCGCCAGCCCCTTGTGTGGCGGGCGACAGGTCGCTCAGGCCCACGCCGATCAGGCGAAAGGTGCGACCATCGGCCTCGCGACGCAAAAGCTCGCGGGCGGCGGCGAACAGCGTCCTGGCGGTCTGAGTCGGCTCGGCGAGGGCGCGCCTGCGGGTCAGCAGCCGGAAGTCCGGGGTCTTGAGCTTCAGAGTGACGACGCGACCCGTGACGCCGGCGGCCCGGGCCTGGATCGCCACTCGCTCGCACAGGGGGGAGAGGCGGTCCTCCAGCGCCTCATAGGCGGCGATGTCGGTGTTGAAGGTCGTCTCGGCGCTGATTCCCTTGCGCACCTGGTCGGGGTCCACTGGTCGGGTGTCACGCCCGTGGGCGAGGTCATGGAGGCGAAGGCCGTGGGTCCCGAAGCGGCGGGCCAGGTCCTTCTGCTCCCAGCGGGCCAGGTCGCCGATGGTCCTCAGGCCTGAGCCCTCCAGGGATTTCACCATGGCCGGCCCCACCCCGGGCAGCAGGCCCACGGGCCGGGGCGCCAGGAAGCTCTGCGCCTCGGCCGCGCCGATCACCGAAAAACCCCGGGGCTTGTCCAGGTCCGAGGCGATCTTGGCCAGGAACTTGTTGGGGGCGAGGCCAATGGAGACGGTGAGGCCCGTCTGCGCCTCGATCGCCGCCTGCACCCTGGCCAGGGTCACAGCCGGCGGCGCCCCATGCAGGCGCTCGGTGCCCGACAGGTCCATCCACGCCTCGTCCAGGGACAGGGGCTGCACCAGAGGCGTCAGCTCCGCCAGCAGGCCCATGATGATCTTGCTCTCGGCCTTATACTTGGCGAAGTCCGGCTTGATCACGACGGCCTGGGGGCAGGCGGCCAGGGCCTTGAACATCGGCATGGCCGATCGAACCCCATAGACCCTGGCCATGTAGCAGCAGGTGGTCACCACGCCCCGGACGCCGCCGCCGACGATGACCGGTCGGTCCCGAAGCTCTGGCCGGTCGCGCTTTTCCACCGAGGCGTAGAAGGCGTCGCAGTCCATATGGGCCATGGACAGGTCGAACAGCTCGTCATGCGCCACCAGCCGGGGCGAGCCACAGGATGGGCAGCGCCGGGTGGCCGGCGCCGCGCCGGTCCAGATGCAGTCGCGGCAGAGCGCCTTCATGGCGCCTCGAGCGGCCAGAGCCAGGCCGCCCCTCGCACGCCAGAGGAGTCCCCGTGGACGGCCTGTCGGATGGGGGTGTCGAACCCGTCGGCGAAGACATGCGGCCCGATGGCGCCCGGCAGGCGCTCATAGAGCTCGGCCACATTGGACATGCCGCCGCCCAGCACGATGACGTCGGGATCGATCAGGTCGACCACGCCGGCCAGGGCTCGGCCCAGCCGGTCCATATAGCGCGCCAGGGCGGCTTGCGCCCCGGGCTCGCCCGCCCGCGCCGCCTCGACGATCTCCGGGGCCGTCAGCCCAGCCCCATGGTCGGCGGCCAGGGCGGGGCCGGAAATCCAGGTCTCCAGACAGCCGCGGCGCCCGCACCAGCAGGCCGGTCCGGGATGCTCGTCCGCGGCCGCCCAGGGCAGGGGGGTGTGGCCCCATTCGCCGGCCACGCCGTTCCGCCCCTCGATCAGGCGGCCGTCCACCACCACACCGCCGCCGCAGCCGGTGCCGAGGATGGCGGCGAACACCACGCCTGCGCCGGCGCCTGCCCCATCGGCGGCCTCCGAGAGGGCCAGGCAGTTGGCGTCATTGGCCAGGCGCACGGGACGGGCCAGCGCGATCTCCAGATCCTCTCCGAACCGCTCCCCGTTCAGCCAGACGGAGTTGGCGTTGCGGATCAGGCCGGTCCGCGGCGAGATCGAGCCGGGCATGCCGACCCCGATCCGCGCCGCTCTCGCGCCGGCCTCAGCCTCCACGGCGGCCACCAGGTCGGCCACGACGGACAGCGCGGGCTGATAGGCGCCCGGATTGGGTCTGCGCAGGCGGGCGATGATGTCGCCGCCGGCGTCCAGGGCGGCGGCCTCAATCTTGGTGCCGCCGAAATCGACCCCGATGCGGATCATGGTCGGGTCGGCGTCAGGAGATCGAATCGGCGATGGCGATGCGCAGGGCGTCCCAGTCATCGATCCGGGTGTGCCGGTCCGGCGCGGCCGGCGCCAGGGGCCGCAGGCGCTCGTCGGCCACATGCTGGAAGCGGGCGACCTTGGGCGCGGTGTCGGCCACGGAGTCCAGATTGGGCAACAGGTCGTCGATGAAGGCGGCCGGTCCCTTCACCTGCTCGGCCAGCGCCGCGGCCAGCGGGCCCTTGGGCCCTGTATTGAGCAGGAGGGGATAGTCCAGGCCGTTGCGGCCCAGCCAGCGAGCCCGGGCCAGACGGCCCTGGCCTGGCGCATTGGTGAGGATCACCACGCCGGCCTTTTCCGCCAGACGGCGCAGGGCCTCGGCCGCGCCCTGCGCCACCCGCATCTCGCCCGACCCATAGCGGAAGAAGTCGTCATAGTGCCGGCGGCCTTCCTCGATCGCCAGGTGAGCCTCTTCGCCCGGGCGATAGATGTTCTGGAACAGGGCGAACCGCTCCACCCGGAACTCCAGCCCACGGGTTTCCAGGAAGGCGCCGAAGCCCTCCATGAAATGCCCCAGCACCTCGTCCACATCGACGATCACCAGGGGGCGGCCGGGGTCGATCCCCAGGGCCTCCACCTGCGGGGGGCGGGCGCGGTCCCGGGGGCTCGGCGCAGGGCCAGCCGCCCGTGACGTGGTCACCGGATCAGGGACGGGCGGGGTGGGGTGCGGCGTGTCGACCACTGGCTCTCTCGTGCGGCTAACGCCAGTTTAAGGATATCCGTGGGATCAATGGAACCAAAGGTGGGGTCGGCGGCAGATTCGCTGGCCGACAAGAGCATCGTCGGGATGACCATGGCCAAGAAGGTCCTCATCGTCGAGGATAACGAGCTGAACATGAAGCTCTTTCATGATCTGCTCGACGCGCAAGGGTATGAGACCCTGCAGACCCGCGAAGGTCTGCAAGCCCTCTCATTGGCCCGTGAGCACCGTCCCGACCTCATTCTCATGGACATCCAGCTGCCGGAGATTTCCGGGCTGGAGGTCACCAAGTGGCTCAAGGAAGACGATGAGCTGGCCCACATCCCTGTGGTCGCCGTCACCGCCTTCGCCATGAAGGGCGATGAGGAGCGTATCCGCGAAGGCGGCTGCGAGGCCTATATCTCCAAACCGATTTCGGTGTCGCACTTCCTCGACACGATCCGCCGACTCCTGGGGTAGGCCGCCATGTCCGCACGCATCCTGGTCGTGGACGATATCGAGGCCAACGTCCGGCTGCTCGAAGCCAAGCTGAGCGCCGAGTACTACGAGGTGCTGACGGCCTATGATGGCCCGACCGCACTGGCCATGGCTGCGGCCGAGCAGCCTGACATCGTCCTGCTCGACGTGATGATGCCCGGCATGGACGGCTTTCAGGTCTGCCGCCGGCTGAAGGATGACCCCGAGACCCGGCACGTGCCTGTGGTGCTGGTCACCGCCCTGGACGGCCGCGCCGACCGGATCGCGGGCCTTGAGGCCGGGGCTGATGAATTCCTGACCAAGCCCATCGACGACGTCATGCTGTTCGCCCGGGTGCGCAGCCTGACCCGCCTGAAGACGGTCATCGACGAGCTGCGGGTGCGTGAGGCCTCAGGCCGCCGCATCGGCGTCATCGCCGGCGCGGGCTCGCGCCTCGGCGGCACGGGCGGTCGGGTGCTGATCGTCGATGACCATGAGCGCCAGGCCCAGCGGGTCGCCGCCGAGCTCTCCATCGAACACCGCCCGGTCATCGAGTCGGAGCCGGAAAAGGCCCTGCTGACGGCCCGCGGCCCTGTGGACCTGGTGATCGTCAATGTCACGGCCCGCAGCTTCGATGGCCTGCGCTTCTGCGCCCAGCTGCGCTCGGACGAGGCCACCCGCCACCTGCCCATCCTGGCCATTGTCGATTTCGATGAGCGGCCGCGGCTGATGAAGGCCCTGGACATCGGGGTCAACGACCTCCTGTCCAAGCCCATCGACCCCCAGGAGCTGTCGGCCCGGGCGCGGACCCAGATCCGCCGCAAGCGTTACACCGACTATCTACGGGACAATCTCGACCATTCCCTGGAGCTGGCGGTTACCGACCAGCTCACCGGCCTGCACAACCGCCGCTACATGACCGGCCAGCTCGAAGCCCTGGTCAAGCGCGCCGCCCACGGGGGCGAGCCGGTGGCGGCCCTGCTGATCGACATCGATCACTTCAAGAAGATCAATGACGGCTACGGCCACGATGTGGGCGACGAGGTGCTGCGGGAATTCGCCGTGCGCCTGGCCTCCAACGTCCGGGCTGTGGACCTGCCCTGTCGCTATGGCGGCGAGGAGTTCGTGGTGGTCATGCCCGGCACCCGCATCGAGGACGCCGAACGCATCGCCGAACGGATCCGTCTGCACGTGGCCGGCTCGCCCTTCCGGGTCGCCCAGGGGACGGAACTCCTGACCGCCACCATCTCCATCGGCGTGGCCGCCACCCTCGGCCCCGACGACACCCCTGACACCCTGCTCAAGCGGGCCGACGAGGGCCTCTATGAGGCCAAGTCCTCAGGCCGCAACAAGGTCATATCCCGGGCGGCGTAAGGCCGTAGCCAGGCTTCCGCCTGAGGTATAGCGTCTTCCCAAACAACAACCTGGGGAGGTGGAGATGATACTTGTTTCGGCTTGGGTGGCCATTGCGTTCGGGACGCTGGGCGCGGTCCTGGAAGTCCTTCGAAACTGGCCGGATTGGCAGTGGTGGCCCTTCTGGGTCGTCGACTATGTCGCTGCTGGTCTGCTGATCGTTGGCGGCGTTCTCGCGCTACGGCGTCGCGGCGAGCGGGTGCTGGCGGCCGGTTGGGGCTTTGCCTGCGCCATGTTCTGGATGTCGTTCTTTAGCCACCTGGGCGGCCTGCGCGAGGCCGTGGAGGTCAGCGCCCGAGAGCAGCGTCTGACGCTCATCATCGGGGTCATGTTTGCAGTGACGGCCTGCGGCCTGTTGCTGACCCTGCTCGGCCGGTCGCGGCGGCCATAGGCGACAAACGCAAAACGCCCGGCTGATCCAGCCGGGCGTTTCCTTGTTCGCGTGCGCGAGGCGATCCTACTTGATCTTACCTTCGCGGAACTCGACGTGCTTGCGCACGACGGGGTCGTACTTCTTCATGACCAGCTTGTCGGTCTTGGTGCGGGCGTTCTTCTTGGTCACGTAGAAAAAGCCGGTGTCCGCCGAGGAGTTCAGGCGGATCTTGATGGAAGCTGGCTTCGCCATGGTCGGTCCTCGCGGGGCCGGGCAAGCGCGCTTACCCCGGCAGTCATTTCGAATGAGCCGCGGACAATACGAATCCGCAGACCAAAGTCAATGCGGGAGGGCGTCGTTTGACCTCAGCCCCGAACCGCGGTCAGCCGCCCCGTCTGATAGTCCAGGAACGCCTGGCGGATTTCGTCCACGGTGTTCATCACGAAGGGGCCGTGGGCGACCACGGGTTCGTCGATGATGGGCGCGGCGTAGAAGAGGGCGCGCACGGCCGTCCTGGCGCTCACCGGCAGGACGTCGTCGGCCTCGGCGACATGCGCCCAGGCGTGCTGGTCAGCCTTCACGGGGGCCTCACCTGTCCCGACCTGGGCCTCGCCCTCCAGGACCAGCAGGAAGCCGCGCCAGCCGGCCTTCAGGGGCAGGGCCAGGGCGGCGCCCGCCTCCAGGCGCAGGTCCATCAGGGCCAGCGGCCAGAGGCTGCCATGGGGCCGGCTCTCGCCCCCCAACTCGCCGGCATAGAGCCTGGCCTCATAGCCTTCGCCGGTGATCAGGGCGGCTTCGGCGGCCCGCTGGTCGCCATAGCGGGCCGGGGTCATCTTTTTGGCGGCCGGCAGGTTCAGCCACAGCTGCAGGGAATGGACGCCCCGCGGTCCCGGCATCTCCGAATGCATCACCCCGCCGCCGGCGGTCATGAACTGGACGTCGCCCGCCTCAAGTTCGCCGTGGGCGCCGGTGTGGTCCTCATGGATCATCTGGCCTTCGAGGATGAAGGTCACCGTCTCCATCCCCCGGTGGGGGTGGGTAGGGAAGCCGGCCGGCGGGGCGAACCAGTCCTCGGCCAGGAACAGGAAGGGGCTGTAGGGACGGTGGTCCTGCGGCGCGATGATCAGCCGGTTCTGGTGACGGGGACCCAGCACATTGCGGGGGCCGGCGGTCTCGATGCGGTCGATCGCAAGCGCCATCGGTTCAGCCGTTGATCCTGGCGATCCAGGCGGCGAACTTGTCGCCCCAGCCCTCGATGAAGGCTGCGAACTTGGGATCGGAAAAGCCGCCGCCCTCCGTGTAGTGCTCGTCCTTGTGGGTGAAATAGATCTGCGGCATGCCCATCACCGCCACATTGATGGCGGTCAGCACATTGCGCAGGTCCACCTGGGCCGCGGCCGTGCCCACGGCGCCTGGGGTGGAGCCGGCGATGGCGGCGGGCTTGCCGGCCCACACGCCTTGGCCCGGAGGCCGTGAGGCCCAGTCGATGGCGTTTTTCAGCACGCCCGGCATGGAGCGGTTGTATTCCGGGGTCACGAACAGGACGGCGTCGGCGGCCTTGATCGCGTCCTTGAAGGCGATGACCGCGGCCGGCGGATCGGCCTCGTGGTCCTGGTTGTAGAGCGGCACATCAGCGTAATCGACGATCTGCAGGTCGAGCCGGGGGGCGATGGTCTTGGCGATGGCCTGGGCCAGACGCCGGTTCACGGACTGGGCGCGAAGACTGCCGATGATGACGGCGACCTTGGGTCGATCGGACATGCGGACTCCTGAATGGTTTCTAGAGGTGGCCGAGCTTATGGCCCTTCACCCCGAAACGCATATAGGGGGACGGACGCTCCGGATCATCCAGGCGAAGCACCGCTTCCTTGATCATGGTCCGCGTGACCATGGGCAGCTCAAGGCCCAGCGCATCGTCGAAATCCACCCAGGCGATCTCCTCCAGCTCCCCGCAGTCGGGCTGACGGTCGAGGCTGACCAGCCGCTCGGCGTCGGCCATCAGGAACCAGGTGTCGAACCGCTTGGCCAGCATGGGCGGGGTGACCGCCCGGGCGATGATCTCCATGGCCTCCAGGTCGGCCATGGCGCCTTGCGCCAGGAACTCCCGCCAGGGGCCGACACCGGGCCTCGGCGGGGCCTTCTTGGCCAGCAGGAGGCCCGCCTCCTCGAAGGTCTCGCGGATGGCGGCCATGGCGAGCGCCCGGCCGCGGCCAGGCTTGATGTGCCGGTCGAACTTGGCCGCCACCTCGGGGCGCAGGTCGGTGGCGTGGGGGGCGCGGAAGTCGGCCCGGTCGATGCGCCCGCCCGGGAACACCCACAGATTGGGCATGAAGTCGTGGCCGCTGTTGCGCTTGCCCATCAGGACGCGCGGCTTGGCGGCGTCCCGGCGGACCAGGATGATAGTGGCCGCATCCCGCGGCTTCACGGCTCGGGCGCCTTCGGGGCGCATCCGGCCCCCCTCGGGGCGGCGGGGAATCTCTGCGTCAGTCATGAAACAACTGTATGACCGACGCCGGACCTTGAGGAAGGCTGACCTTAGGTCAATTTCGTGCGGCTCACCGCCGCCGGTGCTTGCCGCCTTGCCGGGGCAGGGGTGGGCGGCCGGCCTTGCGGCGGATGCCTAGGCGCGGGCGCGGGGCGGTGGGGTCGGGCGCAGCCGGCTCGCTCAGCATCTCGAACAGCAGGCCGCCGGTGATCGGGGTCGCTTCGCGCAGCCTCACCTCAACGCTCATGCCCAGGGGCCAGCGGGCGCCGGAGCGCTCGCCGATCAGGGCGTGCATCTTCTCATCGTGGATGAAGAACTCATCCCCCAGATTGGAGATCGGGATCAGGCCGTCGGCGCCGGTCTCGGCCAGGCGGATGAACAGGCCAAAGCGGGTCACCCCAGTGATGCGGCCATGGAAGGTCGCGCCCACCTTGTCGGACAGGAAGGCGGCCACATAGCGGTCAGTGGCGTCGCGCTCGGCGGCCATGGCCCGGCGCTCGGCATGGGTGATCTCCTCGGCCGTGGCCTTCATGTGGGAGATGTCCCAGTCGCTGAGACCGTCGGGTCCACCGGGCAGGTTGAGGCTAAGCGCGCTGATCAGGCCCCGGTGGACGATGAGGTCGGCGTACCTGCGAATAGGCGACGTAAAGTGCGCATAACGGGCCAGATTCAGGCCGAAATGGCCGATATTGTCGGTGGAATAATGGGCCTGCATCTGGGTGCGCAGGACCACCTCATTGACGATCTCCGCGTGCGGCCCCTCCCGGGTCAGGTCCAGCAGGCGGTTGAAGCGGTCGGTGCGGACGGCCTCGCCCTTGGACCAGTTCACCGAGATCGAGCCCAGGAATTCCCCAAGCGAATCAATCTTCTCCGGGCTCGGGGCATCATGGATGCGGTAGATCAGCGGGGTCCGCTTGGCCTCCAGGGTCTCGGCCGCGCAGACATTGGCCTGGATCATCATCTCCTCGATCAGCTTGTGCGCCTCGAGGGACGGTCGCGGGGTGATCGAATCGATCTTCCCATCGTCGCCGATGACGATGCGACGCTCAGAGCTTTCGATGGCCAGCGGCGAGCGGGCTTCGCGGCCCTTTTTGAGGGTCAGGTAGGCGGCCCAGAGGGGCTTGAGGATGGGGTCGAGGAGGGGGCCGGCCTTGTCGTCGGGGCGGCCGTCGATGGCGTCCTGGGCCTGTTCGTAGGCGAGCTTGGCGGCCGAGCGCATCAGGCCGCGGACGAACCTGTGGCTGCGCTTGCGACCATTGCGGTCGAAGACCATCCGCACGGCCATGCAGGCCCGGGTCTCGCCCTCGCGCAGGGAGCAGAGGCCGTTGGAGAGCCGTTCGGGCAGCATGGGCTCCACCCGGTCGGGGAAGTAGACGCTGTTGGCCTTGTCCCGGGCCTCGCGGTCCAGGGCGCCGGCCGGGCGGACATAGGCGGCCACGTCGGCGATGGCGACCCAGACGATCCAACCGCCCTCATTGGCCGGGTCCTCGTCGGCCTGGGCGTAGACGGCGTCGTCATGGTCCCGGGCGTCGGCGGGGTCAATGGTGATCAGCGGCAGGTCGCGCAGGTCCTCGCGGCCAGCCAGGGTCGGCGGTTGGGCGGCCTCGGCTTCGGCGACAGCCTCGTCGGAAAAGCCGGTGGGAATGCCGTGGCTGTGGATGGCGATCAGACTGGCGGCCCGAGGTTCGTCCTCGCGGCCCACCACCTCGAGCACCTTGCCGCGCTTGGGGCCGTGATGGCGCTCGGCGGTCCCCACCTGGGCCAGGACCAGGTCGCCGTCCTTGAGCTGGCCGTCGTCGAAGACGATGAGGCTTTCCTTGGACTTGCGGTCCACCGGTTCGATGCGGACCTCGCGGCGGTGCTTGCGCACCACGCCCAAGACACGGTGGGCGCTCTGGCCAAGGCGCTTGATCAGCCGGGCCTCGGTCTCGCCGCTCTCCAGGGTGACGAAGCGCACCAGCAGCCGGTCGCCGAGGCCCGGCGCGCCCGCCACTTCCTCGGCCTTGTCCGGCGCCAGATGGACCAGCGGCGTGTCCTCCGCCCCCTTGGTCAGGCGGACGAGCAGGTCGCCATCGGTGTCGCGCTCGACCACGTCGACGACGCCCACAGGGGGCAGGGCGCCGGCCTCGGCCACGCCCTTGCGGCCCCGGCGGCCCAGCAGGCCCTCGGCCTGCATTTCCTTCAGCATCTCCCGCAGGGCCCGGCGGTCGACGCCCTTGAGTCCGAAGGCCCGAGCCAGTTCGGCGCGGTCGGTCTCGCCGGTTTCGCGGATGAACTTCTGCAGGGTCTCGCGGTCGGGCATGCCCTGGGGCGGACGTGAGGCGGGGCGTGTGGCGGAACGGGGGGAGCGGGGCTTGGCCATGGCCCCTTCTAACGCGGGAATCGGCGCTCGGCTTCACCAAGTGCGACGCAAGGGGACGCCTCAGTCGTCCTCATCGTCGCGGAAAGCGCCGAACAGGGTCAGGCCCTCAATGGTGGTGGCGCCGTCGGTCTTGCGGACGGTGCGCACGGCGCCGTGGTCCTTCAGGGCGTGAGCCAGGCGCTCGGAGTGGGTGACCAGCCAGACCTGGGTCCGCTCCGAGGCCTTGGCGATCAGGGCGGCCAGGGGCTCCATCAGATCGGGATGCAGGCTGGCTTCGGGCTCGTTGAGCGCGATGAAGGGCGGCAGGCGATAGGCCAGCAGGGCGCCGGCCAGGGCCAGGAAGCGCAGGGTCCCGTCCGACAGCTCGGCGGGCTCAAAGACGCGCTGTGGAAACTCCGGCAGGCGCAGGCCGAAGGTGGCTGTCCGCTCCGGAAACGGCAGGCTGAGCACCGCGCCCGGAAAGGCGCTGGCCACCGCCTCGTCCAGGTCGCTCCGATCCTGCCGGATGTGGGCGAGGGTGGCGAAGACCGCCGCCAGGTTGGACCCGTCCGAGGCGAGCGTCGGGGCGGCCACGGCGACGCAGGGGCGGCGCAGGGCTGAGTCCGCATCGGTGCGGACGTCATGATAGAAGCGCCATTCCAGCAGGGTGCGCCGCACGGCGTCGAGCTCCGGATAGCGGCCAGGATCCTCCAGGCGTCCCAGCAGGGTCTCGGACGAGAGCAGATCGATGTCGAGGTCGGCGGGGCGGCCCTCGGCGTCCCTGGCCATCACCGAGGCGTTGCGGCGCTCCACCAGGCGCGACCGGCGCTGGCCCGACAGATAGGTCAGGGTCTCCACCTTAACCTGGGGCTCCAGGTCGAAGGCCGCGGCGGTGACCTTCTGGGGAAAGCCCGCCTCCACCTCATAGCGGAAGGCGCTGTTGCGGGCGCCAGGCGCGGCCAGGGTGACCGACAGGGCGATCCGCGTTGGCTCCTTGGCCTTGCGGGGGCCGGCCCACATGGCCAGGTCCAGGCCCTCGGCGGCCAGGCGTGCGCCCAGCTGGTTCTGGGCGGCGGCCTGCAACAGGTCCAGCGCCCGGTAGAGGTTGGACTTGCCGACGCCATTGGCGCCGACAAACACGTCCAGCCGCGACATCGGATAGGTGATGGCCCGCAGCGACCGGTAGCCCGAAACCGAGACCTCGCGGACGGGCAGGTCCACCGGTCTTAACTCGCCGCGGTTTTCTTGGCCGGCGCCTTCTTGGCCGCGGGTTTTTTGGCCGCCGGCTTCTTGGCGGCAGGCTTTTTCGCGGCCGTCTTGGCGGCCGGCGCCTTTTCCGCCTTCTCGGCCTTGGGCTTGGCGGCCGCCTTCTTCACCGGTTTTTTCTTGGTCCCGCCCTTGGCCTCGCGCTCGGCCAGCAGGGCGACCGCCTGCTCCAGGGTCACCTCCTGGGGATCGCCACCCCGGGGGATGTTGGCGTTGGTGGCGCCGTGCTTGATGTAGGGGCCAAAGCGTCCCGACAGGATGCGCACCGGCGCGCCATCGGCCGGGTGGACGCCCAAGTCCTTCAGCGCTGCGGCCTCGCCGCGTCGTCCCTTGCCACCGGCCTTCTTCTCGGCGATCAGGGCCACGGCGCGGTTGAGGCCCACCTCGAACACCTCGTCGATGCTCTCCAGATTGGCGTAGGCGCCGTTGTGCTGGACGAAGGGGCCGTAGCGGCCGAGTCCGGCCAGGATCATCTGGCCGTCCTCGGGATGCTCGCCCACTTCGCGGGGCAGGCGCAGCAGGCGCAGGCCCTTTTCCAGATCCATGGCGGCCGGCGACCAGGTCTTGGGCAGGCTGGAGCGCTTGGGCTTGTCGCCCTCGCCAAGCTGCACATAGGGGCCAAAGCGGCCGTTCTTCAGATGGACGATCAGGCCGGTTTCAGGATCGGTCCCCAGCTCCCGGTCGGCGTTCGCCGCATCGGTCTCATCGCCCTCGCTCTGGGCGATGGGGCGGGTGAAGCGGCATTCGGGATAGTTGGAGCAGCCGATGAAGGCGCCGAACTTGCCGGTCTTCAGGGACAGCTGGCCGGTGGCGCAGGTGGGGCAGGCCCGGGGATCGGAGCCATCAGCCTTCTGCGGGAAGATGTGAGGGCCGAGCGCCTCGTTCAGGGCGTCCAGAACGTTGGTCACCCGCAGCTCGGAAATCTCGCCGACCGCGGCGTGAAAGTCCTGCCAGAACTCCCGCAGCAGCACCTTCCAGTTCAGCTCGCCGGCCGAGACCAGGTCGAGCTTCTCCTCCAAGGCGGCGGTGAAGTCGTATTCCACATAGCGGCGGAAGAACTGCTCCAGGAAGGCGGTGACCAGCCGGCCCTTGTCCTCCGGGACAAAGCGGTTCTTGTCCATCTTCACATAGTCGCGGTCCCGCAGCACGGTGAGCACCGAGGCATAGGTCGAGGGCCGGCCGATGCCGAGCTCCTCCATCTTCTTGACCAGGCTGGCTTCGGAATAGCGGGGCGGCGGCTCGGTGAAGTGCTGGGCAGCCCGGGCGGCGGCGACCTTGGCGGCCGCGCCCTGGCTGACCTGTGGCAGGCGGCCGGACTCTTCGTCGTCGGCGTCGTCGCGGCCCTCTTCATAGACGGCCAGATAGCCGTCGAACAGGATCACCTGGCCGGTGGCGCGCAGGCCGGTCTGGCCGTCGGCGCTCTCCAGCTCGATGGTGGTGCGCTCGATGCGGGCGCTCTCCATCTGGGAGGCGATCATCCGCTTCCAGATCAGTTCGTAGAGCCGGCCAAGATCGCCGTCGAGGCGCAGGGAGCCGGGATTGCGGGCCAGGCTGGTGGGCCGGATCGCCTCGTGGGCCTCCTGGGCGTTCTTGGCCTTGGTGCGATAGATGCGCGCCTGCTCGGGCACATATTCCTTGCCGTAGACGCCGCCGATCACCTGACGGGCCTCGTCCAGGGCCTCGGGCGCAGCCTGCACGCCGTCGGTCCGCATATAGGTGATCAGACCGACGGTTTCGCCGCCGATATCGACGCCCTCATAGAGCTTCTGGGCCGCCTGCATGGTCCGCTGGGCCGAGAAGCCGAGCTTGCGCGAGGCCTCCTGCTGCAGGGTCGAGGTGGTGAAGGGCGGGGCGGGCGAGCGCTTGGCCGGCTTCTTCTCCACCGAGGCGACGGTGAAGCTGGCGGCCTGGACGGCGGCCTTGGCGGCCTCTGCGGCGGCCGCGTCGCCCAGGTCGAACTTGGTCAGGCGCTTGGCCTGATGCTTGACCAGGCGGGCGACAAAGGGATCGCCGCCGGCCGACACGTCGGCGTCGACGGTCCAGTATTCCTGGGTCTTGAAGCGCTCGATCTCGAGCTCACGGTCGACGATCAGGCGCAGGGCCACCGACTGGACCCGGCCGGCCGAGCGGGAACCCGGCAGCTTGCGCCACAGCACAGGCGAGAGGGTGAAGCCCACCAGGTAGTCGAGGGCGCGGCGGGCGAGATAGGCCTCCACCAGCTCCATGTCGATGTCGCGGGGGGCCTTCATCGCCTCGGTCACGGCGGACTTGGTGATGGCGTTGAACACCACCCGCTGGACCTTGGCGTCCTTGATGACCTTTTTCTTCTGCAGGACCTCCAGCACGTGCCAGGAGATGGCCTCGCCTTCGCGGTCGGGGTCGGTGGCCAGGATCAGGCGGTCTGCGCCCTTCATGGCGTCGGCGATGTCATTGAGCCGCTTGGCGGACTTGGCGTCCACATCCCAGCTCATGGCGAAGTCATCGTCGGGCCGGACCGAGCCATCCTTGGGGGGCAGGTCTCGCACATGGCCGTAGGAGGCCAGGACGATATAGTCCGACCCCAGGTACTTATTGATGGTCTTGGCCTTGGCCGGGCTCTCGACGACGACGACGTTCATTTATGGAGCTTTGACTGAAGGTTCGGCGAGCAAAACGCCCGGAACACAAAGGCGCGAAAGGTGGGCCGCGTGGGAGGGCGATGTCAACCAGGGTGAAAACTCAACCTGGAGTGTCGCGGCAATCGTATTTGGTGTGGATGACGAATCCGCGTAGAGGCGGTGTCTGATGCTCGCCCCACTGCCGCCCGACGCCTCGCCACAACAGGTCGTCCTCTTCATCGAGGAGATCCTGCGGGACCTTTCGGAGCTGGCCGCAGTGAAGGGGTATCGGGGTCTGGCCACCACCCTGATGGTCGCCGCCCTGGAAGCGGCCCGCGCCTCGGCCGGAGCGCCTGACGCCGAAACCTGAGGCTTCATGCGCGCGCCGCCAGACCGCCGGGCAGCAGTTCGGCCCGTCCGGCCAGAGCCAGCTCCACCAGGGCGGCGGCCACAGCGCCTGGCTCACGGCCGGTGGCGCGGACAAGCTCGTCGCGTGACACGGGCGTTGGCGAGAGCAAGGCAGCCACCTTCTCGGTGAGGCCGTGATCAGACTCGGTGATGTCGGGCGCGCTTTGGAAGCCAGCCCCTGGCTCGGCGAGCCCGCCAAGCGTCTCCAGGGCTCGCAGGACGTCACCGGCGCCTTCGCACAGCGCCGCCCCCTGGCGGATCAGGTCATTGGTCCCACGGGCGCGGGGATCGAGGGGCGAACCCGGCACCGCCAGCACCTCGCGGCCCTGTTCGGCGGCCAGACGGGCGGTGATCAGGGAGCCCGAGCGCAACTCGGCCTCGACCACCACCACGGCGCGGGAGAGGCCGGCGATGATCCGGTTACGGCGGGGGAAGTCCCGGGCCTGGGCCTGGCGTCCGGGAGGATGCTCGGCCACCACGCAGCCCTCGGCCACCAGCCGCTGATAGAGGTCGCGGTGTTCCGGGGGGTAGATGTCGTCTACTCCGCCGCCCAGGACGGCGATCGTTCCCTGCTCCAGCGCGCCCTCGTGGGCGGCCCCGTCGATGCCCCGGGCCATGCCAGAGACGATGACGTGTCCGACCTGACCCAGTTCGGCGGCGAGGCCGCGAGCGAATCGCTGGCCGCCGGCGGAGGCCACTCGCGCGCCGACGATGGCGATCACCGAGCGGTCCAGAAGGCTGACGTCCCCTCGCGCCCAGAGCAGGGGCGGGGGCGGGTCAAGGGCCGCCAGCGCCTGGGGGAAATCGGGATCGCAGGCGCAGATCAACTGGGCGCCGAGGGCTTCGCCGGCGTCCAGTTCGGCCTGCGCCTCGGCCGGAGTCGGGATGGTCGGCGGTCGGCTGCGCCCGCCGCGGCGGGCGAGCTCCGGCAGGGCCTCCA
>NZ_JAUYAW010000036.1 GCF_030693405.1 Phenylobacterium sp.
GGGCCCTGACCTTCGGACCTCGCGTCACCCTGGTCCGTCAGCTGCATGGGGGCGGCCAGGAGCGCGGCCGTCGGGCCGGGACCGAGAATGTCGCCGGACTGGCGGGCTTCGGCGCCGCGGCCGAAGCCGCCCAGCGGGACATGAGCGCCGCGGCCGCCCAGTCTGAGTGGCGCGACGCCGCCGAGGCGGCCCTGGTCGCCGCCGGTGCGGTCGCCATTGGTGAGCAGGCCCCGCGCCTGCCCAACACGCTTTGCATCGCCGCCCCGGGGTTTCCGGCCGAACTGCAGGTCATGACCCTGGACCTCGCCGGGATCATGGTCAGCGCCGGATCGGCCTGTTCCTCGGGGAAGGTGAAGGCAAGTCACGTGCTCCTGGCCATGGGCCTGGATCAGTGCGCTGGCGCGGCGATCCGCGTCTCGGGCGGCTGGTCCACTGGGGCTCAGGACTGGAAACACATGGTCGAAGCCTGGATCACGGCTTACGACCGCCACGCCGCGCGCCGTCGCGCGCCTGCGGCCTGAAGGAAGAACAATGCCCGCCGTCAAAAAGACCGTCGATTCTGTCGAGGCCCTGGAGCGCTACCAGCATGGCTTCATCACCAGCGTCGACCAGGAGTTCGCCCCCAAGGGCCTGAGCGCCGACATTGTCCGCTTCATCTCCGCCAAGAAGCAGGAGCCGGAGTGGATGCTGGAGTGGCGCCTCGCGGCCTATGAGCGCTGGCTGGCCATGGACGAGCCGGACTGGGCCAAGGTCAACTATCCCAGGATCGACTACCAGGACTCCTACTATTACGCCGCGCCCAAAGAGAAGATCGGGCCGATGAGCCTGGACGAGGTGGATCCGGAAATCCTGGCCACCTACGCCAAGCTCGGCATCCCCCTGCGCGAGCAGGAAGTCCTGGCCGGCGTCCAGGGGGCGCCGAAATACGCGGTGGATGCGGTGTTCGACAGCGTCTCGGTGGTCACCACCTTCAAGAAGGAGCTGGCTGCCGTCGGGGTGATCTTCTGTTCGTTCAGCGAGGCGGTGCGCGAGCATCCTGAGCTGGTGAAGAAGTACCTGGGCACGGTGGTGCCGGCTTCGGACAATTATTTCGCCTGCCTCAACAGCGCGGTCTTCTCCGACGGGAGCTTCGTCTATGTGCCGCCGGGGGTCCGCTGCCCCATGGAGCTGTCGACCTATTTCCGCATCAATGCGGCTGAGAGCGGCCAGTTCGAGCGGACCCTGATCATCGCCGATGAGGGCGCCTACGTCTCCTATCTGGAGGGTTGCACGGCCCCCATGCGGGACGAGAACCAGCTGCACGCCGCGGTGGTCGAGCTGGTCACTCTGGATGATGCGGAGATCAAATATTCCACCGTCCAGAACTGGTATCCAGGCGATCCCGAGACCGGCAAGGGCGGCATCTACAACTTCGTCACCAAGCGCGCCGACTGCCGCGGCGACCGCTCCAAGGTGTCCTGGACCCAGGTGGAGACCGGCTCGGCCATCACCTGGAAGTACCCGTCCTGCGTCCTGCGCGGGAAGGACAGCGTTGGCGAATTCTATTCCATCGCCATCACCAATGGCCGCCAGCAGGCCGACACCGGCACCAAGATGATCCATCTGGGGGAAGGGACCCGCTCGCGGATCATCTCCAAGGGCATCTCGGCCGGGAGATCGTCCAACACCTATCGCGGTCTGGTCTCGGCCCATCCCAAGGCCAAGGGCGCGCGGAACTTCACCCAGTGCGACAGCCTGCTGATCGGCAAGACCTGCGCGGCCCACACCGTGCCCTATATCGAGGCGCGCAATGGCCAGTCGGTGTTCGAGCACGAGGCCACCACCACCCGCCTGTCGGACGATCAGCTTTTTTATGTGATGCAGCGGGGGCTTTCCCAGGAGGAGGCCGTCCAGTTGCTGGTCAACGGCTTCGTCAAGGACGTGCTGCAGGAGCTCCCCATGGAGTTCGCCGTCGAAGCCCAGAAGCTCGTCGCCATCTCACTCGAAGGGTCCGTCGGATGACCCATGATCAAGCTCGGACCCTGTCTATGACTCTCAAAGCCGCATTCGAAGCCGAACATGCCCGCCGGGAGGCCGAGCGCCAGGCCCGGGAAGCGGCGGAACAGCAGCGACAGGCGGAAGATCTGGCCCGCGCCGAAGGCCTGGAAGCGATCCTGGCCAGAGACAGCGAGTTTCTGGCGAGCCGTGGCGTCGGGCTCGAGCGCCGTCGCTATACGGTGACCCTCGACCACGCCGACTACCGGATCGCCGCCTATTTCGAGGATGGTCAGGTGAGCGTGACGGCCTCGGACAAACGCAACGCCACCACCTCGGCTGCGCCACGAAAGCAGCAGTTCGCCGAAAGCGTCGAGGACGCAGTGCTGATCATGGCGCAATTCCTGGCTGATGAGACCCGCTGATGCTGTCGATCAAAAACCTGCACGCCCGTGTCGAGGCCGCCGAAATCCTCAAGGGCCTGAGCCTTGAGCTGCCGGCCGGGGAAGTCCACGCGATCATGGGACCCAATGGCGCCGGCAAGTCGACCCTCTCCTATGTGCTGACCGGCCGCCAGGGCTATGAGGTCACCGACGGAACCGCGACGCTGGACGGCGAGGACCTGCTCAGCCTGGAAGCCAATGAGCGCGCTGCGCGCGGGGTCTTCCTGTCGTTCCAGTATCCGCTGGAAATCCCCGGTGTCCCGGCCATGACCTTCCTGCGGACGGCCATGAACGCCCAGCACAAGGCTCGCGGCGAACCGGAAATCAGCGCGACCGACTTCCTGAAGCGGGCCCGTGAGGTCGCCGGCCAGCTGAAGATGGACTTCGACATGCTGAAGCGCCCACTGAACGTCGGCTTCTCAGGTGGTGAGAAGAAGCGGATGGAAATCTTTCAGATGGCGATGCTTTCGCCTCGCCTGCTCATCCTGGACGAGACCGATTCAGGCCTGGACATCGACGCCCTGAAGATCGTCGCCGACGGGGTCAACGCCCTGCGCCGCCCTGATCGGGCCATGCTGGTCATCACCCACTACCAGCGCCTGCTGGACTATATCCACCCCGACAAGGTGCATGTGCTGGCCGCTGGCCGCATCGCCGCCACCGGCGGTCCCGAACTGGCTCACGAGCTGGAGCGGGAAGGCTATGACAAGTATGCGAGGGCCGCTTGACCCTCTCACTGGCCCTTGAGGCGCGCGACCTCTCTCAGCTCCCCAGCCGTCGGGATGAAGACTGGCGATGGACTGACCTGCGTGGCCTGATCCGCGAACTGCCGGCGCCGTCCCCAGAGGTGAGCGCCGACCTGTCACCCGGCCCGTTCGGCGACGAGGGCCAGGCCGAGTTGCTCGTGGTCAATGGTCGGGTGTGGGGAGACGTAGGTCTGCTCACCCTGGCAGAGGGCGAGGCGAGGGTGGTTCGCCTCCGGTTTGTCTCCGCGACGGCCGCCACCGGGCATGGGATCAAGCTGGCCGTCAGTCTGGCCCCCGGAGCGCATCTGACGCTGCTGGAATCCTATGAGGGCCAGGCGCCGGACTATCTGGCCGATGCGGCCCTGAACGTCCGCCTGGAGACGGGCGCCCGCCTCGAGCGCATCGTCCTGGCAAGCGATCACGCCGAGGGGGTCAGCGTCAGCACCGCGAGCGTCAGCCTGGCGCCTGGGGCGGGCTTCGCCCAGACGGTGCTGACCGACGGGGCGCGGCGCCAGCGCCTGGAAACCCGGGTCGAGCATCCAGGTCAGTCGGCCGCCGTTCGGATGGACGGCGCCTATCTGATCGCTGACCGCCGTCACGCCGACCTGACCACGGCGGTCAACCACGCCGGAACGGACGGAACCACCGACCAGCTGGTCAAGGGCGTGGTGGCCGACCAGGGGCGCGGCGTCTTCCAGGGACGGATCACCGTCAGCCCTGGGGCAGATCGTACCGACGCGCGGATGGGGCACCACGCTCTGCTGCTGTCCGACCGGGCCGAGGTCAACGCCAAGCCAGAGCTGCTGATCTTCGCCGATGACGTGGCCTGTGCGCATGGCAATACGGTCGGCGCCCTGGATGAGGACGCCCTCTTCTACGCCCAGCAGCGCGGCATCCCCGAGGCTGAGGCCCGGGCCATGTTGACCGAGGCCTTCATCGGTGAGGTCATCGACCGCATCGTCCATGACGGCGCCCGCGAGGTCGCCCGCGCCTGGGCCGCCAAGAGGCGGGTGGGCTGATGGCGTTCGACGTCGAGGCCGTGCGCGCGGAGTTTCCGATTCTGCAGCGGCAGGTGAACGGCCATCCCCTAGTCTATCTGGACTCCGCGGCCTCGGCCCAGAAGCCTGAGGCTGTGATCTCGGCCATGAGCCGGGCCATGGAGACCTCCTACGCCAATGTGCATCGGGGTCTGCACACCCTGGCCAATGAGACCACCGAGGCGTTCGAACAGGCCAGGGCCTCCGTGGCCCGGTTCATCGGCGCGGACACCGATGAGGTGGTCTTCACCAAGGGCGCGACCGAAGCCATCAATCTGGTCGCCGCAGGGCTGGGCGCGGGGCTGAAGGCCGGCGACGAGATCCTGCTCACCCAGATGGAGCACCACGCCAACATCGTCCCCTGGCACTTCCTGCGCGAACGCTTGGGCGTCGTGCTGCGGTTCGCGCCCGTCACCGAGACCGGCGAGCTCGATCTGGCGGCCATGGGCCAGATGATGGGGCCCCGCACAAAGGTCGTGGCCTTCAGCCACATGTCGAATGTGCTGGGCACCGTAAATCCGGCCGCCGAGATCATCGGCATGGCCAAGGCGGCTGGCGCGCTCACCCTGGTGGATGGTTGCCAGGCGGTCGTTCACCAGGTGGTGGACGTCAAGGCGCTGGACGCCGACTTCTATGTCTTCTCCGGCCACAAGCTCTATGGGCCCACAGGGATCGGCGTCCTCTACGGGAAGCGCGAACGGCTGGCCGAGCTGCCGCCCTATCAGGGGGGCGGCGAGATGATCGCCACAGTGACGGAAGACGCCATCACCTATGCGGACTCCCCCCACCGGTTTGAAGCCGGGACCCCGGCCATCATCGAAGCCATCGGCCTGGGCGCGGCCATCGAGTGGCTGAGCGGCCTTGATCGGGAGGCTATCGCCGCCCACGAGGCGGCCCTCTACGCCCGGGTTCTCGACCAGCTCTCCGGCGCCAACTGGTTGCGGATCATCGGCGAGGCGCCGGGCAAGGGCGCGATCCTGTCCTTCACCATGGAGGGGGCGCACGCCCACGATGTGGCCCAGATCCTGGATCGCTACGGGGTCGCTGTCCGCGCCGGCGCCCATTGCGCCGAGCCGCTGATGCGCCGGTTTGGCGTCACCTCCAGCGCCCGGGCCTCCTTTGGCCTCTACAACACCGAGGCTGAGGCTGACGCCTTCGCCGCCGCCCTTTTCAAGACTCAGACCTTTTTCGCGTGAACGCCATGGATGACGCCCCCGCCACGACCACAGCCGCCACGCCCCTGTCCCAGGGCGAGTTGGATAAGCTGACCGATCAGCTGATCGACAAGCTCAAATCGGTCTATGACCCCGAGATCCCGGTCGACATTTATGAGCTCGGCCTGATCTACAAGGTCGACGTTTCCGACGACAAGGACGTGGCCATCGACATGACCCTGACCGCGCCGGGCTGCCCGGTGGCCGGAGAAATGCCGGGCTGGGTCCATGATGCGGTGATGGAGATCGGGGAGATTCGATCCTGCACTGTGGAGCTGGTTTTTGATCCCCCATGGGATCCTTCGCGGATGTCCGACGAAGCCAAGCTTCAACTCAACATGTTCTGACCCCATATCCTGATCATGGAACCTTTGAACCTCACTCCTGCGCCCCGCGCCCGCCGCCCCAGGCCCCAGGTCGTCTCCCTGACCGAGGCGGCGGCGGACCGCGTGCGCGACATCATGGCCCGGGCCGACAAGCCCTATGCGGGCCTGCGGGTGGGCGTGAAGAACGGCGGCTGCGCGGGCCAGGAGTATGTCCTGGAATATGCCGAGACCGCCGGCGCTATGGATGAGGTGGTGCAGGACAAGGGCGTGACTATCCTGGTCGAGCCCAAGGCCGTGCTGTTCCTGATCGGAACGGTGGTGGACTACGAGACAACCGCCCTGTCGTCCAAGTTCGTCTTCCGCAATCCCAACGAGACCGACGCCTGCGGCTGTGGCGAGAGCGTCACCATCGTGCCGCAGACCGACGAGTCTGAGGCTTAGGCCGCGCCTCAGCGGCCCTGGAACTGAGCCGGCCGCTTCTGCAGGAAGGCCACGACGCCCTCGCGGGAGTCCTCTGTCAGACCGGCTTCGCGCTGAACGACCCGTTCGGCGTGCAGCTGCTCGGCCCATTCGGCGTCGAGGCCGTCCCAGACCAGCTTGCGGATGTAGCCAAGCGCACGCGGTCCGGTGGCTAGCGCCTGGGCGAGCTCCATGGCGGTGTCCATCAGCTCGGCGTCGGGCACGCAGCGGTTGATCAGACCCCACTGCAGGGCCGTCGCCGCCGGCAGTTTTTCGCCCAGGAGGGTAAGTTCCATGGTCCGGGCCTTGCCCACCAGCCGGCTCAGCAGATAGGTGGCGCCGCCGTCCGGCACGAGCCCGATGCGACGGAAGGCCTGCAGGAAATAGCCGCTCTCTCCGGCCACGATCAGATCGCCCATCAGGGCGATGGAGCAGCCGATTCCGGCCGCCGCGCCGTTCACCGCGGTCACGATAGGGATCGGATAGTCGCGCATGCGCGTGACGAAGGGATTGTAGACGGTTTCCAGCGCGCTGCCGGAGTCTCGCGCCTGGGCCTGCATCTGGTCTTGGGCGGCGGGCGCATCGGCCCGACCGGTCAGGTTGGCGCCCGAACAGAAGCCGCGGCCCTCGCCGGTGATGACCACGCAGCGGACGCCGGATTCAGGCGCCGCGAAGCCCGCCATGGCGTCGTCCAGCTCGGCCATCAGGTCAAGGCCAGCGGCGTTGAGGGTCGACGGATCGCAAAGGGTGACCACCGCCACACCGTCGGAGACCGAGGTCTTGATCTTGCTGTAGGCCATGATGGGACTCCTCTGGTGCGCGGACTGCGATCCTGGAGGAACCTACGTTGCGTCAGCCAAGGAGGGAATGGGGCAGAGCCAATCCTCAGGCGGCGTCGGACAAGGGTTCGGCCATGCTCACGCGATTGCGCCCGCCATGCTTGGACGCATATAGCGCCGCGTCGGCCCGCTCCATCAAGCTGTGGGCCGACTCACCGGGATGCCGTTCGGCAAAGCCAGCCGAGACGGTGATGTTGCCCAGATCTTCATTGGTGGAGCGTCGCTTCAGCACCCGCGACCCGATCTCTTCGCGAATCTCTTCGAGCGCCACGGACGCGGCCTGGCGATCCTCGTTAGGGAAGATCAGCGCGAATTCCTCACCGCCATAGCGGGCGGCCATCCGCGGGGTGGCGCCCACCCGGCCGATGACGCTGGCCACATAGCGGATGACCTGGTCGCCGGTCTGGTGGCCCCAGGTGTCGTTGAAACCCTTGAAGTGGTCGATGTCGATCAAGGCCAAGGTCAGGCAGCCGCGGCCGGCATCGGCCTCCAGGCAGGCCCGCTCGAGTTCTTCGTCAAAGGCCTTTCGGTTGGCGAGGTTGGTCAGACCATCAGTGGTGGCCTCCCGGCGCACCAGCTCAAGGTGCTCGCGCAGGCGCGCAACTTCACTGCTGGATTCGCTGAGGCGCTTTTCGAGAGACTGATTCTCTAGCTGCACACGCTGGGTGGCGCCGGCCAGGGTCTTCACCGTCGCCTCCAGGCTGGCGACGTCTTTCTCAGCGGCCAGGGACTGGCTGGCGGTGGCCAGGGTGAGGCCATAGGCCTTGCTGGACTGTTTGGCGGAGTCGATGGCGGCCGAGACGGAGGCCAGTTCGCGGCTCAACTGGTCGCCAGTGTCGCGTATCTGCTCATTGAGCTTGGCCTTGGGCAGGTAAAGGGCCGCTAGCTCCTCGCTCACCTGATCTGTGAACGCCGTGCCTGCCGAGAGCATGCGGGTCATTTCCTGGCCCAGCGGCGCATTGGGTGCGGCGAGGAAATGGATCCACAGTTCGAAATTCAAGGAGGTCGGCCAGATCCGATGGCGTTCCATCTCTTCGATGGCCTTGCGGGCCAGGCCGAAGCCCTCCGGGCCCCTGAGCCGTATCTCGAGTTCATGAGACATTGACTGCCTTCCCTGCCCACCGCGGCCGACATCCGACCCCACGGTTTCCCCCGCACCTTGAGCGTGACCTTAAAGGCCAGAATCAAACGACCGGTTAAGGCGATACCGCCGGTCGCAGATCCTAGTCGTCCCGGGTCGGGGTCGGCCGAAGAAGGAAGGCTGGCGTGTCGCCGCCGAATCCGCGGACGCCATTGCGGTTGTCGTCGGCCTCGTCGCGGGCCTTGACCCCCCGGATGGGACGTTCCGCCTGACGCGGGGCGCGGCGTGGAGCCGGCTCAGGCGCCGCTGTGTCCTGCGGCGCCGGTTCCGGGGCGGCCACGACGGTTTCAACCGGCTGGTCTGCGGTTCGGTCAGGCCGGGCGCGGGTCCGCGTGCGGCTCCGGGCTCTCGGACGATCCTCGGCCGCCGGCGCCTCTGTTGGCGCAGGCGCGGCTTCAACCGCCTGGACAGCTTCCGGAGGGGCGGGCGCGGTCTGATCGGCGTCGTCACGGCTCGGGCGTCGGCCGCGGGCGGGCGCGCGGGACTCGCCCCGGCGACCGTCGCGGCTGGAGGCGCCTCGGCCGCCGCTGCGGCCGCGCTCGTCCGTAAGGCTCGCCCAGTCGAGGTCCAGGGGCGCCAACTGCGGCGTCTGGCCGATCAGCTTCAGCACCTTGTCCAGGGACTTGGAGTCCGCGGGGGTGACGATCATATAGGTTTCGCCGGTCCGCCCAGCCCGCCCGGTCCGCCCGATGCGGTGGACATAGTCGTCGGCGTGGTGAGGGACGTCATAGTTGAATACGTGGCTGACGGCCGGAATATCCAGGCCACGGGCCGCCACGTCCGAAGCCACCAGGAGCTTCAGCTCGCCCTTGCGGAAGCTCTCCAGCGTCCGGGTGCGCGTCGCCTGATCCAGATCGCCGTGGATCGGGGAGGCGTCAAAGCCATGGCTCTTCAGCGACTTGGCGACGATGTCGACTTCGGTCTTCCGGTTGCAGAAGACGATGCCGTTCTTCACATCGGCCCGCTCGGCCAGGGCGCGCAGCGCCGCGCGCTTGGCCTTGGAATCAGAGACCGGAAGTTCGGTGATGTACTGGGTGATGGTTTCGGCGGTGGTGGCCGGGCGGCTCGCCTCGATCCGGGTGGGATCATTGAGGAACTGCTTGGTCAGCCGGGTGATCTCCGGCGGCATGGTGGCCGAGAAGAACAGCACCTGACGCTTGGGCGGCGTCATTTTGAAGATGCGCTCGATGTCGGGGATGAAGCCCATGTCGAGCATGCGGTCGGCCTCATCGACCACCAGCATCTGGACCCCGGTGAGCAGCAGCTTGCCGCGCTCGAAATGGTCCAGCAGGCGACCGGGCGTGGCGATCAGCACGTCGACGCCCCGGTCGAGCTTGGCTTCCTGGTCGCCGAACGAGACGCCGCCGATCAGCAGAGCCCAGCTGAGCTTGTGGTACTTGGCGTACCGCTCGAAGGACATCGAAACCTGGTCGGCCAGCTCCCGGGTCGGGGCGATCACCAGGGCGCGAGGCATGCGGGCCTTGGAGCGGCCGGCCGCCAGCCGATCAATCATCGGCAGGGTGAAGGCCGCGGTCTTACCGGTGCCGGTCTGGGCGATACCCAGGACGTCGCGTCCGGCAAGGGCGACAGGGATCGCCGCCTCCTGGATGGGAGTCGCATCGGTGTAGCCGGTTTCGGCGATGGCCTTCAGCGTCGAATCCGACAGGCCCAGAGAGGAAAATTCAGTCATTCATCGGCAAATCAAGATCAGCGGGCGTCACGTCGCGCCCCTGATCGACAAGCGCGGCGTGATCGACGCGCGCCGCGGAACATAGGCGGAAGCGCTTTCAAGTCAACGCATGTCGCCCGGCTAAGCCGCATGGAGGCGCCGATTGTTCGCGCGGCGCCGCAGGTCTCAGACATCGAGATCTTCGGTGGCGAATTCCGCGTTCTCCTGGATGAAGCGGAAGCGAAGTTCGGCCTTGCGTCCCATGAGGGCCTCCACCAGGTCGATTACGGCCTCTTCCGAACGCGGCAGGGTGACCCGGGCCAGGATGCGTTTGGCCGGGTCCATGGTGGTTTCCTTGAGCTGGGCGGGCATCATTTCCCCCAGGCCCTTGAAGCGTCCGATCTCGGGCTTCTTGCCCTTGAAGTCGGTGGCCAGCAGCTCCTCGCGGTGGGCGTCGTCGCGGGCGTAGACGGTCTTGCCCCCGTGGCTGAGCCGGTAGAGCGGCGGCAGGGCGAGGAAGAGCCGGCCGGCCCGGATCAGACCCGGCATGGTTCGATAGAAGAAGGTGATCAGCAGCGAGGCGATATGGGCGCCGTCCACATCGGCGTCGGTCATGATGACGATGCGCTCGTAGCGCAGGTCCTCTTCCTTGAACTTCGCCCCGGGCTGTACGCCCAGAGCCAGCATCAGGTCACTGAGCTCCTTATTGGCCCCCAGCTTTTCGGCGCCGGCCGAGGCCACGTTCAGGATCTTGCCGCGCAGGGGGAGAATGGCCTGGGTGCGGCGGTCTCGGGCCTGCTTGGCCGAGCCGCCGGCCGAATCGCCCTCCACCAGGAACAGTTCGGTGCCGTCAGAGGCCTGGATGGCGCAGTCGGCCAGCTTGCCCGGCAGGCGCAGCTTTCGGGTCGCCGAAGCGCGGGCGACGTCCCGGTCCTTGCGCCGCTTCAGCCGCTCTTCGGCCCGCTCGATGACGAAGGCCAGCAGGGCGCTGGCGGCCTTGGGCTGGGCGGTCAGCCAATGGTCGAAGGGGTCGCGCAGGGCGGCCTCCACCAGGCGCTGGGCGTCGCTGGAGGACAGGCGCTCCTTGGTCTGGCCCTGGAACTCGGGATTCTTGACGAAGACGCTGATCAGGGCGCCGGCCTGGGCGACCACGTCCTCGGCGGTGATCAGGGTCCCGCGCTTCTCATTGGTCAGTTCTGCGTAGGCCTTCAGGCCGCGGGTGAGGGCGGCGCGCAGGCCGGCCTCATGGGTGCCGCCCTCGGGCGTCGGCACAGTGTTGCAGTAGGACCGCATGAAGCCGTCGGCCTCGCCGAACCCTTCGGCGGTCCAGGTGATCGCCCACTCCACCGCGCCGGCCTCGCCCTGGCGGGTGAAGCGTCCGGCGAAGGGCTCAGGCGTCACGGTTTCGAGCTTCTCTGCCTGCTCGGCCAGATAGTCGGCCAGGCCGTTGGGAAAGCGGAACACCGCCTCCGCCGGGGTCTGGTCCTGGATCCGGGCGGGATCACACTTCCAGCGGATCTCCACCCCGCCGAACAGATAGGCTTTCGAGCGCGCCATCCGATAGAGCCGGGCGGGCTTGAAGGCGGCCCCTTCGCCGAAGATCTGAGGGTCGGGCAGGAAGCGGATCATGGTGCCGTGCTTGCGGCTGGGTTGGCCCTTCTCGATGGCCCCCAGCGGCTTGCCCCGGGCGAAGGCCTGGCGCCACTCGAAGCCGTCCTTCCAGGCCGTCACCTCGACCAGTTCCGACAGCGCGTTGACCACCGAGACGCCGACCCCGTGCAGGCCGCCGGACGTCTCATAGGCCTTGCCGGAGAATTTCCCGCCCGAGTGCAGCACCGTCATGATGACTTCCAGGGCCGACTTGCCCGGGTGCTTGGGATGGGGATCGACAGGAATGCCGCGACCGTCGTCCTTGACGCTGAGATAGCCGTCGGCGTCGAGGCTGACCTCGATGAACTTGGCGTGGCCGGCGACGGCCTCGTCCATGGCGTTGTCCAGCACCTCGGCGAACAGATGGTGCAGGGCCCGCTCATCGGTGCCGCCGATATACATGCCCGGCCGCTTGCGCACCGGCTCCAGCCCCTCAAGGACCTCGATGTCCTTGGCCGAGTAGCCCCCGGCCGTGTCCGCGCCGGCCTGAGGCGCCTTGCTGGCCGGCGGCGGCGGAGGCGGCGGGCTGGGGCGCGGCTCATGGCTCTGCGCCAGCGGCGAGGCGGCCGGCGGGTTCAGGGCGTCATCGAAGAGGGAGGCTTGGGGAGGGGCCTTGGACATTGGCTCGGAAGCTGGGGCGATTCGGGAGGCCCCGGTATGAATCGGGGGGCGAGACAAATCAATGCGTAGGGCCCTGAACGGAAAAAGGGCCGCAGCTTGCGCCGCGGCCCCTCAAATCCAACCTCAGGCGTTGAGGCTTAGCACTTGTAGTACATGTCGAATTCGACGGGGTGCGGATGCAGTTGCAGGCGCATCACCTCTTCCATCTTCAGCTCGATATAGCTGTCGATGAAGTCGTCATCCATCACGCCGCCCTTCTTGAGGAAGGCGCGGTCCTTGTCGAGGTTCTCCAGGGCTTCACGCAGGGAGCCGCAGACTTCCGGAACCTTCTTCTGCTCGCGCGGCGGCAGGTCATAGAGGTTCTTGTCCATGGCCGGACCCGGATCGATCTTGTTCTCGATCCCGTCGAGGCCAGCCATCAGCAGGGCGACGAAGGTCAGATAGGGGTTGCCCATCGGATCGGGGAAGCGGGCCTCGATGCGCTTGGCCTTCGGCGAGTCCACGTGCGGGATGCGGATGGAGGCCGAGCGGTTACGCGACGAATAGGCCAGTTTCACGGGCGCTTCGTAGCCGGGCACCAGGCGCTTGTAGCTGTTGGTGGTGGAGTTGGCGAAGGCGTTGATGGCCTTGGCGTGCTTGATGATGCCGCCGATGTACCAGAGGCAGTCCTGCGACAGGCCGGCATACTTGTCGCCGGCGAACATGGGCTGGCCGTCCTTCCAGATCGACTGGTGGACGTGCATGCCCGAGCCGTTGTCGCCGAACATCGGCTTGGCCATGAAGGTGGCGGTCTTGCCGTAGGCGGCGGCGACGTTGTGGATGACGTACTTATAGAGCTGCATCCGGTCGGCCATGGTCAGCAGATCGGAGAACTTCAGGCCAAGCTCGTGCTGGGCCGGCGCCACCTCGTGGTGGTGCTTTTCGGGCTGCATGCCCAGCTCGCCCATGACGGCCAGCATTTCGCCGCGCAGGTCCTGGGCGGAGTCCACGGGGTTGACCGGGAAGTAGCCGCCCTTGGGGCCGGGCCGATGGCCCATATTGCCCTCGGCATATTCCTTGGACGAGTTCACCGGCAGTTCGGTGGAGTCGAAGGCGTAGCCGGTGTTGTGGCCGGCCGTAGACCAGCGAACGTCGTCAAACAGGAAGAACTCGGCCTCGGGGCCGAAATAGACGGTGTCGCCGATGCCCGCCGACTTCACATAGTTCAGGGCCGCCTTGGCGATGGAGCGCGGGTCGCGGTTGTAGGGGGTGTTGGTGTCGGGGTTCAGCACGTCGCAGAACAGGCAGAGCGTCGTCTGCTGATAGAAGGGGTCAATATAGGCCGAGTTCAGGTCCGGACGCAGCTTCATGTCGGACTCGTTGATGGCCTTCCAGCCGACGATCGACGAGCCGTCGAACATGGTGCCGTCGGTCAGGAAGTCGTCATCGACCAGGTCGATGTCGAACGTCACATGCTGCATCTTGCCGCGGATGTCGGTGAAGCGAACGTCGACATATTTGACGTCCTTCTCAGCGATCATATCCAGGATGTCTTTGGCGGTAGTCATGGCGGTTATCCCCTAACTCGCGTGATAGGTCAGAACGTCAAACCGCAAGCGCGCCGGTTTCACCGGTGCGAATGCGCAGAACCTCAATGATCTCGGAGACGAAGATCTTCCCGTCTCCGATGCGGCCCGTGCGCGCCGCGGTGGTGATTGCCTCAAGGGCGCTATCGAGCTGGTCGTCGGCGACCACCACCTCGATCTTAATCTTGGGCAGGAAGTCCACGACATATTCAGCGCCGCGGTACAGCTCCGTCTGCCCCTTCTGCCGTCCATAGCCCTTGGCCTCAAGCACGGTCATGCCCTGCACGCCCAGTTCCTGAAGGGCTTCCTTCACCTCGTCGAGCTTGAACGGCTTAATGACGGCTTCGATCTTCTTCATGGGGCCTCGTCGGACTGAACGCGCCGCCCTGCTCAAAGGGGGTGAAAGGGACGGAGCATGCCGGGCCGCGGGGCGACAAGAGGGCGCCTCGCCAGGAGTTTGGCGCGGGGCTGCGAAATCGCCGGGTGCGCGCGAAATAGGCAGACGGCGCCCAATGGTTGTGCGCTGCGGAAATGGCCTTGTGAGCCGCCGATAGGCCCCTAGGATCGCGCGGCGCAGTTGGGTGAGGAGGCGTTGCCATGGACGATAGAACCCCAGTTCTGATCGGGGCGGGACAATTCACATATCGGGGCGAGCCGCAGGTTTCCCCGGCGCCCACGCAACTGCTGAAGATTGCGGCGCTCGCCGCGGCTCGCGACGCCGGCCTCAGCGAGGCTCAGCTGGCGAGGATCGACAGCCTGGCCGTGGTGGGCTTCACGGTCGATGCGCCGGGAGGCGGACGGGCCACGCCGCACAGCACCAATCCGCCAACCAGTCTCGCCAGGGCCTTGGGCGCCGCCCCGGACTGGTCAGTCTATTCCCATATGGGCGGCAACAGCCCCCAGCAGCTCATCAACGTGCTCTGTGAGCGAGTCGCCCGGGGCGAAACCAGCCTTGGCCTGGTGGTCGGCTGTGAGTTCCTGGGCTCAGCCACCAAGCGCATGACCCGAGGGTTTGGCTTCGACGACTGGAATGAAGACCAGGAGCTCCCCGCGCCCGAGCGGATCGGCGACCCGCGCCCCGGCGCGACGCCCTATGAGGCCCGGCACGGCCTCGGGCGGCCGATCAACACCTATCCGCTGTTCGAGAACGCCCTGCGCGCCAGGGACGGGCGGAGCATCCCCGACCACCAGGCGCGAATGGGCGCCCTGTTCGCCCCGTTCACCGAGGTTGCGGCGCGCAATCCGGAGGCTTGGTTCCCGATCGCGCGATCGGCTGATGAGCTGGTGACGGTCACCGACCGCAACCGCATGGTCGGTTTCCCCTACACCAAGTATCTCAACGCCATCATGGACGTGGACCAGTCTGCGGGCGTCCTTGTGGCCAGCCTCGCCAAGGCCCGTGAGCTGGGGGTGGCCGAGGACCAACTGGTCTATCTTCATGGCTGCGCCGACGCCGCCGACCTCTGGTATCCCCTGGATCGCCAGAACTTCCATTCCAGTCCCGCCATGCGCCTGACCGGCGCGCGCGCTCTGGAGATGGCCGGGATCGGGCTCTCCGACATCGGGATCATCGATCTCTATTCCTGCTTCCCCGTGGCCGTGGAGATCGGCGCGGAGGAGCTGGGGCTGGCCCTGGATGATCCCCGGGGGCTGACGGTCACCGGCGGGCTGCCCTATGCCGGGGGGCCGGGGAACAACTACGCCATGCACTCCATCGCCGTGATGATGCAGCGGCTGCGGGCGGCCCGGGAAGACTATGGTCTGGTCACGGCCAATGGCTGGTTTCTGACCAAGCAGTCCACCGGCGTCTATTCCTGCCGACCCCCGAAAACCCCGTTCGAGCGCCAGGACCCGGCGGTCATCCAGCGGGAGATCGACGCCCTGCCGCATCCGGTTGTCACAGAGACCCCTCAGGGTCGCGCTGTGATCGAGACCTATACCGTCGTTCATGGCCGCGAGGGCTATCTGATGGGGATTGTGGTGGGCCGCGACGAGGCCGACCGACGCTTCGTCGCCCACACCCCCGCTGATCCCGCCGTTCTCGAAAGCCTGGAGGCGGTGGAATCCGTCGGGCGGACGGGTAGGGTGGGGCCTGCCCCCGAGGGTCAACGCAACCTCTTTGTTCCGGACTAGCCCATGCCGCGTCTCTATCTGATCCGCCACGGAAAGCCTGCCGCCACCTGGGGTGGCCATGATGACGATCCGGGGCTGGATGAGACGGGCCGCCAGCAGGCGGCTGCGGCTCGAGACCATCTGTTGGGCCTGCCCGATGGTCATCGCCCCCGGCTGGTTGTCTCGTCCCCGCTGGCCCGCTGTCGCGAGACCGCCGAGCCGACCGCGCGCGCCCTGGGCGTGGAGGTCGAGATCGATCCGGGGGTCGGCGAGATTCCGACGCCCGCCTCTCTTGCCGCCGCAGACCGCGGTGAGTGGCTGCGCCAGGCCTTTCAGGGCGCCTGGGGTGAGATCACGGGCGACCTGGACTATGACGCCTGGCGGCGGCAGGTGGCGCAGGCGCTGCACGCCCGCGGCGACACGGCCGTCTTCAGTCATTTCGTGGCCATCAATGCAGTGGTCTCGCTGCTCACCGGCGAGGACCGCGTAGTCAGCTTCCGTCCAGATCATACTTCGATCACCGTCTTGGAAACCGACGGTAAGACCTTGACCTTGGTGGAGAAGGGGCGAGAAGCCTCCACCGGCGTACTGTAGCAGACCAGCGGAGGTCCCGTGGCGGCCAAACAGATTCTGACCGTAGCCGAGATGGCTGCGGCTGATCGCGCGGCGGTGGCCGCGGGGACCCCGGCCCTTGAGTTGATGTCACGGGCTGGCGCTGCGGTGGTCGGCGCTGTCGTCTGTCGCTTTTCCCCCTGCGAGACGGTGGTCCTTTGTGGTCCCGGCGACAATGGCGGCGACGGCTATGTGGTGGCGCGGCTTCTGGCTGAACAGGGTTGGCCGGTGCGGGTCGCCGCCGTCGCCCCGCCGAGCTCTCCCAGCGCCAAGGCCATGGCCGCCCAGTGGACCGGGGTGACGCTCGATCTCGACGCAGAGCTGGAGGCCGAGCTCTTTATCGACGCCCTGTTTGGCGCAGGCCTGTCAGGTCCGCTGTCGGGGGATGCGGCCCGGGTGGTCCAGCAGATCAATGCGGTTCCGGAACGCGTTGTCGCTGTTGACGTGCCGAGCGGTCTGCCTGGGGATACGGGCCAGCCGCAAGGCGTCTGTGGCCGCGCGGCGCTGACGGTGACGTTTCACGCCCGCAAGCCCGCCCATGTGCTTGAGCCGGGCCGGGGGCGCTGCGGCGAGGTGATCGTCGCCGATATCGGGCTGGCCCCCTCGGAGGCGACCCTTTTCGAAAACGGCCCCGACCTTTGGGCGGCGCGGTTTCCCTGGCCGACAGCGGCCTCGCACAAGCACGCCCGGGGCCGGCTGGTGGTGGTGAGCGGCCCGGCCTGGAGCACAGGCGCAGCGCGGCTGGCCGCCCGGGGCGGCCTGCGGATCGGCGCCGGCGTGGTCACTGTCCTGTCGCCGGGCGAGGCGCTGGCGACCAATGCCGCCCATCTGGAAGCCATCATGCTGCGGCCCTTCGAGACTGAGGCCGAGCTTGAGGCCCTGGCGACTGAGGTGGACGCCGCCGTGATCGGTCCCGCCGCCGGGGTCAGCGAGACGACCCTGATGAATGTCCTGGCGCTCGCCCGCACGGGCGCGGCCCTGGTGCTCGACGCCGACGCCATCACGGTGTTCCAGCAGGATCCCGAGGAGCTGTTCTCGGTGCTGGACCGGGACGATGTGCTCACGCCGCATCCGGGCGAGTTCGACCGGCTGTTTCCCGGCGTTCTGGCGGGCGAAACCGACCGGATCACCGCCACGCGCCGGGCCGCAGAGCTGGCGGACGCCGTCGTCCTGCTGAAGGGTCCGGACACGGTCGTCGCTGCGCCGGATGGACGCGCCGCCGTCGCCCTGAACGGCTCACCCTGGCTGGCTACGGCCGGATCGGGTGATGTGCTGGCGGGGTTCATCGGGGGGCTGATCGCCCAGGGGATGGACAGCTTCGAGGCCGCCTGTGCGGCGACCTGGATCCATGCCGAGGCCGCTCATGCCCACGGCCCAGGGCTGATCGCCGAAGACCTGCCGGACCTGACGCCAGGGGTGCTGCGAGGGCTGTACGTCGCACGCTAGACCAGGAGCGATTGCTCTGTTAGCGATCCGAGGTCGTTCTAGAGCCGTGACCTGTGTCTCGCCTGACCCGCAACTCCGTCCTTGCTGACGCACCTGTAGCCGCCGGCGCGGCGATGGTGCGCGGGGCGCGGGCTGGGGAAACAGGGACCAGAATCTAGCCACAGCGCTGGATGACGACATCCTCCCCAAGCCCGGCCGTGATGGCGGGCGGGGTCGAGACGACGCCGGAGCGCACATCAGGCCCGTTCCGGACACCAACCCATGACAGGCTACACCCCACAACTCCTTGGCGCGCTCGGCCTCTTCGCCTTCGCCTCGTCAATCACGCCAGGCCCCAACAACGCCATGCTGATGACGTCTGGCGCCAATTATGGCTTTGCCCGCACCCTGCCGCACCTGGCCGGGGTGGTGCTGGGGTTTACGATCCTGCTGTTGGCCGTGGGGTTTGGCCTGGGCGGCCTGTTCTCGGCCCATCCCACCGCGCACACGGCGCTAAAGGCGCTGGGCGCGGCCTATCTGCTCTGGCTCGCCTGGAAGATTGCTGGCGCCGAGGGCATGGGGGAGAGGGCGGCGAGCGCCCGGCCCTTCACCTTCCTCCAGGCCGCCGGTTTCCAGTGGGTCAACCCTAAGGCCTGGACCATGGCGGTCGGCGTCGCGGCCGCCTATGTGCCGCAACAAGGCGGCGTCCTCGACATGCTGATCGCTGGTCTGGTGGTCTTCGCCATCAGCATTCCCTGCGCGGCCGCCTGGGCGGGGTCCGGCGTGGCGCTTCGCCGCCTGTTGGAGGAGCCCAGCGCGCTCAGGCTGTTCAACTGGACCATGGCCGCGCTGCTTCTGGCGTCGCTGGCGCCGGTTCTGATGGAGTTGGCCCAGACGATAGCGGCGGTGGTCAAGCCAGCTTGACGCGCGAAGGCAAACCGCCGATGGCAGGCGATGGAACGCGGGCGTGGCGGAACTGGTAGACGCACTGGATTTAGGTTCCAGCGCCGCAAGGCGTGGAGGTTCGAGTCCTCTCGCCCGCACCACCTTTGCACTTGGACAGGGGAGGCGCCCGTGACATAAGGGCGCCCTCCCGCCGCCTCGACGTAGGCGGCGCTTCCCGTTTCACCATTAGGCGGACCGTCAAGAGCGCGTGACAGCGCCCCGGAGTCCGGAAGCAAGAATGTCGATGCAGATCGTTGAAAAGTCCGGTGAAGGCCTGAGCCGCGTCTATGGCGTCACTGTTCCGGCGGCCGACCTGGCCGAACGCCTGGAAGCACGCATCACCGAGATCACGCCCCAGCTCAACATCAAGGGCTTCCGCCCGGGCAAGGTGCCGCCGGCCCATGTGCGTCGGGTTCACGGCAAGGCCCTGATGGCCGAGCTGGTCGAGCAGACCATTTCGGAATCCACCCAGAAGGTGCTGGAAGAGAACAAGCTGCGCCCCGCCGGCGAACCGGCCCTGACGCCCGAGGGCGACCTGCAGGAAGTGGTGGACGGCAAGGCCGACCTGTCCTTCGAGATCGCCCTGGAAGTCATGCCGGAATTCGATCCGGTCGATCCTGCGACCCTGGAACTGGTCCGCCCGGTCTACAAGCCCGGCGATGATGAGGTCGACGAGGCCCTGGCCGAGCTGGCCAAGCAGAACCGCAGCTTCGAGCCGCGCACCGGCAAGACTGTGAAGGCCAAGGACGGCGATCAGGTCACCATCGACTTCGTCGGCAAGATTGACGGCGAAGCCTTTGAAGGCGGATCGGCCGAAGGCGCTCAGCTGGTGCTTGGCTCGGGCAGCTTCATCCCTGGCTTCGAAGACCAGCTGGTCGGCGCCAAACCGGACAGCGATGTGGTGGTCAAGGTGACCTTCCCCGAAGAATATCAGGCCGCTCATCTGGCCGGGAAGGAAGCCGAGTTCGAGGTCAAGGTGACCGCCGTCTCGGCCCCGGTGGACACTGTCGCCGACGACGCCTTCGCCGAGAAGCTGGGCATTGAGAGCCTGGACAAGCTTAAAGGGCTGCTGCGCGACAACATTGAGCAGCAGTATGTGAGCGCCTCGCGCTTCAAGCTGAAGCGCGCCCTTCTGGACGCGCTGGACACCAAGCACGACTTCCCCCTGCCGCCCAAAATGGTCGAGGCCGAGTTCGCCGCCATCTGGACTCAGGTTCAGCAGGACAAGGCGCAGGAGTCCCTGCCGCCAGAAGACGCCGGTAAGACCGACGAGCAGCTGGAGTCGGAGTATCGCAAGATCGCCGAGCGCCGGGTGCGTCTGGGCCTGGTGCTGGCCGAGATCGGCCGGATCAACAACGTCCAGGTGACCGAGCAGGAGCTGCTTGAGGCCATGCGCCAGGAGGCCATGCGCTATGGTCCCCAGGCGCAGCAGGTCTTCGACATGTTCCGCCAGAACCCCAACGCCCAGGCCCAGCTCCGCGCCCCGATCTTCGAGGACAAGGTCGTCGACCTGATCGTCGAAAAGGCCAAGGTCGAGGACAAGGACGTCAGCAAGGACGAACTGATGGCCGAGGACGATCTGCCGGAAGGCTACGGCGAGTAAGCCTTGCAGGTCACGCCACAGCGGCGCGACAATGTGATTGCGGATCCCGGCGTGGCCTGCAGGCGGCGCCGGGATTGTGCATTTTAGGGCTTCCGAAAGGGCCGGCGTCGGAGGGTCGCCTTGCAACCGGCCGCCGCAGACGCGATATCGGAAGGGACGGCGGCGATCAGACGTTCGCCAATCGAGAAGGGCTCTTAAGCTTATGCGTGACCATGTGACCACCGCGCTCAACCTCGTGCCCATGGTGGTCGAACAGACCAGCCGCGGCGAACGCGCCTTCGACATTTTCTCCCGGCTGCTGAAGGAACGAATCATCTTCCTCAACGGCCCGGTCGAGGACGGCATGGCCGCCCTGATCTGCGCCCAGCTTCTCTATCTGGAGTCCGAGAACCCCAAGAAAGAGATCTCCATGTACATCAACTCGCCGGGCGGCATCGTGACGTCCGGCCTGGCGATCTACGACACCATGCAGTACGTGAAGAGCCCGATCTCCACGGTCTGCATGGGCATGGCGGCCTCCATGGGCTCGTTCCTGCTAATGGCCGGCGAGAAGGACCAGCGGATCTCGCTGCCCAACGCCCGGATCATGGTCCACCAGCCCTCGGGCGGCTACACCGGCAAGGCCTCGGACATCCAGCGGCATGCCGAGGACATCATCAAGACCAAGGGCCGCCTGAACGAGCTCTACGCCAAGCACACCGGCCAGCCGATCGAGGTGGTCGAGGCCACCCTTGACCGCGACCATTTCATGACCGCCGAGGAAGCCAAGGCGTGGGGCATTGTCGACCACGTCTATGAGCGGCGCTCGGAGGACTGAAGACCCCGTTGCGCGGCGCTGCTCAGGCGCCGCGCGCGGATCTTTGACCTGGCCGCCGGCCTAGTTCGGCGAGCCGCCTCCTAACTGTCCGAGGGCTTAGACGCGAGCGGGTCGAGCGGGGCGCCATCCTCAGTTAGCGGTGGATACTGATCGGGGCGGGTCAGATAGTAGGCGATCCCAGGGGTCCCGCTCTCGCCCGCGACCGCGCGATTATATACCCGTCCCTCAAAGCCACCTCTTTGAGCGCGTTTGGCCAGGCGGGCGGCCTCTACAGCCTCTGGACTGAGGCCGGCGGCGGCGATCAGGGCCATCAACACCTCGCTGACGTCGGCCAGTTCCTCGAGGAGGTCATCGGCCGTGGCGACGGCGACCTCCTCAGCCTCCTCCAGGAGTTTCGCCTTGAGCGCGGTGAGGAACTCTGCGTCCCCGAGCCGGTGACAGAACACGGTCAGGCCTTGTTCGCGCATCATCGGGGGAAGACCGTCGCGGATCAGCTTCTCCACCCGAAACCGCATCAGGGGGTTTCCTTGAACACCCGATAGCCTGGTTCGTCGGCGATCTTCAGCATCTCCCGGTCGCCGCTGGTGTCGCCATAGGCGGCCCGCAGGCGAAGGTCGGGACCAAAGACCGCCTGCAGGCGGGACACCTTCTCAGGCCCGCGGCAGTTGCGGCCCTCGAACATGCCAGCCACGCGGTCCTCGGAATCGAAGGCCAGGCGGGTGGCGATCAGATGATCGGCCCCAAGGCCCCGGGCGAAGGGCTGGACGATGATGTCCGGCGAGGCGGTGACAATGACCATGGTCGCCCGCCGGCCGCGCCAGCGCCGCCAGGTGTGCAGGGCGTCAGGCCGCAGAAGGCGCGGGGCGTAGGCCTCGGCGAAGGCGCGAGCCTCGGCCTCCAACTCGGCTCTGGGGACACCGAGTAGAAACTCCCGCACGGCGGCGGCCTTGATGCGGCCCCGGTTGCGATGAAACAGGTAGCTGGCGCCGGCCGGCGCAAGGCGGCGCATGCCGCGGGCATAGCGGGCCCCGCCCGCCCGCCAGCGCAGGAAGGCTGTGAAGCTGTCCTTGGTGGTGAGCGTGCCATCGAAGTCGAAGGCCACGACGCCCGTGTCGTCAGCCGGATCGTCCATGATTCCCCCAAAAAACGCGGCTTGCGCCGAAATAGCGCAGTCTGGCCCCTGGACTGCAACCGCCCCGAGCCGCCTTGCCAGAACCGGGCCGATGCTACTGCGGGCGCAAACAACGCATTCCCCTTTTCCCGCAAGGGAGTCGTGGGGCGACTTGCGTCAATCCGATACAATCCCATCTAGAGATTCGAAATTGCGCGCTATCCGGCCGGGCTGGCCACCTGACGCGTCAGGTCCGGCAAGGCTTGTGATCCTGGCGCGGATCGGGGAATGTCAAGGATTGGACAACCCCCGGCGCGTATCCTGCAAGGACGGCGGGAAACGCCGCCCGCGCCACGGGCACGGTTTCGACCGACGTCGTCGAGAGAGTGAGACTAAACATGACCAAGGCCGCGAGCGGGGACTCCAAGAGCACGCTGTATTGCTCCTTCTGCGGAAAGAGCCAGCATGAAGTCCGCAAGCTCATCGCGGGCCCCACGGTGTTCATCTGCGATGAATGCGTCGAGCTCTGCATGGATATCATCCGCGAGGAGCACAAGATCTCCTTCGTGAAGTCGAAGGATGGCGTGCCCACGCCCCGCGAGATCCGCGAAGTCCTCGACGATTACGTGATCGGCCAGGATCACGCCAAGAAGGTGCTCTCGGTCGCGGTCCACAATCACTACAAGCGCCTGAACCACGCCACGAAGAACAACGATGTTGAGCTGGGCAAGGCCAACATCATGCTGATCGGCCCCACCGGCACCGGTAAGACCCTGCTGGCCCAGACGCTCGCCCGAATCATCGACGTGCCCTTCACCGTGGCCGACGCCACGACCCTGACCGAGGCCGGTTATGTGGGTGAAGACGTCGAGAACATCATCCTCAAGCTGCTGCAGTCGGCCGACTACAATGTCGAGCGGGCCCAGCGGGGCATCGTCTATATCGACGAGGTCGATAAGATCAGCCGCAAGTCGGACAACCCGTCTATCACCCGTGATGTGTCGGGCGAGGGCGTCCAGCAGGCGCTGCTGAAGATCATGGAAGGCACGGTGGCCTCCGTCCCGCCCCAGGGCGGCCGCAAGCACCCGCAGCAGGAATTCCTGCAGGTGGACACCACCAACATCCTGTTCATCTGCGGCGGCGCCTTCGCTGGCCTGGACAAGATCATTTCGGCCCGCGGGCAGGGGACCTCCATCGGCTTCGGCGCCAAGGTCTCCGACCCTGACGACCGGCGTACGGGCGAGATCTTCCGCCGGGTGGAGCCTGACGACCTGCTGCGTTTCGGCCTGATCCCGGAATTCATCGGCCGTCTGCCGGTGATCGCCACCCTCGATGACCTGGACGAGGAAGCTCTGGTCAAGATCCTGACCGAGCCGAAGAACGCCTTCGTCAAGCAGTACCAGCGCCTGTTCGACATGGAGAATGTCGGCCTGACCTTTACCGACGACGCCCTCAACGCCGTGGCCCGCAAGGCCATTGCGCGCAAGACCGGCGCCCGGGGCCTGCGCTCGATCCTCGAAGGCATCCTGCTCGACACCATGTACGAGCTGCCGACCTATGACGGCGTGGAAGAGGTCGTGGTCAACGCCGAGGTCGTCGAGGGCCGCGCCCAGCCGCTGATCATCTATGCCGAGCGTCGGGATAAGGGCGGGGCGGCCTGAGGGCCGCCCTGAACACGGGTTTCTGTTGCGGCGCCGAAGACAAGTTGTCGCGCGCCGCCCCGGCGCCGCTTGAACCGCGGTCCGAAGCGTCCACATAAATAGTCTGAAGACACCGCCACACCGGCGGACGGACCGTCCGACTCAGGCGCATCGTCTGAGGTAACCGCGGCCCGAGGGTCGAGCCCTGCTTTTTTTCCGAGGGGGCCGACCGGGAGTGAAAGCATATGTCTGAGACCAAGAAGACCCTTCCTGTCCTTCCGTTGCGGGACATCGTCGTGTTTCCGCATCAACCCGTGCCGCTGTTTGTCGGGCGGGAGAAATCCGTGCGGGCGCTCGAAGAGGCCATGCGCGACGAGGGCAAGGACATCCTTCTGCTGACCCAGAAGGACAAGGACGACGATGATCCGGCGCCCATCGCCATCTATGAGATCGGCGTCGTCGCCACCATCCTCCAGCTTCTGAAACTGCCCGACGGGACCGTGAAGGTGCTGGTGGAGGGCAAGGCCCGTGCGGCCGTCGCCCGCTACACCGATCAGGCCGACTATTATGAAGCCGAGATCGCCGATCTGCCCGAAGACCCCCAGGCCTCGCCTGAGGCCGAGGCGCTGAGCCGCGCTGTGGTTGAGCAGTTCGAATCCTATGTGAAGCTCAACAAGAAGGTGCCGCCGGAGGCCCTGGCGGCCATGCCGCAGATTGAGAACCCGGGCGAGCTGGCCGATCGCGTCGCCTCGCACCTGTCGGTGAAGATCAGCGAAAAGCAGGCCCTGCTGGAGATCTTCGACGTCGTGAAGCGTCTGGAGAAGGTCTACGCCCTGATGGAGGGCGAGATTTCGGTCATGCAGACCGAGAAGAAGATCCGGAACCGCGTAAAGCGGCAAATGGAGAAGACGCAGCGCGAGTACTATCTCAACGAGCAGATGAAGGCGATCCAGCGCGAGCTGGGCGAGCAGGACGACACCCGCGACGAGCTCAACGAGCTGGAGAAGCGGATCAAGAAGACCAAGCTGTCAAAAGAGGCCCGCACCAAGGCCGAGGCGGAGCTGAAGAAGCTCCGCTCCATGAGCCCCATGTCAGCGGAATCGACGGTCGTTAGAAACTATCTCGACTGGCTGCTGTCCATTCCGTGGGGCAAGGCCAAGCAGAAGCCCATCGATCTCGCCCGGGCTGAGGAGATCCTCGACGAGGATCACTACGGCCTGGACAAGGTGAAAGAGCGGATCCTGGAATACCTGGCCGTCCAGGCCCGGACCGGGGCGCTCAAGGGTCCGATCCTGTGCCTTGTCGGTCCTCCGGGCGTCGGCAAGACCTCGCTTGGCCGCTCGATCGCCAAGGCGACGGCGCGGGAATTCGTGCGCGTCTCCCTGGGCGGGGTGCGTGACGAGGCCGAGATCCGCGGCCACCGCCGGACCTATATCGGCTCCATGCCGGGCAAGATCATCCAGTCGATGAAGAAGGCCAAGACCACCAACGCCTTCTTCCTGCTGGACGAGATCGACAAGATGGGCGCCGACTATCGCGGCGACCCGGCCTCGGCCCTGCTGGAAGTGCTGGACCCGTCGCAGAACTCCACCTTCGCCGACCACTATCTGGAGGTGGACTACGACCTGTCGCCGGTGATGTTTGTCACCACGGCGAACTCGCTCAACATGCCCCAGCCCCTGCTGGACCGCATGGAGATCATTCGCATCCCCGGCTACACCGAGGATGAGAAGGTCGAGATCGCCAAGCGCCACGTCCTGCCCAAGCTGACCAAGGACCATGGGCTGACGCCCGAGGAGTTCGTGGTCTCCGAGGACACGATCCGCGACCTCATCCGCTACTATACGCGGGAGGCCGGCGTGCGGTCGCTCGAACGGGAACTGGGCAATCTGGCCCGCAAGACCGTGCGCGATCTTGCCCGGGAGAAGCTGACCAGCATCACCATCGATCCCGATCGGCTGGCCAAGTACGCCGGGGTGCGCAAGTACCGCTACGGGGAGATGGATCTCGAGGATCAGGTCGGGATCATTACGGGCCTGGCCTACACCGACTTCGGCGGCGACATCCTGACCATCGAGGCGGTCAAGATGCCAGGCAAGGGCCGCATGACGGTCACCGGCAACCTGAAGGATGTGATGAAGGAATCCATCTCGGCGGCGAACTCCTATGTCCGCAGCCGGGCCACGCAGTTTGGGATCGAGCCCCCGAACTTCGAAAAGACCGACGTCCACATCCACGTGCCGGACGGGGCGACCCCCAAGGACGGTCCTTCCGCCGGCGCGGCCATGGCCACAGCCATCGTCTCGGTCCTGACCGGCATCCCGATCCGCAAGGACATCGCCATGACGGGCGAGGTGACCCTTCGCGGCCGGGTGACCGCCATCGGCGGCCTGAAGGAAAAGCTGCTCGCGGCCCTGCGTTCTGGGGTCAAGACCGTGCTGATCCCGCAGGAAAACGAGAAGGACCTGGCCGACATCCCGGCCAAGGTGAAGGAGGCCCTGGAGATCATCCCGGTGAACACCATGGATGAAGTCCTGGTCCGCGCCCTGACCCGTCTGCCCGATCCGATCGAGTGGACCGAGCCCCCGACCAAGGGGCCGGTCGCCGGTGATGACGGCGAGGCCGAGGCGATCATGACCCACTGAGGGTCAGACCGTTTCCATACCAGACCACAGGCGGCGCGGGCTCACTCCCGCGCCGCTTTGTTTGACGCGCCTGCTTAAGCCCGCATAATCCCTTGGCGCGAAGGTGTTTGCCGCTGCCGGCGCTTCGCGAAAAACAGAAAAAGGGCAGGGAGAGGAAACTACCATGACCAAGGCTGAACTGGTTTCGGCGATGGCTGAGAAGGCCGGGATCACCAAGTCACAGGCAAAGGACGCCCTTGAGGCCTTCGTCGATTCCGTCACCGGATCGCTCAAGGGGGGCCAGGAGGTGCGTCTGGTCGGCTTCGGCAGCTTCGTGCCGGTAAGCCGGGCTGCGGGCGTCGCCCGCAATCCGCGGACCGGCGAAAGCGTCAATCGCCCGGCCTCACAGACGGCGCGATTCCGCATCGGCGAAGGACTGAAGAACGCCCTGAACAGCTGATCGAAGGGGGCTGCTCACTATTCAAGGGGACGGCCGCGGCGGGGCGGCCGTCCCCTCTTTGCGTCTATCCTGCCGAATGCGGCTCCGAATCTCGCGTTGGAGGCGTTATGACGGCGGGCGAGGGCGGCTAGCTCAGCTGGTCAGAGCACCTGGTTTACACCCAGGGGGTCGGGGGTTCGAACCCCTCGCCGCCCACCATCCCTCGGCGAAGGACCCATGCGATACCGTCCCCTGGGCCGCACTGGGCTCACCGTTTCTGAGATCGGTTTCGGTTGCGCCAGTTTCTGGGGGCTGCCCCGGTTCGACGAGGCCGAAGCCGTGCGGCTGGTTCACCGGGCCCTGGACCTTGGCGTCACCCTGTTCGACACCGCGCCGGGCTATTCTCGCGGCGAGGCCGAACCACGCCTGGGCCGGGCCCTCAAGGGAAGTGATCCTGAGCGGCTGGTGATCGCCACCAAGGCTGGGACCTTTCATGCCGGCGGCGGACGGACGGGCCGAGACTTCTCGCCTGCCGCCATCACCACCAGTGTCGAGGCCAGTCTGCGCCGTCTTGGCGTCGAGCGACTGGGATTGGTGCAGCTTCATGGGCCGGCCGCTTCGGAGATGAACGGCGACCTGTTCGAGGCGCTTGAGCGCTTGCGTCAGCGGGGTCTGGTGGCCGCGTTCGGCGCCAACAGCTTCGACCCGGGGGTGATCTCCGCCATCATCGGTTCCCCCAGCCTCGATGTGGTGATGCTGGATTACAATGTTCTGCGCCCCGAGCGCAGCGTGTTGATCGATACAGCCGCCGCCCAGGGCAAGGGCGTTCTGGCGGGTATGCCGCTGGCCATGGGCCATGTGGACGGCCAGATCCGCAAGCTCCGAGGCGTACGGGACCTTTGGTACGCCGCCCGGGCCCTGAAGAACCATCGGCGGGAAGTGGCGCTCGCCGAGCGTTTCAGCTTTCTCCGCCGACTGGAGACCATGAGCGCGGCCCAGGCGAGCCTCGCCTACGTGCTGGAGCATCCCGGCGTCTCGGCCGCCGTGATGGGCACCACGCGACTGGCTCACCTGGAGGCGAACGTCGCGGCGTCTGGCCTGGGCCTGCCACCCGATGTGCGGGCGGCCATCAGAGATGCGCAAACCCGCTGAGCTTTCTGCTTCCCTCGCCCGGGGAGGCGGGTATTGTCATGGTGCATGCCGATTTATGGTGATGGAGCCCCTCCGTGATCTTCGACCAGGCTGACCTCATGCCCCGCCCCGGGCGCTACCGGATCCTCGCAGGACCCGGCTCGCCCTATTCGCACAAGGTCCGCGCCGCCCTGCGCTATCGGCGCATTCCACACGACTGGACGGTTCCCCTCGGCGGTTTTGATGGCTCAGGCCAGAGCGAGGGGCTCAAGGCCTTCGGCAAGCGGCTGTTGCCGGTCGTGGTCTATCCCGATGGAACCCCCTGGAACGACTCCACGCCGATCCTGCATGAGATGGAGGCCCTTCACCCTGACGCGCCCAGTCTCATGCCGCCAACCGCGCCACAGCGGTTCCTGGCCCGGCTGGTGGAGGATTTCGCCGACGAGTGGCTCGCCGTGATCCTGATGGCCTTCCGCTGGACGTCGGACACCGACGTCGCCTTCTGCGCGCGCCGCCAGATGGCCGGCTGGCTGGGGGATGTGGATGAACCGGCGCTCACGGTCGGCATCGAGAAGTTCACCGCCCGCCAGCAGATGGTTCGAAATTTCATCGGCGGCGGCGATCCCACCACCCACGCAGCGCTCGAGGCAGAATATCTGGCCCTGCTTGATATCCTGGAGCGGGGCCTGTCGCGGCGACTGTTCCTGTTCGGACAGCGGCCATCGATCGCGGACTTCGGCCTCTACGGGATGCTGAGCCAGCTGGCCATCGATCCGACTCCGTCCCGGCTGATGCGTGAGCATGCGGTGCGGACCTATCAGTGGACTCAGTGGGTGGACGACCTGTCCGGCCATCAGGCCGCGTGGGCGCATAACCCGGCGCCCGACGAGACCTTAATCGAGCTCGTCGCCCTGGCCGGCCGCGGATTCCGGTCCATGATGCTGGCTTCGGCCGAGGCCGCCGGCCGTGGCGAGCTGCGTTGCGCCTTCGAGGTCGGCGGCGCGCCCCTGGCCAGCGTCGCGCGCCCCTATACGGTGGACTGCTGGCTCTGGCTGAAGGCCATGTTCGCCGAGCTGTCTGAGGAGGAGCGGGGGAGCCTGCGGCCGATTCTGGAGCCCGCGGGTTTCTGGGGCGTCCTGGACTTCGCCCCTGGTGAAGCCGACCGTCTCAAGCCCTTCGCCAAGCTCTGACCCCGCCGGGTCGGCCCGGCCCGCCTGATTCAGAGGGTCCGGTTCTCGTCCAGCCAGATTCGCAGTTTCGTCAGACCCGGCAACAGGTCCTCCACCTCGCTCCGGGACAGGGCTGAGCGGGCGCGCGTCAGGATCGGCGCGGCCGCCGCAATGCACGCCGCGGCGGCCTCCCGACCAGAAGGCGTCAACAGGACCCGCTTGGAGCGCCCGTCCTTGGCGTCGGGAACGATCTCGACAAAGCCCTTCGCCTCGAGCCTTTGCAGGGTGCTGGTCAAGGTGCCCCGGGTGACCTGGAAGGCCGAGGCCAGCTGGGCCGGCGTCTTATTGTCGCCCAGCCGCACACAGTGGTTGAGCACGGTGAACTGGGCCTGAGTCAGGCCATGGGGCAGGACGCGCTCAAAGGCCGTGCCGCTCAGCTGATGGATGATGCCGATCTCATTGAACAGGGTGAACAGCCGCGCCTCGTCGGAAGGCTCGGTACTGGGTTCGGGTTTCGTGTCAGGCAAGGTGGGCGTTCAGTCCTCTGCGCGGCGTTGGGATAACGGGGTCAGCGTAGCCGATGCGATACAGCATTTGCAGCCTCTCTCCCCGCCCGATCAGGGCATGGACTTCCTCGTATAGCTCCGAGATTTCGGGATACTCCTGAAGCGTCTGGCTCCACGTGTGGATTCCGAGGCCAAGCTCGGTCGCCTTGAGGTTCAGCCGTACGTAGGCGCGACCGGCATGGAGCTGCTCAGTGCGGTCGTTGTCGCCGTTGGCCAGCCAACCGAACGCCCGGGCGGACATGGCCATCTCGCGATACATGTCGAGCCCCTGCTGGAATGCCGTTGAGGCCGGGTCACCCAGGGTGTCGCGGTTGACCACGCCCGCAAGCCGTCCCGCCCCGATGAGCGGTCCTTCCAGTTCGATCCCGTCTGGATTGGCGGTCACTTCGCGCGCGCCGATCCGCATCAGCTCCACCGATTCCTGCATCGGATCGGGTGTCGACATCTCGGTCATGTGGCCGCGCCACGTCAGGTCTCGAAGCCGAGCGGCAAGGTCGGTGTCTCCGACGCACTCGGACGTGTTTCCATAGGCGCCGCCAGCCTCCGCCAGCTCGACCAGAAGGGCCTGGGGCACGTTGCGGGGATGGTAGACCGTCTTGTTGGATCTGCGTTCCAGGATCTGGGCGAACAGAGGGTCTGGCTGCGCCTTGTCGGCCACGAATTCCACCCTGGCCACCGGGCGGTGATCCAGGGTGCTCATGTTCTCCCCATCGGGGAAGGGGGTGATGATCGCCGCGTAGCCATCCTGCGCCGCGGCGATCACCAGCAGCTCAAGGAAGGCGCCGCAGCCGATTGTGATCTGCCGGTCCAAGGGGTCGGTGGCGGGCAGGCGTCGCCCCAGGTCGCAGAACAGGGTCAGGGCCTGATCACCGTCCAGTCTGACCAGCCAGGGCTGCCGGTTATGGGGGTTGGGAGCCAGCAGGGCGTAGGAAAGGGCGCGGCGGCGGAACTCCTCATGCTGGCCGGCCTCTCGCCAGGGCGCGCGGGCTGCCCGGGAGGGCTGGTTCATGACGAGAAAGCCGCCTGTGGTGGTGGCCGCGACGACAACGCCGCCGCCGATCAGTTTCAGCACCTTCCGACGCGATGGCATCACTGGCCTCCATATAGTATGACATCAAACTAATAAAGCTTGATACCAAACCATAGTCAAGGGGCGAGCCTCAGGCCGAACCAGACGTCGATGGGCTGGCGCGAACTGGGCGATGGGAATTCTGGGAGGAGGGGGCCGCGCCAGATCTTCTCAAGGAAGACCATGGCGCGAGTGACGGGACTCGAACCCGCGACCTCCGGCGTGACAGGCCGGCGCTCTAACCAACTGAGCTACACCCGCATATGGCGCTCGCGTCGCCGCGAGGGGCGTCTGATAGGTCCCGACCGGAATCGTGTCAACTGGGCACGAGCGATGATGTGGCCTGAGGCGGCGAATAATGCACATCAGCCTGTGGACCGAGGGGGAGTTCGAGCGCCGACCACAGGCCGACCAGGATCAGGCCTGCGCTCATCATGGCCGCAGAATAGGGCAGCATGGCGCTGATCAGGCCGCCGACCCCGAAGCCGGGTCGCCATCTCTGGCAGAAGCCGAGCACCAGCGCGAAATAGGGCATGAGCGGCGAGGCCATGTTCACGCTGGAATCCCCCATGCGATAGGCCGCCGTGGTCATCTCGGGGCTGACGCCGAGCAGCATCAGCATCGGCACCAGGACCGGCGCCAGGGCCGCCCATTTGGCCGACGCCGATCCGATCAGCATGTCGAGGCCTGCGGTCAGGACGACGATGGCCATCAGCAGCACGGGGATCGGCAGGCCTGAGGCTCGCACCGCCTCCGCGCCGTTGATCGCAATAATGACCCCCAGGTTCGACCAGGTGAACATGGCGATGAAGTGGGCGGCGGCGAAGGCCAGCACGATGTAGGGGGCCATGGCGGCCATCGACTCTGAGGCCAGGCGCACCACGTCCCGATCCGTGCGGATCTGGCCCGTCAGCCTGCCATAGGTCAGGCCGCCAGCCAGAAAGAGGACGAAGAAGCCCGCCACCAGGGAGCGGAAGAAGGGGGTCCAGCGGCCGGGACCCTCCAGACTGTCATCGACCAGGGGCGCGCCGGGCATGAGCGCTAGGGCGGCCCAAACGACCATGACGCTCAGAACAGCCACGCCCGACCACCGCAGGGCTCGGCGTTCCGCAGTGGACAAAGGCGCGTCCTGCGGCGGCAGGTCGGTCGGCGGGGTCCAGGGCCCCAGGCGGGGCTCCACCACATTGGCCGTGACCCACCAGGCCACGGGGATGAACACCAGGGCGCCTGCGGCGGTGAAGTACCAGTTGCCCACCAGATTGGCGGTCCAGGTCGGGTCGATCAGGCGTGCGGCAGGCTCTGACAGGCCGAGAATCAGGGCGTCGAACTGGCCGGGCAGGGGATTGCCGGCGAAACTGCCCACCACGCCGGCGAAGGCCGCGGCGATTCCCGCCACGGGGTGGCGCCCCACCGCAGCGAACGCCGCGCCAGCGAGGGGCAACAGGATGACGAAGCCCGTATCGGCGGCATGGTTGGCGATGAGTCCGAGGAAGATGACCACCGGGGTCACCAGCCGGTGCGGCGTGCGACTCATCATGGCGCGAATCGCCGCCGACAGCAGCCCGACCCGTTCGGCTATGCCTGCGCCCAGCATGATCAGCAGGACATAGCCCAGCGGGGCGAAGCCGGTCAGGGTCTTGGGCATCTCGACCAGAAGGGTGCGGACATTGTCTGGGGCCAGCAGGCTCTGCGCCCGAAGCAACTGCCCATCCACAGGGTTTATGGCGCTGACGCCCGCCCAGGCGCAGATGACGCTGGCAAGGACCAGGGCGCCGATGATCCAGGCGAAGATGAAAACCGGGTCCGGCAGGCGGTCGCCCAGGCGCTCAATGGCGTCGAGCGCCCGGTGAAGTATGGGTTTTGCGGTCAATTTCCCCTCCCCGCTGCGGGGTCAGCCTAGGGCGCAGGGCGTGGCGCGGAAACCGCCGTCGCAGCGCTTGCGAAGCATTCGCAAAATAATCCGGATAATGCCCGCCTGCTGGGCGCGCTGCTCACCTCGCGACGTCTGGCCGCAGCCGCTGCAGGCGCGACCATGGCGTATCTCTGTTGTCGGAATCCGCTGTTTGAACCCTGCGCATTGCTGGTCTAGAAGGGCCCGCGACTCCTTCGAGGACTCCATGAACGCGTTCCTTCTGCAGTACCTGCCCATCGTGATTTTCCTGGGGATCGCGGCGGTTCTGGGCCTGGCCTTCGTGCTGGCCGCCGCCGTGCTGGCGCCCAAGGCGCCGGACCCTGAAAAGCTCTCGACCTACGAGTGCGGCTTCAACGCCTTCGACGATGCGCGGATGAAGTTCGACGTCCGGTTCTATCTGGTCTCGATCCTCTTCATCATCTTCGACCTTGAGGTCGCGTTCCTGTTCCCCTGGGCCGTCAGCCTGATGAACCTGCCCACCGAAGCCATGCAGTTCGCCTTCTGGTCGATGATGACCTTCCTGGGCATTCTGACTGTCGGCTTCATCTATGAATGGAAGAAGGGGGCCCTCGAATGGGAGTGATCGTTCCGGCCAATTCGGCCGCCCGGGCGACCGTCGAGGGCTATGACCCTAAGGTTCACGATCCCTTCTTCGATGGGGTCAATGACCAACTCGCCGACAAGGGTTTCATCACTGCGGCCGCCGACGACCTGATCACCTGGGCGCGCACCGGCTCGCTGATGTGGATGACCTTCGGCCTGGCCTGCTGCGCCGTCGAGATGATGCAGGCGTCGATGCCGCGCTACGACCTGGAGCGCTACGGCTTCGCCCCGCGGGCCAGCCCGCGGCAGTCCGACGTGATGATCGTCGCCGGCACCCTGTGCAACAAGATGGCTCCGGCCCTGCGCAAGGTCTACGACCAGATGCCGGACCCCCGCTACGTCATCTCCATGGGCTCCTGCGCCAATGGCGGCGGCTACTACTATTTCAGCTATTCGGTGGTCCGCGGCTGTGACCGCATCGTGCCGGTGGACATCTATGTTCCGGGCTGCCCGCCGACGGCCGAGGCGCTGGTCTATGGGGTTCTGCAGCTCCAGAAAAAGATCCGCCGCACCGGGACGATCGAACGATGAGCTGGCCCGTCTCCGCCGCCGACCTGCAGGCGCTCGGCCAGGCCATGGTGGCCAACAGCGCCGGCGCCCTGACCGCCGCCCATGTGACCTATGACGAGCTGTCGCTTAGCGCGCCCCTGCCGCGCATCGTCGAGGCCCTGACTTTCCTGCGCGATCACCCCGACTACCGGTTTGAGGTGCTGATCGACCTGACGGCGGTGGATTATCCCGAGCGCGAGAAGCGCTTCGAGGTGGTCTATCACCTGTTGTCGATGAGCAAGAACCTGCGGGTGCGGATCAAGCTGGTGACCGACGAGGACACGCCTGTCCCCACCGCGACCCCGGCCTATCCTTGCGCCAACTGGTACGAGCGCGAGGCCTTCGACATGTACGGGGTCTTCTTCGAGGGCCATCCGGACCTGCGCCGCATCCTCACCGACTATGGCTTCCACGGCCATCCGCTGCGCAAGGACTTCCCCATGAGCGGCTATGTGGAGCTGCGCTATGACGACGAGCTCAAGCGCGTGGTCTATGAGCCCATCAAGATGACCGAGTGGCGCAACTGGGACTTCCTCAGCCCGTGGGAAGGCGCCGAGCGCGGCTTCGCCGCCCTTCCGGGCGACGAAAAGGCGGAGCCCAAGGCATGACCGGCGAAGTCGTCCCCGCATCCGAGGCCCAGCTGGCCCACAGCCCCTCCGCCGAAACCGAAATCCGCAAGTTCACCATCAACTTCGGTCCCCAGCATCCGGCCGCGCACGGGGTGCTGCGCCTGATCCTGGAGCTGGACGGCGAAGTCGTCGAGCGCGTGGACCCCCATGTGGGTCTGCTCCATCGCGGCACCGAGAAGCTGATGGAGTACCGGCCCTATCAGCAGACGATCCCCTATTTCGATCGCCTGGACTATGTGGCCCCGATGAACCAGGAGCACGCCTATGTGCTCGCCATCGAGAAGCTGCTGGCCGTCGAGGTCCCTTACCGGGCCCAGCTGATCCGGGTCCTGTATTCGGAAATCGGTCGCATCCTGAACCACCTGCTCAACGTCACCACCCAGGCCATGGACGTGGGGGCGCTCACCCCGCCGCTGTGGGGCTTCGAAGAGCGCGAAAAGCTCATGGTCTTCTATGAGCGGGCTTCGGGCGCCCGGCTGCACGCAAACTATTTCCGCGTCGGCGGCGTCCGCCAGGACCTGCCGCCGGCCCTGGTGGCCGATATTTCGGCCTGGTGCGACGCCTTCCCCAAGGCGTTGAAGGACATCGACAGCCTGATCACCGGCAACCGCATCTTCAAGCAGCGCAATGTCGATATCGGCGTGGTCAGCAAGCAGGAGGCCCTCGACTGGGGCTTCTCCGGCGTGATGGTGCGCGGATCGGGCATCGCCTGGGACCTGCGCCGCAACAAGCCCTATGAGTGCTACAACGAGCTGGAGTTCGACATTCCGCTGGGCGTGAACGGCGACTGCTACGACCGCTATCTCTGCCGCATGGAAGAGATGCGTCAGTCGGTCCGCATCATGAAGCAGTGCTGCGATCGCCTGGAAAAGACCCCCGGCCCGGTGCTGACCGAAGACAACAAGATCGGCGCCCCCCGTCGTGGCGAGATGAAGCGCTCGATGGAAGCGCTCATCCATCACTTCAAGCTGTTCACGGAAGGCTACCGGACCCCGCCCGGCGAGGTCTATGCCTGCGTCGAGGCGCCCAAGGGCGAGTTCGGCGTCTTCCTGGTCTCCGATGGCTCCAACAAGCCCTACAAGTGCAAGATCCGCGCGCCGGGCTATCCGCACCTGCAGGCCATGGACTGGATGAACCGCGGCCACATGCTGGCTGACGTCTCGGCCATCCTCGGCTCGCTGGACATCGTGTTCGGGGAGATCGACCGATGAACGCCGCAGCTGCGCCCCAGTCGGCCGACCTCGCCCAGGGTCAACTTGACGCCTATAACGCCCAGGACGTGGACGCCCTTTGCGGCTTCTTCGCCGATGACCTGATCGTCGCCGATTTCAACGGCGCGGTGACGGTGGACGGACTTGAGGCCTTCCGGGCCAAGCACGTGGCCCTGTTCGCGGAGCATCCGCAGAACCGCGCCGAACTCGCCCATCGGGTGGTGATTGGCGACCGGGTGATCGATCACGAGCGGGTCTATCGCCAGCCCGGGCCGGTCAGCTTCGAAGTGGCCGCCATCTACACCATCGCCGGCGGCAAGATCGCCCGCATCGACTTCGTCAAGTGAGGGGCATGTGAGCGTTCGTCGTCTTTCGCCCAACCAACCCGCTAGCTTCGCCTTCCAGCCCGAGACGCTGGAAAAGGCCAAGTGGTGGATCGCCAAGTTCCCGGCCGGCCGCCAGCAATCGGCGGTGATCCCGATCCTGTGGCTGATCCAGAAGCAGGACGGCTGGGTCAGTGAGCCTGCCATCCGAACCGTGGCCGAGATGCTCGGCATGGCCCGCATCCGGGTGCTGGAGGTCGCGACCTTCTACACCATGTTCATGCTCGAGCCGGTGGGCAGCGTCGCCCTGGTCCAGGTCTGTGGCACCACGCCCTGCCAGCTGCGCGGCTCCGAGAGCCTGATGGCGGTGTGCAAGCGCAAGATCGGCGCAAAGGATCACCTGTCGGCGGACGGCAAGTTCACCTGGCAGGAAGTCGAATGCCTGGGCGCCTGCGCCAACGCCCCCATGGCCGCCATCAATGACTACTATTACGAAGACCTGACGCCGGAGAGCTTCGAGGCCCTGCTGGACGACTTTGCTGCCGGCAAGGCGCCGGCGCCGGGGTCTGCCGCCAAGCGCCAGGGATCGGCGCCCGAGGGCGGTCCGTTGACCCTGTCCGATCCGGCCCTCTATGACGGCTCGGCCGCCAAGCCGCTGAAGAAGATCCCCAATGCCGCGCCCAAGGCGAAGGCCAAGGCGGAGCCGACCGCGTGAGCGCAGAGGCGGGCATCAAGGCGCGGTTCATGCGCATGGCGGTGATCAACGGCCTTTGCCTGGCGGCGGCCGTCGCGGCGGTGATCGGCGCGCTGGTTTCCGGACAGGACTGGCTATTCGCCATTTTCGGCGTCGCTCTGGCCGCAGGGTTTGCGGCGCAGATCTGGTTCATCGCCGCCTTCCGGCGCGCGAAAGAAGGAGTTTGAGGGGCGTGGTCGGGATTCTCGAAGACAAGGACCGCATTTTCACGAACCTCTATGGCCTGCACGACTTCGGGCTCGAGGGCGCGAAGCGGCGCGGGGCCTGGAATGGCGTGCGGGAAATCCTGTCGCAGACTCCCGAGTGGATCTGCGATCAGGTCAAGAATTCCGGCCTGCGCGGGCGCGGCGGGGCGGGCTTCGGCACCGGCCTGAAGTGGACCTTCATGCCCAAGCAGGAAAGCGAGCGGCCGCATTACCTCGTGGTCAATGCCGATGAGTCCGAGCCGGGCACCTGCAAGGACCGAGAGATCCTGCGCAATGATCCGCACCTGCTGATCGAAGGCTGCCTGATTGCCAGCTACGCGATCCGGGCGCACGCCTGCTACATCTATATCCGCGGCGAGTACGTCTTCGAGCGCGAGCGCCTGGAGGCCGCCATCCGCCAAGCCTATGAGGCCAGGCTGATCGGCAAGGACAATGTACATGGCTGGGACTTCGACCTCTATGTGACCCACGGGGGCGGCGCCTATATCTGTGGCGACGAGACCGCCCTGATGGAAAGCCTGGAAGGCAAGAAGGGGCAGCCGCGGCTGAAGCCGCCGTTCCCGGCCGGCGCCGGCATCTATGGCTGCCCGACCACCATCAACAATGTCGAGACGATCGCCACGGTGGGCTCGATCCTGCGCCGCGGCGCCGAGTGGTTTGCGGGCTTTGGCCGCCCCAACAACACGGGCACCAAACTGATGGCCATTTCCGGCCATGTGAACCGCCCCTGCGTGGTCGAAGAGACCATGTCGATCCCGCTCCGCCAGCTGCTCGAAGAGCATTGCGGTGGCATCCGCGGCGGCTGGGGCAATCTGAAGGCGGTCATCCCGGGCGGCTCGTCGGTGCCGATGATCACCGCCGAAATGGCCGAGACCGCGCTGATGGACTTCGATTCCCTGCGCGAGATGCGCTCCGGGCTCGGAACCGCGGCGGTCATCGTCATGGACAAGGACGCCGACATCGTGAAGTCGATCGCCCGGCTGTCCTACTTCTACAAGCATGAGAGCTGCGGCCAGTGCACGCCGTGCCGTGAAGGCACCGGCTGGATGTGGCGGGTCATGGAGCGGATGGTCACCGGCGAGGCCGAGATGACCGAGATCGACATGCTGCTCGATGTGGCCTCGCAGGTCGAAGGCCACACCATCTGCGGTCTGGGCGACGCCGCCGCCTGGCCGATCCAGGGTCTCTTCCGTCACTTCCGCCACGAAGTGGAGGATCGCATCACCCAGTACCGCGCCGGACGTCCGCACGTTCAGGGCGCCACGCTCGTGGCTGCGGAGTAAAAGACATGCCCATCGCAAAGGTCGACGGCGTCGAGGTCGAGTTCGAACCCGGCATGACGGTGTTGCAGGTCGCCGAGCTGGCCGGGAAGGAAATCCCGCGGTTCTGCTACCACGAGCGCCTGTCCATCGCCGGCAACTGCCGCATGTGTCTGGTCGAGGTGAAGCCTGGCCCGCCCAAACCGCAGGCCTCCTGCGCCCTGCCGGCGGCTGAAGGCCAGGAAATCTTCACCGACACGCCGATGGTCAAGAAGGCCCGTCACGGGGTGATGGAGTTCCTGCTGATCAACCACCCGCTGGACTGCCCGATCTGCGATCAGGGCGGCGAGTGCGATCTGCAGGACCAGGCCATGGGCTATGGCCGCGACGATTCCCGCTATGGCGAGAACAAGCGCGCGGTCGAAGAGAAGTTCATGGGTCCGCTGATCAAGACGGTGATGACCCGCTGCATCCAGTGCACCCGCTGCGTGCGCTTCGTCACCGAAGTCGCTGGCGTGCCGGAGATCGGCCTGATCTCCCGCGGCGAAGACGTTGAAATCACGACCTATCTTGACGCCGCCGTGACGTCCGAGCTGAGCGCCAATGTCATCGATCTCTGCCCGGTCGGCGCCCTGACCTCAAAGCCCTACGCCTTCAACGCGCGGCCCTGGGAGCTGAAGAAGACCGAGAGCATCGACGTCATGGACGCCCTGGGCTCGGCCATTCGGGTCGACGCCCGCGGCCCGGCCGTGCTGCGCGTGCTGCCGCGCATCAATGACGACGTCAACGAAGAGTGGATCAGCGACAAAACCCGCTACGCCGTCGATGGCCTGTCGCGCCAGAGGCTGGATCGCCCATACATCCGCGAGACCGGCAAGCTGCGTCCCGCCACCTGGGCCGAAGCCCTGCAGACCGTGGCCGCCAAGGTCAAGGCGACGGCTCCGGACCGCATGGGCGTGATCGCCGGCGACCTGCAGGACGCTGAGTCCATGAAGGCCGCCCTCGACCTCTTCGGCGCCCTGGGCGTCACCAGCCTCGACTGCCGCCAGGACGGCATGGCCCTGGGCGACGGTCCCCGCGAAAGCTGGCTGCTGAATTCCACAATCGCCGGCATTGAAGACGCCGATGTCATCCTGCTGGTGGGGACCAATCCCCGCCTGGAGGCCCCGGTGTTCAACGCCCGTCTGCGCAAGCGCTGGCTGGCCGGCGCACTGCGGGTCGGCGTGATCGGCGAGCAGGCCGATCTGAGCTTTGGCTATGACTATCTTGGGGCCGGCCCAGAAACGCTCAGCGGACTGTCCAAGTCCCGCAGCGATTTCGCCAAGGCCCTCAAGGGCGCTGAAAAGGCCGCGATTATCGTCGGGGCAGGCGCCCTGGCCCGCGCAGATGGCGCAGCCGTGCTCAAGGCCGCCGCTGGCGTGGCCGACACCTTCAACGCGACCTGGAACGTGCTGCATACGGCCGCCGCCCGTGTGGGCGGTCTCGACCTGGGTTTCATCCCCAAGGCTGGTGGCAAGACCGCCCTGGAGCTGACCGCCAAAGGCGGCGCAGACCTGCTGGTCCTGATGGGCGCCGATGAGATGGATCTGTCGGCCACCGATGCTTTCGTCGTCTACATGGGCACCCATGGGGACGCCGGCGCGCATCGGGCCGACGTGATCCTGCCGGGCGCGGCCTATACCGAGAAGAACGGCCTCTATGTGAACACCGAGGGCCGGGTTCAGCGCGGCGAACGGTCCGTCTTCCCGAAGGGCGAGGCCAAAGAGGACTGGGCCATCCTGCGTGCCCTGTCCGAACTGCTGGACGCCAAGCTGCCCTATGACAGCCTCGACCAGTTGCGCGCCCGCCTGTTCGCCGATCACCCCACCTTCGGCCGAATCGACTATGTGCCGGACGCGCCTGGCGCGCTCGACCTGTCGATCCTTGGCGGGGAGGGCGATCTGTCGGACGCGCCCTTCGCGAGTCCCGTGAAGGCCTTCTATCTGACCAACCCGATCGCACGCGCCAGCGTGACCATGGCCGAGTGCCAGGCGCTCGTGCCGGGCGCCGAAAAAATCGCCGCGGAGTAGGGCATGGACGCCACCACCAATTTCTGGGCGACGCCAGGCGGCTGGACGCTGATCACTGTGGGCCAGATTCTGGCTGTCATGATCTGGATTCTGCTGTCGCTGGCCTTCCTGCTGCTGGCCGATCGCAAGATCTGGGCCGGCGTGCAGATGCGCAAAGGCCCCAACGTCGTCGGGCCCTTCGGCCTGCTGCAATCCTTCGCCGATTTCCTCAAGTTCGTGCTGAAGGAAATCGTCATCCCCGACGGGGCCGACAAGGTGGTCTTCATCCTGGCCCCCCTGATCAGCTTCGTCCTGGCCTTCGCCGCCTGGGCCGTGGTGCCCCTAGCGCCGGGCTGGGTGGTGTCGGACATCAATGTCGGCGTCCTCTACCTGCTGGCGATCAGCTCGCTCGGCGTCTACGGCATCATCATGGGCGGCTGGGCGTCCAACTCGAAATACCCCTTCCTGGGCAGCCTGCGCTCGGCCGCCCAGATGGTGAGCTACGAGGTCTCCATCGGCTTTGTGATCATCACGGTGATCCTGCTGGCCGGCACCATGAACCTGCAGACCATCGTCGAGCAGCAGGCGGGCGGCTTCTGGAACTGGTACGTGTTCGGCGGCGGGCTCTCCAACCTGCCGATGATCCTGATCATGGTCCCGATGGCGGTCGTGTTCTTCATCTCGGCCCTGGCCGAGACCAACCGCCCGCCCTTCGACCTGCCGGAGGCCGAGTCCGAACTCGTGGCCGGCTACCAGGTCGAATATTCCTCGACCCCGTACCTGCTGTTCATGATCGGCGAGTACGCCAACATCGTCCTGATGTGCGCCATCATCACCATCCTGTTCTTCGGCGGGTGGCAGGCGCCGTTCCCGACGCCGTTCATCGAGAGCTGGCCGGCGACCGCACAGAGCTTCTTCGGCTTCATGTGGTTCTTCGCCAAGACGGTGTTCTTCTTCTTCCTGATCGCCATGGTGAAGGCGATCGTGCCCCGCTACCGCTACGACCAGCTGATGCGCCTGGGCTGGAAGGTCTTCCTGCCCTTCTCCCTGGTGGCTGTGGTGCTGGTCGCCGCCTGGCGCGTGTTCGGCCCGGCCCAAGGAGCGATCTGATGAGTTTCGCCGCCCGTCTCAGCCAGGCCGCCAAGGGCGCGGCGCTGATGGACTTTATCGGGGCCTTTGGCCTGGGCATGAAGTACATGATGCGTCCCAAGGCGACCGTCATCTATCCGAACGAGCGCAACCCGCAGTCGCCGCGCTTCCGTGGCGAGCACGCCCTGCGGCGCTATCCCAATGGGGAAGAGCGCTGCATCGCCTGCAAGCTGTGCGAGGCCATCTGCCCGGCCCAGGCCATCACCATCGAGGCCGAGCCCCGGGACGACGGCAGCCGCCGGACGACCCGCTATGACATCGACATGGTCAAGTGCATCTACTGCGGCCTGTGCCAGGAGGCCTGCCCGGTGGACGCCATCGTCGAGGGGCCGAACCTGGAGTTCGCCACCGAGACCCGGGAAGAGCTCTATTACGAAAAGGATCGCCTGCTCGACAACGGGGACCGTTGGGAGCGGGAAATCGCGAAGAACCTGGAACTCGACGCGCCCTATCGCTAAGAGACAGGCGCGATTCCGGGGCTTTTGGACGTTGGCGTCCCAACCGGGCCATGCGCCCGGCGGGCGGACCAACCTGATGATTGAGGGGCGAAAGTAGAGCCGTCATGGCCTTGCAGGCGATCGCATTCTATCTGCTGGCGACAGTCACCATCGGCTCCGGCCTCGCCGTGGTGTCCGTCAGAAATCCCGTGCACTCGGTGCTGTTCCTCATCCTGACCTTCTTCTCGGCGGCGGGCCTCTTCCTGCTGCTGGGGGCGGAGTTCCTGGCGATGCTGCTGGTGGTCGTCTATGTGGGCGCGGTCGCGGTGCTGTTCCTCTTCGTCGTCATGATGCTCGACGTGGACTTCGGCGCGCTGAAGCAGGGCTTCGCCAGATACGCTCCGGTCGGCGCAGTGGTGGGCGGCGTCCTGGCGATCGAGATGATCATCGTCGCCACCGCGGTGGCCCGGGGCGGGGCGGCCAGCGGCGCGCGCGAGCCCATGTCGGCCCTGGACGGTCTGTCCAACACCGAGACCATCGGGCGGGTGCTCTATACCGACTACGTCTACTTCTTCCAGGCCGCGGGGCTGGTGCTGCTGGTGGCCATGATCGGCGCCATCGTGCTGACCTTGCGTCATAAGCCCGGCGTCCGCCGTCAGGTGATCGCCGACCAGGTGGCGCGCACGGCCGAGAGCGGCATGCGCACCGTTCAGATCAAGCCGGGCGAGGGGATGGGCGAATGACCATCGGGCTCAGTCACTATCTGGCGGTCGCCGCCATCCTGTTCACGATCGGGGTCTTCGGGATCTTCGTGAACCGCAAGAACATCATCGTCATCCTGATGTCGATCGAGCTGATCCTGCTGGCGGTGAACATCAATCTCGTCGCCTTTTCGGCCTATCTCCATGACGTGGTGGGGCAGATCTTCGCCATGTTCGTCCTGACCGTGGCCGCCGCCGAAGCGGCCGTGGGTCTGGCCATCCTCGTCACCTTCTTCCGTAACCGCGGCGGCATCGCCGTGGACGACGCCGCCGTGATGAAAGGCTGACGGACCCTATGACCCCTCAGTCTCTCGCCATCATCCTGGTTTTCGCGCCCCTGTTGGGCGCCCTGATCGCGGGCCTGTTTGGCCGTCGGATCGGTGATTTCGCCTCGCAGGCGGTGACCACCGGCCTGCTGCTGCTGGCCTGCGTCCTGTCCTGGACCCTGTTTATTCAGTGGACCTGGGGCGGGCTGGAAGCGTTTACGCTGACCCTGCTGCCCTTCATCAATGTGGGAGACTTCCAGTCGGCCTGGTCGATCCGCATCGATGGGCTCTCGGCCGTCATGCTGATCGTCGTGACCTCGGTCTCGGCCCTCGTCCACGTCTATTCGTGGGGCTACATGGCTGAGGACGATTCCCGGCCGCGCTTCTTCGCCTATCTGTCGCTCTTCACCTTCGCCATGCTGGCCCTGGTCACGGCGGCCGACTTCATGCAGCTGTTTTTCGGATGGGAAGGGGTGGGGCTGGCCAGCTACCTGCTGATCGGCTTCTGGTTCAAAAAGCCCACGGCCAACGCCGCCTCGATCAAGGCCTTCGTGGTCAACCGGGTGGGCGACTTCGGCTTTGCGCTCGGCATCATCACCGTCTTCTGGATGTTCGGCACCATCGAGTTCGCCGAGATCTTCCCGCGGGTTGAGGAGCTCGCCTCGGTCGGCTGGTCGTTCGCGGGCCAGACCTGGCACGCCGTGGACCTCGCCTGCGCCCTGCTGTTCGTCGGCGCCATGGGCAAGTCGGCCCAGTTCTTCCTGCACACCTGGCTGCCGGACGCCATGGAAGGCCCGACCCCGGTCTCGGCCCTGATCCACGCCGCCACCATGGTGACGGCGGGCGTCTACATGGTCTGCCTGCTCTCGCCGATGTTCGAATACGCGCCGGTGACCAAGCAGATCGTCACCCTGGTCGGCGCGGTCACGGCCCTGTTCGCCGCCACGGTGGGTCTGGCTCAGAACGACATCAAGCGGGTCATCGCCTATTCGACCTGTTCGCAGCTCGGCTACATGTTCTTCGCCGCGGGCGTCGGCGCCTATCAGGCGGCCATGTTCCACCTGTTCACCCACGCCTTCTTCAAGGCCCTGCTGTTCCTGGGCGCCGGCTCGGTGATCCACGGCATGCACCACGAGCAGGACATGCGGAAGATGGGCGCCCTTTGGAAGCTGCTGCCCGTCACCTATGCGGTGATGGTCATCGGCACCCTGGCCATCACCGGCTTCGGCATCCCTGACCTGCACCTGGGCTTCGCCGGCTTCTACTCCAAGGACACCATCATCGAGGCGGCCTATGCCGCTGGCGAAGAGAACGGCATCGCCTATTTCGCCTTCGTCATCGGCATCCTGGCGGCGGGGCTGACGGCCTACTACTCCTGGCGCCTGGCCTTCATGACCTTCCACGGTCATGCCAAGTGGGGCCACGAGCCCCATGACGACCACGCCCATGCGCCGGCCCAGCATGAGACTCATGACGAGCCCCTGCCGGACGCCCATGATCATGGCCATCATCACGCCCACACGCCCCATGAGAGCCCGTTGGTGATGGTGGTTCCGCTGCTATTGCTGGCCGTTGGCGCCGTAGCGGCGGGCTTCGCCTTCGTCGAACACTTCGTGGGCGACCATCAGGCCGAGTTCTGGCGCGGCGCCATCTTCACCGCGCCCACCAACCACGTGCTCGAACACGCCCACCATGTGCCGCACTGGGTGCTCTATGCGCCCCTGGTGGCCTCGATGCTGGGGCTGGCGGTGGCCTTCTACATCTATGTGCTGCGCGAGGGCCTCGGCGCCCGGATGGCGGCCAAGGAGGGTGCGGTCTGGAGTTTCCTCTACAACAAGTGGTTCTTCGACGAGCTCTACAACGCCACCTTCGTCCGCGCCGCCCGCGGTCTGGGCGACCTGTTCTGGAAGGTCGGCGACCAGAAGATCATCGATGGCCTTGGACCGAACGGCGTGGCCGCCGTCTCCGCGGCCATCGGCCGGCGGACCGGCAAACTGCAGACCGGCTTCGTCTACCACTATGCGTTTGTGATGCTGCTCGGGGTGGCGGGTCTTCTGACCTTCGCCCTGTGGTTCTGGCAGGCTTGAGGCGGGGATAGGTCATGTCTGGCATTCTCTCGCTCATCACCTATGCGCCGCTGCTGGGCGTCGCGGCGATCCTGGCGCTGCGGTTCATCGCGCCTGCGGGCAGCGCTAAATCGGCTGAGCTGGCCAAGTGGGTGGCGCTCGTCACCACTCTGGTGACGCTCGCCCTATCCCTGGTCATGCTCGGCCAGTTCGACCGGACCACGGCCGACTTCCAGTTCGTCGAGGACTTCGCCTGGTTTGGCGGCCTCCATTACCGCATGGGCGTCGACGGCATTTCGGTGCTGTTCGTCGTGCTGACGGCCTTCCTGATGCCGCTCTGCATCGCCGCCTCCTGGCGCTCGATCGAGCATCGTATCGAAGAGTACCTGATCGCCTTCCTGGCGCTGGAGACCCTGGTCATCGGCGTGTTCTGCGCGCTCGACCTGATCCTCTTCTATCTCTTCTTCGAGTTCGGCCTGGCGCCGATGTTCCTGATTATCGGGGTCTGGGGCGGCAAGAACCGGGTCTATGCGGCCTTCAAGTTCTTCCTCTACACGCTGCTGGGCTCAGTGCTGATGCTGGCCGCTGTGCTCGGCATGATCGGCATCACCGGCACGTCGTCGATCCCCGAACTGATGACCTACGACTTCGGTCAGGAGATCCAGATCTGGCTGTGGCTGGCCTTCTTCGCCTCGTTTGCGGTGAAGATGCCCATGTGGCCGGTGCACACCTGGTTGCCCGACGCCCACGTGGAAGCCCCCACCGCGGGCTCGGTGATCCTGGCCGGTGTGCTGCTGAAGATGGGCGGCTACGGGTTCATGCGCTTCTCCCTGCCCATGTTCCCCGACGCCTCGGCCTATTTCACGCCGCTGGTCTTCGCCATGTCGGTCATCGCCATCGTCTACACCTCGCTGGTGGCCTTCCGGCAGACCGACATCAAGAAGCTGATCGCCTATTCCTCGGTCGCCCATATGGGCTTCGTGACGCTGGGGATATTCTCGGGCAACGCCCAGGGCGAACAGGGCGCCATCTTCCAGATGGTCAGCCACGGCCTGATCTCGGGCGCGCTCTTCCTCTGCGTCGGCGTCGTCTATGACCGTATGCACACCCGTGAGATCGCCTTCTATGGCGGCCTGGTGAACCGGATGCCCTGGTACGCGGCCATCTTCCTGCTGTTCACCATGGGCAATGTAGGCCTACCGGGCACTTCCGGCTTCGTGGGCGAGATCCTGACCATGGCCGGCGCCTATCAGGCCTCGACCTGGGCGGCCATCGTGGCGGCCTCCGGCGTCATTCTCTCGGCCGTCTATGCGCTCAGCCTCTACCGGCGGGTCGTGTTCGGCGAGATCACCAATCCGGCCCTGGCCGAGATCAAGGACCTGAACTGGCGGGAGGTGGCGATCTTCGCCCCCCTGATCATCGGCACCCTCTATCTCGGCATCTATCCGGCCGCCGTTTTCGATATCACCCAGGCCTCGGTCGACAATCTGGTCGCGGTCTACCGCGCCGCGACCGGCGGGTGAGGGGGCTTTTGAGATGAACTTCTCCACCGATCTGAGCCTCGCCCTGCCTGAACTGATCCTGGCCGGGGGCGCCCTTGTCCTGCTGGTCTGGGGCGCCTTCCAGAGCCGCGCCAACATGGTCTTCAGCCTGGCGGCCGTGGCCCTTCTGGTGGCGGCCGGCGCCGCCGCTGTCCTCGGTCCCATGGGCCGTGGCTTCTCCGGCGGGCTGATCGCCGACCAGGCCTCGGCCTTCGCCAAGGTGGCCATCTATGCCGCCAGCGCCATCGCCATCCCGCTTGGCCAGCCCTGGTTCCAGCGTCGGGGCATCAACAATTTCGAATTCCCGATCCTGATCGTCCTGGCCGCGCTCGGCATGGGCATGATGGCCTCAGCCGGCGACCTGATCTCGCTCTATATCGGCGTCGAGTTGCACTCCCTGGCCCTCTATGTCCTGGCCGCCATCCATCGCGACAACGCCAAGGCCTCTGAAGCCGGTCTGAAGTACTTCGTCCTCGGCGCCCTGTCCTCGGGCCTGCTGCTCTATGGCGCCTCGCTGATATACGGCTTCGCCGGCTCCACCCACTTCACCGTCATCGCCCAGTCGGTTGAAGGCGGGGCCAATGTGGGCGTGCTGTTTGGCCTGGTGTTCCTGATCTGCGGCCTGGCCTTCAAGATCTCGGCGGCCCCGTTCCACATGTGGACGCCCGACGTCTACGAGGGCGCGCCGACCCCGGTCGTGGCCTTCTTCGGCGCGGCGCCGAAGATGGCGGCCATGGTGCTGTTCGCCCGGGTCCTGGCCGAAGGCTTCGGTGGCGCAGCCGATCAATGGCGCCAGATCCTGGTGATCATCGCGCTCGCCTCTGTCGCGGTCGGCGCTTTCGCGGGCTTGGCCCAGACCAACCTCAAGCGCCTGTGGGCCTATTCCTCGATCGCCAATATCGGCTACGCGGTTCTTGGCCTGGCGTCGGGCGACGCCGCAGGCATTCAGGCCATGCTGGTGTTCATGGTCCTATACATGGTGGACGTGACCGGCTTCTTCGCCTGCCTCGCGGCCCTGTCGCGGGATGGCCGGCCCATGGAGACGATCTCAGACATGGCGGGGCTGTTCAAGGAACGCCCCGGCATTGCGCTCGCCATGAGCGCGTTCGCGCTCTCGGCCCTTGGCCTGCCGCCCTTCTCGGGCTTCTGGGCCAAGTTCTATGTCTTCAAGGCGGCCATTGGCGCGGGCCTTGGGGTCGTTGCGGTCATCGCCCTGGTGGGTAGCGTGGTGGCGGCCTTCTACTATCTGCGGCTGATCAAGGTGATGTGGTTCGACGCCTCGGCCGGCGCCACGGAAACCCCGCCGGTGGAGGCCCGCACCATCGCCCTGACGCTGGCCCTGTTCACCTTCCCTGTGGTTCTGGTGGCCCTGGCCTTCATCGATCCGCTCGCAGCGGCCGCGGCCGCCGCCTTCGGCCTGGCCTGATTTGGCTACCGCTCACCCGCCGATCGCGTTCTTCGACGAGCTCGACTCCACCAACGCCGAGGCCCGTCGCCGGGCCGAGGCGGGGGAGGGCGGCCCCCTCTGGATCGCCGCCCTGCGCCAGACGGCCGGCCGCGGCCGGCGGGGTCGGGCCTGGGAGACCGGGTCGGGCAACCTGGCCGCCACCCTGCTGATGACCACCGACCGCCCGGCCGGGGAGGCCGCGCAACTGTCTTTCGTAGCCGCCCTGGCCGCCGCCGACCTGGCAGAGTCCTGCCTGCCGCCGGGCCTGGTCAGCGTGAAATGGCCCAATGATCTGCTGATCGCCGGGCGCAAGTCCGCCGGCATCCTGGTGGAATCGGGCGCCCGCCCCGACGGCCGACTCTGGCTGGCGGTCGGGATCGGGATCAATCTGGTGAGCGGCCCGGAGGCCGCGGAGCGGCCATCCACGACCTTCGCCGAACACATGGACGGCGCGCCCCCGACGCCCCAGGCCGCCCTGGACGTCCTGGCCGCGTCATTCGAGACCTGGCGCAGCGCCTGGGCCGTACAGGGCTTTGCGGCCATAGCGCAGGGCTGGACCCTGCGCGCCCATGGCCTCGGCCAGGCCTGCGTCGCGCGCCTGCCGAATGAGACCGTCGAGGGGGTGGCCGAGGGCATGGATCCCGATGGCGCCCTGCGCCTGCGGCTGGCCGACGGCCAGATCCGGCGGATCACCGCCGGCGACGTTTTCTTTGGAGAGGCCTGATGCTGCTGGCTATCGAACAGGGCAACACCAACACCCTTTTCGCCGTCCATGACGGCCAGACCTGGATTGCGCAGTGGCGGGCGGCCACCGATTCCACCCGCACGGCTGATGAGTACGCCGTCTGGCTCTCACAGCTGCTGCACATGGCTGGTCTGCAGTTT
>NZ_JAUYAW010000041.1 GCF_030693405.1 Phenylobacterium sp.
CGGCGCAGCATGTTGAAGGCCTGCTCGGCGGTCTTGGCCAGGCCGATGGCTTCGAAGGCGTGATGAACCCCGCCCTTGGTCATCTCCATGACCGTCTTCACCGCATCGGTGTCGGCGGCGCAGATAAAGTCGGTGGCCCCGAAAGCCATGGCCAGGTTCTGCTTACCCGGCACCATGTCGATGGCGATGATCCGCCCGGCGCCGGCGATGGCCGCGCCATTGATGGCCGAGAGGCCCACACCGCCGCAACCGATCACCGCCACGGTCTCGCCAGGCCGCACATTGGAAGTGTGGATCACGGCCCCGACCCCGGTGGTCACCGAACAGCCGATCAGAGCGGCGCGGTCGAAGGGCATGTCCTTGCGGATGGCCACGCAGGCATGCTCGTGGATCAGCATCTGCTCGGCGAAGGAAGACAGGTTGAGGAATTGCGGCAGGCCAACGCCGTTCTGCATCAGACGCGGTTCGTCATCCTTGTCGCGCTTGGTGTCGGGGGACACGCACAGGCTCATCCGGCCGGTCAGGCAGGACTCGCAGTGACCGCAATAGGCCGACAGACAGGTGATGACATGGTCGCCCGGCTTCACGGTGCGGACCTCGGAGCCCACCTGTTCGACGATACCGGCGCTCTCATGACCCAGCACGGCCGGCAGCGGATGGGGGTAGGAGCCCTCGATGAAGTGCAGGTCTGAATGGCAGACCCCGGCGGCCATGGTGCGGATCAGCACCTCGTGGGGGCCCGGCTTGTTGATCTGGACGTCTTCGATCTGAAGCGGCTTGCCCACTTCGCGCAGAACGGCGGCCTTCATATCGTGCTTCCCCATATGAGCGCCCGCTGACCGGGCCGGTCCAGGGCCGCTGATTGGACCCCTTTGGGGAGAGTTATCGCCGTTCAGGTCAAAGGGGCCAAGAGGGTTTTGCCCGTTTTAGCCACTCTGGACACCCGCCGCCGCCCTAGGCCGTCTCCCGCGTGGCGGCCACGCCTGTCCACCGACGGGATGGGTCAGGGCGCATTCGCGCCCACAGGGCGGCGAGATCGGGCCTAGGCAGGGCTGGCCACCGGAGGGGCGGAAGCAACCGGCGCGGTTGCGGCACGCAGGCGTCCAGAGCCGCGAGCAGACGGTCGGTGGGCCCATCATTGATGAAATGGTCAGCCCCTTCGACCCGCGTGAGCCGGATGGAATGCCGCGCCCTGATCCCGGCCATGAGGCGTTCGGCGGCGTCGAGGGGCGCGAAGTCGTCCCGGTCCCCGTGAATCAGATGGATGGGCGTCCGCAGTTCCCCCAGAGCGCGCCGCACCGGACCCAGCTGCTCGGGCTGACCGGTGACCTCCAAGACCGCATTGCGCAGATCACGGGGGATGAGGCCCAGGGCCTTGCCGCCGGTGTCCAGCAGCCAGCGCGCCGTGGGGCCGGGCTCGCCATAATATCCGGACAGGAGGACAAGACCGCGAACCCGGCGGCCGTAGCGGCGGGCCATCAGGGTGGCGATGGCCGCCCCGTAGGACTGGCCGACCAGCAGAATCTTCTGCCCCGGCGCCGCCTGCAGCAGGGGAGACAGGGCCAGAGCCTGAACTTCCAGGTCCGGGACGTGGTCGGCGGGCTCCGAGGCGCCGAAGCCCGGGCGATCGACCACGATCATCTCGCGGTCCTGCGGCAGGGCGGCCAGCACCGGCGCCCAATATTCCGCCCATGAGGGAGACCCCGTCACCACCACGATCTTCCAAGGCGCAGTCTGTCCGCGGGGACTCTCCAGGGCCGAGATGCGCCAGCCCAGGCCGCCGCCGGCCTCGAAGCTGGTGCGCCGGACCATCGTGTCGGGATAGTCCTTGGACATGGGGACATGTTCAGTGCGCCCCAGCATGGCGGAGGCGAAGCACGCCCAGCCGACGCCGACGACGCCCTTGGGCCTTTTACGAGCCACACGAAACTCCCTGGTCAAGCCTGATTGCAGCCATCAACGCTCAAGCCGCCGTCCGGGTTCGCCGAAAGTCAGGCCGCTGTGCGGGTCACCGTCATCATGTAGTTCACCTCGCTGTCCCGGGCCTGGGACCAGCGGCCGGTGAGCGGGTTGAAGACCACCCCATAGGGGCCATCCACCTGCACGGCTTCGCTCGCCAGGAAGCCGCGCAGTTCGTCAGGCTTGAGGAACTTGCGCCAGTCGTGCGTTCCGGCCGGCAGCCAGCGCAACACGTACTCCGCGCCGACCTTGGCCAGGGCCAGGGCCTTCAGGGTGCGGTTCAAGGTCGCTACGATCATGATCCCGCCCGGGGCCAGCAGCTGGGCGCAGCTGCGCAGGTATTCGCCTGGATCGGCGACGTGTTCGATCACCTCCATATTGAGGATCACGTCAAAGGGGGGCGTGCCCTCGGCCAGCAGCTGCTCGGCGGTGGCGCAGCGATAGTCGATGGTCAGGCCCTGCTCGGCGGCGTGGGTCGAGGCCGTGCCGATATTGCGCTCCGAGGCGTCGACCCCGGTCACCGTGAAGCCGAGCCGGCTCATGGGTTCCGACAGCAGACCGCCGCCGCAGCCAATGTCCAGCAAACGCAGGCCCTCGAAGGGCCGCCGCGCCATGGGGTCACGCCCGAACCGCGCCAGGGCCTTGTCGCGGATGAAGGTCAGCCGGGTGGGGTTGAACCGGTGCAGCGGGGCGAACTTGCCATGTGGATCCCACCATTCGGCGGCGATCCTGGAGAAACGCTCGACCTCTTCGGGATCGATGCTGGAGCGGAGATCAGGGCTTGCGGACATGGCTTCACATATAGCGTGCGGCGAGGCTTGCGGAAGGGCGTGCGGCGGCCAGACGGACCCAGGCGCCCTGTGACCTTCGAATGTTACGTTGCAGGGCGGCTTGGCCATCGGTAGAAGGGCGGCCTTCTTTAGCGGGGGTCGATCCGGCGTGGCCCGTCTGGTGATGAAATTCGGCGGCACCTCGGTGGCCGACCTTGAGCGTATCCGGCGCGTGGGCCGGCTCGTGGCTGCGGAAGTGGCCGCAGGCCACCGCGTGGCCGTGGTGGTTTCGGCCATGTCCGGCAAGACCAATGAGCTGGTCGCCTGGACCGATGGCGCAGGCGCCGCCGCCCAGGGCCTCACGCCCTCGGATGATGAGTACGACACCGTGGTCGCCTCGGGCGAACAGGTGACGGCGGGCCTGCTGGCCATGACCCTTCGGAATATGGGCCTGCCGGCGAGATCCTGGCTGGGCTGGCAGATCCCGATCATCGCTGACGAGGCTCATGGCCGCGCCCGGATCGAGGACATCCCGCCCGAAAAGCTGGCCGCGGCGCTGGACGCCGGCGAGGTGGCCGTGATCGCGGGCTTCCAGGGAGTGACCCGCGAGGGCCGCATCGCCACGCTCGGTCGCGGCGGCTCCGACACCAGCGCCGTGGCCATCGCCGCGGCCCTGAAGGCCGAGCGGTGCGACATCTATACCGACGTGGACGGGGTCTACACCACCGACCCGCGGATCGAGTCCAAGGCCCGCAAGCTGTCCAAGATCTCCTTCGAGGAGATGCTGGAGATGGCGTCCCTGGGCGCCAAGGTGCTGCAGACGCGCTCGGTGGAGCTGGCCATGGCCCAGCACATGCCGGTACGCGTGCTATCGAGTTTCGTAGAACCCGGAGAGGCCCCCGGTCAGGGCACCATCGTCTGCGACGAGGAGGAGATCGTGGAAAAGCGCATCGTGAGCGGCGTCGCCTATAGCCGCGACGAAGCCAAGATCAGCGTCTTCGGCCTGCCCGACCATCCCGGCGTCTCTTCGGAGATCTTCGGGCGGCTGGCCGACGCCAATGTGAACGTGGACATGATCGTCCAGAGCCATGCCCGCACCCAGGACACGGCGAACATGGAGTTCACCGTCGGCAAGCGCGACGCCGCCCGGGCCATCGAGATCATGCGTCAGGCCAAGTCCGTCATCGGCTTCGAAGACGTGGCCGTGAACGAGGACGTGGCCAAGGTCTCGGTGATCGGGGTGGGCATGCGCAGCCATGCGGGCGTCGCCAAGACCATGTTCGGCGCCCTGGCTGACAAGGGGGTCAACATCCAGGTGATCTCCACCAGCGAGATCAAGATCAGCGTGCTGATCGACGCGGCCTATACCGAGCTGGCCGTCCGCGCCCTGCATGCGGCCTACGAGCTGGACAAGCTCTAAGCCTCAAGCGGCTGAGGACGCCGCGCCCTCGGCGTCCTGCTTCTGGCTGAGGCGCCAGGCGGTGAAGATGGCCGCAGCCGCCACCGGCGTCGCCGCGGCGAACACCCAGAGCGCCGCAGCGCTGGCGCTGGCATAGGTCAGGGCCTCGCCGAACCCCGCCAGATTGGCCAGGGCGCCGGCCACGGCCGCCCCCACCGCCGCGCCGGTGAAACGCACCGTGTTGATCGCCCCGCCGCCCAGGCCGCGCTCCGCAGCCGGCAGGGCCGAAAGCACCATCTGGTTCATGAAGGCCGAGGACAGACCAAAGCCCGAGCCCAGCAGCACCGCCGCCAGGATCAGGGTCCAGAGCGGTCCCTCGGCGATCACGAAGACGCACAGGCCGATGCCCAGGGCGGCCAGCACCGCCCCCAGGCGCACCATCCGCCCGCGCCAGACACCCGTCAGGTGGGCGATGGCCAGGGCCGAGGCCGTCCAGGCCAGGGCTTCGACCCCAATCACATAGCCGGCCGCCAGCGCCGAATAGCCCCGGGTGGTCTGCAGGATGGCCGGGCCATAGACGGTGAAGCCCATGGAGGCCGCCGTCATCAGGAACATGGTAGCGAAGCCCAGACCGCCAATGGTGCGGAAATCCCCTGAGCTGACCGGCAGCAGCCGGACCTTGGCCCGGGCGTCGATCCTGACGCTGAGCGCCAGGACGGCAAGGCCCACGGCGATGAGGATCACCGCCAGGCTGAAGACGCCCAGCACGTCGGCCGCGGCGATGGCGCCGACACCGCCGGCGATCAGCAGCAGTTGCAGGGCGGGCACGCCGCCGCCCTCCCCCTTCTCCCCCTTCGGCAGCAGGAAGAGCGCCGCGCCGGCCACCATCATGCCCTGGATTACAAACGACCAGAAGGCCCATCGCCATAGGCCGGCGTCTGCGAACACTCCGCCCATCAGAGGCCCGATCAGGGTGGCGATCCCCCAGATGCCGGTGGCCGCTGCATAGACCCGGGGCAGGGTGCGGTCGGGGAACAGCAGGCCGATGGCCACCGAGCTGAATCCGGCCAGCCAGCCGCCGCCGAGCCCCTGGACCAGACGCCCGCCCAGGAAGGTCCAGATATCTGGCGCCGCCGCGCTCATCAGGCAGCCGAAGGCATAGATCACCGCCGACAGGACAAAGGCCTGGCGCAGCCCCGTGCGGCCGGTCAGCCATCCCGCGCTGGCGCCGGCCACCACCGAGCCCAACAGGAAGCCCGCCGTGGCCCAGCCGAAATAGGCGTAGCCGCCCAGGTCAGCCCCGACGCTGGGCATGATGGTGGCGGTGACCAGGCTGTCGGCCGCGTGCAGCCAGACCGCCAGACAGATCAGCACGAACTGGGCGAACCGACCTTCGGCCAGCACGTCTTTCCAGCTGCCGGGGACAGGCGCTGTGGGCGGCATTCGACAACCTGGAGCTTGCGAAAAAACTTGACCCTGGCTAATCCCGCAGCGATCCTTTCGCAAGCTGATATTTGTCAAATCAAGAGACCCACCCCCGGACCATGACCGCGCCCGCCGACGCCATCCTCCTGCGCCTCAAGACTGGCGGCCCGGCTAGCACGGCGGAACTGGCGGCTCATCTCGGCGTCACCCGTCAAGCGGTGCGACTGCAGACCGAAAAACTGGTGGCGCAGGGCCTTCTGGCCAGCGAACAGGCGCGCGGCGGCGTGGGGCGTCCCGGCTCGGTGTGGAACCTGACGGCGGCTGGCCATGCGCGGTTTCCCGACGCCCACGCTCAGGTGACCGTGGAGTTGCTGGAGGCGGTGCGCGAAGAGTTTGGGCCTGCCGGCCTGGACCGCCTGATCCGCCGGCGCGAAGACGCCAGCCGCAAGCTCTACATGACCGCCCTGGCCGCGGACCCCGATCTCGAGGCCCGGCTGGACCGCCTGACGCGGCTGCGCGCCGCTGAGGGTTACATGGCCGAGTGGTCGTCGGCGGGGGACGGGACCTATGTGCTGGTGGAAAACCACTGTCCCATCTGCGCGGCCGCCACCGCCTGCCAGGGCTTCTGCCGCTCCGAGCTCACCCTGTTCCGCGAGGCGCTGGCCCCGGCGACGGTGGAGCGGATCGACCATATCCTGCAGGGCGCGCGACGATGCGCCTATCTGGTGACCCCGCCCTAGGCCCCAGGCGCCCAGTGAGTGGCGGTGCCGCCGACAATGTACCAGGTGATGAACTGGCCGCAGATCACCGCGCCGGGGACATAGGAGTTGGACCGCCGGTAGGCGAAGGCGCCGATCAGGCCGATCAAGGCCAGAAGCGGCGCAAACTGGATGGCGATGATGGTGTTCAGCGGCTCGGCCGGGGTCAAAAGCCGTCCGGTCAGGAACAGGGCGCCGTATTCCAGGATCAGCAGCACGACGAAGCCGAGGCTCAAGGCGACCGCCCAGGCGGCCATCTCCGCGCCGGCCCCCTGGCCCTTCAGGCTGAGGCGCGCGGCGACCGCCCGCTGGCTGACCAGGAAGAACAGGATCCAGGGCCCCGCATAGGCCAGGGCGTAGGCCAGTTGTCGGCCATCCAGGGGTTTCAGCGCCAGGACCCAGAGCCGGAAGTCGGTCTTGAACAGGGCGTCGCAGGCGAGCGCCGCGCCATAGGCCATGCCCACCGAGGCCGCGGCGATCAGGGGCGCGGCCAGCCAGCGGTGCTGGAAACGCGGCGCGGGCCCGCGCAGGACCAGCGCCAGCACCAGGGTGATCAGGCCGTTCATCAGGGCCCAGGCCAGGAGCTGGTTGGTGACCTGCTGGGGGAAGAGGGGGCCGGCGGCGAACAGTTGGCCAAGCGCCATGAACGGGAAATAGGTCAGGGCCGGAACCGCCGCCGTCAGGACGAGGGCGATCCACCACCGGCGATCGCGCGCCTGCCCCCTGGGCTGGGCGTCGGGCAGACCCGTCAGGCGGCTCAGGACCTGGAAGGTCCCCAGCATCAGCAGAACGGCCCCGACCAGGCCCGCCCCGGTCCCCAGCTCCTTCCAGAACCAGATCTGGTTGTCGGCCGGCAAGGGTCGCGCCTCGCCCTCCAGGGTCTGCTGCAGCCAGTCCACGGTCGCGCCGACGCCAGACCCGGAGAAATGCTCCCACGGGTGAGTGATCGGCGGGACCTGCAGCCAGCGGGCGTCGCCGGCGGCGATCTCGCCGTAGATGCGGCCGGGCTCTACCGGGGCCTCGGCGGCGAACAGGGCTTTCAGCCGGGGCGCATTGACGATGTCGCCGCCGGTGGGGACCTGCCACATCAGGTCCGGAAACTCGTCATATTGGCCGAAAACCACCGCCAGATTGCGCGGAAAGGCGCGGCCTTCCCCCTCCGGCGCGCCAAAGATGCCGGGCGTCGACCCCACCAGCACCATGGACCGGTAGCCGTCCGGATTGGCCTTGGCCGCAAACAGGATGGGCGCGCCCCCCAGGCTGTGGCCGGCCATGCCGATATTGGCCCGGTCCACCATGGGCAGGCCTTGAAGATAGGCGAAAGCCGCAGGTCCCCCGAAGGCGTTGGCGCCGACCGTGCCTTGCGAATAGCCGTGGCCGGACATGTCCATGGCCAGGACCACGAAGCCGCGGCGCGCCAGTTCGATGGCGAAGGCCGACTGCATCTCGCGGGTGTTGATATAGCCGTGGCTGAGCAGCACCGCCGGCGCGGGGTCCTCGGCGCTGGCGTCGGCCGGCAGGTAGAGGAGGCCACTGAGCCGCGCCCCATCGCTGGCCGGAAAGCGCACGTCGCGCACCTCTGTCCCGCCCGACGTCTGAACCAGATGGGCCGCCCAGCCGCCGCCGAGCGCCAGGACCCAACCCAGCGCCAGCAGCATCAATCCAAGACGCATGGCCCCCTCCCCGAGGACTTATGTTTGTTGGCCGCGAAGATGGCCCCCTGGCCGCCTGCCGTCCAGGACGGCTTGCGGAGCAGCCCGGCGTCCGCCTGAATGAGAACATGGCCAGGCGGCCTCGATTCCGTCTCTGATCCGACGTCTGATGCTGCTAGAAATTCGGGAAGGACAGGAGACCACCAGAAGATGGCGATGACCGGCGCGGTCATTCGGGGACAGCGGAGCCTGCTGCGGCAGATCCGCGAGGCCGTCCAGCGCGGCGCGCCCGCGCAGGACCGGCTGGACATGGTGGTGCGCATCATTGCGCGTTCCATGGTCGCCGAGGTGTGCTCCCTCTACATGCGCCGGTCCGGCGGCGAGATGGAGCTGTTCGCCACCGAGGGTCTCGATCCCCTGGCCGTCCACCTGACCCGCATGCGCCCCGGCGAAGGCCTGGTGGGCGAGATCATGCGCCTGGGCCGGCCGCTGAACCTGGCCGACGCACCGAACCATCCAGCCTTCTCCTATCGCCCGGAAACGGGCGAGGACCCCTACCACGCCTTCCTGGGCGTGCCCCTGCTGCGGGGCGGCAGGGCCATCGGGGTGCTGGTGGTCCAGAACCGCACCGAGCGGGTCTATACCGAGGACGAGGTCGAGGACGTCCAGATCATCGCCATGGTTCTGGCCGAGATGGTCGCCGGCGAACTGATTTCCGAGGACGAGCTGTCCGGCGTCGAGATTGCTCCGCACCGCTCAGAACGGCTGAAGGGCGCGCGGTTCGCCGATGGCCTGGCGCTGGGCGTGGCGGTGCTGCACGAGCCGCCGGTGGCGCCGTCAAAGCTGCTGGCCGACGATGTGGTGGCCGAAGAAGCCAAGCTGACCCATGCCATCTCCAGCCTGCAGGCGCAGCTGGACGAGATGCTGGAAGGCCAGCACGGCCTGGTGGAGGCCTCCTACGAGGTGCTCGACACCTACCGCATGTTCGCCCACGACCGGGGCTGGAACCGGTCCCTGCAGGACGCCGTACGCAATGGCTTGACCGCCGAGGCGGCCGTGGAGCGGGTGCGTTCGGAGCACCGGGCGCGCCTGGGCCAGGCCCGGGATCCCTATCTGCGGGAACGGCTGCACGACTTCGAAGACCTGGCCGACCGTCTGCTGCGCCACCTGGCCGGGGACGGGCATGTGGCCCGGGAGCTGCCCGAGGACGCCATCCTCATCGCCCGTAATCTCGGGCCAGCCGACCTGCTGGAATATGACCGGCACAAGCTGAAGGGCCTCCTGCTGGAGGAGGGATCCTCAGCCAGCCACGCGGCCATCGTCGCCCGGGCCCTGGATATCCCCTGCGTCGGCCGGCTGGACGGCCTGCGCGACCGGGTGACCGAGGGCGATCCGGTGATCGTCGACGCCGAAACCGGCGAGGCCTATCTGCGCCCGCGCCTGGACGTGGTGCAGGCCATCCGCTCGCGGATCGAGGTGCGGTCCCAGCGCCGGGCCGAATTCGCCAAGCTGCGCGATACGCCGGCCTTCACCCGCGACGGGGTCAAGGTCACCCTGCTGATGAACGCCGGCCTGGATGTGGATCTGGAGATCCTGGGAGAGACCGGCGCCGAAGGCATCGGCCTGTTCCGCACCGAGTTCCAGTTCATGGTCGCCGAGGAGCTGCCGCGCTTCAACGCCCAGACCGCGCTCTACAGCCGGGTGCTGGACGCCGCCGGTGGCCTGCCGGTGACCTTCCGCACCCTCGACCTGGGCGGCGACAAGGTGCTGCCCTATCTGGAAGCAGAACGGGAAGAAAACCCGGCGCTCGGCTGGCGGGCCATCCGCATGGGGCTGGACCGACCCGCCCTGCTTCGCCTGCAACTGCGGGCCCTGATCGCCGCGGCCCGGGGCCGGGCCCTGCGCATCATGTTCCCCCTGGTGGCCAGCGTGGACGAGTTCCGCGCCGCCCGCGCCCTGGTGGACCACGAGGTGGCCTGGGCCCAGCGCCGCGGCCGGCCTGCGCCAGCCCGCCTGGACGTGGGCGCCATGATCGAGGCGCCGTCGCTGATCTGGCACCTGGACGCCCTGCTGCCCATGACCGACTTCGTCTCCGTCGGCACCAACGACCTGCTGCAATATCTGTTCGCCGCCGATCGCGGCAACGCCCGCATGGCTGACCGCTATGACCCGCTGTCGCCGCCAGCCCTGCGGGTCCTAGCCGAAATTCAGAAGGCCTGCGCCGACACCGGCACCCCGGTCTCGGTCTGCGGGGAGATGGCTGGACGTCCCCTCGAGGCCTTCACCCTGGTGGCGCTCGGCTATGAACGCCTGTCCATGCCGCCAGCCGGCATCGGCCCGGTGAAGCAGATGGTGCTGTCCTGCGACCGGGAGGCGGCCCACCGTGGCGTCACCGCCCTGATCCGCGGAACCGGCGGTTCGGTGCGCAACGAGATCGAGACCCTGGCGCGGAAACTCTACCTTTCGGTTTAGCTTGACCGTGGAGAATCAACCACAGGCCGACATTGAGTTCCGCGCGCTATCGCGTTATGCTAAAAGGGAAATTAACAGTTCCGTGCAAAACGGACAGGGCGGGTGGCGACCTTTGGTCGTGACAATTTTATTCGAGGGCGGCGAGCAGACATGGCGCTCGATACGGGCCGAGTCACCGACTTCAACGTGAGCTATGACAGCCCGCGCGCCACCGTTCTTGATTCCTATATGCCCACCCTCGATTCCGGCCCGAACATTGGCGCGGCTCTGAAGGCCGCGCGGGAATTCCGTGGCCTGTCGCTGCAGGACGTGGCCGACTCCACGCGCATTCGCCGGGCCTATCTGGCGGCGATCGAAGAGATGCGGATCGAGGATCTGCCCTCTCGTCCCTTCACCATCGGCTATGTCCGCGCCTACGCCCGGGCCCTGGGCCTCGAGGCTGAATCGGCCGTCACCCGCTTCAAGGCCGAAGAACCGGCCACGGACGACGCCCTGCGCGAGCCGGTAGGCGTCCGCCGCACCGGCGATCGTCGGCTGGGCTTCGCCATCGTCGCCGGCGCCTTGGTCATCGGCGCCATCGTCGTTTGGAATTTCGCCCAGCGGGGCATTCAGGACGCTCAGGATCCCGCCCCCGCCGTCGCCGCGGCGCCGGAGCAGGTCGCTGCGGCGACCGAGCCCCAGGGTCCCCTGGCCCTGGGCGCCCCGCTGCCCGCGCCGGTGGAGTCCACCGTGCCGGAACTCTACGAAACCCCTGGCCTCGACGTGGCCGCTGCAGCGGGCGGCTCGGCCGATGCGGTGATCGCCTCCAACCAGGCCCGGGCGAGAAACCCCGAGGCCGCCGTCGATCCGACCGATCTGCCCACGGCCTTCAAGGCCGACGGGACAGTCTATGGAACCCCGCCCCAGGCCGCCACCGTGGTTCTGCAGGCGCGGGAATCGGCCGCCCTGATCGTCCGCGGCGCCGATGGCTCGGTCTATTTCGCCCGGCAACTGGCGGCCGGCGAAGCCTATGGCGCCCCGCAGATGAAGGGCCTGGTCATCGATGTGTCCGAGCCGAAGGCCTTCCAGGTCTTCGTGGACGGGCAGACCCGAGGCCTGCTGGCCACCGCCCAGACCCCCGTGAGCCGACTGGTCGACTGATCGCCGCTCTGGGCGCTTGGGGATTACCTCGCGAGGCGCTATTTTCCACAGCGTCATGACCCAGCACGATCACACCCATCTCCGCCCCTGGCGCACCATAGAGCGACGGGTCAGCCGCAAGATTCGCGTCGGGACCGTTGAGGTGGGCGGCGACGCGCCGATCACCGTTCAGTCCATGACCAACACCCTGACGTCTGACGCCAGGGCGACCATCGACCAGATCCGCCAGCTGGAGGAGGCCGGCGCCGACATCGTCCGGGTTTCCTGCCCTGACGAGGACTCCACCGCGGCCTTCGCCACCATCGCCAAGGCCGCCAAGGTCCCGCTGGTGGCCGACATCCACTTCCACTACCGGCGCGGCATCGAGGCCGCCAAGGCCGGGGCGGCGTGCCTGCGGATCAATCCCGGCAATATCGGCTCCCCTGACCGGGTGCGCGAGGTGATCCAGGCGGCCAAGGACCATGGCTGCTCGATCCGCATCGGCGTCAACGCCGGGTCGCTGGAGCGGGAGCTGCTGGAGCGCTACGGCGAGCCTTGCCCCCAGGCGATGGTCGAAAGCGCGCTGAGCCACGCCCGCATCCTGCAGGACCACGACTTCCACGAGTTCAAGATCAGCGTGAAGGCCTCGGACGTCTTCATGACGGTGGCGGCCTATCAGATGCTGGCCGAGGCCATCGACTGCCCCCTGCACCTGGGGGTGACCGAGGCCGGCGCCCTGCGCACCGGGACGGTGAAGTCAGCCATCGGCATGGGCTCCCTGCTCTGGGCCGGCATCGGCGACACCATCCGGGTCAGCCTGGCCGCCGACCCGGTGGAGGAGATCAAGGTCGGGTTCGACATCCTGAAGTCGCTCGGCCTGCGGCACCGGGGCGTGAACATCATCGCCTGCCCCTCCTGCGCCCGGCAGGGCTTCAACGTCATCAAGACGGTGGAGGCCCTGGAGGAACGGCTGGCCCACATCTCCACCCCAATGAGCCTGTCCATCATCGGCTGCGTGGTGAACGGACCCGGCGAGGCCCTGATGACTGACCTGGGATTCACCGGCGGCGGCAAGGGCTCGGGCATGATCTATATGGCCGGCAAGCCCGACCATAAGATGGACAATGAGCACATGGTCGACCACATCGTCGAACTGGTGGAGGCCCGCGCGGCCGAGCTGGCGGCGGCGGAGTCAGCGACCCTCGCGGCAGAGTAAACCTGGGCGGCCTCCCGCTCCTTTTCGAGTAGCGTTCCATGACGGCGCCCCCCGATAACCGACGCCTGACCAGCCGGATCCTGGCCTACGAGTTCATCGACCTGCTGAGCGAGATGGCCCGCCTGCACGGGGGCGATGTCGTGGCGCTCCTGGTCTTCACCGGCGTCTGGACGGCCAACACGGCGCATCTTCGGTCGACCACCGATCGCTACGCCGCCCTGCACGACATACCGCCTGACAGCCAGCGGCGGCCGATCAGCGAGGCCGATCTATCGACGCACCTGTGTATGCCCCGAACAGTGCAGGATCCCTACGTGGAGACCCTGGTCGAGGCCGGTCTTCTGGAGCGGCGCCCCGGCGGCCTGGTGGTCCCCTCGGCCATCTTCACCCGGGCCGAAATGCTTTCGGGCGCCAACGAGACCTATGGACGACTGATCTCCATGCTGGCGCGGTTGCGTCAGGCCGGCATCTCCCTCGGCGAACCCGACGGCGACGCCAAAGCTGACGCTAGCGTCACGCTTGCGCGGCCCTCCGGCACTTGATTAGGTGCCGGCTCCAACAAATGGGGAGGACGTCATGTCCGCAGACGGCAACTGGAAGATTACGATCAACACGCCGATGGGGGCGCAGACGGTCGACGCCGTCATCACCACCAATGGCGACACCTTCACCGGCACCACCTCGGGCCAGATGGGCACCCAGTCCGTCGAAGGTAAGGTCAATGGCGACACCCTGACCTGGTCCACCCAGATCACTTCGCCCATGCCCATGACCCTGGAATTCGAAGCCAAGGTCGCCGGCGACTCCATGAGCGGCAATGTGAAGCTGGGCGCGTTCGGCTCGGCGCCGATGAGCGGCGTCCGCGCCTAGGGCGAGGCTTTTCTGCGGGAAGGCGGCGGCGCTCGCGTCGGCGCCTTCCCTGTCAGAGCCCTGGATAGGCGGCGCGAAGCACCGCCGCCAGATAGTTCACATAGGGCGTCGCTGATGACGGCGGCGTTTTCGCGTCGAGGTCCAGTCCATCCGCCCGGGTCAGCGCCCAACGCGGCAGCTTGCCCCCCTCGCACGCCTTGCGCAGTCTGCCCTTGATCGCCGGCTCCGGTCGGGGCGCTGGTCCAAACAGCCGCGCCAGAAGGCCCCCTGAAGGCTTGACCGACGCCGCAGGCGGATAGCCGAGATCGCTCAACACCTCGTCAAGCAGCCATCGACACCCCGCCGCCGCCGTCGCGCCGCGGTCCGGCCGCGCCGCATCCTCGGCCAGCCGCTTCAAGGTCGCGTCAAAGTCCCTTGGAAGCCCAGGGGGCAGCGCCACCAGAGGCGGCTTGGCTGGCCGGTCGGGGCGATAGACCTCGACCTTGCTGACCTCATTGGCCTCGATGCTCTCCAGGCTGCGGGCGCCCGGCACCCCTGGCCTGGACACCAGGGCGCTCAGCAGGCCGCCCCGGGCCGTCAGGACCAGGGCCAGCGGCCCGTCGCAGGCCGGGCACATGGCGCTGAACACCGCCCGGGCGTCCTGGTCGGGCAGCAGTTTCCCCGGCAGGCTGGCGGCAAGTTCCGAGCGACCCTTGCAGGGCCACCAGCGGTGAAAGACCTCCGGCGCGACAGCGGTCGCAGCCCCGCAATGGGGGCATGTGACCGGGAACAAGGCTCCCATGGCGAAGACACCCTCGGCGAACAGTGGCCCGCCCCCCACAGGCGCAGCTCGTCGTCACAGCTTAACCATGCTGCATCGCGGCGACCGAGGGTGACAAGTGGTTCCTGGTTTGTCGGCGGCCCCGGCCGACGCTAGATAGGCGGACTTCGTTCAACAGGTGCTTCAAGATCGTGCGACTTCCCCAGGCCCGGCTCGACCAGGTGCTCGACCGCTACCATGAGATCGAGGCGCGCATGGGCGCGGCCGCCGACGGCGCCGAGATCGTCCGCCTGTCCAAGGAGCATGCCGAGCTGCGCCCCGTCGCCGAGGCGGTGCAGACCCTGCTGAAGGCCCGGGCCGAGGCGCCGGACCTCGAGCAGATGGCGGCGTCGTCCGACCGCGAAATGGCCGGTCTCGCCCGGGAGGAGCTGGCCGAGCTTCATGAGCGTCTGCCCGAGCTGGAGCGTCAGGTCGCCCTGCTGCTGGCGCCCAAGGACAAGGACGAAAACGCCTCGGCCATCCTGGAGGTCCGCGCCGGCACCGGCGGCGATGAGGCCGCCCTGTTCGCCGGCGACCTGTTCCGCATGTACCAGCGCTACGCCCAGACCCGGGGCTGGCGGGTGGAGATCGACTCGGTCTCCGAGGGCGAGGTCGGCGGCTACAAGGAGATCATCGCCGCCATCACCGGCGACGGGGTGTTCGGTCGGCTGAAGTTCGAGAGCGGCGTCCACCGGGTGCAGCGGGTGCCTGAGACCGAGGCAGGCGGGCGGATCCACACCTCGGCCGCCACGGTCGCCGTGCTGCCCGAGGTCGAGGACGTCGAGATCGAGATCAACGACGCGGACCTGCGGATCGACACCTATCGCGCCTCCGGCTCCGGCGGCCAGCACGTGAACAAGACTGACTCCGCCGTCCGTATCACCCACCTGCCCACCGGCATCGTGGTGACCTCGTCGGAAAAGTCCCAGCACCAGAACCGGGCCCGGGCCCTGAAGGTTCTGAAGGCCAGGCTGTACGATCAGCAGCGCGAGGCCCTCGACACCGCCCGCGCCGACGCCCGCAAGAGCCAGGTGGGGTCCGGCGACCGGTCCGAACGGATCAGGACCTACAACTTCCCGCAGGGGCGGGTCACCGACCACCGGATCAACCTGACCCTCTACAACCTGCCGAAGATCATCGAGGGCGAAAGCCTGGACGATGTCATCGAACCCCTGATCGCCGAGGATCAAGCCGGCCGGCTGGCGGCCCTGGAAGACGAGTTCAACTAGCCTTCCCGCGGCGAAGTCGGGCCACCAGACCGCCGGCGCCCGTCCTGACACGGCCCATCGCGTCGGCGAGCGTGGTCGGCAGCGCCTTGCCCACGGTGTCGGCCATGGTCGCCCCGCGCTCGCCCAGGGGAGCTTCGGGGCCGGTAGTGGAGTCCAGCGCCGTCTGGTGCTCGATCTCGGCGTTCAGCTCGGCGCCGACGAGAACGATCATGGAAGAAATCCAGATCCACATCATGAAGCCGATCACCGCCCCCAGGGAGCCATAGGTGGCGTCGTACCGGGCGATGTTGTTCAGGAACCATGAGAAGATCAGGGAACCGCCCAGCCAGGCCACCGAGGCGAACACGCCCCCTGGAATGACCCAGCGCCAGCGCGCCAGCGCGCGACAGGGCCCGTAGCGATAGAGCAGGGTGAAGGCGGCTGCAGCCACCGCCAGCAGCACCGCCCATCGCAGCGGAACCCAGATGACCGCCAGATCGCCGAGCCCCAGCAGGGTCATGGCGATCGGCACGGCCACCAGCAGACCGGTGACCAGGATGAGGAAGGTCAGGGCCCCGAAGGTGGCGGCGTAAGTGATCGCCATCAGCTGGACGATGTTGCGCTTTTCCCGCTCGTCATAGGCGATATTCACCCCCTCCACGAGGGCGCGCACGGCGTTGCTGGCGGTCCACACCGAGATCAGCAGGCTGAAGGCGAAGGCCAGGCTGAGATTGGCCTTCCGCTCCACCGCGAGGCGGCGCATCTGGTCGCCGACTATGTCCAGCACATCGCCGGGGATGACCCGGGACATCTGCGCGAGCTGGGTCTGCACCTGGCTGATGTCGGCGAACAGGCCATAGAGGGATACGAACACCGCCAGGGCCGGCACGATGGCCAGCAGGGTGTAGAAGGTCACCCCGGCCGCCACCCGCGGCAGCTGATCTCGGTTGATCTCCGCGACGGTGCGCCAGATCACATCCTTCCAGCCGTGGGGCGGAATCTGCCGCGGGTGGCCCGCAAGCCGTCCCCGGCCGGGCTCCTCGGCGGCGATCTGCTCGGGATCGCTTCCGGCAGGTCGACTGAGGCCAGGCGGTGGCTCGGGGACCATCGGCGGCGGCCGCTTCCGCCACAGCGCGAGGCCGGCCAGGGCCAGCCACGGCGCGAGCACGGCGCCCCGTCGCAGAACGACGGCGGCGCGGGGCGATTTCTGCGGAGGCTTGGCGGGGGCAGGCATGGGTCTTCCATCAAACCCCCCGCACGCATCGCCGTTCCCCCATCGCGTGGCCTCTTGTGAGGCTGGGCGCCTTGCGGCAACAGAGGCGCATGGCCGGACATATCGCAGCCCTCTATCGTCATCCTGTGAAGGGGTTCACCCCCGAGCCGCTGGCGCGCGCCCAGTTGAGCGCCGGCGCGCCCTTTCCCTGCGACCGGCTCTACGCCGTGGAGACGGGTCCTTCGGGCTTCGATCCCGAAGCGCCGGCCTTCGTGCCCAAGCAGAAGTTCGCCGTGCTGGCGGCCCTGCCCCAGGTGGCGCGCGCCGCCACGCGATATGATGAGGAGACCCAGGTCCTGAGCGTCAGCGCGCCGGGCCTGCCCGACCTGTCGGCGAGGCTGGCGGACGAGGCGGGACGGGAGGCTCTGGCCGACTGGCTGACCCGCCTGCTGGGCGACGAGGCCCGCGGACCCCTGCGGGTCCTGCAGGCGCCGGGACACCGGTTCATGGACCACCCCCGCGGCGACGTCTCCATCCTCAACCTGGCCAGCGTCCGCGATCTGGAACAGAAGCTCGGCCGGGAGATCGATCCCCTGCGGTTTCGCGCCAACATCTATGTGGAGGGCTGGCCCCCCTGGGTGGAGAACCAGTGGGCCGGCGCCAGCATGATGGTCGGCTGGGCCCAGGCGCAGGTCTTCAAGCCCATCGTCCGCTGCGCGGCCACAGATGTGGACCCGGCGCTTGGCGTGCGCGACATGGAAATCACCAAGGCCCTGTTCGACCACTACGGCCACATGTTCTGCGGCGTCTATGTGCACGTGACCCGCGAAGGCGCCGCCAGCGTCGGCGACGCCTGCAGCCAGCCGCAGGTCGAAACGACGGCGCCAGGCCACGCCATCGGAGGCGCCACCGCATGACCCTGACCCTGCTCAAGGCCTGGGGACAGGCCAAGGCCCGCCTGGAGGCCGTGGGCCTGTCCGGGCCCGTGATCGACGCCCGCCTGCTGGTGGAAGCCGCCGCCGACGCCACCCGCCTGGACATCGTCACCGATCCCCACCGCCTGCTGACGCCCGAACAGGAGGCGCGGCTGGAGGACTATCTGGAGCGCCGGTCGCGCCGGGAGCCGGTCAGCCACATCCTGGGACGCAAGGGCTTCTGGAAGATCATGCTGCAGGTGACGCCGGACGTCCTGACGCCCCGCCCCGACACCGAGTGCGTAGTGGATGCGGTGCTGAAGGCCACGGCCGAGCATGACCGCATGTCGATCCTGGATCTGGGGGTGGGCTCAGGCGCCATTCTGCTGGCCATCCTCGCCGAGCGACCCAACGCCAAGGGGCTGGGGGTGGATGTCTCTGAGGACGCCCTGGCGGTGGCCCGGGACAACGCCGCCCATCTCGGCCTCGCCGGCCGCTGCGCCCTGTTGCGCGGCGACTGGACCCAGGGCCTTTCCGACGCCAGCTTCGACATCGTCACCGCCAACCCGCCCTACATCGCCAGTGACGTCATTGAGACCCTGGAGCCGGAGGTCCGCGTCCACGAGCCCCGCCTGGCCCTGGATGGCGGCCCTGACGGCCTGGACGCCTATCGCAGCCTGGCGCCGGAGATCCTGCGGGTGCTCAAACCCGGCGGGCGCTTCGCCGTCGAGATCGGCTATGACCAGAAGACCGCCGTGGAGGACCTGTTCCGCCAGGCCGGCGCCGCCGAAGTCCGCACCCAGCAGGACCTTGCCGGACTGGACCGCGTGGTGCTCGGTGAAAAAAGAGCCTTGGAAACTCCGGCCTGAGCCGCTACATCCCTAATTGTCTCCACCCAAATCGCCGGTGAAACAGGCCCGAATCCCGACACCGGGAGATCAGCCAAGCCGGCAGGCGCCGCGTTGCGACGGGCGCTCCCAGGTCCGGGCGGATGACGGGGATAATTTACGTCTTCAACACGGAACCTTGGGCGCAACGCCCGATCCCGAGATGAGGCTCACGCAGCCGCACGTCCTGAAGGTCAAGCCCTGGACGCGGCGCAAGACGGTTACCGAATATGAGAGATTTCAAGGGCATGAAGCGTCAGCGCGGGCGCAATCGCGGAGGTGGCGGGAATAAGCCCCAGCAGCACAACGCGAACCGCGCCTTCGATTCGAACGGGCCCGACGGCGTCAAGGTGCGGGGCAACGCCCAGCACGTCTTCGAAAAGTACCAGCAGCTGGCCCGCGACGCGACGTCGTCCAGCGACCGGGTGCTGGCGGAGAACTACCTCCAGCACGCCGAACACTATTTCCGCCTGCTGCGGGCCATGCAGCCCCAGCGTTCGCCCAGCGAGATCCTCGGCCGCGACCAGGTGACGTCGGGCCTCGACATCGATTTCGAGGACGAGAGCGGCCAGGGCCTGCCCTACGCCTCTGACCCGCCCGAAGGCGACACCGAGTCCGAAGGCGAAGGCCGCAATGGCCGCGACCGCGACGAAGGTCGCCGGGATGAGCCCCGCCGCGACGACTCGCGCCGGGACGAAGGTCGCCGGGATGAAGGCCGCCGGGACGAGCCTCGCCGTGATGAGGCCCGTCGCGACGAAAACCGCCCGCCCCGCCGCGACCGCTGGCGTGAACGCGACGAGCGTCGGGAACGCGCCGAGCGGGAACCGCGGACCGAACGCGATCCCATGGCGGTGGTCGAGCCGCAGGCCACGCCTTTGGGCGCGCCCGCCTCGACCCCGGCGCCGGACGGTCCCATGCTGCGGGACGCCGAGGGCGGCGCCAGCGAAGCCCCAGCCTTCCTGCAGGCCCGCAGTCCTGAGCCCCCCAAGGCCGAGGGCGAAGAGCCCGCCCGCAAGCCCCGCCGTCGCCGCGCCCCGCGCAGCTTCGAGGGCGGCGAAGGCGCCGCGCCGCCGGCCAATGAGACCGAAGAGGCCTGATCGCCTCTGGACCAAAGCAAGACCCCCGGAAGCCAGGCTTCCGGGGGTCTTTTCGTTCGGGCTGTGACCTCAGGCTTTTAGCCCCAGGCTTTTAGAAGGTGTAGCCCACACCGAGCCGGAAGCTGCGCCCAGGCAGGGGCGCCAGGTCCTTGAGGAACGAGGCGTGCTCGCGGGCCTCGGTGTCGTTCAGATTGCGCCCTTCCAGGAAGACCTTGAAGCCGTCAGTGGGGCGGACCACCACCGAGGCGTTGATCATCCGGTAGCTGTCGGTGGGCAATTCGCCCTGCGCCACCCGGGTCTGCTCACCCACCTGACGCAGCTCAAGCTTGCCCGTCCACCAGCCGGTGGCGAAGATCGCCCGACCGGTCGCCGACCAGGGCGGGATCCGGGCCGGGGCGCCCAGATCGGTGTCGCCGCGCACATAGTCAGCTGCGCCTTCCAGGGTGAAGCTCCGATCGCCGTCCTGCCAGAGGCGATAGGCGACCTCGGCCTCGCCGCCCCAGAACTCGGCGTCGGTCTGCTGGTAGGTGAAGATGCCCAGCTCGCTCTCGGCGTCCTCGGCGCCGGTGGGCCGCAGATCGATGAAGCCCTCATAGCGCACGGCGAAGGCGTGGAGATCGGCGTCCCAGGGACCGCCGTCATAGTGCAGGGTCGCGTCGAGGGCGTAGGAGACCTCGGAGTCCAGGTTCGGGTTCCCGACCTCATAGGCGCGCGTGGCGATATGGGCGCCGTCGGCGAACAGCTCGGCCTCCGTGGGGGCGCGGGCGGTGCGCGAGAGGCTGAAACCGGCGTACCAGCCGGCCGCCGGTCGCGCGAAGGCGCCGAAGCTGGCCGACACATTGTCGAACTCGGCCTTGACCGCGGCGGTCTCCAGGGAGCGCCGGTCGAACCGCAGCCCGCCCTCGACGCCCCAGCCGCCGCGGTCGAGACGCTGAAGGGTGAAGATGCCGGCCTCGTTGATCTCGACCGCCGGCACATAGGCCTCATCGCCCAGGGCGTCGAAGTCCCGCGTCAGGGCCTGCAGGCCAACCGCGCCCTGCCAGCCATTGCGCTCGGCCTGGACCAGCTCCAGCCGTCCCTCCCAGCCCTCGGACAGGAACCGGGTGGCCGGGGCGCCGTCTTCGATCTCCACATGCTCGTAGTCGGCATAGCCACCGGAGACGCGCAGGCGCTCGAACGGGCCAAGGGCCAGATTCATGCCGCCACGCAGGTCATAGCGGGTCTGCTTCAGGTCGATGCGGACGCCTTCCTCTTCGCCGTGGTCGTCCTCATCCTCATGGTCGTCGTGGTCATCATGATCGTCGTCATGGCCATGCTCGTGGGCATGCCCCGGCACCCCGTAGCGGCTGTCAGTCTGCTTTACGGCCAGACCCAGGAAGCCGCGCTCGCCCACATAAGACACGCCCGCCCCATAGGATTCGATGGTGACGGCGGTGTTCTCCACATGACCCGACTGCGGACCAAGGTACTCTTCGCCCTCGGCGACCAGCTGGCGACGGGACTCCGCCCCGGTCGGCACATCATAGTCCTCGGTCTGGCGGCGCAGGGCGTCGAGGCTGAACACCCACGGGCCGGTCCCGGCCTTCAGGGCGCCCGACGCCATCTCCCCGGTGTCGACGCTGGAAATGGCGCCGAAAACCCGGCCCTTGATCCCGTCCACAGGGGCCTCAGCGATCCGATCGTCGATCACATTTACCACGCCGCCGATGGCCGAGCCGCCATAGGCCAGAGCCGCCGGCCCGCGCAGCACCTCGATCCGGCGCGCTTCCTGCGGGTCGACGGCCACCTGGTGGTCCGGGGACAGGGCGCTGGCGTCGACCATGCCGACGCCGTTGGTGAGAACCAGAACCCGCGGTCCGGCCAGACCCCGGATCACCGGCCGGCTGGCGCCCGGACCAAAGAAGCTGGAGCGCACGCCGGGCAGATCGCTGAGCGCCTCGCCCAGGCCCCCGGCGTTGGCGGTGTCCAGATCGTCTCGGTTGAGGACGTCGACGCTGGTCGTCACCGAGTCGAGGGAGACCACAAAGGGCGCGGCCGTCACCACCACCTCAGAGATCTCATTTCCGCGGCCCGAGGTCTGGCCCAGGGCCGGACCCGCTGCGACCAGAAGGCCGGCGGAGGCGAGAAGGAGAGATTTGCGCATGGGGTCGACCTGTTCTGGAAACGGAACCAATGCGTTATGAAATAACATAACCCGTCGTCAAGCTGGTTGCGCGGAATTTGCGGAATGATTAGCTGCTGTGCATGGGAGTCGATTGCCACCACACCGAAAGTGCGCAGCCTGGTCTGGAGGGCGCAGCCCTGGCGAGCGCCGTGGCGGCCGCCGAGACCAAGTGCGAGCGCACGCGGGAACGGTTGACCCCCCCGCGGCGGCGCGTCCTGGAACTGCTGCTGGAGGCCGACGGGCCGATGAAGGCCTACGACCTGATCGCCGCCTACGGGCAGGACGGGGAGCCGGCCAAGCCGCCGACGGTCTATCGCGCCCTGGAATTCCTTGAGCGCCTGGGCTTCGCCCACCGCATCGAGAGCCTGAACGCCTATGTCCCCTGCCGGATGGAGGGGACCAGTCACCGGGCGGCCTTCCTGATCTGCGAATGCTGCGGCACGGCCGAGGAATTCGAGCCCGACTTCGCCCCGCAGTTCGCCGCCGCCGAGGCCGCGGGCTACGCCGTGCGCACGGTGACTCTGGAGGCCCGCGGCCTCTGCCCGGCCTGCAAGGGCGGGGCCTGAACCCGGCCGCCCCGTGCGGGCGCTGCGCCGCTCGCCCAGTCCGAACAGCCCCATGCCCCTGCTGAAGATCAATGAGACCCTGGCCATAGAGGAGGACGAGATCTCGCTGCGTTTCGTCCGCGCCTCGGGCCCGGGGGGACAGAACATCAACAAGGTCTCCACCGCCGTGGAGCTGCGCTTCGACGTCTGGAACTCCCCCACCCTGCCGGAACCGGTCCGCGCCCGGCTGGCCCGGCTGGCGGGACGGCGGCTGACCCAGGAAGGGGTGCTGGTCCTGCTGGCCGAGAGGTTCCGCACCCAGGAGCGCAATCGGGCTGACGCTCACGATCGCCTCATCGAGCTGATCCGCAAGGCGGCCGAACCGCCGCCGCCGCCCCGGAAGAAGACGCGCCCCACCCTCGCCTCCAAGAAGCGCCGGTTGGAGAGCAAGACCCGGCGGGGCGCAGTCAAGGCCGCACGAGGACGTCCTGGGGGCGACGACTAGGCGCGGCCTGCGGCCCCGTGACGCATCAAGTGTTGGCTTCTGTCACAGTCCTTAATTATGGTCGCCCCATGTCCAAGCTCCGTCTTCTGGCGATCTCCGCCACGCTCGCCCTGGCTACGGCCTGCGCGCCCACCATGGGTCCGCCGCCCCCTCCGCCCGGTATGGGGGCGCCTTCGCCCACGGTCTTCCGGCAGGAGGACTTCTCCTGGTCGGCCGTTCCTGGCCGAAACACCATTGATGGCCGGCTGACCTATCGCCAGGGCGCGACCCGCTTCACCTGCTCAGGCGCCGGCGTGGTGCTGACGCCGGAGACGCCCTGGACCCGTCGGCGGATGACCATCCTCTATTCGTCGCCGGAAGCCGCCGCCTTGCCGGCGGACGAGGTGCGCGCCCGTACCCCTTCGGCGCCCAATGACGACTACTCCTCCTTCGTGCGCCGCAGCACCTGCGACGCCGCCGACCGCTTCACCTTCTCCAACCTGCCCGACGGCGCCTGGTTCGTGATCACGGTGGCGCGGCCCTCGGCTGGCGCCGGTGAGAGCGTGGCCATCATGCGCCGCGTCGTCACCCGCGGCGGCCGGATCAGCCCCATCGACCTCTAGGCGCGCTGACGCAAGCGTGAGACGCCTTTTCGCCCGTCGCCGGAACCCGGCGGCGGGCGTCGTCCTTTCAGGACCATGGCCTCGCTTCCCAAAACCCCCGCCGCCGCCCGCCCGACCATCTATGCGCTGGGGCTGGCGAGCCTCGCTATCGGCCTGATCAAGACGGCGCGACCGGCCGCAATCGCTGGTCGCACCGGCTTGGGGGAAGCCTCCATGGTCAGGACCCTTGGCCTTCGGGAGATGTCCGCCGGCGCCGGCCTGCTGCTGGACGGGGGCGACAAGCGCTGGCTGGCCGCCCATGGCCTGAACATCGCCGGCCAGGTCGCAGTCCTGCTCAAGGCCCGGCCGTCGACCCGGCGGGAGTGGCAGGGCCTGGCGGTGTTCTACGGCGTACTTCTGGGCCTGACCCTGGCGGACGTCTACGCGGCCCGGCGCCTCCAGCAGGCCGACAGCTGACAGCAAAACGCCCTCCCTGCGGGGCAGGAAGGGCGCTCTGTCTGCGGCAGGCTAGTCCCTCGTCAGTGGACTCCCTCGTTAGTGGACCTGGGCGCGGCCGATGGTCAGGCCGTCTGCCCCGGCGCGCACCTCGATCACCGATCCGTCCTCCAGATCACCAGCCAGCAGCTTGCGGGCGATGGGGTCGATCAGCGCCTTCTGGATCACCCGCTTGAGCGGGCGGGCGCCATAGACCGGGTCGTAGCCCTTGTCCCCCAGCCAGGTCATGGCTGAGGCGTCGAGGGACAGCGCCATCCGGCGGTCGGCCAGCATCTTCTCGACCCGCTGCAGCTGGATGCCGACGATATTGTCCATCTCCGCCCGGCCCAGCCGCTTGAAGAGGATGATCTCGTCGATCCGGTTCAGCAGCTCGGGCCGGAAGTGGCTGCGGACGACATCCATGACCATGGGCCGCACGGCCTCGACCGGCTCGCCCTCGGCCTGGGCGGCCAGGAACTCCGAGCCCATGTTCGAAGTCATGATGATCAGGGTGTTGCGGAAGTCGATCGTCCGCCCCTGGCCATCGGTCAGCCGGCCGTCGTCCAGCACCTGCAGCAGGATGTTGAACACATCAGGGTGTGCCTTCTCGACCTCGTCGAACAGGATCACCTGATAGGGCCGGCGGCGGATCGCCTCGGTCAGCGCCCCGCCCTCGTCATAGCCGACATAGCCCGGAGGCGCCCCGATCATGCGGCTGACCGAGTGCTTCTCCATGTACTCGCTCATGTCGAGGCGGGTGATGGCCTGCTCGTCGTCGAACATGAACTCGGCCAGGGCCTTGGTCAGCTCGGTCTTGCCGACCCCGGTGGGACCGAGGAACAGGAACGAGCCGATGGGCCGGTTGGGATCCTGAAGGCCTGCGCGCGCGCGGCGGACGGCGTCGGAGACGGCGACCAGCGCCTCCTCCTGGCCCACCACCCGGCCCCGGAGATAGTCCTCCATGGACAGGAGCTTTTCGCGCTCGCCCTCCAGCATCTTGTCGACGGGCACGCCGGTCCAGCGGCTGACCACCGCGGCGATCTGCTCGGCGTCGACCACCTCGGGGCTGACCGGCTCCTCGGCCGCGGCGGTCTCGGCCTCAGCCAGGCTCCGCTCCAGGGGCGGGATCTCGCCATAGGCGATCTCCGAGGCCCGCTGCAGGTCGCCCCGGCGCTGCGCCGCGACCAGTTCGGCGCGCAGCCGGTCCAGGGCCTCGCGGATCTGGGCGGCTGAGCTCAGCTTGTCCTTCTCCGCTTTCCAGCGGCCGGTCATGCCGGCGGATTCGGCTTCCAGCTCGACAAGTTCGTCCTCGAGCTTTTCCAGCCGCGACTTCGACGCCGCGTCGGTCTCCCGGGTCAGGGCCTCGCGCTCGATCTTCAGCTGGACGATCCGACGGTCGATCTCGTCCAGCTCCTCGGGCTTGGAATCCACGGCCATGCGCACCCGGCTGGCGGCCTCGTCCACCAGATCGATGGCCTTGTCGGGCAGGAAGCGGTCGGCGATGTAGCGGTTGGACAGGGTGGCGGCGGCGACGATGGCGCTGTCGGAAATCCGCACCCCGTGGTGGACCTCGTACTTCTCCTTCAGGCCGCGCAGGATGGAGATGGTGTCCTCCACCGTCGGCTCGGACACGAAGACCGGCTGGAAGCGGCGGGCCAGGGCCGCGTCCTTCTCCACATGCTTGCGGTACTCATCCAGCGTCGTGGCGCCGACGCAGTGCAGTTCGCCCCGCGCCAGGGCGGGTTTCAGCAGGTTGGAGGCGTCCATGGCGCCTTCGGATTTGCCCGCGCCCACCAGGGTGTGCATCTCGTCGATGAACAGGATGATCGAGCCCTCGGCGGCGGTCACCTCGTTGAGCACGGCCTTCAGCCGCTCCTCGAATTCGCCGCGGTACTTCGCGCCTGCGATCAGGGAGCCCATGTCCAGGGACAGGAGCTTCTTGTCCTTCAGGCTCTCGGGCACGTCGCCATTGACGATCCGCAGGGCCAGACCCTCGACGATGGCGGTCTTGCCGACGCCGGGTTCGCCAATCAGGACGGGATTGTTCTTGGTGCGCCGCGACAGCACCTGGATGGTGCGGCGGATTTCCTCGTCCCGGCCGATGACGGGGTCGAGCTTCTGGTCACGGGCGGCCTGGGTCAGGTCGCGGGCGTAGCGCTTGAGCGCGTCATAGCCCTCTTCGGCCGAGGCGGAATCGGCGGTGCGGCCCTTGCGGACGTCGCTGGCGGCGCTCTCCAGGGCGTTGGCCTTGACGCCCGCGCTCTTCAGGGCGTCGGCCGCCTCGCCCCCTTCGGCCGCAATGGCCAGCAGCAAGCGCTCAGTGGTCACGAAGGCGTCGCCGGCGGTCTTGGCGTCGGCCTCGGCCTTGGCGAAGACCCGGGCGCTTTCGGGCGCCATATAGAGCTGGCCTGAGCCCCCTTCGACCTTGGCCCGCTTGGCCAGGGCCGTCTCAACGGCGGCGTCGGCCTCGTCGGGCCGGCCGCCGGCGCTCTGGATCAGGGCGCGGGACAGCCCGTCCTTCTCCTCGAGCAGAACCTTGAGCAGGTGGATGGGGGCGAGTTGCTGGTGCCGGCGGGCGAGCGCGAGGCTCTGGGCCGACTGGATCGCCTGTTTGGCGCGATCGGAATAGACGTCGATGTTCATGGCATCCCCTCGTTAGGCGGATTGACCGGGCCTGCCTTTGAGCAAGCGCAAGCCCTCGTCGGCTCCAGAGATAGGTGTGGCCAATGAGCCACACAAGCGGGGCGAACCGGCTTTCTGCAACCCCCCTCCCCCGCTCGGCGACGCAACAAAACCGGCGTTCACCCCTTCCCCAGCCAAGTCCGGGCGCATCGCGCCCGGGAAACCCCCTTGTTTGCGTGGAGTCCCATCATGAAAAAGGCCCTTGTCCTGGCGCTCGCGGGCGCGACGAGCCTGACCGCCGTCCCCGCCCTCGCCGGCGGCTTCTACCTGCAGGAACAGTCGGTGCGGGGCGCGGGCCGCGCCTTTACCGGCGAGGTCGCTGACACGGGCGTCTCGTCCCTGTGGTGGAACCCTGCAGCCATCGCCCGGTCCCCCCGGGAGGTCTATGTGGGCGCCCACGCCGTGTTTGTGGACGCCCAGGTGGTCAATGACGGCTCGACCATCACCTATCCCGGCGGCGTGACCGTGCCGGTGCAGGGCGAGCCCCGCGCCTTCAACCCCATTCAGAACGGCGTCATCCCCAACTTCGCCATCGCCACCCCGGTGGGCGATCGCTTCGCGCTCGGCCTGTCGGTGGCCGCCCCCTACAACTTCACCACCGAGTATCGGGACAACGCCTGGGCCCGCTATGACGGCCTGGAGTCGGGGCTGACCACGGCCGACATGCAGCTGACCGGCGCCATGCAGGTCACCGACTGGCTCGACCTGGGCGCCGGCGTCAGCGCCCAGTACACCGAGGCGACCCTGTCCACCGCCTATCCCAACCTCGCGCCGGGCGCGCCGGACGGCGTCTCGCAACTGAAGGGGAACGGCTGGGACTTCGGCTGGACCGTCGGCGCCCAGGCGCGTTTCAACGCCCTGACCTTCGGGGCCAGCTATCGCAGCGCCATCGAGCATGACCTGGAGGGCGATGTCCGGGTGGTCGGCCTCGCCGGTCCGCTCGCGCCGTTCAACACCGACACGGCCGGCTCGGCGGCCTTCTCGACCCCGTGGATCGCCACCTTCGGCGCCCGCTGGCAAGCCACCGAGCGCCTGGCCCTGAACGCCCAGGTCAACCGGATCGGCTGGAGCGAGTTCGACGCCATCGAGGTCACCTCGGCGAGCGTCAACCAGACCCTGCCCCAGCGCTACAAGGACGTGACCAGCGGCGGCGTGGGTGTTGACTACATAGTCAATCCCGCCCTGACCCTGCGGGCCGGGGCGCAATTCGATCCCACCCCGACGCCCGATGACCTGCGCACCGCCCGGGTGCCGGACGGCGACCGCTGGCTCTATGGCGTCGGCGCCACAGCCCGGCTGACCGACAGCCTGCAGATGGACGCCGCGCTGGCCTACATCAGCTTCGACGAGAGCCGGATCAATCACGACACCACCTTCTATGAAGGCACGCCGGCCCAGACCGTCACCCGCCTGCGCGGCGACGTGAACGGCGAAGGCGCCATCCTGTCGCTGGGTCTACGCAAGACGTTCTGAGTGCGTCAGGCCCTAGGGCGGATTGTGGGTTTCAAGAAAGCGCACGACCGACTGGAGCATCCGACGGCGGGTCTCACCCCGGGAGAGGAAGTGGTCCTCTCCCGGCAGGGTCACCAGCTCGACGGGTTTGCCAGCCTTGCGCAGGGCCTCTGACATCCCGCTGCTCTGTTCGAAGGGGACAACTGTGTCGTCCTCGCCATGAACCAGAAGCACCGGCGCGGTGACACGATCGGCCAAAAGCACTGGCGAGCGGTCGCGCAGCTTTGGATCCCCCGCGTCGTCAGAGCCCATATAGCGAAACCACTGGCGCTGAACCAAGGCGCCCTTCTGCGACTTCAGCCAACCGGCCAGTCGCCGCAGATCGGATATGCCCCCGACCGAAGCCGCGCAGCGATAGACACCTGATTGCACAGTCACCCCCGCCAGCGCGGCATATCCCCCATAGCTGCCGCCAACGATGCAGACCCGCGCGGGATCGATGACGCCCTGGTCCGCCAGATGCGCCACGCCGTCCGAGAGATCGGTCTGCATCTTGCCGCCCCACTCGCCATAGCCGGCCGCCATGAACGGGTCGCCGAAACCTGATGAGCCTCGAAAATTCACCTGCAAGACGGCGTATCCGCGCGAAGCCAGCGCCTGCGCCCACCAGTCGAAGGCCAGGCTGTCGCGCGCCGCGGGGCCCCCATGCGGCAGCACCACGAGGGGAAGATTCTTGGCCTCCCGCCCCCTGGGTACGGTGAGATAGGCCGTCAGAGCCAGACCATCGGCGGCCTTGAACGCGACGCTGCGCACGGGCGAAATGTCTTCCGGCTTCAGCCCGCGGTAGAGCTGGCCGATCCAGGTCGCCTTCTTGGTCTCAAGATCCACAAGGGCGTAACCGGGACCCTCGGTGGGCAAATCCACCAGCACGACAATCTTGTTGCGGTCGTCCGACCAGCCGCTCAGCGACACCCGCTCACCGGGAAAGGCGCGAACGATCGCATCCCAAGCCCGCTGGTCTTCGGGCTCGAAGAACTCATAGGCGACCTCATCTCCCCGCCGATGGCTGACGCCGATCAGCGTATGGCGACTGGGGTCCCAGATCGGCCGTGAATCGCCCCCGGAGATCACCTCGCCCCAGCGCCGCTCATCTGGATAAAACTCGCGGAAAGCGGTCTGATCTTGCCCGTAGCCTGCCAGCAGCACCGAATCCGTGGTTCTGCCAAAGCCGAGCATCCGCGGCGGGTCGAGCAGCGTCTCCTCTGTGAGCACCTCGTCCCACGTCGAGCCGCGGGCGACCCTCAGCCGCCATCGCCCGGCGCCGACATCATACTCCGTCTGCGCGTAAGCCTCGCCCTGCGGCCCCACCAGCCAGCCGCGCGTATCCCTGAAGCCGTCCTTGACCAAGGCCAGCCGCGACCGCTCAGGATCGAAGCTGAAGAGCGCGAGCCGCCCGTGCCCGGTCGAGGAGAACCGGATCCCGGACACGAAGACGAATGGCCGTCCGTCCAGCTCGCGAATGGCGGGCTGGTCGACGATGATGGTCAGGCCTCGTTGAACCTCGCCGAGAACATTTCGCAGTTCACCGCTCTCAACATCATAGGCGAACAGCAAGAAGTACTCGCTGCGAGGGGCAAAGACCCCCTGGATCCCGCTCGTCGTGGAGGTGGTGATCAGCAGGTCTGTCGGTCCAGCCCAATCCAACGCCCGGACCTTGGCGTCACCCACGATCATGGCATGCGTCGAGCCATCGGCGAGGCTGCGAAGGGTGATCACCCGCTCTTCGCCATCCGTGGCGACGAAGGCCAACCGTCGTCCGTCGGGAGAGATTGAGGCGGCTTCAATGCTCGGCAGCCCACCGTAGACGTCCAGCGCCGCCGCATGAGCCAGGGCGGCCGTCGTCAGGGCCAGGCCGAGGCCCAGAATGAACCTTATGCACGTCAAGATACGCCCCCGCACCCACCACACGCGGAGAGTGGCTGCGAAGGCCGGCAGGATCAACTGTCGCGACTCAGTTGACCTCGGTCTTCTTGGGCGGGTCGGGCGGCAGGGGGGCGACGGGCACGCCGTCCTCCACCAGGGCCTTCACCTCGGCCGGCGTCGCCTGGCCATAGATGCCGCGGTCTTCAGAGCGGCCCTCATGGATGGCGCGGGCCTCGGCGGCGAAGGCGTCGCCGACATTGTCGAAATTCTCCTCCACATGGCGGCGCACCTTGCTGAGCGCCTCCATCATCACCGCCCGGGCCCGGGGCGGGAGGTCTGGGGTGTTGCGTTTCGTGCCGGCGACGGCGGGCGCCATGATCTGCTTGCGCACACCGGCGCTTTCGCAGACCGGGCATGACAGGAGGCCGCGGGCCTTCTGATCGTCGAAATCCCCAGACGCGCCGAACCAGCCTTCGAACTCGTGATCCTGGTCACAGACCAGGGCGTAGCGGATCATGACAGGAGCGCCGGACCGCTGAAGGCCCGCGCATTGGCGAGGGCGGGAATGGCGGCGCGCGCCTTGGCCACCTGGTCGAGATCGAGGTCGGCGAACAGGACGCCCGGCTCATCGTGGTCGAGCTTGCCCAGCACCTCGCCCCAGGGCGCGATGGCCAGGCTGCGCCCATAGGTGCCGCGGCCATCCTCATGGAAGCCGCCTTGGGCCGGCGCGAGAACGAAGCTGCCGGTCTCGATGGCCCGGGCGCGCAGCAGCACCTCCCAATGGGCCTCGCCCGTCGGCCGGGTGAAGGCGGCGGGCACGGTGAGGATCTGCGCCCCGGCCTGGGCCAGCGCCCGATGCAGGGTCGGAAAGCGGATATCGTAGCAGATGGTCAGCCCCAGCACCGCGCCCTCGGCCCGGACCACCACCGCCTTGTCGCCCGGCGTGTAGGTCGATGACTCCCGCGCGGTCTCGCCATTGGGCAGGTCCACGTCGAACATGTGCAGCTTGTCGTAGGTGGCCGCGATCTCGCCGTCCGGGGTGATCAGGGCGCTGCGGTTGGCCGCCTGGCCATCTTCGCGCCGGACCAGGGCCGAGCCCACCAGGATGCTGACCTGCAGGCGCCTGGCCGCAGCCCGAAGGCCCATCACCACCGGATCATCCTCCAGCGAGGTCAGCTGCGGCGTCAGGCGCTCGCGGTCCTTCTGCAGGAGGTTGGTCCCCTCCGGCGTCAGGATCAGCCGGGCCTCGCCCTGGGCGGCGCGGCTGATCAGCGGCGCCACATGGTCAAGCGCCGCGGCCTGATTGGCCGGGGTCCGGGTCTGGATGAGGGCGACACGCAGGGTCATGGGATCAGCCTGGCGGCTCAGGCCTGGCCGAGCAGGGCGTCGAGCTCACCGGCCCGTTCCAGATCCATCATGTCGTCGCAGCCGCCGATGTGCCGGTCGCCGATGAAGATCTGCGGGAAGGTGTTGCGGCCCGATCGCCGGTTCATCTCCTGCCGCTTTTCGGGATCGAAGGCGGCCTCGATCTCGGTGAACTCGACGCCCTTCTTCTCGAGCAGCGCCATGGCGCGCACGCAGTAGGGGCAGAAGGGCTTGGTGTAGAGGGTGACGTTTGGCATGGCTGGGATAAGGGGCGTCCGGATCGAAATGTCCAGACCTGGGCCGTAAGGCGCCAGGTCACGAGGGAGTGGCTGCGGCTTTCACCCGCGCGACCACGGCGAGATCGACGCGCGCCGCCCCGGCTGCGAGCAGGGCGCGCGCGCAGCCCTGGGCGGTGGCGCCCGTAGTCAGAACGTCGTCGACCAGCAGGATGTTGCGCCCGGCCACCTGACGGGCCCGCTGCGGCGGCACTTCGAAGGCGCCGGCCACATTGCGCTGTCGGCCCGAGCCGGACTTCCCCCCCTGGCTCTCGGTGGCCCGCCGACGGACCAGAGCGTCGGGCAGATAGGTCCGTCCCCGCAGGCGGGCCAGCCCCCGGGCGATCTCGGCCGCCTGGTTGAACCGGCGGGTGAACAGCCGGCCCCGGTGGAGGGGCACCGGCGCGATAGCGTCGGCCTCCTCCACCAGCTGGTCGGCGGCCCGCGAAATCCAGCGGGCGAACAGCGGCGCCAGGTCCTGGCGGTCGGCATGCTTGAACTGCAGGATCGGATCGCGGGAGGTCTCGTCATAGAGACAGGCCGCCCTCGCCCGGGAAAAGGCCCGTGGGCGCGCCTCGCAGGCCACGCACCGCGCGCCCGGACCCAGGGCGTATTCAAACGGCGCCCCGCAGCCGTCACAGACCGGCCCGTCGATGAAGGTGATCTTCATCCAGGCCTCAGTCGACAGACCCGGCGACAGGGGCCTTGGTCCCTTATCCAGGGCGAGCGGTGGAAAGACGAGGTCGAGCAGGCCGCGCCCGGCCGATTTCAGCCGCAGCCCTGGTTTCCAGACGCGGCCCGACAGGCCATCTTGCAGGCTCATGTCACCTGCTCCCCCCAGACTCTTCGACCGCGCCCTGGTGCGCCAGCGCCTCGCCCGCGCGGCCCCGGGCTTTCACCAGGCCGATTTCCTCCACCGCCGCGCCGCGCAGGACGCGGTGGAACGGTTGGAGGCGATCATGCGCGACTTCCCCGTGGCCGTCGATCTTTCGGCGCGGCGGGGCGCCTTCGCCGAGGCTCTGGCGCAAAGCGACGCGCGTCCGCGCATCGGGGCGGTGATCGAGGCGGACTATTCGGCCGCCATGCTGGCCGGCCGCCCCGGCCCCCGGGTCGTGGTGGACGAAGAGCGCCTGCCCTTTGCAGCCGCAAGCCTCGACCTGGTGGTCTCTACGCTAAGCCTGCACTGGACCAATGACGTGGTCGGCGCGCTGATCCAGATCCGGCGGGCCCTGCGCCCCGACGGCCTGTTCATCGGCGCCTTCCTGGGCGGCTCGACCCTGTTTGAGCTGCGCCGCTCGCTGATCGACGCCGAGGCCGAGCTCACCGGCGGGGCAGGGAGCCGCATCTCCCCCTTCGCCGACGCCTCGGACGCCGCAGGCCTGTTGCAGCGGGCCGGCTTCGCCCTGCCGGTGGCCGATGTGGACCGGGTCACCGTGCGCTACGCCCATCCCCTGAAGCTGATGGCCGACCTGCGCCAGATGGGGGAGACCAATGCCCTGGCTGACCGCCACCCCCGGGCCCTGACCCGGCAGGTGCTGGCGCGAACCTTCGAGCTCTATCAAGAGCGGTTCGGCGAGGCCGACGGCCGCATCCCGGCCACCTTCGAAATCCTCACCCTCACCGGCTGGGCGCCCCACGCCAGCCAGCAGCAGCCCTTGAAGCCCGGCTCAGCCAAGATGCGCCTGGCCGAGGCGCTGGGGGTGGAGGAGAACCCGTTGCCGCGGGAGGAGGACTGAGTCTCCGTTAACCCAGGGCGTCGGCGACGCTGATCAGCAGCTCGTAGATCTGGGCGCGCAGGGCGCCGGCGGCGGTGATGATGACGAGGCCGAGCAGGGAGGCCAGCAGGGCGTACTCGATCGCCGTCGCGCCCGACCGGTCGCGCGCAAACCGCTTCAGACCAGATCGCGCAGCCAAGCCACCAGCGGCGCGTCGGCCGGGGGCATCGGGTAGTTTCGGAGCTCGTTTGGCTTCACCCATGCGAGGGCCTTGTGTTCTTTCGCGGTGACGAACCCGCTCCAGCGCCGGCACAGATAGAGTGGCATCAGCAGGTGAAAGGACTCATAACCGTGGCTGGCGAAGACGAAGGGCGCCAGGCAGGCATGGGTCACCTGGATGCCCAGCTCCTCGTCCAGTTCGCGGATCAGGCAGGCTTCCGGCGTCTCGCCCGTCTCCACCTTGCCGCCGGGAAACTCCCATAGCCCGGCCAGTTGCTTGCCTTCGGGGCGCTGACAGATCAGCACGCGGCCATCGACATCGATCAGGGCCGCGGCGGCGACCAGCAGGAGAGGTTTCGCGCTCATGCCCACTCCATTCCCGCCCTGAGCCAGGAATGCAACAGGACTGAGCAATCGGCGGGGCCCAAGCGGTCTCCGACGCCTATGGGTTGACTTCGCACCTGCGAAAGCCGATGTGTGCGTTGCGCCCTGATTGGCGCTATCGGTGCTCCAGCCCGCGTGAGGGCCTCCTGAAACGGGGGTTCGGCCTGTTGAGCGCCCTAAGAGATCGCATAGATCGCCCCGCCACGCGGGGGCTTTCCCCAAACTGACCCGCGTCCAGCGACCCTTGCAGAGCAAGCGGCCGCGTTCGGCGCACTCCGAAAGACTGTAAGTCACTTGACCCAATTTTCTGAACTCGGCCTGGCCAAACCTCTTCTGAAGGCCCTGGCCGACCAAGGCTATGAGACCCCGACCCCGATCCAGGCCAAGGCCATTCCGGGCGTGCTCTCTGGCCGTGACATCCTGGGCATCGCCCAGACCGGCACCGGCAAGACCGCCGCCTTCGCCCTGCCGATCCTGCACCGCCTGGCGGCCGATCCCAAGCCCGCGCCCCGTCGCGGCTGCCGGGTGCTCGTCCTGTCGCCGACCCGTGAACTGGCCACCCAGATCGCCGAGAGCTTCCGCACCTATGGCCAGCATCTCGGCCTGACCGTCACCGTCATCTTCGGCGGCGTGAAGTATGGCGGCCAGATGCGCGCCATGGCGCCGGGCGTCGACGTGCTCGTCGCTACGCCGGGCCGTCTGATCGACCACCTGGGCGAAAAGACCGTCACCCTGCAGGGCGTCGAAACTTTCGTCCTCGATGAAGCCGACCAGATGCTGGACATGGGCTTCATCGTGCCCATTCGCCGCATCGTGAAGCACATCCCCGCCCAGCGGCAGAACCTGTTCTTCTCCGCCACCATGCCGACTGAAATCGGCAAGCTGGCCGGCGAGCTCCTGAAGGATCCGCTCAAGGTCTCGGTGACCCCGCAGGCGACCACCGTCGAGCGTATCACGCAGAAGGTGCTGTTCGTCGAACAGACCCGCAAGCGCGCCCTGCTGGCCGAGCTGTTCGCCGAGAAGGACTTCAAGCGCGTCATCGTCTTCACCCGCACCAAGCGCGGCGCCGACCGGGTGGCCAAGAGCCTGGAACAGGGCGGTGTGGAAGCCTCGGCCATCCATGGCGACAAGAGCCAGGGCCAGCGTGAGCGGGCGCTGGCGGACTTCAAGGCCGGCAAGATCCGCGCCCTGGTGGCCACCGACATCGCCGCCCGCGGCATCGATGTCGACGCCGTCAGCCACGTGGTGCAGTACGAACTGCCCAACGTGCCGGAGGCCTATGTGCACCGGATCGGGCGGACCGCCCGGGCCGGCGCCGACGGCTCGGCCATCGCCTTCTGCGCCGATGACGAACGCAACCTGCTCCGCGACATCCAGAAGGTGACGCGCCAGACCATCCCGTCCTTCGACCGTCGCAACGACAAGGGCCTGGCCCTGATGACCAAGGCCATCGCCGACGTCACGCCGGAAGAGCCCCGTCTGCCCTCGGGTCGCTCGCGCGATCCGCGCAATGACGTGCCGGCCGCCCTGCGCCAGACCCGCAACCGGCGTCCCGACCAGGGCCGCGGCGGCGGCGAAGGCCGCGGCGGCGGACAGCCCCGTCGTGACGGCGCCAAACCCGCCCAGGCGGCCAAGGCCAGCGTCGGCGGCGGCGGCGGCGGCGATCGCTTCCGTGGTCCCAAACGCGAAGGCGCGGCCAAGGCCTGGAGCCCGATCGACTGATTCAGGCGCTAATCGCACCGCGGGCGGCGACCCAATCGCCGCCCGCGCGTTGGCCCTTCGATAGCGACAGGACCCGCGACGACCGCATGACTCTCCGAACCACCCTGCGCGCGGCGACGCGCCAGGACCACGACCGTGTCGACCTGCTGGGCGGCGCCTTCGACCTGACCCGCGCCTCCGACTATCAGGCCTTTCTTACGGCCCACGCCAAGGTCCTGCCCGGCGTCGAGGCCGCGCTGAACTCAGCCCCGCCTGAAGACCTGCCGCCCGTATGGCTGGAGCGGCGGCGCACGGCGGCCCTGTCGGCCGATCTGGCGGCTCTGGGCCTCGCCCCGCCACCGGCCGCCACCACCCTCACTCTCCCAGACCGCGCGACCCGTCTCGGCGCGCTCTATGTTCTCGAAGGCTCACGCCTGGGGGGCGCGGTCCTGCGTCGACGCCTTGCGTCGGCCCAGCCCGGAGCGCCTGACGCCTATCTCGCCCATGGAGCCGGGCGACCCTTCTGGCGCAGCTTTCTCGACTGGCTCGACGGCCAGGTTCTGACCGGGCCTGAGACCGAGGCCGCCATCGACGGCGCGCGCCAGGTTTTCCGGGCGTTCGAGACTGCGTTCAGGAGTCAGTCCGCGCCCGTACGGTAGGCCCTGGCCTGCGGCGGCCGGTCGCAGCAATCCGATCCCAATGGTCCGCTACCCGACAGACTCACGGCCGCGTTTGCTATTGCATGGGCGGTGAAGCTCCCCGCCGACGCCAGCCCGCCCTCGCGTCTCCCGCCCCCCAGCAAATGAGATCGAGTTCGCGGCCTTGTCCGATGTCGACCTGACGAATTGCGACCGCGAGCCCATCCATCTGCTGGGCCAGATCCAGCCGTTCGGCTTCCTGCTGGCGGTGACCGGGCAATGGATGGTGGCGCACGCCTCGGACAACGCTCAGGCCTTCCTGGGCTGTGCGGCTGAGGACCTGATCGGCCAATCGCTGACTGATGTGCTCGACGGCCATGCGGTGCACGAGATCCGGGGTCGCCTGCAGATCATGCGCGGCGCCGACTCCGTCGAGCGGGTGTTCAACCTGCCGCTCCGAGCCGGCGGCGAGCCGTTTGACGTGGCCGTCCACTATTCCGGCGACCTGCTGGTCATCGAGGCCGAGCCCAGCCGCACCGACTCCTCCCTGGAGGCGGCGTCCGCGGTCCGTTCCATGGCCAACCGGGTCGCCGAGCGGAAGACGATCGAGGACATCGTTCATGAGGCCGCCCGCCAGGTCCGCGCGCTCACTGAATTCGACCGCGTCATGGTCTATCGCTTTGACCAGGACGGCGCCGGCGAGGTGATCGCCGAATCCGTGCGCCCGGGCATCGGCTCCTTCCTGGGCCAGCGCTATCCGGCCTCGGACATTCCGCAGCAGGCCCGCGCCCTCTATGAGCGCAGCTGGCTGCGCATCATCGCCGACATCGACGCCGAGACGCCCAAGGTGCGACCGGCGCTCGGCCCCAGCGGCGGCCCGCTGGACCTCTCCATGTCGATGCTTCGGGCCGTTTCGCCGATCCACATCGAATACCTGCGCAACATGGGGGTGGGCGCCTCGCTCTCCATCTCCATTCTGCGCCAGGGCAAGCTGTGGGGCCTGTTCGCCTGCCACCACTATGGGCCGCATCATGTGTCCTATGAGCGGCGGACGGCGGCCGAACTGTTTGGCCAGATCTTCTCCTACATGCTGGAGAGCCGCGAGCAGGAGATCGAGGCCCGCCATGTGGAGCGCGCGCGCAATCTGCATGACCGGCTGGTCAGCTCTGTGGCCACGGCGTCAGGTCCCGAGAGCCTGAAGCCGTTCCTAGGCGAGCTCTGCGCCCTGGCGGGCTGCGAGGGGGTGACGCTCCACATGGGCGGCCAGACGGCCAGCCATGGGGGCGGCCTGGACGCCGACCGGCTCAGGACCCTGGTCGCCTTCCTGGACGGCCACCCGACGCTGGGCGTGTTCCACACCCACCATCTGGCCGCCCATCTGCCGGAGGCCGAGGGGTGGCGCGACGCCGCCGGGATCATCGCCGTGCCCCTGTCGCGGGAACCGGGGGACTATCTGATCTTCCAGCGGGCCGAGGTTATCCGTGACGTGGCCTGGGGCGGCGATCCCAACAAGGCCGTGACCGTCGGACCGCTCGGCGCCCGCCTGACGCCGCGTCAGAGTTTCGAGACCTGGAAGGAAACCGTTCGAGGCCAGTCCAAACCCTGGTCGGCCTCAGAGCTGGCGGCGGTGGACAGCCTGCGCCTGACCCTGCTGGAAGTGGTGATGCGTCTGACCGACCTCGCCCACGCCGAGCGGGGCAAGGCGCAGCACCGGCAGGAAATCCTGATCGCCGAGCTGAACCACCGGGTTCGCAACATTCTGGGTCTGATCCGCGGGCTGATCTCCCAGAGCCGGGATGGCGCGACCAACGTCCAGCAGTTCTTCGATGTGGTCTCCGGCCGGGTCCAGGCCCTGGCCAGGGCCCATGACCAGATCACCCAACAGCACTGGGGCCCCGGCGCCCTGCGCGAGCTGATCCGCGGAGAGGCCGAGGCCTATCTGGCCGCCAAGGCCGATCGGCTGATCCTGACGGGGCCCGAGGTGCTGATCGAGCCCCAGGCCTTTTCGACACTGTCCCTGGTGGTCCACGAACTCGTGACCAATTCGGCCAAGTACGGCGCTCTGTGCGACAGCCGCGGCCAGGTGCATGTGAGCTGGCGCACCGACGCCTCGGGCTCCCTGGACCTGACCTGGCGGGAAGACGGCGGACCTGAGGTGCGGGTCCCCACCCGTCGGGGCTTCGGCTCCACCATCATCGAGCGCTCCATCCCTCACGAGCTGGGGGGCGAGGCCCAGGTGGTCTTCGATCCGGCGGGTCTTCAAGTGGCCCTGCGGGTGCCCGGCCGCTTTGTCGTCGAGGCCGCCGCGGCGCCCGACCATCCAGAAGCAGCCTCAGCGCCCGACGGCCGGGTGGCCGGGCCTGAGCATGTGCTGGTGGTCGAAGACAATATCATCATCGCCCTCGACCTTGAGGGCGTGTTGCTCAAGCTCGGTGCGGGCCAGGTGAGCCTGGCCTCGACGGTCACAGCCGCGCTTGAGGCCCTTGAAGCGGCCCGCCCGGACTTCGCCTTCCTCGATCTCAACCTGGGGGAGGAGACCAGTCTGCCGGTGGCCGACCGGCTGCTGGCCGATGGCGTGCCCTTCGCCTTCGGCACCGGCTTCGGCGATCAGGCTGACCTGCCCGACCACCTGTCCGGCGTGCCGATCATCAGCAAGCCCTATTCGGAAAAGGCCCTGCGCGAGGCCCTGACCCGCCGGTCCTGAGCGTTCAGGACCGGTAGTCGCCGTTGATGGCGATGTACTGTTTGGTCAGGTCGCAGGTCCAGACGCTGGCGCTGGCCTTGCCCACGCCGACATCGATGAACACCTCGAGCTCCTGGCGCTTCATATAGGCGCTCATCTTGGCCTCGTCATAGGTGGGCGCGATCAGGCCGTCCTGGGCGGCCCAGTGCTCACCGAAGCGCACAGACAGCTCGTCGCGGTTCACCGGCTCGTCGGTCTTGCCCACGGCCATGACGATGCGGCCCCAGTTGGCGTCCTCGCCGGCGAAGGCCGTCTTGACCAGCGGGCTTTCAGCCACCGACCGGGCGATCCTGCGGGCCGAAACCGGGTTCTCGGCCCCGGCCACGGTGATCTTGACGAACTTGGTCGCACCCTCCCCGTCCCGCACCAGCTGCAGGGCGAGGTCGAGCAGCACCGCCTCCAGCTTTTCGCGGAAGTCGGCCAGGCGCTTGTCGCCGGCCCGGGTGATCTTCGGCGCGCCGGACTGGCCGGTGGCGAACAGCAGCAGGGTGTCGTTGGTCGAGGTGTCCCCGTCCACCGTCACGCAGTTGAAGGTCGTGCGGACATAGAGGTTCACCAGGCTCTGCAGGGCCGGAGCGGAGATGGCCGCATCGGTGGCCACGAAGGCCAGCATGGTGGCCATGTCCGGGGCGATCATGCCCGAACCCTTGCAGATGCCCGAGATCCGGACCGGGACCCCGTCGATCATCGCCTCGGCGGTGGCCCCCTTGGGGAAGGTGTCGGTGGTCATGATCGCCCGGGCCGCGGCGTCCCAGCCATTGGCCGACAGCTTCTGCTCCACCTCGGGCAGGCGCTGGGTGATCTTGGCGTCGTCCAGCAGCACGCCGATGACCCCGGTCGACGCCAGCATCACGTCCCGCTGCCGGCAGTCGAACCGCTTGGCCACCGCCGAGGCCACCCGGCGGGCGGCGTCGGCGCCGGGCTTGCCGGTAAAGGCGTTGGCGCAGCCGGCGTTGACCACCAGGGCGCGGGCCTCGGTCCCCTTGGTGGCGGCCAGCTGCTTCTGGCACCAGTCCACGGGGGCGGAGCCGACCTTGTGCCGCGTGAAGACCCCGGCCGCCGTGGTTCCCGGGTCGAAGCTCACCAGCAGCAGGTCGTCGCGCTCATGCTTGTAGAAGCCGGCCCGGCCGACCGCCAGGCGGACCCCGGCCACCGGCGGCATGGCCGGAAACGGCACGACCAGGGGCGACACCGGCAGGGCGCCCTTGGCCGGCTTCGCCGCGGGGGCCGGCGCGCTGTCCAGGGCGCGGCTGGCCTTGTCGGCCCGCTTGAGGGCGGCGCGCTTCAGGGCGCTGGCCAGGGGGTCGAGGGCGCGCTCGATCTTCTGGCCCATGGCCTCGCCGACGCTCTCGGCGGTCTTGGGCGCCGGCTTTGCGGGAGCCTTGGGCTTGTCAGAGGACTTCCGCGCCATCACTTGGGCTCCGGCGTCTTGGCGGCGGGGACCTTGGGCGCAGCCGCCGCCGGCGCGGGCTTGGCGGGCGGGGCGGCGTCGGCCGGCTCCACCGGCGCGCCCGGCACGTCCTGGGCGGCGCCGATCAGGGTCTCGACCTTGGCGCGACCGCGCAGCTTCTCCAGCAGATCGCGGACCTGGTCATAGGTCAGGAAGCGGATGATCTGGGGCCGGGCCGCCTCGAGCGTGATCGGCTCCTCCAGACGCCGGTCCTCGATGCGGACCACGGCGAAGCCGCCCTCGACCTCGAAGGGGCCGACGATCTGGCCGGCTTTCGCGTCCTTCAGGGCGCCCTCATAGGCCTCGGGCATGACGTCGGTGGTGAAATAGCCGAGATCGCCGCCGTTGAAGCGGGTGGCCGCATCGGTGGAGCGCTCCATGGCCAGGGCCTCAAAGGAGGCGCCGGTGGACAGCAGGCTCTTCACCGCCTCGCCCTCCTCCAGGGTCGCCACCAGGATCTGACGGGCGCGGATCTCTTCCGACTGACGGGCGAGCTTGAGCTGCTCCTGATAGAGGCCGCGAATGGCGTTCTCATTGACCGCGTCGGAGACGACGCTCTCGACGAGCATGTCCCCCAGGATCCGCTCCCGGGCCGCGGCCAGCCGGCGTTGCGCCACCGGGTCTTCGTCCAGATTGCGGTTCAGGGCCTCGGCGGCCAGCAGCTTCTGATCGATCACCTCGTCCAGAACCCGGCGGAACAGATCCGAGGAGATGTCCAGGGGCTCGCCCTCGCCGATCAGGGCCTGGGCCACGGCCTCGCGCTTGACGTCGGAGGCCCAGACCGTCTTGCCATCCACCCGGGCCACAGCCTCGTCGCCAGGCTGCGGCGGGCGCTCATCGCCGCCGCGATCGCCGCAGGCGGCGAGGATCAAGCCGACGGCGGTGAGCACGGCCGCCAGACCGCCGAAACGAACAGGCTTTGCACGGGTCATGGGCAGCATCCCTGGAGCGCCGGACAGGACCGAAGGCGCAGTCCGTCCCTAGCCATTTCCCCCGCGGGATGCAAAGGTTGCGGCGATCATAGCTCGGCGTCCGCATCACAAGCAGATGGCCGGATCGTATTCATTCGGGAGAATTACATATGCGTGAAGCCGTTATCGTTTCCTATGCCCGCACCGGGCTCGCCAAGTCCGGCCGTGGGGGTTTCAACATGACCCCGACCATGAGCATGGGCGCGCACGCGGTGAAACACGCGGTCGAACGCTCGGGAATCGATGCCGCGGCCATCGAAGACTGCATTATGGGCAATGTGGCCCATGGCGCAGGCAATCTGGGCCGTCAGGTGGCCCTGCTGGCCGGCCTGCCGATCACCACCTCGGGTTCGACGGTCAACCGCTTCTGCTCCTCGGGTCTGAACACCATCGCCACGGCGGCCAACTATGTGCGCAATGACGGCGCCGATGCGGTCGTCGCCGGCGGCGTGGAATCCCTGTCGATGCCCGGCGGCGGCGGCGGTCGCGAGAACATCGACCCGGTCCTGGTGCAGCAGTATCCGGCCATCTTCATGCCGATGATCGACACCGCCGACATCGTGGCCGAGCGCTACAAGGTCAGCCGCGAAGCCCAGGACCAGTACTCGCTGGAATCCCAGCAGCGCATGGCCGCGGCCCAGCAGGCGCAGAAGTTCAAGGACGAAATCGTCCCGATGAAGACCAAGATGAAGCAGGTCAACAAGGAGACGAAGGAAGAGACCGTCGTCGACTACACGGTCGATCGCGACGAGTGCAATCGTCCCGACACCAACCTGGAAGGCCTGGCCAAGCTGCAGCCCGTCCGTGGCGAAGGCAAGTTCATCACCGCCGGCAACGCCAGCCAACTGTCGGATGGCGCCGCCGCCGTGGTGATCATGGACTCCAAGGCCGCCGAAAAGGCCGGTCTGAGCCCCATGGGCGCCTTCAAGGGCTGGGTCGTCGCCGGCTGCGAGCCTGACGAAATGGGCATCGGCCCGGTCTTCGCCATCCCGCGCCTGCTGGAGCGTCATGGCCTGAAGATTGACGACATCGACCTGTGGGAGCTGAACGAGGCCTTCGCCTCGCAGTGCCTCTATTCCCGCGACAAACTGGGCATCGACCCGGAAAAGTACAACGTCAATGGCGGCTCCATCGCCATCGGCCACCCCTACGGCATGACCGGCGCCCGTCTGGCCGGCCACATCCTGCAGGAAGGCAAGCGCCGCAACGCCAAGTATGCCGTGGTCTCCATGTGCATCGGCGGCGGCATGGGCGCTGCTGGCCTGTTCGAAGTCTACTAAAGACCAAGGACTGAACCTCGGGGCGGAGCCACTTCCGCCCCGAGGACTTCCTTTACCGCTCTTGCGCTAGTTCTCTCGTCTTCGCGTCGTCCGGATCGCAAAAACGCCCGGCCGGTCCTTTGATCGATCTGAGCTTCGGAAGGGCGTCATGAAGATCGCCACCGCCTTCAGTCTCGCCGACTGCGCCGAGCAGGCCGCCTTCGAGACCTCCCGCGACCTGCACCGCCAGTTGGGCGGCGCGCCGCAGCTTCTCGTCCTCTACGCCACAGAACATCGCGCCGAGGCCGCCCTGGTGGCGGCCCTGAGCGCTCACCTGCCCGGCGTCCAGATCGTCGGTGGCACCTCCTGCGGCGGGGTGATGACCGAACAGGGCTTCCATAGCGGTCCCGACGGGGCGGTGGGCGCCCTGGGAGTCATCGACCGCGACGGGGCCTATGGCGTCGGCGCCGCGCCCCTGGTCGGGGACGCCGAGGCGGCCGGCGCCCTGGCGGTGGAGCGGGCGCTGGCCGCCGCCGGCCGCGACTTCGAAATCCCCAATCTGGTCTGGTGCTGCCAGCCCCCGGGCTGCGAGGAGGCGGTGCTGGCTGGCGTGCAGTCGGTGATCGGCGCGCACACGCCGATCATTGGCGGGAGTTCCGCCGACGAAGCCATCGCCGGGGCCTGGCGGCAGTTCGCCACAGAGGGCGTTCTCGAGGACCACGTGGTCGTGGCGGTTCTGTTTCCCACCGTCCGGCACGGGGCCGCCTTCCAGAGCGGCTATACGCCATCGGGCCTGTCGGGCGTCGTGACCCGGGCCCATGATCGCCAGGTGCTGGAGATCGACCATCAGCCCGCTGGCGAAGTCTATGGCGGCTGGACCGAAGGCGCAGTTGGCGCTGAGGGCGCAGGTCCCATCCTGGCCATGAGCACGCCGACCCCGCTGGGCCGCGTCGCCGCCGAGGTTCAGGGCGTGCCGATGTTCGTGCTGTCCCATCCGGCCCTGCTGGGCGTCGGCGGCGACCTCTCCCTGTTCACCGACATCAGCGAGGGCGACGTGGTGCACATGATGCGCGGTTCGCCCGACTCCCTCGTCAAGCGGGCCGGCCTGGTGGTGGACGACGCCTGCGCCATGGGCGGCTGGGAAGCCGGCGACAGCCTGGGCGGACTGGTGATCTATTGCGGCGGCTGCATGCTGCACGTCCGCGACCAGATGGACGAGGTGGTCGACCAGATCCGCCACGCCATGCCCGGCGCGCCTTTCCTGGGCGCCTTCACCTTCGGCGAGCAGGGCGCCATCGTCGACAGCTGCAACCGGCACGGCAACCTGATGGTCTCGGCCCTGGCCTTTGGTTGAGCATGTCCGATCTCGATCCTGAGCAGCTCCGCGAGGCCCTGACCTCGGCCAAGCAGATCGAGGCGGCGCTGCGCGAACGCCTGCGCGAGCAGGACCTCGTGCTGAGCGGCATCGAGGCGCTGCAGGGGGAAGACGATCCCGCCGTTCTGCAACAGCGGGCCTTCGATCTGCTCAGCCGCAGCCTGCTTTTCCACCTCGCCCTGGTGCTTGAGCCCGATGGCGAGGATTTTGTCTGCACCGCCGCCACCGACCCTGCCGCCGTCGGCGCCAGATGGCGCGGGAGCGGCTTCTTCAACCGCGTCGCCCACAGCGGCCGCGCCGCCGTCACGCCGGACAATCGCCGCGTGCCGGAATGGCAAAACTGCCAGGGGCTCAGCCCCCTTCCGGGCGGCGGCATCTATGCCCCGATCCTGGCGGCCACAGGTCCGGGGCTGCTGGTCCTCTGCTCGCACACGGCTGGCGCCTACGGGGCGAAGGACGGGGCCCTCGTCTCCCGCCTGAGCCTGGTCGTCTCTCAGACCCTGGCCGCAGCCCAGCGACGGCGCCTAGCCGAGGCCGCCCGGGCCGCCGACATCGCCCGACAGGCCGCCGTTGAGGCGAGCGAGGCCAAGTCCCGCTTTCTGGCCAATATGAGCCATGAGATCCGAACCCCGCTGAATGGCGTCACCGCTGTGGCCGACCTGCTGGCCATGACCGAACTTGCCCCGCGACAGCACGAGATGGCCCAACTGATCGCCCAGTCGGGACGGATGCTGGAACGGCTGCTCAATGACGTGCTGGACTTCGCCAAGATCGAGGCCGGCTATCTGGAGATCGAGCGCGAACCCTTCCAGCTGGACGAGGCCGTCGCGGCCATGATCGACCTCTTCGCCGCCCGGGCCGACGCCAAGGGTCTGGCGTTCACATCAGAGATCAGCCCCAACGCGGCGGGCCTGTTCGAAGGCGACAGCCTGCGCGTGCGCCAGATCCTGGCCAATCTGCTCAGCAATGCGGTCAAGTTCACCGAGGCTGGCGAGGTCAGACTTGAGGTCATGGCCGATGATGAGGATGAGGTCACGCAGGTGACCTTGCGGGTCAGCGACACCGGCTGCGGATTCACCCCTGAACGCGGCGCGCGGCTCTTCAACCGCTTTGAGCAGGGCGACGACTCCATCACCCGGCAGTATGGCGGCACGGGCCTGGGGCTGACCATCTCCCGCTCCCTGGCGGCGTTGATGGGCGGGACCATCACCTGGCGCTCGACCCCCGGCCAGGGCTCCACCTTCGAGGCCACCGTGCGGGTGCGCCGGCTGGAGGGGACTGAGGCCCTGGTCGAGAAGACGCCGGCCCCGGACCAGGACTTGGGTCTGCGGGTGCTGGTGGTGGAGGACAATCCCAACAATCGCCGGATCGTCGGCATGGTGCTGGAGTTGATCGCGGCTGAGGTCACCTTCGCAGAGAATGGTCAGGAGGGCCTGGACGCGTTTGCTCCAGGCCGTTTCGACATCATCCTCATGGACCTGCAGATGCCGGTCCTGGACGGCCTGAGCGCCACCCGGGAAATCCGCGCCCGCGAACGGGTCAGCCAGGCGCCGCCGGTTCCCATCATCGCCCTGTCGGCCAACGCCATGACCCACCATGTGGCCGAGGCCCTGGCGGCCGGCGCCACGGCGCATGTGGCCAAGCCCATCGTCCCAGAGCGGCTGATCCAGACCATGATCGGCCTGGCGCCGGGCGACCAGGAGCCTCCGGCGCTTTCCATGGCCATCTGATGTGGGGAATGGGCCCGAAAGCGCCCAGTCTCGACCGCCCGCGTTGACACTGGGGGGGCCGCTGCTTAAGTCTCGGCCTCGCTCAAAGAGCGGGATTCCGGGCAGGCGAAGGTCAGACGGCGCGCCGTGCGCAACGCCCGCGACCCCGCATCGACCGCATTCTCGGACGCCCCCGCACATGTTTTTCCAACGGCTCTTCGGCTCCTCTCCCGACCGCAAGGTCAAGGCCTTCCAGGCCCGGGTCGCCAAGATCAACGCCCTCGAACCCCAGCTGGAGGCGCTGTCGGACGAGGCGCTGCGCGGCAAGACCGAGGAGTTCCGGGCGCGCCTGGCCAAGGGCGAGACCCTCGACCAGTTGCTGGAAGAAGCCTTCGCCGTGGTCCGCGAAGCGTCCAAGCGCACCATCGGCCTGCGCCATTTCGACGTGCAGATGGTCGGCGGCATGGTGCTTCACCGGGGCGGCATCTCCGAGATGCGCACCGGCGAGGGCAAGACCCTGGTGGCCACCCTGCCCGTCTATCTGAACGCCCTGGAGGCCAAGGGCGTCCACGCCATCACGGTCAATGACTATCTGGCCCAGCGCGACGCCGAGTGGATGGGGCAGATCTATCGCTTCCTCGGCATGAGCGTCGGCGTCATCGTCCACGGCCTGTCCCAGGGCCAGCGGAAGGCCGCCTACCAGTCCGACATCACCTACGGGACCAACAACGAGTTCGGCTTCGACTATCTGCGCGACAACCTCGTCTATGAGGCCGAGGAGATGGTCCAGCGGGGCCATAACTTCGTGATCGTCGACGAGGTGGACTCCATCCTCATCGATGAAGCCCGCACGCCGCTGATCATCTCCGGTCCCACCGAGGACCGCAGCGAGTTCTACAAGACCATCGACGTCCTGGTGAAGGAGCTGATCAAGGATCCTGAGAACTTCGACCTCGACGAGAAGCAGCGCCAGGTGCTGCTGACCGAGGTTGGCTCCGAGCGCATCGAGGAGATGCTCGAGCAGAGCGGCCATCTGGAAGAGGATTCCGCCGGACTCTATGACCCGGCCAACGTCTCGGCGGTCCACCACGTGAACCAGGCCCTGCGGGCCAATGTCCTCTACACCCGCGACAAGGACTACATCATCCGCGCCGGCGAGGTGATCCTGATCGACGAGTTCACCGGCCGCATGATGCAGGGCCGCCGACTGTCGGAGGGCCTGCACCAGGCCATCGAAGCCAAGGAAGGCGCCCGGGTTCAGCCCGAGAACCAGACCCTGGCCTCGGTCACGATCCAGAACTATTTCCGCCTCTACAAGAAGCTGTCGGGCATGACCGGCACGGCCTCGACCGAGGCCCAGGAGTTCGGCGACATCTACAAGATGGAGGTCGTCGAGATCCCCACCAACCGGCCGGTCAGCCGGGTGGACGAGGACGACGAGGTCTATCGGACCAGCGCCGAAAAAAACCAGGCGATCCTCAAGCAGATCGCCGACTGCTTCGTGCGAGGCCAGCCGATCCTAGTGGGCACCGTGTCCATCGAGAAGTCCGAGCTCCTGTCGGAACTGCTCAAGACCCACGTCTTCGAGCATGAGGGCCAGACCCGCACCGGCATTCCGCACAATGTGCTCAACGCCCGCTATCACGAGCAGGAAGCCCTGATCGTGGCCGACGCCGGCGTGCCCGGCGCGGTGACCATCGCCACCAACATGGCCGGCCGCGGCACCGACATCCAGCTGGGCGGCAGCATCGACATGCGCCTGTCGCGCTGGCGCGACGAGCAGCGCGGCCTCGGCATCGAGCCGGACGCCGAAGCCTATACGGCTCGCCGTCAGGAGATCGAGGCCGAGATCGTCGAGCTGAAGGAAAAGGCCCTGGCTGCGGGCGGGCTCTACGTCCTGGGCACCGAGCGCCACGAGAGCCGCCGGATCGACAACCAGCTGCGGGGCCGGACCGGCCGGCAGGGGGACCCGGGCCGCTCCAAGTTCTTCCTGTCCTGCGAGGACGACCTGCTGCGCATCTTCGCCGGCGACCGGCTGGACTCCATCATGCGCACCTTCGGTGTGCAGGAAGGCGAGGCCATCACCCACAAGTGGCTGAACGGGGCCATCGCCACGGCCCAGAAGAAGGTCGAGCAGCGCAACTACGAGATCCGCAAGAACCTCCTGAAGTACGACGACGTCGTCAACGACCAGCGCAAGGCCGTCTTCGAGCAGCGCCAGGAGTTCATGGAGGCCGACGACCTCACCGACGTCATCGCCGAGATGCGCGCCGACACCATCGAGGACATGGTCAACCGCCACCTGCCGCCCAAGGCCTATGCCGAGCAGTGGGATGTGGACGGACTGGACGAGCGGGTCCGCGAAATCCTCGGGCTGGAGCTTCCCATCCGGGAATGGGCGGCCGAGGACGGCATCGCCAACGAAGAGATCCATCAGCGGATCACCGAGGCCGCCGACGCCCGCACCGCCGAGCGCGAGGTCCTGCTGAGCCCCGAGCGCATGCGCCTGCTGGAAAAGAGCTTCCTGCTGCAGACCATCGACCTGCAGTGGCGCGAGCACCTGATGCACCTCGACCACCTGCGCAACGTCATCGGCCTGCGCGGCTATGGCCAGCGCGACCCGCTGAACGAGTACAAGACCGAGGCCTTCTCCCTGTTCGAGAAGCTGCTGACCGACCTGCGCCACAACGTCACCAAGTGGATGATGACCGTGGTGCTCCAGCAGGAGCCGACCGCGCCGCCGCCGCCGCCGGAACGGCTGGTGGAGGTCCATCTCGATCCGCTCACCGGCGAAAACGCCGCCACCGCCGGCGCCCTGCCGTCCGGCATGGCCCGGGACCAGCGCGAAGCCCTGCCCTTCTCGTCCCTGCCCGCGGGCTGGGAGCAGACCGGCCGCAACGCGCCCTGCCCCTGCGGCTCGGGCAAGAAGTTCAAGCACTGCCACGGGGCCCTGGTCTAGGTGACGTCCCCGCCGGTTCTGGAGTCCGCCGGCCGGTGCCCCGTCTGTGAGGACGAGGTGGTGTTCGCCTCAAGCGACCACTGGCTCCGGGACGGATTCAAGTGTTCAGGCTGTGGCTCGATCCCGCGGGAACGCGCGCTGATGCGGGTGCTGGCCGAACTGGCGCCTGACTGGCGAAGCCTGGCCATTCACGAGAGCTCAGGCTGCTCGGTGTCCAGCAACCGGCTGCGGGCCCAGTGCCCTGGCTATGTGGCGACCCAGTATGATCCGGCCACCCCCTGGGGACAGTCCCACATTCACGGCTATCGCAGCGAGGATCTGGAGGCCCAGACCTTCGCCGACGCCAGCTTCGACGTCGTCATCACCCAGGACGTGTTCGAGCATCTGTTCGCGCCGGACCGGGCCATCGCCGAGATAGCCCGGACCCTGAAGCCTGGCGGCTTCCACATCTGCACCGTGCCGATCGTGCGGGGCGTACAGCCCTCGGTCCGGCGGGCCCGGCGGCGACGGGACGGTTCGGTGGAGCATCTCGCGCCTGCGGAATATCACGGCAATCCCATGGACCCCGACGGCGCCCTGGTGACGGTCGATTGGGGCTACGACATCGCCGACTATCTCGACCGCGCCAGCGGCCTGTCGACCACCATCCACACCATCGATGATCTGAGCCAGGGCATCCGCGCGGCCTATATCGAGGTGCTGGTCTCCAGGAAAACCCTGCCCAGCCAGGTCACCCCCGATGGAGCGCCCGACCGCCGCCCCCTCCTGCGCCGGCTGTTCCACCGCTGAGGCGCCGGCGACCCCGGGATTGCATCATCGGTTATAGTGTAACATTGTCCGGCCCTGACCTTGTCGAGCCGGGGGGCCGTGATGCTGCAACTGGACTTCTGGACGGGGCGTATGCGCCTGCTGGGCCTGGTCGCGATTGCGATCAGCGTCGCGACCTGGGCCATGGAGCTCTCTGGCCTCGTCTATGTCTGCCCCTATTGCCGGACCCAGCGGACGGTGATCGGCCTGCTCGGCCTTTTGATGCTGACACCCGATCCCGGCTTCTGGATCAGCCGCTATGTGGGCGCGGTGCTGGGGGTTTTCGGCCTCGTGGTGGGCTCGACCCAGCACTTCAACGGCTGGCGCAAGATCATGAAAGGCGAGTTCGTTCTCTCGCCCAAGGTCTATGACGACGCCTTCCTGCTGTCGGGCGCAGCCATCTTCATCATCACCGCCCAGGTCCTGCTGCTCTACGCCTATCGCAAGGCCGCGGAGGCGGAGCCCCTCACCCCCTAGAGCGCGTTCCGATAAGTGGGAACCGGTTATCGGAACAAAACGCGCTCAAGTCTTTGAGTCTAGATCATGATGCGACCAAACGGCTCCGTCTGATCACATCATGATCTAAGGGTGATGAAGGTCTCGCTCTCGATCAGCCACTGACCCCGCACCTTCGTCCAGGCGGCCAGGTACCAGCCGGCGATGTGCTCGCCCTGGCTGCGGGAGACCGCCACCCATGCGCCCCGCTCGGCGGCGCGTTCGCCGTCTGTGTCCAGCTCCACCGCCTCAGCCGTGCGGACAAAGGCCACGAAGTCCGGGTCGGCGAACTGGGCGGCGAAGGCGGCGACGACCGCCTCGGCCCCGCTGATCAGTGACCCGTCGCCGACGATCACGTTCACGCCTGGGACGAAGAAGGGCTTCAGCCGCGCCGCCTCCTTGGCCGCGATCAGCTTGTTGGTCAGCCGCCGGCGGGCGAGGATCGCGTCCGTAGGCGTGGTCACGGCTCGACCACCACCGTGCCCACCTTGGTCCCGGCCTCCACGGCCTCGTGGGCCGCCGCGCAGTCCTCCAGCGGGTAGGTCCCCGCCACCGACAGTATGGCCTGGCCTGTCCTGATCCAGGCGGTGATGTCGGCCTGGGCCCGGCGCCTGGCCTCATGCGGGCTGACCGGCAGATAAACCCCGTGGATCGAGAGGTTCAGCCCCATCAGCACGCCGGCCGGGATCGCCGGCTCCCGAGACCCCTTGGTGGCGTAATAGGCCACCGAGCCGTTCAGGCTGACGCTGGCCAGGGTTGAGGCGGCGTTGCCGCCAAAGTCCACCTCGACCACGTGATGCACGCCCTGGCCGCCGGTCAGGTCCCGCACCCGGGCGGCCACGTCCTCGCGGCGATAGTCGATGGTGTGGTCAGCGCCGCCGGCCCTGGCCCGCTCAGCCTTGTCGGCGTTGGAGACCGTCGCGATCACCGTGGCCCCGGCCCACTTGGCCAGTTGCACCGCATAGTGGCCGACCGCGCCGGCGCCGCCGGTCACCAGCACGGTCCGGCCCTGGACAGGACCGGCCAGGAAGAGCGCTCTGTGCGCCGTCATGCAGGGAATGCCCAGCGTCGCCCCCTCCGCGAACGACACCTCGTCGGGGAGGGGCCGGATGAGGTCCACATCCAGCTCGATGTACTCGGCTGCCGCACCGAAGGCTCGGCCATTGCGCTGCCCGTTGTAGAACCAGACGCGGCGCCCGATCCAAGAGGCCGAGACGCCGGGTCCCACCGCCTCGACCACGCCAGCCCCGTCGCTGTGGGGGATGATCTTCGGATAGGCCATGGGCGCGCCCGAAGCCCCGCCCCGCATGCCCACATCGGACGGATTGACCCCTGAGGCCTTCACCGCGATCAGCACCTGGCCGTGCCCAGCCTGGGGCGTCGGGTGCTCGCCCAGCTGGAGCACCTCTCGGGCGGGTCCTGTCCTGTCGTACCAGACGGCGCGCATATGACCTCCTGAAGTCGCTTTGGCCCCCTGGATGGCCCGCGCCGCCGAGCGAGACAAGCTAGGGCTTCCGCTACGTCGCCCCTTCGTTGCGAGGGCGGCCTCGTCTATGAACAGGGTTCACCTGACGCCGGAGACGAGACCATGGCTGAGCCTGACCTGTTTGCGCCCCTCAGCTTCCCGCACGGGCCTGCGATGCCAAACCGCTTCATGCTGGCCCCGCTGACCAACACCCAGAGCCACGCCGACGGGACCCTGTCGGACGACGAATTCCACTGGCTGACCATGCGGGCCAAGGGCGGCTTTGGCCTGACCATGACCTGCGCGGCTCACGTCCAGAAGATCGGCCAGGGCTTCCCGGGCCAGCTGGGCGTCTTTTCCGATGACCATCTTCCCGGCCTGACCCGGCTGGCCGCCGCCATCAAGGCGCAGGACAGCGTGGCGGTCCTGCAACTGCACCATGCCGGCAACCGCTCGCCCAAGGAGCTGATCGGTGAGGCGCCGGTCTGTCCGTCCGATGATGCCGACACCGGCGCGCGGGCCCTGAGCGAGGCCGAGGTCGCAGACCTCATCGAGGCCTTCATCGCCGGCGCCGAGCGCTCCAAGCGGGCGGGCTTCGACGGGGTCGAGGTGCACGGCGCCCACGGCTACATCCTCTGCCAGTTCCTGTCGCCGGACCTGAATCACCGCACCGACGCCTATGGCGGCTCGCCCGAGAACCGCGCCCGGATCGTCGTGGAGATCATCGAGGGCATCCGCGCCCGCTGCGGTGAGGACTTCCTTGTGGGCCTGCGCCTGTCGCCGGAACGCTTTGGCCTGAAGCTGGCCGAGATTCGCGATCTGGCCGCCCAGATGCTGGTTCATCCGGCGCTCGACTTCCTCGACATGTCCCTCTGGGATGTGCGCAAGGAGCCAACCGAGGCCGAGTTCAAAGGGCGCAGCCTGATGTCCTACTTCGCCGAACTGCCGCGATCGGGCGTTCGGCTGGGCGTCGCAGGCAAGATCATGAGCGGCCAGGAGGCCCGCGACGCCCTGGGCGCCGGCGCCGACTATGTCCTGATCGGCCGCGCCGCCATCCTGCACCATGACTACCCGCGCAAGGTCCAGGCCGATGCGGACTTCAAGCCGATCGCCCTGCCGGTGACCCGCGCCCATCTGGCTGCCGAAGGCCTGAGCCCCACCTTCATCACCTATATGAACAACTGGCCGGGCTTCGTGGCCCAGGACCAGACGGAGGACGCCCTGTGAGACAAGACGCCGAATTCGACATCATCGTCTATGGCGCCACCGGCTTCACTGGCCGGCTGGTGGCTGAACACCTGGCCAAACGCTACGGCGTCGGCGGCGAGGTGAAGTGGGCCATGGCCGGGCGCAGCGCCGACAAGCTGGCCGCCGTCCGCGACGAGATCGGCGCGCCCGCCGAGACGCCGTTTGTGGTCGCCGACGCCGATGACAAGGCCTCGCTGAAGGCCATGGTGGAGCGCACCAAGGCGGTGATCACCACGGTGGGCCCCTACCAGCTCTACGGCAATGACCTGGTAGCCGCCTGCGCCCTGGCCGGGACCGACTATCTCGACCTCTGCGGCGAGCCGGTCTGGATGCGCCACATGATCGACGCCCATGAGGCGAAGGCGAAAGAGACCGGCGCGCGGATCGTCTTCTCCTGCGGCTTCGACTCCATCCCGTTCGAGCTCGGCGTCTTCTATCTGGCCCAGGAGGCCACCGCGAAGTTCGGCCACGCCCTGCCCCGGGTGAAGGGGCGCGTGCGCAAGATGAAGGGCGGCTTCTCCGGCGGCACCGCCGCCAGCCTGAAGGCCACCATGGCGGCCCTGTCCAAGGATCCCAGCCTGTTCGCCCTGATGGTCGACCCCTTCGCCCTGACACCGGGCTTCAAGGGCCCTGAACAGCCCCGGGGCGACAAGGTCGAAGAGGACAAGGACCTGGGGGCCACCGTCGGTCCCTTCGTCATGGCCGCCATCAACACCCGCAACGTTCACCGCTCCAACCTGCTGACCGGCCACGCCTATGGCGAGAACCTGGTCTATGACGAGATGGTGGTGGTCGACCCCAACGCCCCGCCGGCCCCGGCGCTCGGCGCCGAGGGCGGCCCCAAGCCCGGCGAAGGCCCCAGCAAGGAAGAGCGGGAGACCGGCTTCTTCGACGTCCTGTTCATCGGCCTCGGCGAAGGCGACGAACAGATGCGGGTGGCCGTCACCGGCGACAAGGATCCGGGCTATGGCTGCACCTCGAAGATGATCGGCGAGGCGGCCATCTGCCTGATCGACGAGGCGACCGACGTCCCCGGCGGCGTCTGGACGCCCGGCGCGGCCATGGGCATGAAGCTGATCGAACGCCTGCGGGCCAATGCCGGCATGACCTTCGAGGTCGAGGCCTGAATCTGGTTCTGAGGTCCTGCCGCCACCGGCGGCGGGACCCGTTGTCTCCAGGGACACCCGGCCAGCTTGATTTTACGACGTAAATGTAACAGTGAGGTTGTCACGGTTCATGTGTTCAACCTGCTGTTCTGAGGTCTGATGCCCCGGGTCCTGACCGAGTCCGACGTCGCCGACTTCCGTGACCGCCTCTGCGAGGTGGCCGAGCAGCTGTTCGCCGAGCGGGGGCCCGAGGCGGTGACCATGCGCCAGCTGGCCTCGGCCCTGGGGGTCAGCCCCATGACTCCCTATCGCTATTTCAAGGACAAGGACGACATCCTGGCGGCCGTGCGCACGGCCGGCTTCGACCGCTTCGCCGAGGCCCTGGAGGCGGCCTACGCCAAGCCAGGCGACGCCCGGGCCAGGGGCGCGGCGGTGGGAGAGGCCTATGTGACCTTCGCCTTCGAACACCCTCAGACCTACAAGCTGATGTTCGACATGTATCAGCCCAACGAGGTCGACTATCCGGAACTGGCTCGCTCCGCCAACCGCGCCCGGGCGACCATGAGCCAGTATGTCCGCAGCCTGGTGGAGTCCGGCCACCTCGCCGGCGACCCGGTGCGGATCGGCGAGATGTTCTGGGCCTCGACCCATGGCTGCATCGTGCTGGAGATGGTGGGCAAGCTGCCCCCCGGCGGCGCGCGGAAACTGATCGCCGAGGTGATCCCGGCCATCTCGCGGGGATTGCGCCCCACGACCTGAGACGGCCGATCGACCTTGACGCGCCCTGGGTCAAGCCGGGCAACCTCTCCGGCAATCAAAAGCAGGGAGCGCGCCGTGAGCCAGGTTCAGCCGTTTGAGGTTCAGTGGGACGAGGCCCGGGTGGCCGATGTCCTGGGCAAGGTCGCCGCCTATGCGTGGCCGCCGATCCCTGAGGTTCCCGATGGCTGGGCCTATGGCTGCGACGGCGCCTGGCTGAAGAGCCTCTGCGACCATTGGACGGGCGCCTATGACTGGCGCGCCGCCATGGCCGACCTCAACCGCTTCCCGCAGTTCACCGCCCGGGTCGAGGATTTCGACCTGCATTTCGTCCACGTGGTGGGCGAGGCCGGCGGCAAGCGCCCCCTGCTGATGTCCCACGGCTGGCCAGGCTCGCACTATGAGTTCTGGGAGATCATCGAGAAGCTCGCCTTCCCGTCCCGCTTCGGCGGCGATGCGGCTGATGCCTATGACCTCGTCATCCCCTCCCTGCCGGGTTTCGGCTTCTCATCCAAGCCCTCGCGGCCCATGGGTCAGCGCAGCACCGCGCGGTTGTTCAACACCCTGATGACGCAGGTGCTGGGCTATCAGACCTATCTGGCCCAGGGGGGCGACTGGGGCTCCATGATCACCTCGTGGCTCGGGCTCGACCACGCCGCTCATGTGCGGGCCATTCACCTCAACATGATGGCCTTCCGTGCGCCCGGCGGGCCGCAGACCCCGGAAGAGACCGCCTGGATGACCCGCCAGGCCGGCATGATGGACGTGATGGGCGCCTATTTCCGCCTGCAGGCCTCCAAGCCCCAGTCCCTGGCCTGGCTGGGCGCGTCCAATCCCGTCGGTCAGGCGGCCTGGATCGCCGAGCGCTTCCACGACTGGTCAGATCTGCGGACCAAGAGCTTTGAGGCGGTCTATTCCAAGGACCGGCTGCTCACCAACATCATGCTCTATGTGATGACCGACAGCTTCGCCACCGGCGCCTGGTACTATCGCGGCATGCTGGAGGAAGGCGGCGTGGCCCTGCAGCCGGGCCAGCGCTGCGAGACGCCGACGGCCTTCGCCAACTTTCCCGGAGAGGCCCTATATCCCGCCCCGCCGCGGTCCTTCGCCGACCGGGGCTACAACATCGTCCGCTGGACCGAGATGCCGAGCGGCGGCCATTTCGCGGCCATGGAGGAGCCTGATCTCTTCGTGGACGATGTGAGGGCGTGGGGTAGAACGGCGGGATGAGCCCCCGCTACGACTTCGCCTCCGACAATACCGCCCCGGCCGCCCCCGAAGCCATGGCGGCGCTCAACGCCGCCAATGCGGGCTTCGCCGCCAGCTATGGCGCCGACGCCACCGTCTCCCGGGCCGCCGACCTGATCCGGGGCATGCTCGACGCCGACGCCGAGGTGCGCTTCGTCACCTCCGGCACGGCGGCCAACGCCATCTGCCTGGCGGCCCTGGCCCGGCCCTTCGAAGGCGTCCTGGCCCATCGGGACTCCCATGTGGCCACCGACGAGACCGGCGCGCCGGGCTTCTTCGGCCATGGCCTGGCGATCCAGGGGTTGGAAGGCGCCTCAGGGCGCATCGACCCGCAGGCCCTGGAGGCCGCCCTGGCGAAGCCAGAAAGCGCCCACGCCCAGCCGCCAGCGGCCCTGTCCCTGACCCACGCCACCGAGTACGGCACGGTCTATTCCACAGAGGCCCTGGCCGCCCTGACCCGGCCGGTGCGCGAGCGCGGCTATGGCGTGCATCTGGACGGCGCGCGCCTGGCCAACGCCGCGGCCGCAGGTTTTGACCTCAAGTCCATCGCCGGTCTGGGCGTCGACCTCCTGGTGATTGGCGGGACCAAGGCGGGCATGACCCCGGCCGAGGCCATCGTCATCTTCCGCAAGGATCTCGTTCCCCGCTTTGACGCCCGCCTGAAACAGTCGGGCCAGCTGCCCTCCAAGAGCCGCTTCTACGCCGCGCCCTTCGTCGGCATGCTGGAGAGCGGCGCCTTCGTAGGTCGCGCCGCCCACGCCAACGCCATGGCCAGGCGCCTCGCCGAACTCATGCCCCTGCCCCTGCGCCATCCGGTGGAGGCCAACGCCGTCTTCGTGGAGATGGATGAGGCGACCCTGAAGCGGCTGCACGCCAGCGGCTGGTTCGTCTATCGCTTCATCGACGGCTCGGTGCGCTTCATGTGCTCCTGGGCGACGACCATCGAGGCTATTGAGGCGCTGATCGAGGCCCTCAAGGACGTCTTGCCCTAACTGATCTCGTCAGCCGCCAGCCAGGCCAGGACGTCTGGCCAGTGCTTGTGGGGCAGATAGTGGCCGACGCCGGGCACGACCCGCACGTCTGCGCAGGGACGACCCAGCCAGGCCAGCAGGCGCTCGGCCGAGGCGCCAGGGTCATCGGCGCCATACCAGACGCTGATCGGCGCGCTCAGGCGTGGCAGATCCAGGTGCGGCGTGTTCACGCACAGCGTCAGCTCCCGGGCCGCGCCCTTGGACCCGCGGCTGAGGCACTCGCTCATATAGTCGTAGATGAAGGCGATTACGTCGGGATGGCTGCGCAGATAGGCCGCGTCCCCGGGCGCCGAGGCGGCGGTGCGGACCATGGTCTCCACCTGCCGCAGGGACAGGCGATGGCGCAGCAGCGCATAGAGCGGCCCCACCGCCCAGGCCGATCTGGCCATGCGTCGGTGCAGCAGGATCATCGGATGGCGGCGATCGCGCTCGGTCTCCGGCTCCACGCCGGTGGGCCGGCCTGAGACCAGCAGCAGGCGCTCAGTCCGCGAACCCAGGGCCTCGGCATAGGCCAGGGCGAAGCCCACCCCGTTCATGAAGGCCGCCACCCTCACCTGGCGCAGATTGAGGGCGTCAGTCAGGGCCACGAGGTCCCGGGCGATGGAGCCGAAGCTCAGCTCGGCCGGGGGATCGGAACGACCGGTGCCTGGCCGCTCGGCGCAGATGATGTAAAGGCCCAGATCCCGCGCGAGCTGATCGGTGCCCCGGGGCAGCAGGCTCGAGCCCAGACCCTGGTGGACCATCACGCAGGCCTGGCCGGCCGGATCGCCGTAGGCGCGATAGGCCAGGGCCCGGCCATCGGCCAGCCGGTGAGTGCGCACCTCCGGCGCGGCGCCCAGGGCGCCGGCCTCGGTGGCCGCCACCGTATCGGGCGCCGTGGTCTGCAGGGACGAGGACAGGGCGCTGAGCTGGGCGAGCGCCCGGACCAGGTCGCTCTGGCGGTTCAGGCCCATCTTCTCGAACACCGCCCGAAGCTGGTTGCGGACGGTGTTGAGGGAGACGTTCAGGTCCTCGGCGGACTCCTTGAGCGTGAGACCATCCTTCAGCCGCGCCGCCAGCCGGGTCTCCGCGGGCGTCAGGCCAAAGCTGTCCCGGATCGTCCGCCAGAGATGATCGGTGGCCTCCACCGCCGGGAAGATCAGGGCCGCCGAGGCGCGGTCGGCGCCGTCGATCCCGAGGATCAGCTCAGGCGGCGTCGCGGCCAGCGGCGACATGTAGGCGAAATGCGGGTCATCATCGTCGGCCTGGACGAGCTTCACGATCACCTGGCTGGCCTGGGAGTCCGCCAGCCGCGCGCGGGCATGGGCCAGGGCCTCATGGTTGGAGGGGTTGAAGAACCTCAGGCCGCGGCTCTCGACCACCCCCAGGCGGTCGCGAAACAGCGCCGCCCCGGGACCATTCCAGCCGACGACGCCCCCTGCGGGGGAAAGGAGGATGACGCCCAGGCTCGCCTTCGCCCCTAGCGCGCCGTCCTCCAGGCTGCGGAAATTCACCAGGACCGAGTCGGTCTCTGGCGCCGCCTCGGGCGCCGCCCCGACAGCGGCGATGATCTCCTCCCATCGTTCGGGACGCGCCGCGACGGCGTAGATCGTCTCGATCAGCTGAGCAGCGTCAGCTTTCGGCGCAGCGGAAGGGGACACGGGTGATCAGACGCAAATGACGAAACTGGGGGAAGTCCCAGATTACACGGGTCGCCCTGTGCGCCAAGCTTGCGTGCGATCACCCCGCGTCGGTCAGGCCATGGCCGGCGACCGGCGGCCGACCATCCGCGCCATACGGCCCTCGATGATCTCCTCGGCCTCGGCGACGATCCGGCTGATCAGCTCCTGGCAGGTGGGGATGTCATGGATCAGGCCCTGGATCATGCCGGCCGACCAGATGCCGTGCTCCGGATCGCCGGTCTCATAGACCACCCGGCCGCGGGTCCCGGCAACCAGTTCGCGCACGTCTTCGAACTTGGCGCCGGAGCGCTCCAGCTCGACGACCTGGCGGCTGATGTCGTTGCGCGCCACCCGGCTGGTGTTGTGCATGGTGCGGAAGATCAGGTCGGTGGCCCGTTCGTCATTCTCGACGATCTGACGCTTCACATTCTCATGGATCGGGCTTTCCACCGTGCACATGAAGCGGGTGCCCATATTGATGCCCTCGGCGCCCAGCGCCAGGGCTGCCGCCAGGCCGCGGCCGTCGCCGAAGCCGCCGGAGGCGATCATCGGGATCTTCACCTTGTCGGCGGCGGCCGGGATCAGGATCAGGCCCGGAATATCGTCCTCGCCCGGGTGGCCGGCGCACTCGAAGCCGTCGATGGAGATGGCGTCCACCCCCATCCGCTCGGCCGACAGGGCGTGGCGGACGGCCGTGCACTTATGGATGACCAGCACCCCGTGCTTCTTCAGCTCTTCCACATGCTCGGCGGGCTTGTTGCCGGCGGTCTCGACGATCTTGATTCCAGAATCGATGATCGCCTGGCGGTACTCCGCATAGGGCGGTGGATTGATGGCCGGCAGGATGGTCAGGTTCACGCCGAACGGCTTGTCGGTCATGGACCGGCAGCGCTCGATCTCCTTGACCAGGTCCTTAGGCGTCGGCTGGGTCAGGGCGGTGATGAAGCCCAGGCCCCCGGCATTGGCCACGGCGGCCACCAGCTCGGCGCGGCCGACCCACTGCATGCCGCCCTGCACGACCGGATGCTCGACGCCGAACATCTCGGTGAAACGGGTCTTCAAGGCCATGACGTCCTCCCAAACAGTTGTTTGAGTCACTCAAACCCTTGAACGGCGTTCAGGCAAGCCGCGCTTGCGGGTGACCCGCGTTCTTTCCTGAGGGCAGGGCCAGGCTCGGCCGATCAGAGGCCCGAACGGCCGATGGCGTAGAAGCGCGCCGCCCGGCGGGCCCGCAGCTCGTCGGCGGAGAGGGCGACGAGGCTGTCCAGCTCCTCCTCCAGCACGTCGCCCAGGGTCTGCAGCATGGCCTCGCGGTCGGAATGGGCGCCGCCGGGCGGCTCGGGCACGATCCGATCGACGATCTTCATCTTCAGCAGGTCCTGGGCTGAGATCTTCATCGCCTTGGCGGCCTCTTCGGCCGTGCGCGACCCCCGCCACAGGATGGAGTTGGCCCCCTCAGGGGAGATCACCGAATAGATGGCGTGCTCCAGAATCAGCACCCGGTTGCCCGAGGCGATGGCGATGGCGCCGCCGGACCCGCCCTCCCCGCTGACCACGCAGATCATCGGCACGCCCAGGGTCAGGCAGCGCTGGGTCGAACGCGCGATCGCCTCGGCCACGCCGCGCTCCTCGCTGCCCACGCCGGGATAGGCGCCGGCGGTGTCGATGAAGCTGATGACCGGCAGGTTGAAATTCTCGGCCATGTCCATCAGCCGGATGGCCTTGCGATAGCCCTCCGGACGGGTCGAGCCGAAATTGTGCTTCACCCGGCTGGCGGTGTCGTGGCCCTTTTCGTGGCCGAGGATCATCACCGGACGGCCCCGGAAACGGCCAAGCCCGCCGATCAGGGCCTGATCATCAGCATATTTGCGGTCGCCCCGCAGTTCGACGAAGTCCTCGATCAGGCCCGCCGCATAATCCACGAAGTGGGGGCGCTCGGGATGGCGGGCGACCTGGGTCTTCTGCCAGGGGTCAAGCTTTGCGTAGGCCTTGACCCTAAGCTCGGCGGCCCGGGCGCGCAGGGCTTCGATTTCGGAATCCATGCCGCCACCTTCGGCCGTCTCCGACAGGCGCTGCAGTTCCTCGATCTTGGCTTCGAGTTCAGCGATGGGGCGCTCGAACTCGAGATAATGTGCGGCCATCGAGGTGTCTTGTCCTTGGCTGTGCGCGGAAGCGCGGGAAGTTAGGCGGGAACCCGCACGGTCACAAGGGCGCCCTCGCCCGAGGGGAATTGACGCTAGCTCGCTTCCGTTCCGATGTCCTGTCAGGGCGGGCCGGCGATTTCTGCTGTAGCGGTTTCCGGACGCGCCTCGGGATCGGGTTCAGGCTCGGGTTCCGGCAGCGGCCTTACGACGTCCTCAGCGGCGTCATTGACCGAGGCCTGCGGCGCCTCGGCCGGCTGCTGGGCGCTCGGCGTCTTCAGGCCCAGGGCTTCCAGGGCGCCTTCGCCCTCGTGACCGAACAGACTGCGGATGCGCAGATCCTGCTGCGGATAGGGAATCTCGATGTTCGCCGCGCGCAGGGCGTCATCAATAGCCCAGGTATAGGCCGCCAGCATCGCATTGGGCCGTTTGGCGGCATTGAGGTCTGGCCAGACCAGCAGCTCGAAATTCAGGGCCGAATCCCCGAAGCCGACCAGCCAGACCTGGGACTTGTGCGCCTCACTCTCAGGCATGGCGAAGGGCAAGGCCCGGGCGGCCGCCAGAACGGCGTCGCGCACCTTGTCCTTGTCCGCCCCATAGGCCACCGAGAAGGGAATGTGAATCCGACGGGTCTGCCCGTGCAGGGTCCAGTTGACCAGGGTCCCCTCGATCAGGTGCGAATTGGGGACGATAATGTCGATATTGTCGTTGTTGCGGATGCGGGTCGCCCGCGGACCGATCTCCTGCACCTGGCCCCGCTGCCCGCCTTCCAGCTCCACATAGTCGCCGATATTGACCACCCGGTCGAAGATCAGGACCAGGCCGGAGACGAACTCCTTGACCACGCCCTGCAGCCCGAGACCCACGCCGACACCCACCGCCCCGGCGAAGATGGCCAGGGAGGAGAAGTCGAGGCCGACGGTGGAGAGGCCTGCGACCAGGCCGACAATGACAACCCCATAGGTGACCAGCTTCTCGACAATATAGAGGGCCGAGCCGCCATACCGGACGCGGCTGCGCAACCGCCGGAGGGCGAAGGCCACCACTGCAGCGACGACAAAGGCCAACACCACGACGAGGGCGCCGGCGATGATCCCGCCCAGCGTCACAGGCGTTCGGCCAATGGTGAAAAGGACGAACTCCTCCACCCGCTCAAATTCTGTCTGCATTCAGCGCTTACGCCCCAGCGGATGTTTGGTTTCCACCACCTGTCGCAGATGGTCGCCGGCCAGGTGGGTGTAGATCTGCGTCGTGGCGATATCGGCGTGCCCCAGCAGGGTCTGGACGACCCGCAGGTCGGCGCCGCCCTCCAGCAAGTGGGTCGCAAAGGCGTGGCGCAGCACATGGGGGCTGACCCGGGCCGGATCGATCCCGGCGGCGGCCGCGGCCTCGTCCATCAGCTGCGCCAGTCGCCTGGGCGTCAGCCGGCCGCCCTTGCCTCGGGACGGGAACAGCCAGGGATTGGCGGCGTCGCCCTTGGGCAAGAAGGTCTTGCGGACCTCCAGATAGGCCTTCACCGCCGCCCTAGCGGTGGCGTTCAGGGGCGCCAGCCGCTCCTTGCCGCCCTTGCCCTTGACGATCAGATAGGCCGGGTCCCGGGCCAGTATGGCCAGCGGCAGGGCCGTCAGCTCCGAAACCCGCAGGCCAGACGCGTAGAGCAGCTCCACCATGCAGGCCAGACGCAGTCCCTGGGCGCCGTCCCGAGCGCCCGCAGCCGCGATCAGGGCGTCCACCTCGGCCCGCTCCAGGGTGCGCGGCAGGGGTCGGCCCTTGCGGGGCGCGTCCACCCGGCGGGACGGGTCATCGGTCCGCCAGCCCTCTCCGAGCACGAAGCGGTAGAACTGGCGCACGCTGGCGCGCCGCCGGGCCGCCGTGGCCGGGGCGAGCCCCCGCTCGCCGAGGGCGGCGAAATAGGACTCCACCGCCTCGGCGCTGGCCTCGGCGAGGCTCGTCCCCTGTCCGGCCAGGAAGGCCTGGGCGTCGGCCAGGTCCTTGCCATAGGCGGTCAGGGTGTTGCGGGCTGCGGCCCGCTCCACTGACATCATCTCGAGAAAGGCCTCGACCCAGCCTTCGGTGGTCTGGGCGCTCATCTCAGGGCCAGCAGGCCTTCGACCGCATAGGCCCGGGCATGGTCATGGAGGCCGGCGGCGGCCAGGGCGGCGATGATCCGGGCGCGGTCGGCCGCCGCTGGACCGTTCGGTCCGGCCTCGGCGCTGGTCCAAAGGGCCAGCAGCGCGGTCTCGCCGGCGAGCCTAGCGCCAGCCGCCTGATCCATGGCGAAGGCCCGGGCCACCGGAGCCTTGGCCTGCGGCAGGGTGAAGGCGGCGAATTCCCCCCGGGCCTGTGGGCTGAACGGCGTGCCCAGAGCGGCGAGGATCAGGGCGGCCTCCTGGGCGCGCCGGCGGTTGCGCGCCTCGCCCACCCCGCCGCGCTCCACCAACCGGTCGAGGGTGGGGCCGTCCTGTCGGCCGGCGGCGGCGGCGATCAGGGCGTCGAGCAGGGCCAGATCCAGCGCGTCGGGCTGGGGCGCGTCGTCCTGGGCCAGGGCGCTGCGCACCCCCTCGGCCAGGGCCAGGTCGCCCTGGGCCAGTACGGCCATGGCGGCCGACACCGGGCCTTCGCCGGCGATCATCGGCCAGCGCGCCTCCGGCGGCGGCGGGCCGTCCAGGGCGCCGGCCACGCCGGGTCCCGGCTCGGCGGCGGCCAGGTCGAGGCTGAGACTGCGAGACAGGGCGAGGTCCAGGCCGGTCCGAAGCGCGGCGGCGCCGGGGTCGCCGGTCCCGGCGAGCTTCGCCCCCATCAGCCGGGCGAAGATCGCGTCCCGCTCCACCCCTTGAGCCAGATCATAGGTCAGCCGCGCAGCGGGCTCCCCGGCCCGGGCCTGGCAATAGGCGCGCAGGCGAAGCCAGTAAATCTGATCGCGCTCGACGCTGAGGGCCTGGGCGATGTCGCAGGCCTCCTGGTCAGCGCCGGTCAGGAGGGCGGCGTCTGCCGCGACCTCGGACAAGGCGGCGTTGCGATCAAGCCCGCCGGTCCGGCGCAGGACCGCCTGGGCCGAGGCCGCCTCCCCCAGGGCGATTAGAGCCTGAGCCCTCGCCGCAGCCAGGGCGGGATCGTCCCCGCCGCCTTCGGGACCGCGAGCGCCGGTGGCCAGAACCGCACGCGCCAGGGCTGAGGCCGCCGGCGACAGGGGCTTCTGGGCGAGCAGCGGCACGACCGTCCGCGCCGTGGCCGCCGACGCGCCATTCCACAGGTCGGGACCAAGGCCGGTCTCGCGCCCGGCGGCCGAAAACCGGTCGGGGGCCGGCAACATGACGCTCTCGACCGACTGAGCGATCGAGGCGCCAGGCCAGGCGGCGGCGAGGAGCGCGAAGCTGGCGAAGAGGGAGGATCTGAACTTCAGCATGGGCCCACCTTAGACTGGCTTGAGCAGCGGTCATGCCTTCCGTGCGGATTTTGCATGACAGCCCCGAGGTAAACCGAGCTTCACTGGTTTCAAACTCAGATGCGAGGCCCCCATGACCACGTCCGCCGAGCCCACCCGTGACGACATGCAGCGTATCCTTGAGCGCCAGAAGGCCGCTCAACTGGCCGAGGGGCCGCCCTCGGAGCAATTGAGGCTGGCGCGGCTGGACCGCTGTATTGATCTGCTGATCGACCATGCCGAGGAGATCGCCGACGCCATTAATGACGACTTCGGCTCGCGCTCCAAGGCGGTTACAGGCCTGACCGACATCGCCGCCTCCATCGGTCCGCTGAAGCATGCCAAGTCCCACCTGCGGAAATGGATGGCGCCGGAGAAGCGCAAGACGACGCCCGCCATCCTCGGCCTGTTCGGCGCCAAGGCGCAGCTGCAGTTCCAGCCCAAGGGCGTGGTGGGCGTGATCAGCCCCTGGAACTTCCCGGTCAATCTCACCTTCGGACCCCTGGCCGGCATCCTGGCGGCGGGCAACCGGGCGATGATCAAGCCCTCGGAGTTCACACCCAAGACCTCCGACCTGATGAAGGCGATGTTCGCCAAGGCCTTCAGCGAAGACGAGATCGCCGTCTTCACCGGCGGACCGGACGTCGGTCGCGCCTTCTCGGGGCTGGCCTTCGACCACCTGATCTATACCGGGGGCACGGCGGTGGCCCGCCACGTCATGCGCGCAGCCGCCGACAATCTGGTGCCGCTGACCCTGGAACTGGGCGGCAAGAGCCCGGTCATCCTGTCCGAAGGCGCCGACATGGGCCTGGCCGCGGCCCGCATCATGGCCGGCAAGACCCTGAACGCCGGCCAGATCTGCCTGGCGCCGGACTATGTCCTGGCGCCCGAGGGCCAGGTCGGGGCCTTCGTGGAGGAGGCGCGCGGCGCGGTGGCCCGCATGTTCCCGACCCTGAAGGACAATCCCGACTACACCGCCATCATCGCCCAGAACCACTATGAGCGGATCACCGGCTATATCGAGGACGCCCGGGCCAAGGGCGCCCAGGTGGTCGAACTCAACCCCGCCGGCGAGGACTTCAGCCAGCAGCCCTATCGCAAGATCCCACCGACCCTGATCCTCAATCCCACCGACGACATGGCCGTCATGCAGGAGGAGATCTTCGGCCCCGTCCTGCCGGTGAAGACCTATCGCGGAACCCAGGCGGCCATCGACTATGTGAACAGCCGTGAGCGGCCCCTGGCCCTCTACTGGTTCGGGACCGACGAGGCCGAGAAGGAGAAGGTGCTGACCCACACCACCTCCGGCGGGGCCACCGTCAATGACGTCATCTTCCACGTGGCCCAGGAAGAGCTGCCCTTCGGCGGCGTCGGCCCCTCGGGCATGGGCTCCTATCACGGCCACGACGGCTTCAAGGAATTCAGCCACCGCAAGTCGGTCTACAGCCAGCTGAAGAAGGATATCGGTCCCCTCCAGCGGATGCGACCGCCCTATGGTCCGGCCATCGCCGGCTATCTGAAGGGCGCGGTCAAGCGCTGAGCAATCCCTAGATTTCGCCCAGGTTGAGGATGGAAACGCCCTCGGCCTGGGCGAGAGGGACATTGACCGAGCAGACCAGCCCCTCCGGGCGATACTCGATCCGGGTTCGACCATCTCCGTCCTGGCCAAAACTGCGGGCGATCAGGCGCAGACCAAAGCCCTCCCGATCCCCCGGAGGCGCCACGGGCGGGCCACCGGTCTCTTCCCACAGGAGGTTCATGCTGCGCGCGCCCATCGCGTCATGGGCCAGGTTCCAGGAGATGGCGACCTGTCCGTCCACGGTCGAGAGGGCCCCATACTTGATGGCGTTGGTGGTCAGCTCGTGCAGCACCAGGGACAGGGAGACCGCCTGCTGCGGGCTGAGGAAGACCCTCGGCCCCTCTATACGGAACCGCCCCCGGCCTGAGCCGTCGTGCGGCGCCAGGGCGCGCTCGACAATGGCGCCGAGATCGGCCCCGGCCCAGCTCTCGGCCACCAGCACATTGTGGGCCTGAGCCAGAGCGATGAGCCGTTCGGTCAGGACATTGCGGGTGCCGGCGTCCACGTCGGCGGCGCGCAGAGTGTGATCGACAATGGACTGGACGGTGGCCAGGGTTTTCTTGAACCGGTGGTTCAGTTCATTGAGCAACAGGATGCGCTGGTCTTCCGCCAGCTTGGCGGCGGTCTCGTCCCGCAAGAACTTGATCAGCTGCGGCCTGTCCCCCAGCGTCATAGTTACGCCATTGGCCCAGAACCGCTCCCCATTCTGGCGAACGTGCCAGCGAGTGTCCTCAGCGCGCCCATCACGATAGGCCTTGGCCATCTCGGCCTCCGGGGTCCTGGCCGCCACGTCCGGCGCCAGGAACAGCTCGGCGAACGGCATGCCGATGGCCTCCTCCGGACGGTAGCCGAAAATGGTCTGCGCACCCGGCGACCAGGCGGCGATACGGCCGTCCGGCTCCAGGGTGAAGACGGCATAGTCTCGGGCGTTTTCCACAATGAGGTAAGCCAGGTCCGGGTCAATCAAGGCGAATGCGCCCTTAAGTTGGTGTCCGGGGCCTCAACGCGCCGAGAGGGCCAATAGTCTCCGGCCGCGGTTGGTCATTCTCGAATCGGTGCGGAATGGGCGGGTTCGGGCCTCCCCGAGGGCCCGAGGTGGTTGGCGCGGCGCGGCGGCCTCGTGTAAAGCCTTGCGCCTCATGGATCGATATGAACCCCTCCGTCACCGCACCATCGCCCTGGTGGGCCTGATGGGCGTCGGCAAGTCGAGCGTCGGCCGAAGGCTGGCCAATGCGCTTGAGCTCCCCTTCCGCGACGCGGACTCCGAGGTGGAGGCCGCCGCCGGGCGCGCCATCACCGAGATCTTCTCCGAACTGGGCGAGGCCGCCTTCCGGGACGGCGAACGCCGGGTGATCCAGCGCCTGTTGGATGAGCCCCCCCATGTGCTGGCCACGGGCGGTGGGGCCTTTGTGAACGATGAGACCCGGGCGCTGCTCAAGTCGAAGGCCCTGGTGGTATGGCTTCGCGCCGATCTGGAGCTCCTGGCCAGGCGTGTGGGTCGCAAGGACACCCGCCCCCTGCTCAAGGACTCCGATCCCCTGACCGTTCTGAAGGCCCAGTCTGAGCTTCGTTACCCGCTTTACGCTCAGGCGCATGTGGTCGTGGATACCGGCGACACCGCCCACCACGTGACCGTCGCCCAGGTGATCGACGCCCTGACTGAATATCTCGCCAAGGAAGGCTCATGAGCCAGACCGTGACCGTGGGCCTGGGCGACCGGGCCTATGAGGTGCGCATCGGGTCAGGCCTGCTGACCCAGGCCGGGCGCCATATCCGCCCCCTGCTCAAGCGCGGCCGCACCGCCATCATCAGCGACGAGACCGTCTGGCGTCTGCATGGCGCCGCCCTCGCCGCGGCTCTGTCGGCCGAGGGGATCAACGCCACGCCGGTGCTGGTTCCGGCCGGCGAAGGCTCCAAGAGCTTCGAGATGCTGGCCCGGGTCAGCGACGACCTGCTGGCCCTGGAACTGGACCGCGGCGACCTGATCGTGGCCTTCGGCGGCGGCGTGGTGGGCGACCTCGCCGGCTTCGCTGCAGCGATCTACAAGCGCGGCATCGACTTCGTACAGATCCCCACCACCCTGCTGGCCCAGGTGGACTCCTCGGTGGGCGGCAAGACCGCCATCGACACGCCGCGGGGCAAGAACCTGATCGGCGCCTTCCACCAGCCCCGCCTGGTGCTGGCCGACCTCGACGTGCTCTCAAGCCTGCCGGCGCGGGAAATCCGGGCCGGCTACGCGGAGATCATCAAGTACGGCCTGCTGGGTGACGTCGACTTCTTCGCCTGGTTGGAGGCCCATGGGTCCGACGTCATCGCCCTGGCGCCCGAGCCCCTGGCCCACGCCGTGCGCCGGTCGGTGGAGATGAAGGCGCAGATCGTGGCCGAGGACGAGCGCGAAGGCGGACGACGGGCTCTGCTGAACCTGGGCCACACCTTCGGCCACGCCCTTGAGGCCGAGAGCGGCTATGGCGACGACCTGCTGCACGGCGAGGCCGTGGCCATCGGGATGGCCCAGGCCTTCCGCTTTTCCGCCGGCCAGGCGCTTTGCTCGCCTCAGGACGCCGCCCGGGCCGAAGCCGCCATCGCCGCAGTGGGGCTGCCGGTGCGCATGGACGCCCTGCCTGGCCACCCGTTCGAGGGTGAAAAGCTTCTGGCGCACATGGGCCAGGACAAGAAGGCGGAGGGCGGTCGGCTGACCTTCATTCTCCCCCGCGCCCTGGGGGACGCCTTCGTCGCCCGGGATGTCGACGCGGCTTCCATCCTGCAGCATCTCATCGCGGAGGGCGCCCGCACTACCGGCGCGACGGCATGATCACGGCTATCCTCATCGGGCTCGCCCCGGCCATCCTCTTCCTGCTGTTCTGCTCGGCCATGATTTCGGGCACTGAAACCGCGATGACCGCGGCCAGCCGCAGCCGCATGCACAAGATGGAGCGGGACGGCGACAAGGCGGCCGCCCGGGTCAACCGGCTGATCAGCAATCAGGAACGGCTGATCGGCGCCATTCTGCTGTCCAACAACGCCATCAACATCGGGGCCTCGGCCCTGGCCACCACAGTCCTGACCGCCGCCATTCCGGGCCCCACGGGCCCCCTGATTGCGACGGTGGTCATGACCGCCCTGGTGGTGATCTTCGCCGAGATTCTGCCCAAGACCCTGGCCATCGCCCAGCCTGACCGGGCCGCGCGCCTGCTCTCGCTGCCGGCGATCTGGATCGTGAAGATCTTCGGCCCCCTGGCCAACAGCGCCCAATGGGTGGTGCGCCTGACCCTGCGGCCCTTCGGCATCAAGCTGGACATGGAAACCGATGTCCTGGCCGCCCATGAGGAGATCCGCGGGGCGGTGGAGTATCACCACTCCGAAGGCCTGGTGGAGAATCGCGACCGGCTGATGCTCGGCGGCGTCCTCGATCTGGCGGACATGGACGTGGGCCAGGTGATGGTGCACCGGAAATCGGTCTCCATGATCGACATCGCCCTGCCCGTCAGGGAGTTCGTCGCTGCTGTTCTGGGCAGCGCCCACACCCGCATGCCGGTCTATCGCGATGATCCCGAGAACATCGTCGGCTTCCTGCACGCCAAGGACCTGTTGCGCGCCCTGGCGGAATCCGATGGCGACATGGACGCGGTCGATCTTCAGGCCATCCTGCGGGAGCCGTGGTTCATCCCCGACACCACCAATCTGAAGGACCAACTCAACGCCTTCCTCAAGCGCCACACTCACTTCGCCCTGGTGGTGGACGAGTATGGCGGGTTGAAGGGCCTGATCACGCTAGAGGACATCCTCGAGGAGATTGTCGGCGAGATCGAGGACGAGCACGACATCGCCGTGCCGGGCGTGCGGCCGCAGCCGGACGGCTCGGTCAGCGTCGACGGCTCGGTGCCGATCCGCGACCTCAACCGGGCCATGGACTGGGACCTGCCAGACGAGGACGCCGTGACGGTGGCGGGTCTGGTGATCCACGAGGCGCAGACCATTCCGCGGGTCGGCCAGACCTTCATTTTCCATCGCCACCGCTTCCAGGTCGTCCGGCGCGAGCGCAACCAGATCACCGCCCTGCGGATCTCGCCGCCCATCGAGGCGCCTGTCGAGGACTGACCACCGAAGGTTGTGTCGCAGCCGGGAACCCTGGCCGTAGGCTGGCGTTATCTGCGGCGAAGCTGGCGGAGAGACCGTGCCGATGATCGTCCTTCTGAGACGCCGCCCCGGCCCCGGGGCGTTCACCGACAAGCTTTGCCTTTGCCTGGGCTTTGCGGCAACCTTCCCCCCCGCCTGTGGCGACCTGGAGCCTTCCCATGACTGATCTCGCCAAGCTCGCCGGCATGCGGGTCCTCGTGGTTGAGGACGAGATGATGGTCTCGATGCTGATCGAGGACATGCTGAGCGACCTGGGCTGCAAGGTCGTCGGGCCAGCCTCACGCCTGGAGGAAGCTATCGCCCTGGTGGAGAGCCACGAGATCGATTGCGCGGTTCTGGACGTCAACCTCGGCGGACAGCCGATCTTCCCCCTGGCCGACATCCTGCGAGCCAAGGGCGCCCCCTTCGCCTTCGCCACCGGCTATGGCGACGCGGGCCTGCGCGACGTCGACAAGGGCGCGCCGGTGCTACAGAAGCCCTTCCGCGAAAGCGACCTCGCCCGGGTGCTCGGCGAACTTCACGCCCGGGTCTGAGGCCTCGCCCGCCGCCCTATGGCAGGGCGGCGAGCACCTTTTCCGGCGTCAGCGGATAGTTACGGATGCGGGCGCCGCAGGCGTTGTAGACCGCGTTGGCGATGGCCGCGCCCGCGCCGGCGATGCCCAGCTCCCCTACCCCCTTGATGCCCATGGGATTGGCCTTGTCGTCCACCTCGTCGAGGAACATGGCCGACAGGTTGACGATGTCGGCATGGGCCGGCACGTGATAGCCGGCCAGGTCCTGGGCGATGAATGAGCCGTAGCGGGGATCGACCTCATTGTACTCGTGCAGGGCGGTGCCCACGCCCCAGATCATCCCACCGGTGATCTGGCTCATGGCGGTCTTGGCGTTGAGGATCCGGCCGGCGGCGAACACCCCAAACATGCGGCGCAGGCGAACCTCGCCGGTGTCGGGATCGACGCCCACCTCGGCGAAATGGGCGCCGTAGGTGTGCTGGGAATAGTCCCGCGCGTCGGCGGCCGGCGTGATCGAGCCCTCCACATAGACGCCGTCCGGCGCGGCCCGGGCCACCAGCTGGTCCAGCGGCTCGGCGCGATTGTCCACCGCGATATTGCCGCCGCCGAAGGTCACCAGTTCGGGATCATCGCCATAAAGCGGCGAGTTGGGGTCGCCGATGGCCAGTTCGGCCAGGGCCTTGCGCAGGTTCATGCCCGCCGCAAAGGCCGCAGAGCCGGCGGTCGCCGCGCCGAACTGACCGCCGGAGCCCGGCGCCGGCGGGAAGTCTGAATCCCCCAGCTCCACCTTCACCTGGGCGAGCGGCACGCCAAGCGTCTCGGCGGTGATCTGGGCCAGGATCGTGTAGGTGCCGGTGCCGATGTCGGTCATGCCCTGGCGCAGGGTGATGGTCCCATCGGCGTCGATCCGCACGCCCGCCTTGGCCGGCAGCAGGAAGTTGCCGCGGATGGCCGCGGCCATGCCCAGTCCCACCAGCCAGCGGCCGTCGCGGACCTGGCCGGGCTTGGGATTGCGCCGGTCCCAGCCGAACCGCTGGGCGCCTTCGGTCATGCAGCGCACCAGCTGGCGGGTGCTGAACGGCTTGCCGGTCTCAGGATCGGTCTCAGGTTCGTTGCGCAGCCGCAGGGCGATGGGATCAAGGCCGAGCTGTTCGGCCAGTTCGTCCATGGCGCATTCCAGGCTGAGCATGCCCGAGGCCTCGCCCGGGGCCCGCATGGCGCCGGCGGCCGGGATGTCGAGCTTGACCAAGCGGTGGCCGGTCAGCCGGTTGGGCGCGGCATAGAGGCTGCGGGCGAAGTTGGCCGCATGCTCAGTAAACGGGGCCTCACGACGGCAGTGGGTCACCGCCTCTAGGGCGAAGGCGTCCAGTCGTCCGTCGGGCTGGGCGCCCAGGCGAACCCGCATATGCACGGCTGGGCGATGGATGGTCGCCTGGAACATCTGCTGGCGAGTATAGGCGACCTTGACCGGCTGGCCGAGTTCGCGGGCGGCCAGGGCCGCTAGCGTCAGGTCGTCATAGGACTGTCCCTTGCCGCCGAAACCGCCGCCGATATAGCGGGTCAGCAGGCGGACCTGGGTCGAGGGGATCATCAGGGTTTCGGCCAGGGTGTGCTGGCCGCCCTTCACCATCTGGATCGAGGTGTGGACCGTGACGTTGTCGCCGTCCCACCAGGCGGTGGTGGCGCAGGGCTCCATCTGGGCGTGGTTCTGCAGCGGGCTGACATAGGTCTCGTCCAGGCGAACGGGCGCCCCCGCAAAGGCCGCCTCGAAGTCGCCGATGCGCACATCCTCCTCGCCCTCCGGCTGGTCGGCCGCATCGAGGTTGTCCTCGAAGATCAGGTCGGCGGGCTCGGCGGCGTAGTCGAAGCGCACCAGGGCCGCGGCGGCCTTGGCGTTCTCCAGGGTGTCGGCGACCACAAAGCCCACATGCTGGCCGAAATGTTCGATCTTCGCCGCCAGGGCCGGGTTGGAGCCCCGCTGACTGCGGGGATTGATCTTCGCCCCGCGCTCGCCCTGGGCCGGCACATTGTGCGGGGTCCAGACCAGGCGCACACCTGGGGCCGCCTGCGCTGCGGAGATATCGGCCGAGCTGACCACGCCCTTGGCGATCGGCGAGGCGATCAGCACTCCGTAGGCTGGGGGCGACGGGGCCTCGACCTCATAGGCGAAGGGGGCCGTGCCGGTGACCTTCAACCGGCCCTCATAGCGATCGACGCCCTTGCCGATCAGGCCGCTGCGGTTCTCGCTGATGGGGGTCGGCGCCGCCCAATCCTTGACCGAGCTCATTGGTCGCTCCCTGCGCCGGTGGTGGTGAGGCAGGCCGCGCCGAGGCGGGCCATCAGCTTGAGCTTGAAGTCATTGTGGCCGTCTGGCTGAGCCGACGCCAACTCGGCGGCCATGGCCTCGGCGGGGCCCGCCCCGCCGGCCAGGGCCTGTTCAGCCACCCTGGCGCGCCAGGGCTTATGGGCGACCGCCCCCAGGGCGACCTTGCCGCCGGCCACGGCCACGCTGCCGATGGCGAAGGCGTAGGAGGCCCGCTCCCGGGCCTTGCGATAGATCTGGCCGCCCGGCGGGGGCGGCGGCAGGACGACGGCGGTGATCATCTCGCCGGGCTCAAGGGTCGTCTCGATGTGCGGGGTCTCGCCAGGCAGCCGGTGCAGGTCCTCAAGCGCAATGGCGCGCGCCCGTCCGCCCGGGCCGGCGATCTCCACCTGGGCGTCCAGGGCGCTCATGGCAACGGCCATGTCCGAGGGATGGGTCGCGATGCAGGCCTGGCTGGCGCCGAAGATGGCGGTGTTGGCGTAGATGCCGCCGATGGCCGCGCAACCGGCGCCGGGCTGGCGCTTATTGCAGGGCTTGGTGGTGTCGTAGAAATAGGCGCAGCGGGTCCGCTGCAGCAGGTTGCCGGCGGTCGTCGCCTTGTTGCGCAACTGACCCGAGGCCCCCGACAGGATGGCCTGGGCCAGGGCCGGATAGCGGGCGCGGACCTTGGCGTCGGCGGCCACCTGGCTGTTGCTGGTGGTCGCCCCCAGACGTAGACCGCCCTCGGCCGTCTCCTCGATCTGGCCGAGCGGCAGACGGCTGACATCCACCAGATGGGTCGGCTGCTCGATCTGCAGCTTCATCAGATCGACGAGATTGGTGCCGCCGGCCAGGAAGCGCGCGCCAGGCACGGCGGCCGCCATGGCCAGGGCCTCGGTCACATCGGCGGGGCGTTCGTAGGTGAAGGGCTTCATGCCACGCCTCCGGCGCTGCGAATGGCCGCCAGGATCTGGGGATAGGCCGAGCAGCGACAGAGATTGCCGCTCATCCGCTCGCGGATTTCCGCGTCCGTGAGGACCGTGTCGGCCGTCAGGTCTTCCGTCACCAGGCTCGCCCAGCCGTCAGCGGCCTCCTTCAACATGCCGACCGTCGAGCAGATCTGGCCCGGCGTACAGTAGCCGCACTGGAAGGCGTCCTGCTCCAGGAACGCCGCCTGGACCGGATGCAGGGCCTCGCCCTGGGCCAGGCCCTCGATGGTGGTGATCTCGTCGCCTTCGTGCGTTACGGCGAGCGAGAGGCAGGCGTTGATCCGCTGGCCGTTGACCAAGACCGTGCAGGCGCCGCACTGGCCATGGTCGCAGCCCTTCTTGGAGCCCTTGAGCCCCAGGTTTTCCCGCAGGGCGTCCAGCAGGGTCGTGCGCGGATCAAGGTCCAGGCTGGCGGCCTGGCCATTGAGCGTAAAACTGGTCTTCAACGGGCGTCTCCCCAAACGCTGGACGGAAATCGCCGTCCTATTGGAATTCTGGTCGGCTTGCGGCGTCAGGTCTCGCCGGGCGCCAGGGCCTTGAGCGACAGGGCGTGCACCGGCCCGGCCATCTCTTCGGACAGGGCGCGGTAAATCATCCGCTGCCGGGCCACCTTCGGTGCGCCGGCGAAGGCCTGCGCCTCGATCAGGACATTGAAATGGGTCTCACCGCCGGGCCGTGCGCCGGCGTGGCCGGCATGGCGCGAGGACTCATCCTCGATCTCCAGGCGGGTCGGCGCGAAGGCTTGGGTGAGCTTTTGGTGAATGGCATCGAATATGGCGCCCATTGCTCAAATCTTCAATTCTTCAAAAGTGCGGGCCGTAGGCCCATACTTGGGGCATGCCCGGCGCGTTTCAATACAAGCCCAAGTTCGTCGATATCCGCGTCCGCCCCCCCAAGCCGGGGGAAACGGAGCGCGCCGACGACGTTTTCGCTCTGAAGCCCGGTGAGCGCCGTTGCGATCATCCCGGCTGCTCCATGCCCGCCGCGGCGCGGGCGCCCAAGTCCCGGGAGATGATGAACGAGCACTATTGGTTCTGCCAGCCGCACGCGGCGGAATACAATCGCAACTGGAACTTCTTCGCCGGCATGAGCGAGGGCGAGATCAAGGCCCGCCAGGAGCAGGAGCAGACCACCGGCGGACGGCCGACCTGGGACTTCAAGGCCAGCCGCAACTCGCGAGAGTCCGCCACCTTCACCAAGAACTTCGCCCGCGGCAAAGGCGGCTACCAGGATCCGTTCAACCTGTTCGGCCACGGGGGCGCCCACGGCCCGGGCCCGCAGGCCCAGCCTGCCCGCCGACTCGGCAAGATCGAACGCAACGCCCTCGCCGACCTGGACCTCGACGACAACGCCGAAGGGCCGGCGATCCGGGCGCGCTATACCGAGCTGGTCAAGCGCTGCCACCCGGACGCCAATGGCGGCGACCGTTCGGCCGAGAACAAGCTGCAGCGGGTGATCAAGGCCTATCAGGCCCTGCGCAAGGCCGGGATGGTCTGAGGAACGCTGAGGTGACCGGGGGCGGCGGCACGATCCTGGAGATGAAGACGGCCCGCCAGGCGGCGCGCCAGGCCCGGGCGCAGGCGCGCCGCCGTCTGGCCCTCACCCTGACCGCTGCGACCTTCGCCCTGGCCGCCTTTGGCGCCGCGACCCTGGTCCCTGGGCCCACGACCTGGGGCGCAGGCGGGGCGCCGGTGGATCAGTGGGCGAACCTGAAGCTGCCGCCCCCCGTCCCCCAGGCGCCAGCCCCCCTGGCGGCCCAGATCGCCGCCCTGGGCGCGGCGTTCGATGGCCGCGCCGGCATCGCCGTGCGCGATCTTGAGGGGGGCTGGACCGCCGCCCATGACGGCGAGGCCCTCTATCCGCAGCAGAGCGTCAGCAAGCTCTGGGTGGCGGTCAGCGTCCTGGACGCGGTGGATCGCGGCGTCCTGAGCCTGGACGATCCCGTCCTGGTGCGGCGGGAGGATCTGAGCATCTTCCACCAGCCGATCCGCGACCATGTCGGGCGCAACGGCTACGCCACCACCGTGGGGGAGCTGCTGGCCAGCGCCGCCACACGCAGCGACAATGCCGCCAACGATATCCTGATGCGCCTGGTGGGCGGTCCCGACCATGTGCGGGCGGTGATCAGCGCCCGTGAACTGGGCGCCATCAGCCTCGCCGACGAAGAGCGCTACTTCCAGACCGCCATCGCCGGCCTCGACTGGCGGCCTGAATTCTCCTTCGGCCGCAATTTCTGGCGCGCCCGGGCCGCCATGCCCCAGGAAACCCGGCGAGCGGCCCTCGAGGCCTATCTCAGCGCGCCGCCCGACGGCGCGAGCCCCGCCGCCATGGTCGAGGCGCTGGACCGGCTAGCCGCCGGCGAGCTGCTCTCGCCCGGCTCCACCGCCCTTCTGCTCGACCTGATGGCTCAGAGCCGGACGGGACCCGAGCGGCTG
>NZ_JAUYAW010000044.1 GCF_030693405.1 Phenylobacterium sp.
CAACTGATCCGGGCCATCCAAGCCTGATCGCTAAACCGCGTGCTAAGGGTCAGAACTTACGGCACAGCGTTTTCACACGGCCTCGGTCAGATCGAGACCTCGGCCAATCAGATCAGCCAGATCATCGGCGTGATCGACGAAATCGCCTTCCAGACCAACCTTCTCGCCTTGAATGCAGGGGTCGAGGCCGCCCGGGCCGGCGAGGCTGGCCGCGGCTTCGCCGTGGTCGCCTCCGAAGTCCGCGCCCTCGCCCAGCGTTCGGCTGAGGCGGCCAAGGAGATCAAGTCGCTGATCTCCAATTCCGCCCAGCAGGTGGGGGCCGGCGTGGAGCTGGTCGGCAAGACCGGCGAGGCCCTGCGGCGCATCGCCAGCCAGGTCAGCCAGATCACCGACCTGGTCACCGAGATCTCCGCCAGCGCCCAGGAGCAGGCCTCGGGTCTCGCCCAGGTCAATACGGCGGTCAGCCACATGGATCAGATGACCCAGCAGAACGCCGCCATGGTCGAGGAATCCACCGCCGCCAGCCGAACCCTGTCCGACCAGTCGGCCGAACTGGCGCAGCTGGTCACCGGCTTCCAGATCAACCGTGTCCGCGCCCAGGCGTCGTCGCGGGTCTCCCCGACGCGGGCGCCGGCCCGGGTCTCTGTGGTCCGCCAGGGAGCCACGCTGCGCAAGGTTTCCCTGGCCCCCGAGACCGACAACTGGAAGGACTTCTAAGGACCATTTCTCCGCCGTCTCAGGCGCTGTCTTGGGACGGCGGACCCAATGGTGCTATCGTTTCCGGGCCGACGGCTAAGAGGTCTGGAACTGGTGTCATTCGCCCTCGCATTCGCGCTCGCCCTCCTGGCCCAGGAGGGGCAGGCCACTCTGCAATCCTGCGTTTTCGAGGCGGACGGCTGGGTGTGCCGCTACCGCGTGCCCGAGGCGATCTATCGGCCGCTGGCGCCGACGCCTTCGCCCCCGGCGACGGTGGCCCCCGCGCCGGTCGATGTCGCGCCGGCGACAGCAGCGCCCGCCCCCGATCGCGAAGCCGCTCGCCGGGCCAGGCTGATCAGTCGCTGCGCCGAGGCTGACTGGCTGTCGCTCTGCACCCCGGATGACCGGCGTGAGGCCAAGGCGCTCAAGGCCCAGGCCGAAGCTCAGACCGCCCTCCGGCTCGAAGTGACCGCCCTGGCCGCCAAGGACCAGTGCCCAGACGCAATTCGCGTGGCCCTGGAGGGCGGCGATCTGGATCTGGCCCGGGAAATCCGCGCCTTCTGTGCGCCGGCCAACTGAGGCCCGCCCCTGGCCAAGTCGCCACCCTCGACCCCGCTCTCGCCCTCCGGCGCCCGCAAGGTCTCCTTCCCACCTGTGGTCGATGACCAGACCCGGGTCCTGATCCTGGGCAGCCTGCCGGGCGAGATATCCTTGGCTCGAGCGCAGTACTACGCCAATCCCCGCAACCAGTTCTGGCGACTGCTGTGCGCCGTCTCCGGACGGGACATGCCCGACGACTACGGCGCCCGCCTGGCGGCGCTCCGGGCGATTCACATTGGCCTTTGGGATGTGGTCGGGTCTGCCGAACGGACCGGCAGCCTGGATGGCGCAATCCGCAAGGCGACCGCCAACCCCCTGGGCGATCTGGTCGCGAGCCTGCCGCGCCTGAAAGCCGTAGCCTTCAACGGCGGGCGAGCGTCCGCCACAGGCGCTGCGGCCCTGGCCGGCCAGCCCGGTCTCGTCATCTTGCCCCTGCCCTCCAGCAGTCCGGCCTACACCCTGTCATTCGAACTCAAGCTGGCCCGCTGGCAGGCCCTGGCGCCCTTCCTGCCCGACTGCGGCTGAGATCTGCGCCCGAAAACGCAAAACGCCGCCGCCCAGGGAGGGCGACGGCGCTTCGAGTGTCGCCGACGCGCGGCGCGAAGGCTCAGGGACGGGCGACAGGCCCGCAGACCCGGCCGTCCGGGCAAGGCGCGATATGCACCTGCGGCGGCTCGACGGTCACCTGCGAGGGCTTCACCCGCACGTCCGGGGCGTGGAGATAGATCTGGGCGGGCGCAACGCGGATCGGCGGCGCTTCCACATAGATTGGCGGGCCCTGAATATCGATGCGGCCGGACGGGACATAGACCGGCTGGGAATAGATGCGCACAGCCGGCCCCCCGGTGTGGCGAACATTGTAGGGCGTGCCGGGATGGTAGAAGACATGCTCCTGCGGGCAGTAGCAGTCGGCATGACCCGGATGCCCCGGATGGGTCGGCGGGCAGTTCTGATAGGTGGGCTGAGCCGACGTCGGGTGATATTGCGCGCTGGCCGCGCCGGCCGAGGCCAGGATCGCGATCACCGCCAAAGACGCTGTCTTGAGCATTAAAACCATCCCCAGTTGAGACTATTCAAGGGCTGGCGAACGGCCATCAGCCCCTTACGCTGACGGTTCCCTGTTAGGGCGGAACGAACGGCCTGACAAGGTTCTGTTAACCATAGTTCCAGGCAAGGTTAATGCGCCCGTCCACCTGACGCAGACGGGTTCGCCTCTCAGGCGAGCGGAACAACGCGGGTCTTCAACTCAAGGGCGTCATCCCCGGGCCTGGGTCCGGCGGTCGAGCGCCTGGAGAATATGTTCGGCAAGCTGTTCGGCCGCCGCCGGAATCGCGCCCCGGGGACGCATCAGGGCGATCTCGGCGTCAGCCAGGGGAGGCAGGCCGCTGTCCTCACCCAGAATGAGCAGGTCCGGCGGCGCCATGTCCCGCGGCAGCACGGTGGCGCCCAACCCTGCGCGCAGGGCGGCCTGCTGCCCGGCCAGGGACGGGCTGGTATAGGCCGCCCGCCAGGTGCGTCCCCGCGCCTCCAGGGCGGCGATGGCCCGCTTTCGATAGACGCAAGGCGACGGCGCCAGCACCAGGGGTATCGGCCCAGGCCCGTTGATCGCCGCGGTGTCGGCGCCGACCCAGACCAGAGGCTCGCGCCAGACCCGTACGCCCATGTCGGGGCCAAGCGGCTCGCGCTTGACCAGGACCAGGTCAAACGCGCCGTCCCGCAGCCCTTCCAGCAGCCGCAGTGTCAGGTCGCAGGTCACCGTCATGGCCACCTGCGGGTGGGCCCGGACGAAGGCGCCCAGAACCTCGGGCAGGTAGAGGGTGGCGAAGTCCTCAGGCGCGCCTAGCCGAACCTCGCCGGCCAGATCATCGCCCCGCAGACCCGAGACGATCTCGTCGTTAAGACGCAGCAGGCGGCGCGCCTGGGGGAGCAGGCCTTCGCCATCGGCGGTCAGCACGACTCGCCGGGGGTCGCGGTTGAACAGGGTCGTCCCCAGGGTGGTCTCCAGCCGACGCAGCTGCAAACTCACCGCCGACTGGGTCAGGCCCAGACGCTCGCCGGCGCGGGTGAAATTCTGGGCCTCGGCGATGGCCACGAAGGTTCGGACGAGATCCAGGTCCAGGGTCTCGAACCGACGACGCTCTGACATATCGACCTACCTCGTCCTGGGTTGCGGGTCGGCCCAGGCGCCGGAAGGGCCGGGGCGCGGGGCCCCGGCCGTGACCCTAAAATCGTACAGGGGAGAGACCCGCTTCTGCGAGGAACATCTGGCCCTTCAGGGCCAACCTGCGGCGCTTGAGATCCTGCAGCCGCTCGGTGTCGGGGGCCTCAAGGCACTCCTCCCGCCGGATGGCGTTGTCGAGGCGGCGGTGCTCGTTGCGCAGTCGATAGAGACGTATCCGATCCATGTCTGGGCTCCTCAGGTATAGAGGACGCGCCCGGCCAAGGAAGCCGACCTGACGATTGGGGGGAGAGAGACCTTCAGACCCTTCTCGCAGCCGGACGCGCCCGCTGCGGTCCGACATCGCGACCCCGATGGTCGCCAGAGGGGCCCGGCCCGCGATGTCGATTTGGCCAAACGGCGGGCGCGGACGCAAGCCAAACCGTCATTCGAAACCGCAATGATCGCGATGAGACTTAAGATCGCGCGCGACGCAGTCGCAGCATGACACAGCCTCATCGCAACCATGGCCTTGCGCACCGATGACAGCGGACCGGACGCCGCCATCTCTGTTCCCAGGACCGCCACCAGAGGCGGAGAAAGGGAAGAAGCCATGCTGAACAGAATGTGGAGTGTCACCAGCGCCCTCATGCTGGCGGGCCTGATCGCCTGGATGTGGGCCTATCCGAAACTCATCGCCGGCTATGAGGTCCATCCAGTCTTCGGGTGGAGCGAGGTGCTCTCAGGCCTTGGCTTTATGGACCCGTATGTCCGCTGGGTCGCCGGCGCGGTGGCTGTCGCCGCCCTTGTCCTGCTGCTGATCGGCAGGACCCGGCTGATCGGCGCCTATCTGGCCGCAGGGCTGTCGGCCTTCTACGTCGTGCTCCACGCCACCCCGTGGCTTGGCCCGGCCATTCCGGCCCATGACGTGCTGGTCAACGGCCTGCAGATGGGTTTGAGCGCCGAGCAGATCCGCGCGGCGGGCCGACTTGATGATGTGCACATCATCATGAGCCTGGTGAACGGCATGCTGGCCGGGGTGATCATCGCCAGCGAGCTGGGCCGGCGCCGGGCAGCCGAGGAGCCCCGGCGGGTCGCCGCCTTCGCCCTCAACTGACGCCCGGGCGGGCGTCACCCTCCCCGAAACTCGCGCCGCGGAGTCCGTCTCCGCGGCGCGCTTGTTTTGCAGCCCGGCCGATCGCCCTGCGCCGCCAACCTCGCTCAAACCTGCATGACTTGCGCGCGTTTCATCCGATAACCGGTTTCCACTTATCGGAACGCGCTCTAGAAGGCGGCCATGACCGCTACGCCCGCGAAATCCCTGGCCGACACGGCCGCCGAGTTCGGCCTCAAGGCCGAGGAATATGACCTGATCCTCAAGCGCCTGAACCGCGAGCCGAACCTCGTGGAGCTGGGCGTCTTTTCGGTCATGTGGAGCGAGCACTGCTCCTACAAGTCCAGCCGCAAGCACCTGGGCAAATTCCCCACCAAGGGCCCGCGGGTGATCCAGGGTCCGGGCGAGAACGCCGGCGTGGTGGACATCGGCGATGGCCAGGCCTGCGTCTTCAAGATGGAGAGCCACAACCACCCCTCCTATATCGAGCCCTATCAGGGCGCGGCCACAGGCGTGGGCGGGATCATGCGCGACGTCTTCACCATGGGCGCGCGGCCCGTGGCCTTGCTGAACGCCCTGCGTTTTGGCGATCCGTCACATCCGAAGACCAAGCGCCTGGTGTCTGGCGTGGTCGCCGGCATCGGCGGCTATGGCAATTGCGTCGGCGTGCCCACCGTGGCCGGCGAGACCAATTTCCATCGCGGCTATGACGGCAATATCCTGGTCAACGCCATGTGCGTGGGCCTGGCCGACGCCGACAAGATCTTCTATTCCGCCGCGCCTGGCCCTGGCCTGCCCGTGGTCTATTTCGGCTCCAAGACTGGCCGCGACGGCATCCATGGCGCCACCATGGCCTCGGCCGAGTTCGACGACGCGTCGGACGAAAAGCGCCCCACGGTCCAGGTGGGCGACCCCTTCGCCGAGAAGCTGCTGATTGAGGCGACGCTTGAGCTGATGGCCTCAGGCGCGGTGGCCGCGATCCAGGACATGGGCGCGGCTGGCCTCACCTCGTCCTCGGTCGAGATGGCCGGCAAGGGCGGGGTCGGCATCGAGCTCGACCTGGACGCCGTGCCCCAGCGCGAAGAGGGCATGAGCGCCTATGAGATGATGCTGTCGGAGAGCCAGGAGCGGATGCTGGCCATCCTCAAGCCCGGCCGCGAGGCCGATGGCCAGCGCATCTTCGAAAAGTGGGGCCTGGACGCCGCCACCATCGGCCAGACCACCGACACCGGCCGCATCGTTCTGAAGCACCAGGGCCAGGTGGTCTGCGACCTGCCGCTGGGACCGCTGTCTGACGATGCGCCTCTATATGACCGCCCCTGGGTCGCGCCCGCCGCGCAGCCCGCTCTGGCGCCCCAAGACGTCCCGGCGCCCGCCGACTACGCTGCGGCGGTCCGCCAGCTGATGGGCAGCCCCGACATGGCCTCCAAGCGCTGGATCTGGGAGCAGTACGACCGCCACGTCATGGCCGACACCATGGAAGACTCCGCCACCGGCGCCGACGCCGGGATCGTGCGGGTCCATGGGACCAAGAAGGCCCTGGCCGTCACGTCTGACTGCACCCCGCGCTATGTGCTGAACGACCCCTTCGAGGGCGGCAAGCAGGCCGTGGCCGAGGCCTGGCGAAACCTGACCGCCGTCGGCGCCGAGCCCATCGCCATCACCGACAACCTGAACTTCGGCAACCCTGAGCGGCCCGAAATTATGGGCCAGATCGTCCGGGCCATTGAGGGCATGGCGCTGGCCTGCCGCGAACTCGACTTCCCGGTCGTGAGCGGCAATGTCTCGCTCTACAATGAGACCAATGGCCAGGCCATTCCGCCGACCCCCACCGTCGGCGCCGTCGGCCTGATCGCCGACTATGATCGCCATGCCGACTTCTCCAGCCTTCGGCCGGGCGACACCCTGATCCTGCTGGGCGAGTCCCATGGGGCGCTGGGGGCCAGCATGTACCTGCGCGAGATCCTGGGACGGGAGGACGGTGCGCCGCCGCCCGTGGACCTGGCCCAGGAACGCAAGATCGGCGACTTCGTCCGGGACATGATCAAGGGCGAGCAGGTGACGGTCGTTCACGATCTCTCTGACGGCGGACTGGTTGCCGCCGCCGCCGAAATGGCCCTGGCGTCTGCCGTCGGGATCACCTTGAAGCTGGCCGGCGACCTGCCCGCCCATGCCGAACTGTTTGGCGAAGACCAGGCCCGCTACCTTGTGGCCGTGGCCGACGCCGAGCCGATCCTGGCCGCCGCCCGCGCCGCTGGCGTCCCGGCCCGCCAGATCGGCGAGGCGGGCGGAGAGCATCTGGCCACCGCTGATCTCTTCCAACTGCCCCTATCGCAACTTCGCGATGCATACGAAGGGTGGCTGCCGGCGTACATGGGCTAGGCGGAGCCACTGGTCGGCCTCCGCGTTGAAGGTCGCCATGTCCCATAGTCTCCCCCGCCTCGCCGCCCCCGCCCTCCTCCTCGCCCTGGCCGCCTGCGCCGGCGCGCCCCAGCAGGGGGCGTTCCTGTCCTCCTATGAGGGGCTCACCCCGCGCACCGACATGGTTCGGGCCGGCGCCCTCGATCGGTCAGACCCCGCCGCCCTGGCCGGGATCACCACCGTGCGGATCGAGCCCACGGTCTTCTCCCCCCGCGCAGAGGCCAAGGCCTGGATGACGCCGGCCGAACAGACCGCCCTCCTGCGGGAGGTTGACGCCCAGCTCTGTTTTGAGCTGTCCGAGCGCTTCGAGATTGCGGGCGCGAACGCTGCGCCTCAGACCCCGCAGGTCCGCGCTGCGGTCACCGAGGTCATCCCCACCGGCCGCGCCGGCTCGGCGGCGTCCGCAGCCGCCGGCTTCTTCATTCCCGGCCCGATCGGGGTGCGGGTGCCCGGAACCCTCGGCGGCCTGGGCGCAGAGGCCGAGATGCTCGGGCCGCAAGGCCAGCAGGTGGCCGCCATCGTCTGGCGCCGCACGGCCGGCGCCATCGGCACGGACAATCCCTCCCTCAGCCGGATCGGCGACGCCCTGCAGTTCGTCGAACCCTTCGCCGACGCCGCCGCCGCGGCCATGACGCCGGAAGATCACACGCCCCGCTCCATCACCGCCGAGACCGATCCTTGCCGCGAGTTCGGCGCCCGGTTCCGGGTCGAGGGCTTTGGCGCGCGCTTCATCACCGGCCTCTATGTGCCTGAGGTCAGCGCGGCTCGTCCGGCCGAGGCTGCGCCTGAGGGCGATCCGGCGACCCAGCCGTGAACGCCAGGGACCAGGCGCCACCGCCTGAGGCGAAGGCTGGGTTGACCGTCTGGTACGACGGCGCCTGCCCCCTGTGCGCGCGGGAGATCGCGCTGATGCAGCGACTGGATGCGACGGGCGAGGTCTGGTTTGTGGATCTGACGACCACCGCCGAAACCCCCTTGCCCAGGCAGGCCATGCTGGAGCGGTTTCACGTCACCACCCCGGAGGGTCAGACCGCCTCTGGCGCGGCGGCCTTCGTCCAGATGTGGCTTCGCCTGCCGGCCTTGCGCCCCCTCGGCCGGCTCGCCGCCTGGCCGCCTGTCCTGGCCGCCCTGGAAGTCGCCTATCGCCTGTTCCTGAAAGTCCGCCCGGGGCTTCAGACCTTGGCGCGGCGATGGGACGCTAGACGGGGAGCGCGTCCGGCATGAGCCCATCGCGTCACATTCCGCAGGCCGCCTTGTTGCTTGGCGCGGCCGGCGTCATCCCCTTCGCCGCCCTGGCCTTGCTCATCGTCCTCGATGGCGCGGGCCTGATCGCGCCGGAGCAGGCTGAGCGCATCCTGCGGCTCTATGGCGCCCTGATCCTGTCCTTCATGGGCGGGGCCCAGTGGGGCCTGACGACAGCCCGACCAGAAGGCCCCAAGGCCCGCGGCCTGGCGGTCAGCGTCCTGCCCGCCCTGTTCGCCTGGGCGGCCTTCCTGATCCCAACGGGCCCTGGCCTGCTCGCCCTGTCGGCCGCATTTCTGGCCTTGATGCTCTATGATCTCTGGACCGTGCGCCGGGGCGAGGCGCCGGTCTGGTATGGCCGCCTGCGGGTCGGTCTGACCCTGGCCGTGGTCGCCGCCCTCCAGATCGCCCTGGCGGCGGGTGGGGGTCTGGCCTGAGGCGGCTTGCGCCCCATGGCCCCGGCTGCGCGCCCGGGATAAACAGACGCAACACCCCAGTGAGGAGCGCATCACCATGGCCGGTCTGAAGGACAAGCGCGGCTTCATCGACAAGGACCGCCTGGACCTGTCGGAGCGCAAGGCCGTCGAATACTGGATGAAGCGCTGGGGGGTCACCCGCGACCAGATTACCGCCGCCCACCGAAAGGTCGGTCGCATGACCAAGGACATCGCAGCCGAACTTGGCAAGCGGCGCTAGGGTATTTTCGACCTCTAGCGCGATGGGGGCTGCCGGCCAGCTCTGACCGGCAAGCTTTAGCTTAACGCCTTCATATAGCTCAGCTTAATATGTGACATCGACATGACATGGGTCTGCGAGTCTGTGGCTTTTTCGCCTCAGGACAGACAGATTATCGCGCCTTTATGCCGCATTTCGGCGGCAGCGGGCCATTTTCGGGCGCCCAAGGGGGTGCGGTCAGAATTCTTCCGTGGTCGAAAATGTGCAACCTCACCCATTTCGGGACGCACAGATGCCGACCAAGCCCCGCCTTCTCGCCACCTCCCTTCTGACCAGCGCCGCGGCCCTCGCCGCCCTGGCTGCGCCTCAGATCGCCTCGGCCCAGACCACCCAGGACGAAGCCGTCGCCGTCGAAGAGCTGGTCGTCACCGGCTCACGCATCCGGCTGCAGGATTTCGTCGCGCCCAATCCGGTCAGCACCCTGACGGGCGAGGCCATCGAACGCTCCGGCGTCACCAACGTCACCGACCTGATGGAGAACTATCCGGCCCTGGTCGGCTCCACCGACACCCAGGCCCTGTCCAACGCCGCCGACCGCGGCAGCGTCGGCCTCAACCTCTTGAACCTGCGCAACCTGGGAACCAAGCGGACCCTGGTCCTGGTGGACGGCCGCCGACATGTGGCCGGCCAGCCCGGCTCCTCGGCCGTGGACACCAACACCATCCCCGTGGCGCTGATCGAGCGGGTCGAGGTTCTGACCGGCGGCGCCTCGGCCATCTATGGCGCCGATGGCGTCTCCGGCGTGGTCAACTTCGTCACCAAGCGCAATTTCGACGGCTTTGACGTCCGGGCCCAGTATGGCTGGTCAGACCTGGGCGGCGGCGAGCAGAGCTTCATCAGCGCGCTGGGCGGCCGCAACTTCATGGACGGCCGCGCCAACCTCACCGTGGGCCTGGAATACTCCAACACCGACGCCCTGGATCCCCGCGACCGCGACTTCTCCCGCCCCGGCCAGCGCGAGACCCTGGTCAATAATCCCGCCGACTATCCCAACGACAACCCCGGCGTCGACCGCGCCGCCTGGGGCGACACCGATCTCGTCTTCGCCCGCGACGGCCGCTACATCGACACCGCGCTGGGCGGCGGCGTCTATACCCGCGCGGGCTTTGACCCCAACACCCTCTCGGGCGTCAGCTTTGTCGGCGACGGCACACGCTGGCAGGACGGCCTCTATACCGGCGGCTTCTCCATGCTGGGCGGGTCGGGCACGCCTCTCGACCTCTTCCAGACCGAGCTGATCCCCGGCCTGGAGCGCTGGACCGGCTATGTGGGCGGCATGTTCGAGATCACCCCGAACCACCGGATGTTCGCCGACTTCAAGTACAACACCGCCAAGACGGACTTCCGCTCGCAGCCGACCTTCGACTACGGGATCTTCGTCCCCATCGATAATCCCTACATGCCTGACTCCATCCGCGCCGACGCCCTGGCGCCGGGGGGCACGGCCGCGGCCGACACCTGGCTGCCGGCGCCCGGCGTCCTGGTGGCGCGGGACAACTTCGATCTGGGCGAGGTTCGCCGGGAGATCGAGCGGGAGACCTTCCGCGGGGTGATCGGCTTCGAAGGCGATCTATCCTCGGCGGTGGCCTACAATGTCTCCTACACCTACGGCCAGACCAAGGAATCCAACAGCGAGCTGAACAACCGCAACAATCTACGCTGGTTCGCCGCCATCGACTCCGTGCGCGATCCGAGCTCCGGCCAGATCGTCTGCCGCTCGACCCTCAATCCGTCGGCCGTGCCGGCCGGCGATCTGTTCGGGACCACGGTCGACCCTGACGTCTGGAACAACCTCTATGTGGGCGGCGGTCAGGCCGCCGGCTGCGTGCCGATCAACATCTTCGGCGAAGGCGGCATTTCGCCCGAAGCCCAGGCCTGGATCAACGACGTCGCCACGTCTGAGGCCAAGATCGAGCAGGAGGTGTTCAGCGCCTACATCACCGGCGACTCCTCCCTGGCCTTCAGCCTGCCGGCCGGGCCGGTGGGCTTCGTGCTCGGGACCGAGTACCGCAAGGAAAAGAGCCGCGAGACCCCCGACGAGGACGTGCTGCTGGGCTCCGAGCTCGGCTACAACATCACCTGGCTGGGCCAGGGCGTCGCCGAGAACGGCCAGTTCGAAGTCCACGAGCTGTTCGGCGAGCTGGCCATCCCGATCGTGCGCGACCTGCCGTTCGTGGACTCGTTTGACGTCAATCTCGCCTACCGGTTCTCCGACTATTCGACGATCGGGACCACCGACACCTGGAACATCGGCGCCCAGTGGCGGGTGACCGAAGATCTGATGATCCGAGGCAGCCGCGCGCGTGCGGTCCGGGCCCCGAACATCAGCGAGCTGTTCCTGCCCCAGACCCAGACCTTCCGCACCATCACCGACCCCTGCGACACCCGCAACGTCCAGGCCGGTTCGGAATTCCGGGTCGCCAACTGCACCGCCGATCTCGGGTTCAATCCGGCGGAGGTGGACTTCATCAACACCACCTCCTCATCGGTTGAAGGCGTGGTGGGCGGCAATCGCGACCTCGACGCCGAGACCGGCGACACCCAGACCCTGGGCCTGGTCTTCACCCCGCGCTTTGCGCCGGGCCTGTCCATGTCGCTGGACTATTACCGGATCACGCTCACCGACGCGGTGAACCTGTTCACGGCCAACACCATCATCGAGAGCTGCTACGACCTGGAGCAGCCCAACGACTTCTGCGGCCTGTTCACCCGCGACCCGGGCAGCCAGTTCGTGGACTCCTTCCAGGAGTATTCGGTCAACGTCTCGTCCTATGAGACGGCGGGCTTCGACTTCTCCATGCAGTACCTGCTGAACCCGGCCGATTTCGGGGTCATGCGCGACATCGGGACCTTCCAGTTCAACCTGGTGGCCAATCGCCTGACCAAGCTGGAATTCGTCGAGATCGACGGCGCCGAGGCCTCCAGCGAGCTGGGCTTCGCCGGCGCGCCCAAGTGGCAGGCCAATCTCGACGTCACCTGGGCCTGGAATGACCTGCTGGTGAACTACGGCTTCAACTGGTTCGACGAGACCAAGCGCTTCACCGACGAGCGGCGCGCGGCCAATCCGAACTATGTGCCGGACGGCTACTGGACCTGGTCGCCGCGGGAGACCCACGACATCCAGGTGCAGTACACCTTCCAGGACCGCTACCAGGCCTATGCCGGCGTCAACAACTTCACCAACCAGCTGCCCGATCGCGGCTCCACCGGCACCGCCACCACGGGCTCGGCGGCCTTCACCGAGGGCGCTTCGCCGGTCGGTCCCATGGGCCGGTACTTCTATGTGGGCATGAAGAGCAGCTTCTAGGCTCTCATCCCCACGGGCGAGGGAGGGCGGTCGCATGCGGCCGCCCTTTCGCGTTGCGCCCCCTCCTGCCGCCACGGGCCTGAGACCATGCTAGGTTCAGGCCCAGACTCAGTTCGGTTGATCGAGAGCGCCTGACCCCATGGATCGCAGAACCTTCCTCTTTTCCGCCGTCGCGACGGCGGCCCTGGCGACGAACGTGCGCGCTCAGGCGCTTGGCCCCCAGGATCAGAAACTCAGGACGCTGTTCGACGAGATGTTCAGCGAGATGCTGGATCACTCGCCCCAGAGCGTAACCCGCCTCGGCCTTCACCAGGGGGCGCGGGCGGGCGCCAAGGCGCAGCTGAACAGCGCCTCGATCAGCGATCTGGCCGCCGACAAGGCGCGCAACGCCGCCAACCTCGCCCGTCTTGAGGCCTTCGACGCCTCGACCCTGAGCCCCTCGGAAGTCCCCCACTACGAGGCGGTGCTGTTCACCCTCAGCGCCGAGGCCGAGGCCAATCAGCGCTACGCCTATGGCGATGTCGGCGCCGGCGACCCCTATGTGATCTCCCAACTGAACGGCGCCTATCGCTCCGTGCCAGATTTCCTGGGCACCCAGCACGGGATCGAGACCCAGGCCGACGCTGAAGCCTATCTGTCCCGCCTGGCGCAGTTCGCCACGGTGATGGACCAGGAGACCGAGCGCAGCCGCCGGGATGCCGAGCTTGGCGTCATCCCGCCTGACTTCGCCCTGGAGCGGGCGCTGACCCAGATGGAGGGGCTGAAGGGCGATCCGGCCGCCTCGCCGCTGGTGACCTCTGTGGCCGAACGCGCCGCGGCCAAGGGCATTGGGGGTGACTATGCCGCCCGGGCCAGCGCCATCTATACCGATCAGGTCCTGCCGGCCCTGGAACGCCAGATCGCCTGGGTCCGCTCCCTGCAACCCCGCGCGGTTCACGACGCCGGCTGCTGGCGCCTGCCGGACGGCGAGGCCTATTACCGCGACGCCCTGAAGAGCTCGACCACCACGACACTGACGCCGGATGAGATCCATGAACTCGGCTGGGAGCAGGCCAAGGCCTTGTCGGCCCGGGCCGAGGTCATCCTTCAAGGTCAGGGCCTGACCCAGGGCTCGGTGGGCGAGCGCATCCAGGCCCTCTTCAAGGATCCCCGCTACCTCTACGCCGACACCGATGAGGCCAAGGAACAGCTGATCGCCGACCTGAACAAGCAGGTCGCCGAGATCACCCCGCGCCTGCCCCAGGCCTTCGGCGCCCTGCCCCAGGCGGCCGTCGAGATCCGCAGGGTGCCCAAGTTCATCGAGGCCGGCGCGCCAGGCGGCTATTACAACCGCCCTGCGCTCGATGGCTCACGGCCTGGCATCTACTGGATCAACCTGCGGGATTCGGCGGAAAACCCCAGCTGGACCCTGAAGACGCTCACCTATCATGAGGCCATTCCCGGCCACCATCTGCAGCGCTCCCTCCAGCAGGAGGCCGACATCCCGATGCTGCGCAGGATCGCCGGCTTCTCCCCCTATAGCGAGGGTTGGGCGCTCTATTCCGAGCAGCTGGCCCTGGAGATGGGCATGTACGAGAACGACCCCCTGGGCGAGCTTGGCCAGATCCAGGCCTCCCTGTTCCGGGCCGCGCGGCTGGTGGTCGACACCGGCATCCACGCCAAGCGCTGGAGCCGCGAGCAGGCCATCGAGACCATGTCCTCCATCGACGGGTCACCCATCTCGTCTTCGACCACGGAGATCGAGCGCTATGCGGTGTGGCCCGCCCAGGCCTGCAGCTACATGGTCGGCAAGCTGGTCTGGCTGCGCCTGCGGGAGAAGGCCCGCGCGGCGCTGGGCGACCGGTTCGACCTGCGCGCCTTCCACGATGCGGGGCTGCTGTCGGGGGCGGTGCCGCTGACCGTGCTGGAGGCGGTGATCGACAACCACATCGCCGCTCGCCGGGCCGCCTGATCCGAGACGCTGCGACCCTTGGGGCGATCGCCCCAGGGGTTCAGGCGGGCAGCCGGATCACTGCCCGCAACCCGCCCAGTGGCGAGCGGTCCAGCAGGACCTCGCCCCCATGCCCGCGGGCCACGTCCCGAGCGATGGCGAGGCCCAGGCCGACCCCCTTGATGTTCTGATTGCGCGCCTCATCCAGCCGGTTGAAGGCCTTGAAGGCGTCCTCGTACTGGGCGGCGGGAATGCCCGGCCCGTCGTCGTCCACGGCGATCTCCACCCCGCCTGAGGGCAGGCGGCGGGCGACGACCTCGATCGTCTCCCCATGGACGGCGGCGTTCATCACCAGGTTGGACACCGCCCGGCGCAGGGCGCTGGGCCGGACCCGGGCCGTCAGGCCGTCGGGCGCCTCGACCCGCACCTGCGCGCCGGCGCGAACCGCGCCTTCGCCGACATCCTCCAGCAGGGGTCGCAACAGGGTGTCCTCGACGCTCTCGCCGCCCTCGCCGCGGGCGAAGGCGAGGTATTCGTCGATCATGTGCTCCATCTCGGCCAGGTCGCGCTTCATGTCGCCGGTCCGGGAGGAGGGCGGCGCCAGGGCCAGTTCCAGTTTCAGGCGGGTGAGCGGGGTGCGCAGGTCGTGGCTGACCGAGGCCAGCAGGGCGGTACGCTGCTCCAGATGGCGCTGGATGCGGGACTTCATGGCCAGGAAGGCGTGGGCGGCCTGGCGCACCTCACGGGCCCCGTGGGGCTTGAAGCCGGTGTCGTCCACCCCACGGCCAAAGGCGTCGGCGGCCGCAGCCAGGCGCTCGATGGCCCGGGTCTGGTTGCGGATGAACAGGATGGCCACCGCGGTCAGCAGCAGGGTCGCCACCGTCATCCAGAGAATGAAGATGTGGCCCTGGGTGGCGAAGGCCCGGTCCCGGGGGGCGAGGATCCGCAGCACGCCCTCGTCCACCTGCACGCGGATGTCCACATAGGCCGGGTAACGGGTCGTATCGAACCAGAAGGGGGCGTCCAGCCGCTCCGACAGGGCGCGCTTGAGCGAGCGGTCCACCGGGGCGAAGAAGGAGTAGCGCCGGTTCAGGGGCAGCTCGCGCCCCTCCTGCAGGGCGATGGACAGGCTGAGGGCCTCCTCGGCCCGGGCGGCCAGCACGGCGAAGGCCTCCGGGCTCTTGTCGTCCTCATAGCCCGCCACCGCCCAGGCGACCTCGCCGGCCAGGCCATCGGAAAGCCGGCTGGTGACCGTGTCCCAGTGGGCGTCGAAGAAAATCCAGGTCACCGCCACCTGCATCAGGGCCACCGGCAGGACGATGATCAGCAGGGAGCGGCCAAACAGGCTGGTGGGCAGGCGGCGCTTGATCAGCCGGCCGAGATAGCGCGGGGGCAACCGGACGCGCATCAGTCGGGCGCCAGCATGTAGCCGACCCCCCGAACGGTCTGCAGATAACGCGGCGCCTTGGGATCGGCCTCGATCTTGCGCCGCAGACGGGTGACCTGGACGTCCACCGCCCGACCGGACGGGTCGACCGTGTCGCGGGCGAGTTCCAGCCTATCCACTGGTTCGTGCGGCGACTGGGCCAGCCTGCGCAGCAGCACGGCTTCACCTTCAGTCAGGCGCACCGGCGCGCCCTCGCGGGTCAGCTCGCCGCGGGCCAGATCAAAGGCGCAGGCGCCAAGGGAATACCGTCCCGCGGCCGGCGCGCGCTGGGCCGTGCGGCGCAGAATGGCCTCGATCCGCAACAGCAGCTCCTGCGGCTCAAAGGGCTTGCCCAGATAGTCGTCGGCCCCGACCTGCAGGCCCTCGATCCGGTGTTCGGCCTCGCTTTTGGCGGTCAGCATCAGGACCGGCGTGCGGCCGGTCCCGCCGCTCTGGCTGCGCAGCCAGCGGGTCAGCGAGACGCCGTCCTCACCGGGCATCATCACGTCGAAGACCGCCAGGTCGAAATCCAGGCTGTCCAGCAGCCGCCGCGCGGCTGCGCCGCCGGCCGCGGTCGTGACGCGAAAGCCCTCGCGGCTGAGGAAGGCCTTCAGCAGTTCGCGGATGCGGTCATCGTCGTCCACCACCAGCAGATGGCGGGCCAGCGGCCCCGAGGCTTCAGCTAGGCTCATGCGTCTGGCGGCTCCCCTTGGCGCAGGCTGACAGGATAGGCCGCTCTTGCGTTGGCGGCCATGCGGCGGCGTGGCCATTTCGTTTGACGAGCGCGGCTTGCGGCGCTGTAAGGGGAGCGCATTGAAAGGAGGCTCTACGCCGATGGCACTCGTTCCCTTTGACGATCGCGATGGATGGATCTGGCTGGATGGCCAGTTCGTAGCCTGGCGCGAGGCGAAGGTGCACGTATTGACGCACGGCCTCCACTACGCCTCGGCGGTGTTCGAAGGCGAGCGAATGTATGGCGGTGAGATCTACAAGCTTACCGAACACACAGAGCGCCTGTTCAAGTCGGCGGAGATGCTGGACTTCGAAATCCCGTTCACGGTGGCCGAGATCGACCAGGCCTGCAAGGAGACCTGCGCCCGCAACGGCCTGACCGACGCCTATGTGCGGCCCATCGCCTGGCGCGGCTCGGAGATGATCGGGGTCTCGGCCCAGGAGACCAAGATTCATGTGGCCATCGCGGTGTGGGAGTGGCCGAGCTACTTCTCGCCGGAGGAAAAGGCCAAGGGCATCCGCATGTGCTGGGCCAAGTACAAGCGGCCCTCGCCGGAGACCGAGCCGGTCCACGCCAAGGCCACCGGCCTCTACATGATCTGCACCATCTCCAAGCATGCGGCGGAGAAGGACGGCTATACGGACGCCATGATGCTCGACTACCGCGGCTATGTGGCCGAGAGCACCGGGTCGAACGTGTTCTTCGTGAAGGACGGGGTGCTGCATACGCCGATCCCCGACTGCTTCCTGAACGGCATCACCCGCCAGTCGGTGATCGCCCTGGCCAAGACCAAGGGTCTTGAGGTGGTCGAGCGCCACATCAAGCCGGAGGAACTGGCCGGCTTCACCGAGTGCTTCGTGGTCGGGACCGCCGCCGAGGTGACCCCGGTCTCGCAGATCGGCGAGTACAGCTTCACCCCGGGCAATATCTCGCTCAGCCTGATGGACGACTACGCCAAGATGGTCCGCCGGGAACTCCAGCCGGCCTGATCCGAAGACCTGCTCAGGTCTGGATATTCGCCCCCTTCGCCCCAGGCGGAGGGGGCGTTTTCGTTCAGGCCAGGATTCGCGCCTCAAGCTCCTCGCGGCGCTGGCGGGTGGTGACGAGATCGGCGCCGTAGCGGGCGGCGTCGCCCTGGGCCAGCTCGGCGGCGATCGCCTCACTCTCGCGATAGAGGTCGAGAGCCCGGGTCCGATGGCCACGGTCTTCCCGGGCGTCGGCCAGGCGCTCCAGGGCGATGGAGAGGGCGCGGCGCGCGTCGGCGCCCCCGACATCCTGGGCGATCTGACGCCGCAGAGCCAGGGTCGCTTCATAGGAGTCGACGGCGGAGTCGAGGCGATGCTCCTCATAGGCCATGTCCCCCACATTCAGCAGGGCGTCGGCGATCAGCTCGGGCGCCTGGGCCTGTCGCGCATAGGCGAGCGCCAGGTCGTAGGCCTCGATGGCGTCGTCGGTCCGGCCCTGGGCCCGGGCGAAGTCTCCGGCGTCCTGGGCGGCCAGCATCTGCTGCCGGTCGGTGCTCGCCAGGGCGGAGACCCGCTGCAGGGCTGCAGCCGCCGCCGGCCAGGCCTCAGCCCGGGCGTGCATCCGCAGGTCCGACCGGGCGGCGTCAAAGTCATCCAGGGTCGGCGCGGCCGCAGGCTCCGGGAGCGGCTCTACAGGCGCGTAAGTGACCTCGGGCTCTGAGACCGGTTCAGCGGTCACCGCGGGCGCGGCGGCTGCAACAGCCGCCAGGGGCGCGGGTAGAGCCGCCGCCGGGTCTGGTTCCGGTTCCAGGGCGGGGGCTTCGACGTCGACCGAGGCGACCTCAATCCCCTCGGGGATCACTTCGGGCTCAGGCTCCGATGGCGCCGTGTCCGCGGTCTCGGCGGGAAAGGGGGCCGGCTCAGGGACCGGCGCGGCCTCGAGGGCCTGGAGCGGGGTCAGGCCTGGAAAGGGACGGGGCTCTTCCGGGAGCGCCGCCTCCTTTGCGTCCTGAGCCTCGTCGGCGAACTTGAAGTCGGCGATCACCGGCAGGCCGTCGCGGGCCTTTTTCCGGGTGGGGCCGCGCACGACGGCGGCGATCACCAGGGCTGCGCCGAGAAGGCCGGCCGCCAGGGCCACCCCCATCCGGACGCTCTCGAAGGCCCCGAGGTCGAGCGCCGGGATCTGCCCCTGCAGGCCGCCAGGATAGAGGATGACATAGGCCAGTCCGCCCAGTCCCAGCCCCAGAAGCAGTCCGATAATCCGCCCCAGCATGCCCAATCCCCGTTCGCCCATCTTAATGGTTAAGCTAGGTGGGCTGGGAGCGGACCCCTCAAGGGGATGCAACCCTCAGGGGACAGGACCCAAGGTCGCCCGCCCTCGAATTAGGCAAGGCGCCCTTAAATCAGCCAGTTCAGCGGCCGCGGATAGGCTTCCCCACGGGCCAAGTAGATGACCCCCAGGACGCAGCGCACCGCAAACCAGATCCAGACCACGCCCATGATGAAGACGCCGAGCAGGACCGCTGGGATGCCGATCAGCACAAAGGACAGCGGAATGCCGAACAGCAGCAGCAGCCCGCCGATCACGAACCAGCCGATGGACAGCCAGAAGGTGCGGATCTGGAACGTGTAGTGGCTGGCCATGACCGGCCCGGCGTCCCGACGATTGGCGTAGGCGATGAACAGGCCGATGAAGATGGTGATCACATTGGCGAGGCCCAGCAGATAGAGCCCATAAGCCACCGCAGGCAGGGTGCGGTCTTCGGTGGGGGCGGCCATCGGCGCGGGGTTGGGCATGGCGTCAGTCATGGCGGATCCTTCAGGCGTTGGTCGCCATATTGGGGCGCCAGCCGTTGGGGGGCACCTTAATTCGGCGTTATGTCGCCGCGTCCGATCCAGGGGAGGGCTGCGGCGGCCAGGATCAGGACGAAGAGCAGCCGCGCCGAGAGCGCCAGCCCCAGGGCCCAGGCGCCGATCATGGCGGCCGCCGCCATCACCGCCAGAACGCCGGCGCCGCACAGGACGATGGTCCAGACCACCATGTCGGCCGCCTGCCGCGGGGGCTGGCCCAGCCGCAGCCGAGGGGCGTGGACCGCGCTGCCAGCGGCCAGGGCCTCGGTCAGTCGGACAAAGGTCTCCCCGTGATCCTCCAGCCGCCCGCCGCGGCCGAAGCTGCGGGCGGGAATACGCACCCGACCCCGGGCGAAGTCGGCCTGGGCCAGTCCGTCTGTGACCGACAGCCGCCGCAGGTCCTTGAGCGGAAAGCGTCGCTCCCTAGCGCCGCGCCGCTCCACCAGCTCGCCATCGGCCAGGGTCCACTCGGTCGGCGGCAAGAGGGGCGAGATCCGCGCGCGGTGGACCGTGGCCATGGTCAGGTCCTGACGAGGACGACCTCGACGCCGGCGCTGGCGGCGTGGGGGGCGAGCGCCTGGGGCTTGTCCACCCGCACCCGGGCGCGGGTCACCCGGGGGTCGGCCAGGCAGGCGCGGGCCAGCATTTCGGCGAAGGTCTCCACCAGGCCGATATGGCCGGACGCCGCGAGGGATCGGGCCGCCTCGGCCACCAGCTCGTAGTTCACGGTCTCCGACAGATGCTCGGCGCCGGCCACGGCCGCGTCCAGTTCCACATCGATGACCAGGGGCTGGCTGCGGCCGCGTTCGTGGGCGTAGATCCCCACATAGGCGTCCACCCGCAGGGTGGAGACGAAGATCTTGCTGGCGACCACGCGGCAGCCGCCGACGTCGGAGGACAGCTGGTCTTCGGTGACGGGGGACAGGGCCATGGAAACGCCCTCCGGGCTCACGGGGGTCAGGCCAGGTGCTGGCCGGAATCGATGGCGATCATCTGGCCCGTCACTGACGGAGCGTCAATGAGGTAGCGCAGGGCCTGGGCGATCTCCCGGGGATCGACGGCCCGCGCCAGGGGCGTGCTGGCCGCTTCCTGGGCGAAATCGTCCGGCGTCTGGTGGATGGAGGGCAGGACGGGGCCAGGCCCGATCCCGTTGACCCGCACCCGGGGCGCCAGCGCCAGCGCCATCATCCGGGTGGCCTCCCACAGGGCGGCCTTGCTGAGGGAATAGGAGAAGAAGGCCGGCTGGGTGCGCAGGACACGCTGGTCGAGGATGTTGACGATCAGGCCCTGCCGCTGGCCGGTGATCCGGCGGGCGAAGGCCTGGGCCAGGACCAGGGGCCCGCGGAGATTGGTCTCCATGTGCAGGTCCCAGGACTGGCGGTTCATGGAGGTGAAGGCGTCGTCCTCGAACACCGAGGCGCTGTTGACCAGCAGGTTCACCGGGCCAAGTTCGGCCTCGGCCTCGCCCACCAGAGGGGCGGTCTCTGACTCTTTGCGCAGGTCCCGGGTGAACAAGGCCGCCCGACGCCCCAGGGCGCGGATCTCGGCGGCGACCGACTCGGCGTCGTCATCAATGGCCCGGCAGTGCAGGGCCACGTCATAGCCGGCCTCGGCGCAACTGATCGCCAGGACCCGGCCGATGCGTCGCGCCGCCCCGGTGACCAGGGCCGCGCCGCGGGGCTCGGTCAAGACCGCCGGCTCCGCTTGCGCGGCTTAGTCCGGACGTCCGAACTCATAGATGTTGATCGCAAAGATCACGACGAGGAACACCAGGATGGTGAGGATGGCGGTCATGGGGCTCTCCCGAAATACAAGGCCCTCCGGCTTTAGCGAGGCCCGCGCCGGCCCGCAAGGCGAGGCGAGCGCGCAGGACCACCGCAATTCCGCGCAGGCCCGGTTGCGGCCAGGCCTCAGGCGCGCCACCTTGGGGACGGAAAGCGGCGCGTGACCCGCGCCGACCGGATTGATGTTCCCTTGGTGAACGTCGATAACTAAAATGCCTGTTTGAAACTGCGCGGGCCGCGGAGCCGGCGCCAAGAAATCTAGGGTCCAGGAGGACGGCATGCGCGAATATCTGAAATTCTATATCGACGGCCAGTGGGTCGAGCCGGTGTCGCTCAAGACCCTGGACGTCATCAATCCCGCCAACGAGGAAGTGGTCGGCAAGATCGCCCTCGGCGGCGAAGCCGATGTGGACAAGGCCGTGAAGGCCGCCCGCAAGGCCTTCGCCACCTGGTCCCAGACCAGCCGCGAAGAGCGCCTGGATGTCATGCAGCGGGTCCTGGCCGAGTACCAGAAGCGCTTTGGCGACCTGGCCACCGCCGTCACCGAGGAGATGGGCGCGCCCGCCTCGCTGGCTCAGCGCGCCCAGGTGCCGTCGGGCATGGGCCACCTGGCCACGGCCATCGGCATTCTGAAGGACTTCAAGTTCGAGGAAGACCGCGGCTCGACCATGATCGTCAAGGAGCCGATCGGGGTCTGCAGCTTCATCACCCCCTGGAACTGGCCGCTCAACCAGATCATGTGCAAGGTCGCCCCGGCGCTGGCCACCGGCTGCACCATGGTGCTGAAGCCGTCGGAAGTCGCCCCTTTCACCGGTCAGATCTTCGCCGAGATCATGCATGAGGCCGGCGTGCCGGCCGGCGTGTTCAACCTGGTCCACGGCGATGGCCTGGGCGTGGGCGTGCCGCTCTCGACCCATCCGGAAGTGGACATGGTCTCCTTCACCGGCTCCACCCGGGCCGGCATCGAGGTGGCCAAGAACGCCGCCCCGACCGTCAAGCGCGTCCATCAGGAACTGGGCGGCAAGAGCCCGAACATCGTCCTGGACGACGAGGTCTTCGCCAAGAGCGTGGCCGGCGGCGTCCGTCAGATCATGACCAATTCCGGTCAGTCCTGTAACGCCCCGACCCGGATGCTGGTCCCCACCAAGAGGATGGACGAGGCGATCGCCGCGGCCAAGGAAGCCGCCGCCCAGGTGACGGTGGGCGATCCCACCGGCAACGCCATGCTGGGCCCGGTGGTCTCCAAGACCCAGTGGGACAAGATCCAGGGCCTGATCCAGAAGGGCATCGACGAGGGCGCCACCCTGGTCGCCGGCGGCGTGGGCCGTCCCGAGGGCCTGGACAAGGGCTACTATGTCCAGCCGACGGTGTTCGCCAATGTGACTCCGGACATGACCATCTCTCGCGAGGAGATCTTCGGTCCTGTCCTGTCGATCCTCGGCTATGAGGACCTCGATCAGGCCATCGCCATCGGCAACGACACCGAATACGGCCTGGCGGCCTATGTGAACGGCGCCGACCTGGCCAAGGCCCGGGAAGTGGCTTCCAAGCTCCGCGCCGGTCAGGTGTCGATCAACGGCGCCTCGGACATGACCGCCCCCTTCGGCGGCTTCAAGATGAGCGGCAACGGGCGCGAGTGGGGCGACTTCGCCTTCCACGAGTTCCTGGAGGTCAAGGCCGTCATGGGCTACGCGCCCAAGCAGGCGGCCGAGTAAGGGCTGTAAGCTCCACGAGACCCACGGCCCCCGGCGATCCGCCGGGGGCCGTTTTCATGACCGCGCCGGTAAGAGCGCGACACGCAAACGAGGACGACGCCGATGATGGACCCCCATTTCCAGGCCATGCTGGAGGCCCAGGCCAAGGCCGCCGAGGGCCAGACCCCGCCGCCCCTGGACGCCCTGCCGCCGGACATGGTCCGGGCCGGCTATCGCATGCAACGCCAGGCGACCGATCAGAACGCGCCCAAGGATGTCGTGACCCGCGACCTGAAGGTCGATGGCGCGGCCGGCGAGATTCCGGCCAGGCTCTACACCCCGGCCGGCGCGGCGCCGATCACCGGCGGGCTGGTCTATTTCCACGGCGGCGGCTTCGTGATCGGCGACCTGGAGAGCCATGACGGCCATTGTCGCCGCTTGGCGGCCCTGGCCGGCGTGCGGGTGCTGTCGGTGGACTACCGCCTGGCGCCGGAAAACCCGTTCCCGGCGAGCCATGACGACGCCTTGGCGGCCACCCGCTGGGCCTTCGACCATGCCGCGGAGATCGGCTTTGACCCGGCCAAGATCGCCGTGGGCGGCGACTCCGCCGGCGGCAACCTCGCCGCCTCGGTGGCCAGCGACCTGAAGGCCGAACCCAAGCGAAAGATCGCCTTCCAACTGCTGCTCTATCCCGGCATCTGGCCCGAGGAGGAGACCGCGTCCCGCAAGGCGCTGGATGGTCCGCTGCTGACCAAGCAGGCCATCGCCTGGTTCGACAAGTGCCTGGCGGCCATGGGCCACCCCCAGGCGCATCGGGCCATGCTGGGTAAGGTCGACTGCGCGGGTCTGCCGCCGGCCCTGGTGGTCACGGCGGGCTTCGATCCGCTGAAGGACGAGGGCCGCGACCATGCCGAACGCCTGCGTGCGGCCGGCGTGGCGGCGGAACATGTGGAATATCCCAGCCTGATCCACGACTTCTACATCATGGCCGATGTCTCGCCGGCGGTGGGGGAGGCGGTCAAGGCGACGGCGGCCTCGCTGAAGGCGGCGCTGGCCTGAGAATGGGTTTCAGATCGTCTGGGGTTCGCCCTGGACGATCTGCTCAACCTGCGCGGTGAGGTCATTCCAGGCGGCCTGCATGTCAGGCGTCCAGTCTTCACCCAGGATATCGGCGAAGGCCTCGGCCATGGCCTGGTAGAAGCGCGGGAAGATGTCGCCGGGCACGCCGATATCGTCGTGATTGCGCAGCTCGGCCTTCAGGAAGTTGGCGGCGTAGATATTGGGGCCCAGATGGTCCAGCAGGGTCTCGGTGGCCTGGCGCAGCATCTGGCCGCGGGCTGCGCCACGCTTGTCGCCGACGAACAGGGCCTCGGTCTCCGGATAGCGGGCGAACAGCCGCTCATAGACCTGGGGGGCGGGGTCGTCGCTGCGTTCAGCCACAAGGTCGAGACTGTCGAGAATGGCCTGGGTGTCCATGGCCCGCAGCCTAGTCCTGCGATCCGGCGACGCCCAGGACCTTTCGGATCGCGCCGGTCAGCTGCGCAAGCTCGGCGTCCGTGGTGACAAAGGGCGGGGTCAGATAGACGACCTTGCCCATGGGCCGGATCCAGCAGCCCAGCTCGGCGAACTGCTGGCAGAGGCCGCCTGAGTCCACCGCCGCCTCGAACTCCACCACCCCGATGGCGCCCAGGGTTCGGACATCGACCACGCCGGCGGCCCCCTGGCAGGGCTCCAGGCCTCGGCGCAGGGCCAGCTCGATCCGCGCCACATCAGCCGTCCAGCCGCCGGCTTCGAAGAGGTCGAGCGAGGCGCCGGCCGCGGCGCAGGCCAGCGGATTGGCCATATAGGTCGGCCCGTGCATCAGGGCTGCGCCGGCGTCGTCGGACCAGAAGGCGTCGAAAATCCGCCGGCTGGCCACGGCGGCTGACAGGGGCAGGGTGCCGCCGGTCAGCGCCTTGGAGAGCGTGATGATGTCGGGCGTCACGCCGGCGCCCAGGCAGGCGACGAGATCGCCGGTGCGGCCAAAGCCTGTGAAGATCTCGTCGAAGATCAGCAGCACGTCGTGCCGGTCGGCGATGGCCCGCAGGCGACGCAGCACCTCATCATCATGGATCAGCATGCCGCCGGCGCCCTGGATGCGGGGCTCGACGATCAGGGCGGCGATCTCATATCCCTTCTCGGCCAGCAGGGCGTCGAGGGCGGCTTCGCTGTCGCGGTCCCGGGGCAGGGCGACCACATGCTGGCTCGGCATCACCCCGGAAAACAGGCTGTGCATGCCCTCTTCCGGGTCGCAGATGGTCATGGTGGCCAGGGTGTCCCCATGATAGCCGCCGAGAAAGCTGACGAATTTGGAGCGGCCAGACACGCCGCGATTGATCCAGAACTGGATCGCCATCTTCATGGCGATCTCCACCGATACCGAACCGCTCTCGGCGAAGAAGACGTGGTCGAGATCGCCTGGCAGCAGGGCGGCCAGGCGCCTCGCCAGCTCATAGGCCGGCGCATGGGCCAGGCCCCCGACCATGACGTGCGGCGCCCGGGCCAGCTGGTCGGAAACGGCCTTGGCGATATGGGGGTGGTTGTAGCCGTGGCAGGCGGTCCACCAGCTGGCGATGCCGTCCACCAACTGGCGGCCGTCCTCCAGTATGATTCGGGCCCCTTCCGTCCGGGCGACGGCCAGGGGCGCAGGGGCCGTCTTCATCTGGCAATAGGGCCGCCACACATGGGGGGCGCCGCGGTCGAGCCAGTCGGTCATGGAAGCCTCCTTCGCCAAGCAAGGGCGCTTTAACGCGGGCGCGGCCTCGTGCATACCGCGCGGCGTGACCGACAGCCTCTCCGCCTTCGCCGCCGCCAAGCTGGCCGACCTGGACGCCGCCCACCTGCGCCGCCGGCTGACGGCGACCCATCGCCTGGACGGCCTCTGGGTAGAGCGGGACGGGCGGCGCCTGCTGTCCTTTTCCTGTAACGACTATCTGAACTTGTCGCACCATCCTGCCGTGATCGAGGCTGCGGCCGCCGCCGTCCGCACCTATGGCGCTGGGGCCGGGGCCTCGCGGCTGGTGACCGGCGACCATCCGCTGCTGGGCGAGCTCGAGGTGCGGCTGGCCACCTTCAAGGGGACGGAAGCCGCCTGTGTCTTTGGCTCGGGCTATCTGGCCAATGCGGGCCTGATCCCCACGGTGGCGGGACCCGGAGATGGGGTGTTCGTGGACGAACTGGCCCATGCTTGCATCTGGGCGGGCGCGCAGCTGTCGGGGGCCAGGATCATCCCCTTCGCCCACAACGACACGGCCGATCTGGCGGCCAAGCTTGAGGTTGAGCGCGCCGGCCTGCGCCATGCCCTGATCGCCACCGATGGGGTCTTCTCCATGGACGGCGACCTCGCGCCGCTGGACGTCATCAGCGATCTGGCGCAGGCCCATGAGGCCTGGCTGCTGGTGGACGATGCTCACGGCCTGGGGGTCGTCGGGCAGGGGCGCGGGACCGCCGCCCTGTTCCCGCAGGCGCGGATCGACCTGGCCATGGGGACTTTCTCCAAGGCGGTGGGCGGTTATGGCGCCTATGTCTGCGCCAGCGCCCCGGTCATTGACCTGCTGCGCACCCGGGCGCGAACCTTCGTCTATTCCACCGGCCTGCCGCCAGCCAGCGCCGGGGCGGCCCTGGCGGCCCTGGAGATCATCGCCAGCGACGCAGGCCTCACCACCCGCCCCCTGGCCAAGGCCCGCCGGTTCACCAGGGCGCTCGGACTGCCGGACGCCCAGAGCCCGATTGTGCCCGTGGTGTTGGGGGATACGGCCCGCACGCTTGGCGCCATGCAGGCCCTGGAGGTCCAGGGCTTCCTGGCCGTGGCCATCCGTCCGCCCACCGTGCCGGCCGGGACCGCTCGCCTGCGACTGGCCTTCACTGCGGGCCACGACGACGCCGACATCGACCGCCTCGCCCAGGCCGTGGGCGCCCTGATGGAGACCGCCTGAATGCGCGCCCTGTTCATCGCCGGCGCCCACACCGACGTGGGCAAGACCTACGCCGCCTGCGCCCTGATCGCCGCCGCCCGCGCTCGGGGCCTGTCGGTCGAAGCCTTCAAGCCGGCGGTGAGTGGGATCGATCCCGCTGACTGGGCTGAGAGCGATCCTGGCCGCCTTCTGGCCGCGCTTGGCCTTCCCCTGACGCCCGCCAACCTCGAAGCCATGTCGCCGCTGCGGTTTACGGCCGCCCTGTCGCCGCCCATGGCCGCCCGGCTGGAGGGGCGGGACCTGCGCCTGCAGACCCTGGTCAGCCTCTGCCAGACCGCCCTGGCGGCCGGCTCGCCGGACCTGATGCTGATCGAAGGGGCCGGCGGAGTCATGTCGCCGCTCAGCGAGGACGCCACCAATCTCGATCTGATGGCGGCCCTGGGACTCCCGGTCGTCCTGGTGGGGGGCTCCTATCTCGGTTCGATCAGTCATACCCTGACGGCGGCCAAGGTGATCCAGGACGAGGGGCTAGACCTGGCCGCCGTGGTGATCAGCCAGGACGCCAGCCCGCTGGCGCCGGATTTCACCGAAACGATCGGCGATGTGGCGCGCTTCCTGCCAGGCGTTCGCGTGGTTCCCGCCCCGCGCAACGGGCAGGACTGGGCCAGGACGCTTATCTGACACCGAGACGCCAAGGGAGCCGCCGAACATGTCGATCTCGCCCGCCTATCAGCCCGATCCGCAGTTCGTGACCCTGGGCGAGAGCTTCTTCGACCCCGTAGCCCCGGCGGACTTTCCCCAGACGATCCTGCGCTATCGCAATGACCGGGCCGCGGCGTCGGTGGGGTTGAGCGACCTCAGCGACGGCGAGTGGATCGCCCATTTCGGCCGGTTCGCGCCGCTGCCGGACAATCTGAAACAGCCCCTGGCCATGCGCTATCACGGCCACCAGTTCCGCACCTACAATCCCGACCTCGGCGACGGCCGCGGCTTCCTGTTCGCCCAGCTGCGGGAGGCCGGGAACGGTCGCCTGCTGGACCTCGGCACCAAGGGGTCGGGCCAGACCCCCTGGTCGCGCTCGGGCGATGGCCGGTTGACCCTGAAGGGCGGCGTCCGCGAGGTGCTGGCCACGGCCATGCTGGAGGCCCAGGGGGTTCCCACCTCGCGCTCCTTCTCCCTGGTCGAGACCGGCGAGGCCCTGGAGCGCAATGACGAGCCGAGCCCGACCCGCGGGGCTGCGCTGACTCGGCTCTCGCACAGCCACATCCGCTTCGGGACCTTTCAGCGCCACGCCTTCGAGGAGGCGCCCGAGCGCATCGGCGCCCTGATCGACCACGTCATCGCCCACTACTATCCCGAGCTTGAAAGCGCGGTGAATCGCCCGGCCGCCCTGCTGGGGGCGGTGAGCGGACGGATGGCGCGGCTGGCGGCGTCGTGGATGGCGGCGGGCTTCGTCCACGGGGTGCTCAACACTGACAATATGAACATCACCGGCGAGAGCTTTGACTACGGCCCCTACCGGTTCCTGCCGCGCAATGATCCCAATTTCGTGGCCGCCTATTTCGACCACAGCGGACTCTACAGCTTTGGCCGGCAGGCCGAGGCGGTGTTCTGGAACCTGCGGCAGCTGGGCGGCTGTTTCTCCCTGGTCAGCCCGACAGAGCCCCTGGTCGAGGCGCTGAACGGGTTCGCCGGCGTCTACCGGGCCGAGCTGGCGGCCGCCATGCGCCGCAGGCTCGGGGTGCGCAGCCAGGGGACCGAGGCCGATTCCAGCCTCGCCCAGGCGGCGTTCCAGGCGCTGGCGGCCGGCGGCGAGCCCTTGCGCTGGGAGCCCTTCTTCTTCGACTGGTTCTGCGGTGATGAGGCCCGCGCACTGGCCGGCGTCCGCGGCGACATCTATCGCCAGGAAGGCTTTGCGGACTTCCGTGCGCAGCTCGCGGGCTTTGAACCCGTGCGACCCGACGCCCTCCAGCACCCTTATTTCAACGCCCCCGAACCTCAGGAGCTGATCTATGAGGAGATCGAGGCGATCTGGGCGCGGATCGATCAGGCCGACGACTGGAGCGCCTTTGACGCCAAGCTCGCCGCCATCGATACGGCCCGCCAGGCCTATGGGCTGAGCGACGCCTAGAGGGGCTTGGGCGCATCGGCGACGGGGACCCGCGGCGGCCTGGCTGACCACTGGGCCAGCGCCACCCCGGCCAGGGTGACGGCGCCGCCCAAGGCCTGGACTGGCCCGAGCGCCTCCGCAAACAACAGCCAGCCGGCGGCGGCGGCCACCACGGGCTGGATCAGCACCACGACTGAGGCGGTGGCGGGCGGCAGACGGCCCAGGGCCCAGGCGATGGCGCCCTGTCCCGCCACGTGCAGAACGCCCAGTCCCGCGCAGGCCGCCCAGCCGCCGAGGCTGGCGGGGATCACGCTCTCGCCCAGCAGAAGGGCCGCGCCGAGCAAGAGGGGCGCGCCGGTCAGGCTCGACCAGAACATGATCTTCAAGGCCGCCTCTGTCCGCCGCGCGGCGCTCACCGCCAGGAAGTAGAAGGCGTACCAGAGCGCCGTGAGGGCGGCCGCGGCGTTGCCGAGGCCAGGGGCTGGCCCCACGGCCCCGCTGCGGGCGGCGGCCATGGTGAAGGCGCCGACGAGCGCCAGGGTCACGGCCAGCAGGAAGAGCTTGCGGGGCGTCTGTCGCAGAAAGATCCAGGCGAAGGCCGTCACCACCACCGGCGTCAGATTGGTCAGCACCGTGGCGTTGGCCACCGAGGTGAGCGCGATGCCGTAGTGCCAGAAGCCGAGGTCCAGGGCGAACATCACCCCGGCGACCATGGCCAGGCGCGAGGGCGCGCGTCCCAGCCCTGCGCCCGCTCGGCGCGTCATCAAGGCCAGGAGCGGCAGGGCGAAGGCCAGACGCCAGAAGCCGGCGGCGGCTGAGCCCGTGTCGGACAGGCGCACCAGGATCGGTACGAACCCGATGACGACGGCGCCGAAGATCAGCACCGCCAGGGCGCGGCCGTCGCTGCTCTGCGGGGCTTGCGGGGTCGTCACAGGCCCATCTCCCGGCGCAACTGCTCGGGCGTGAGGCCCGCGGCGCGCAGCGCCTGCAGGGTTTCGGCCCGGTCACGCTTGGCGTAGCGCTTCCCGTCCGGCCCCGCCAGCAGCCAGTGGTGGCGATAGACCGGGGTCGGCAGGGCGAGCAGGGCCTGCAGCAGCCGCTGGACATGGGCGGCTTCGAACAGGTCGCAGCCGCGGATCACGTGGGTGACGCCTTGCAGGGCGTCGTCCACCACCACGGCCAGGTGATAGGCCACCCCCACATCCTTGCGGGCCAGGACGACGTCACCGCCGAGCTCGGGCCGCGCTGCGATCAGGCCGGTTTCGTCTTCTGGTCCGGCGCCCTCTTCCTGGAAGGTGAGGTCGTCGAACCCGCCGAGCCGCGTCGCCGCGGCCTCAAGGGAGAGCCGCCAGGCGAAGGCTTCGCCCCGGGCCAGGCGTTCGGCCTCCTCATCGGCGGAAAGGGGCGCGCTGCGGAAGGTGTCCATGGCGCCGTGCGGGGCGCTGGCCATGGCCTGGGCCACCTCCTTGCGCGTGCGGAAGCAGCGGTAGACTAGGCCCTCGGCCGCAAGGCGCGCGAGCGCGGCCTCGTAGTCGTCCAGGTGCTCGGACTGGCGCCGCACAGGCTCAGGCCAGGTGATCCCCAGCCAGGCCAGGTCCTCGCAGATGGCCGCCTCGAACTCCGGCCGCGCGCGGGTGGCGTCGATGTCCTCGATCCGCAGCAGGAAGGTCCCGCCGGCCGCCTGCGCCGCCTGATAGGCCAGCAGGGCCGAATAGGCGTGCCCCCGGTGCAGCAGGCCGGTGGGGGAGGGGGCGAAACGGGTGACGAAGGGCGCGCTCACCCCAAGGGCTCTAACCCTAGAGGCCCTTGGCGAACACCCCCACATGGGCGAGCACGCCGCGCAGGAAGGCCTCCTCGCCGCCCAGGGCTTCCTTAAGGGGCTCGAACTGCTTGAAGCTGGTCATCTCGGCCAGGCCATGGGCGGCGCACCAGCAGGCGATGGTCGCCAGTTCCAGGCCGATCTCGTCTGAGGGGTCGGCCCCGGCGGAGATCAGCACCTCCCGGACGCGACGATAGGCGCTTTCCTCATTTTCCAGCACATGGGCGGGCATGTCCGCCTTGTCCCGGGAGCAGTCGTACATCACCCGGTAGAGGTCGGGGTGCTGGCTGGCGAAACAGACATAGGCCACCCCCAACTCCCGCACCCGGTCCGGCGGAGAGGTGTGGGCGTCGCGGGCCGCCTGAAAGGCGAGGTCCAGCTTCTCCCAGCCCTCGTGGGCGACGGCGTCGAGCAGTTCGCTCTTGTCCTTGAAGTGGTGATAGGGCGCGGCGGGGCTGACGCCAGCCTCCCGCGCCACGGCGCGCAGGGACAGGGCCTGGGCGCCTTCTTTCTCCAGGAGGCGGCAGGCGGCCTCCACCAGGGCGCGGCGCAGATCGCCGTGGTGATAGGGGCGCGACTCGGGGGCTTCAGATTCTCTCATTACCCCGAGTGTAATTCTCTATCTGATCGCCGTAAAGATCATCTTGACGTCGCTTAGATGTGCGCTATCTTAGCGTTGTTCAAATAAGAAACCCGCCCCCCTCCCCGGGGGCTCCAACTCACAAGGTGTGTGTCATGTCTCTCGCTTCCCTGTCGGCCGCCGAACGCGTCTTTGATCGCATCACCCCGGCCCTGTTCGTGGTGCTCAGCCTCGCCCTGGTGGGCGCGCTGTTCGGCGCCTTCGCCTGAGGGCGACCTTTTTCTCCCAGTCTGTCGCCTTGAGGGGGCCCCATGGGTCCCCTCTTTTTTTGTGGCTCCATCCCGCCGCACGACGCCATGGAGCCGTCACAGAATCGCGACTATGGTGAGCTGTCCCTGGTCTCCCAGGGCACACGAGAGGGAGGATCTGCGTCTTCAGTCTCAGTGCATTTGACATAGGGCGTTCAGCGCCCCCGAGGTGGGCGCTCCGGCGATGCAGGTGATCCAGCATCCCCCATCGGGCTGGCCTGCCCTCGTACTCAACGCCGACTATCGGCCGCTCAGCTATTATCCCCTGTCGGTCTGGCCCTGGCAGGAAGTGATCAAGGCGGTGTTCCTGGATCGGGTCGACGTGGTCTCGACCTATGACCACATGATCCGCTCCCCCTCCTTCTCCATGCGTCTGCCCAGCGTCGTCGCGCTGAAGAGCTATGTGACGCAGGACCGCCCGCCGGCCTTCACCCGCTTCAACCTCTTCCTGCGCGACGGATTCGCCTGCCAGTACTGCCGCTCGGGTGAGGACCTGACCTTCGACCATGTGGTGCCGAGATCCCGTGGCGGCCGCACCAGCTGGGAAAACATCGTCACCGCCTGCGCGCCCTGCAATCTCGCCAAGGGCGGCCGCACCCCGCAGGAAGCCGGCATGCGGCCGCTGATGGCGCCGCGCCGCCCCCAGGCCCACGAACTTCAGGAGCGCGGCCGCCGCTTCCCGCCCAACTACCTTCACCAGAGCTGGCTCGACTATCTTTACTGGGACATCGAGCTGGAGGCCTGAGGGCGGCCCCTAGCCGCCTGCCGCGAGGGTTTCAGCGACCGTTGCGGTAAAGGGCGTGGTGGGCCGGCCGATGAGGCGCGACAGCTGGCCGGAGCGGTCAAACAGGGCGCCCTTGGCCGCAGCCGCATCGGAGTCCGAGAGGAGCTCGGCCACCGGCGATGGTAGTCCCGCGCCGACCAGGGCGCTGCGGAATTCGGCCTGCGGGAGATGGACATAGGCCACCGGCTTGCCGGCCTGGCGGGCGATCTCGGCCGCGAACTCCGTCAGGGTATAGGCAAGGTCGCCGGCCAGTTCATGCACCACCTGCGGACCCGTGTCCTCAATCAGCGCCTGGGCTGCGGCCTCGGCATAGTCCTGCCGGGAGGCGCTGGAGATATGGCCGTCGCCGGCGCTTCCCAGCAAGGCGCCATGGGCCAGGGCGGCCGGGATCGAAGCGGCATAGTTCTCCGTGTACCAGCCGTTGCGAAGCAGGGTGTAGGACAGCCCGCTGGTCCGGATCAGGGCCTCGGTCTGCCGATGCTCCTCGGCCAGGCCAAGGCTTGAGGTGTCAGCCCGCAGGACGCTTGTATAGGCCAGCCGCTCGACTCCCGCCCGGCTCGCGGCCGCGATCACATTGCGATGCTGGGCGAGGCGGGCGCCCAGGGCGTTGGAAGAGATCAGCAGCAGCCGGTCTACGTCCTTCAGGGCGATATCCAGGGTCTCGGGGCGCTCATAATCGCCTTGGCGGACCTCGACACCTTCTGGAAACGGGGCGCTGAGATGGGCCGGGTCACGCACCAGGGCGACCACGGCGCGAGGGGGCAGACTCCTCGCCAAGGTTTCGATGACAAGGCGGCCGAGCTGGCCGTTGGCGCCGGTGACGGCGACGCGGAAGGAGGTGCTCATGGGAGTCCATCGGTCTCTTGTTGTTGATAAGGTCTCATTTAGAGACCTATAAGCGCCACCGTAAGACGGCACCGCGCCGTCGCCTGGTTACGCTGGGGTCACCACATGGACGCGCGCATAGCCCTGGGGCTTAAGTTCTCGGAATGGCTGGCCATGGGCCACGATCCCGGCGGCTGCCCCGTGCGCAATCTGCTGGACCGGCTGGGAGACCGCTGGTCGATGCTGTTGCTGTGCGCCCTGGCCCAGGGACCCAAGCGGTTCAGCGTCCTGGCCCGCGTGATCCCCGACATTTCCAAACGCATGCTGTCCCAGACCTTGCGCAGTCTGGAGACGGACGGGCTGGTCCTGCGGGATGTTCAGCCCACCGTGCCCCCCAGCGTGACCTACTCCCTCACCCCCCTCGGGGAGAGCTTCGCCAGCCCGCTGCTCGGCCTTGTGACCTGGGCCGAGGCCAATTTTGACGTCGTCCGAGCGGCCAGGGCCCAGGGGCGCTCGGACCCTGGCGACCTGAGCCAGCCTTCATCTCAGGTGAGCTGAACGGGGGAGACCGCTCACGCGGCTGGCGGCGTCCCAAGGTTGCGCGTTGCACGATCGCGTGGCGATGGTGCAGCTTCCGCTTGTGTTGCGGCGGCCGCTCCTCTTATTTCCCATGGCCCGGTGTTTGGGCTCATGGGGGGATTTCATGCTTCGGACTATTGTGATCGCCAGCTCTATGCTGGCGCTGAGCGCGTGCGCGACTGTCACGCGCGGGACCAACACCACCTGGACGGTTGAGACTGAGCCCTCGGGGGCGAGCGTCAAGACCAGCAACCAGTTCGCCTGCGACGCGACGCCGTGCACCTTCAAGATGCCGCGGAAGTCGGAGTTCGGCGTCACCATCAGCAAGGATGGCTACAAGACCTGGACAGGCCAGGTGACGACCCGGGTTTCGGGCGCTGGCGGCGCGGGCATGGCAGGCAATGTCCTGGTCGGCGGCGTGATCGGCGCCGGCGTCGATGTGGCCACGGGCGCCATGCTCGACCTGGATCCGAACCCGCTGGTCGTCAAGCTGGAGCCGCAGGACTAGACTAGCGATTGCCCTGACCAATGACGGGGCAGGGGCGAGGACGGCTGGGCCGTTCTCGCCCCACTTCGGCCCATCTGGGCCCCATAAGCGCAAGGCCCGCGGAGCCGCCACATGAACCTCCGCCGAGCTTGAGCGTTGGCCTCGACGGCGCGGTAGCCATTCTCGCCTGCGCCAGCCCCATGCGGGCGTCAGGGGAGGCCGCGCCGTTCTACGAACCCAGTCCGACAGGATTTTCCAGACGGCCCAGGGCTGAGTCATCGCCACCTTCGGCTGGTTCTATGTCGCCGCCGTCGCCGCTGGCGACGGGGCTAGGCGTCCTCACGCCGGGGGCAGCAGCCTGCGAATCGCCTCAACCAGGGTCTGGCGGTCAAAGGGCTTGGCCAGGGCCTCCTGGGCGCCCAGGGCCTTGGCGGTCTCCAGGATGGTGTCGGGGCTGATGGTCCGCCAGCCCCCCGACATGGCGATGATCGGCAGGCTCGGCCAACGGGCGCGAACCTCGCCGATGGTCTCCATCCCGTCTTGATCGGGCATGAATATGTCAACAACTACCAGAGAAATGGCCAGGTTCTGCAGGGACTGGATGGCTTGGGCGGCAGTCTGGGCGAGAACTGCCTCAAATCCTTCCAGGTGTAGATGTCCAGCAATGACCTGTAACAGTGTTACGTCGTCGTCGACCAAGAGTATCAAAGGTCGAATTGTCATGAAATTCGGCTCCAGCAATTGAGCCGCTTCTAGATGTGTTCGGATCAGCGCGCATGGCCGCTCGCCTCACAAGCGAGGGCTGCACGTTCTGCTCGCGGCCACCTAGACAGGCGTCGTGCCCCGATGGGCGAACTGCCAGAAGGCGGCCGCCGCCACGGCCACGAGCCCCGCCGCGAAGGTCACCGACAGGGCGCCGCTCTGGGTCAGCAAGGCCCCGCCCAGGGCGCCGCCAAAGGCCTGACCCAGGGCGGCTGACGAGCCGTTGAAGGCCAGGGCCAGCGGCGCCGAAGCCGGCGCCTTGGCGATCAGTCGGGTCTGGATCACCGGCATGATCGAGAAGAGCGAGGTGGAGCCGGTCAGCACCGCCAGGCCGACAATCCCGTATGCCAGAGCGCCGGGCGCGCCGGTCCGCGCGAGCTCCAGGCCATGCAGGGCCGCCGCCGCCGCCAGGCCGAGGAAGCCCAGAGTGACGCTGAGGCCGCCCGCCCCCCGGTCGGCGGCCCGCCCGCCGAGCGCCAAGCCCAGGAAGCTGCCCACGCCCACCAGCATCTGGAAGGCCGCCACGCCGGCGCCTGTGACCTCTACCTGCAGGCGCAGGATAGGGGCGATGTAGGTGGTGATGGTCATATTGGCCCCGAAGGCCAGGAAGGTGGAGAGGAAGAGCGGCAGGACGCCGGCGCCCCTCAGGCCCTGGCCGACGCCCGGCGCTGGCGGCGTCACCCGCGGGATGAAGATCAGGATGGCCGCCAGGGCGAAGGCGCTTAAGCCTGCCGAGAGCAGGAAGGTGGCCCGCCAGCCGAACGCCGCGCCTACCACGCTGCCCAGGGGAATGCCCATCAGGAAGGCGACCGTCATGCCGCCCATGACGATGGCCAGGGCCGAGCCCCGGCGCTCGGGCGGGACCAGGGCGCTGGCGGCGGCTGACGCCGCGGGGCCAGCCATGGCGCCGATGGCGCCCAGGACCGCGCGCAGAATCATCAGGGTTCCGTAGCCGGGGGTCAGCAGGCAGGCGAGGTTGAGCAGAACCGCGACACTGAGCGCGACGGTCAGCACCCGCTTGCGCTCGAACCGGCCCACCAGGAAGGCCAGAGGCGGCCCAGCCAGGGCCGACGTCAGGACATAGACGGTCTGCAGCTGGCCCGCCGCACCCACCGAGACCCCAAGCTCGGCGGCCATGGGCTCCAGCAGCCCCGCGAAGATGAAGGCGCCCGAGCCGAAGGCGAAGGTCGACAGGGCCAGGACGAAGATCTTGATGTTCATGGCCGGAGATCCGCAGGCGGTCGCGCGCGCCGGGCGCTGCAGATTATCCCCATGGCCGAACTCCCTGCCGGCGGTCTGGCGCCGCCTGATCATCGATCAGTAAGCCCGACTCAGCTGGGGTCAATCATAGGATTTCTGAGGGCTGGATCAGGCCGGGGCTGGCCTCAGACCTTTTCGCTGATCTTGATCGCCGTCCGACAACCGGCCTGGATCACCGCCGACAACAGGCCATAGCCCGGCGCCTCGCGGGCGCCTTCTTCGACGGCGAGGTCGCGGTGGGCCAACTCCTCGTCGCGGAACTTGGCCAACTCGGCGGCCAGTTCCGGATCGCGGTCGGCGAGCTCGGCCACCTGGCCGGCATAGTGTTTCTCGATCACCGATTCGACGGCCTCGGTGCAGGCATGGGCGGCCTTCTCGCCCATCAGGGCGGTGCCGGCGCCCAGGGCGAAGCCGGCCAGGCGCCACAGGGGCGTCATCACCGTCGGGCGCACCCCATGCTGGTTCAGAAGCGCGTCGAAGCGGGCCAGATGGACGGCCTCATGCCCCTCCATCTCCTCCAGCTGGGCGGCCAGGCGTTCCTTGCCCTTGGCGGCGCCCAGCACGGCGCGCTGGCCTTGATAGATGTGGACAGCCCCAAGCTCGCCTGCGTGGTCGACCCGCAGGATTTCCGCCAGCCTCGCCTGGACGGCGCCAGCGCCTGGGCGGGCGGGAATGGGTTTGTCGCTCATCGCTTGCCTCTCTCATAGGCCGCGGCGGCCAGGCTCAGCGCCGCGAGGATCAGGGAGATGACCGCGTTCCACCCGGCCATGGACAGGCCAAGGAAAACCCAGGGCGCGGTGTCGCAGGCCGGCGCGGTGATCGCCTGGCCCGCCAGCAGCCCGCTCATGGCGTCGAGGCTGACCGCGCCCCCGGACGAGGCGCAGGCGCTGGGTCCCGGCCACCACTTCCACTCCGCGCCCGCGTGATAGACGGCCACCGCGGTCCCCACCAGGAAGATCAGGCCCAGGACCAGGTTGAAGGCCGGCCGGAAACGCGCCCCGCCCTGCAGCCGCGTCAGGATCATGCCGGCCAGGGCGACGCCGGCGGCGGCCCAATAGACCTCCCGCTGCCGCAGGCAGAGCGTGCAGGGCGCCAGCTCGCCAAAGGTCTGGAAGCCGTGGGCTATGGCCAGCATGCCCGCCGAGGCGAGCAGGGCCGTCAGGCGCCAACGGTCGAGGATCGGATCGAGGGCTCGGATCATGGACGGCGATTGAACCGCACTTTCGTCAGCGGCGCTATAGGACGTTGGGGCCCACGCCGTGCAGGCTGGAGAATTCGCCGCCGCCGGCTTGTGCGAGACAGGGTCTTTGGTAGATAGTTGCATCTGATACTATCTCGCCGACGGGAGACCACCATGACCGCCCTTGCGACCGCCGCCACCACCGATCTGTTCGAGAACCCCCTGGGCACCGACGGGTTCGAGTTTGTGGAGTTCACCTCGCCTGAGCCCGAGCGCCTGGGCGGTCTGTTCGAGCTGATGGGCTTCACCGCGGTCTCGCGGCATCGGTCCAAGCATGTGGTCCGCTATCGCCAGGGCGACATCAATTTCCTGCTCAATATGGAGCCGTCGGGCCAGCCGGCCGACTTCCGCGCCGCCCACGGTCCCTCGGCCAACGCCATGGCGTTTCGGGTGCGGGATGCGGCCAAGGCGCTGGCCCTGGCGGTGGAGCGCGGCGCCACCGCGGTGCAGGGCCCGGTGGGACCGATGGAGCTCAATATTCCGGCCATCGAGGGGATCGGCGGATCGAACCTCTATCTGGTGGACCGCTACGGGGCCCAGGAAATCTATGACGTGGACTTCGTCCCCATCCCCGGCGCCGCCGAGCTGGAGGCTGAACGTGGGGTCGGCCTGACCTATCTCGATCACCTGACCCACAATGTGTTCCGCGGAAACATGGCCAAGTGGGCGGACTTCTATGAGCGGATCTTCAACTTCCGCGAGATCCGCTATTTCGACATCGAGGGCGCCCAGACGGGCCTGTTGTCCAAGGCCATGACCAGCCCCTGCGGCAAGATCCGCATCCCCCTGAACGAGAGCCGGGACGATCACTCCCAGATCGAGGAGTTCCTGAGGGACTACAAGGGCGAGGGCATCCAGCACCTGGCGCTCGGGACCGACGACATTTACGCCGCTGTCGAAACCATGCGCGAGCGCGGCGTCCGCTTCCAGGACACGCCGGAGACCTATTACGACCAGATCGAGTCCCGGGTGCCTGGCCACGGCGAGGACCTGCAGCGCCTGCGGACCGACCGTATCCTGGTGGACGGCGCCCCGACGCAGGGCCAAGGTCTGCTGCTGCAGATCTTCACGGAGAACATGGTCGGTCCGATCTTCTTCGAGATGATCCAGCGCAAGGGCAACGAAGGGTTCGGCGAGGGCAACTTCAAGGCGCTGTTTGAGTCCATCGAACTCGACCAGATCCGCCGGGGCGTGCTGCCGAAGAAGGACTAGACATGCGGACGTTTGCTTTGGCGGTGGTGCTGGCGAGTTTGGTGACGGGAAGTGCGATGGCGCAGCCGAAGTGGGCGATTGTGGTGCATGGGGGGGCGGGCGTCATCGAACGCGCCGACCTCACCCCTGAACAGGAGGCGGCCTATCGCGCCGCCATGACGAAGGTGACCCAGGCCGGCGGCGATGTGCTGGCCAAGGGCGGATCGGCCCTGGACGCCATCGAGGCGGCCATCCATCTGCTGGAAGACGATCCCCTGTTCAATTCCGGCCGGGGGGCGGTGTTCACCGCCGAGGGCCGCAACGAGCTGGACGCCTCGATCATGGACGGGGCGACCCTGAAGGCGGGCGCCGTGGCCGGCGTCACCCGCACCCGCCATCCCATCTCGCTCGCCCGGGCGGTGATGGAAAAGTCGCCGCACGTCATGCTGATGGGTTCCGGCGCTGACACCTTCTCGAAGGAGGCGGGCCTGGAGCAGGCCGAGCCTGCCTACTTCTTCACCGAGCGCCGCTGGCGCTCCCTGGAGAAGTTCCTGGCCGAACAGAAACTGCCGGTCCCGCCTAGGCCCACCGGCTCGGTGGTCGCCGATGAGGCCGCAGCCCTGGCCCATGACGAGGGCAAGTACGGCACCGTGGGCGTCGTGGCCCTGGATCAGGCCGGCCACGTGGCGGCGGGCACGTCGACGGGCGGCACCACGGGCAAGCGCTGGGGCCGGGTGGGCGACAGCCCGATCATCGGCGCGGGCAACTACGCCTCGGACGCCTCCTGCGCGGTCTCGGCCACCGGGACCGGCGAGTATTTCATCCGCCTGACGGTGGCCCGGGAGATCTGCGCCCTGGTGGAGCACAAGGGCCTGTCCCTGCAGGCCGCGGCCGATGAGGTGGTCCAGGAAAAACTCACCGCGCTCGGCGGCGACGGCGGCGTCATCGCCGTGGCGCCCGACGGCCAGATGGCCTGGAGCTACAACACCTCGGGCATGTACCGCGCCCGGCTGGCCGACGGCGAACCCCTGAGCGTGGGGATCTACAAGGACGAACCCTGATGGCGACCCGCAACTGGATCCCCGTGCGCGGGGCGCAAGGGACGCATTCGCGCCAGGCCCACGCCGACATGCCAGCCGGCACCTATGAGCGCGAGATTTCCAAGGAGGGCTTCTTCGGCCCCGCGGCCTTCCTGCATCATCCTAGGCCCCCCACCGGCTGGACGCGTTTCGAGGGCCCCCTGCGACCCCGGGCCTTCGACCTGGCGCGGCTGAACGAGCCCCAGGCCTCGCCCTGGAGCGCGCCGGTGGTGCTTCACAACGCCGCCACCGAGATCCGCTTCTGGAAGCTCGCCCAACCGATGCCGGGCCTGGCGCGCAACGCCGATGGCGACCAGCTGCTGTTTGTCCACCAGGGCGCCGGCGACCTCTTCTGCGACTATGGCCGCATCGCCTTTGTCGCCGGCGACTATCTCTATCTGCCCCGGGGGACCATGTGGCGCCTGGCGCCGGCGGAGCCCTGCGCCATCCTGACCATCCAGGCGACCAACAGCCACTTCACCCTGCCCGACAAGGGCCTGCTCGGCCCCCACGCCATCTTTGATCCCGCGATGCTGGATACGCCGGCGATGGACGAGGCCTTCCGCGACCACCAGGCGCAGGACGGCGAAACCACGGTCGCCATCAAGAAGCGCGGCCAGGTCTCGACGGTGACTTATCCCTACAATCCCCTGGACGCTGTGGGCTGGCATGGGGAGCTGGCGCCGGTGCGCCTGAACGTCAGCCATATCCGACCGGTGGTCAGCCATCGCTACCACCTGCCGCCCAGCGCCCACACGACCTTCCTGGCCGACCGGTTCGTGGTCTGCACCTTCGCGCCGCGGCCCTTCGAGACCGACCCCGGCGCGCTGAAGGTGCCGTTCTTCCACAACAATGACGACTATGACGAGGTGCTCTTCTACCACGCCGGCGACTTCTTCAGCCGCGACGGCATCGATGCGGGCATGATGACCTTCCACCCGTCGGGTTTCACCCACGGGCCTCACCCGAAGGCGCTGAAGAACATGCTGTCCCAGCCCAAGCCCGCCACCGACGAATATGCGGTGATGATCGACACCCGCGATCCGCTGGAGGTGGGCGAGGCCGCTGCGAGCGTCGAGAACACCGCCTATGTCGACAGCTGGAAGGCCCGATGAACGCTGCGGTTCATGACGACCTGGAGGCTGCCGCCCGGGAGGAGCTGACCCAGGCCTGCGATCTTGGCTGGCGGGCGCTTTCGCCCTGCACGCCGTGGGGCGACACCTTCGAGGGCTTCAGTCCCCAGGGCCGGCCGGTCTGCTTCGAGCGGAACTATATGTGGGAGGACAGCCCCGGCGGCGACATCCGCGTGGAGGTCCACGTCTATGAGCCCCGCGCCTTCGAGGCCGGTGTGCGTCTGGTGCAGACCCTGATTCAACAACAATCCTAGCCCTCAAGCGGAGACCCCAAGATGAAGCTCGCCTCGCTGAAGTCCGGCCGTGACGGCCGGCTGGTGGTGGTCTCCAACGACCTGGCCTGGTTCACGGACGCCGCCACGGTGGCGCCCACCCTGCAGGCGGCGCTGGACGATTGGGAGCGGTGCGAGCCCATGCTGCGCGCCCTGGCCGAGAGCCTGGAGCACGGCGGGGTGCCCAAGGAACGCTTCCATGAGCACGACGCCGAAAGCCCCCTGCCGCGGGCCTATCAGTGGGCCGACGGCTCGGCCTATGTGAACCATGTGGAGCTGGTGCGCCGCGCCCGCGGGGCCGAGATGCCGCAGAGCTTCTGGACCGATCCGCTGATGTACCAGGGGGGCTCCGATGGCTTCCTGGCGCCCCGCGACCCCATTCCGCTGGCCGATGAGGCCTGGGGTTGCGACCTGGAGGCCGAGGTGGCGGTCATCACCGGCGACGTTCCGCAGGGGGTAAGCCCGGCCGACGCGCTAAACCATGTGCGCCTGGTGCTGCTGGTCAACGACGTCTCCCTGCGCAACCTGATCCCCGACGAGCTGGCCAAGAACTTCGGCTTCTTCCAGTCCAAGCCAGCCTCGGCCTTCTCCCCTGTGGCGGTGACGCCGGACGCGCTCGGTGAAGCCTGGCGGGAGGGGCGTCTGCACGGCGCCGTCGAGGTGGAGCTGAACGGCGCGGTCCTGGGCTGCGCCGACGCCGGCGTCGACATGACCTTCGATTTCGGGACCCTGATCGCGCATGCGGCCAAGACCCGGGCGCTGGCGGCGGGCACGATCATCGGCTCGGGCACGGTGTCGAATCGCGGTCCGGACGGCGGTCCAGGAAAATCGGTGGCCGAGGGCGGGGTCGGCTATTCCTGCCTCGCCGAGGTGCGGACCGTCGAAACCCTGGCCCATGGGGCGCCCAGAACGCCGTTCCTCAAAACAGGCGATACGGTGCGGATTGAAATGCGCGACGGTCGCCGCCACTCGATATTCGGCGCCATCGAGCAGGAGGTCCAGGCCCTATGACCGCACCGTCCCGGCCCGAGCCGGCCGACACCACCGCCGGCCTCCAGCTGGACGCCTATCTGCCCTATCGCCTGTCGGTGGCCTCCAACGCGGTCAGCCGGCTGATTGCTCGAGCCTATGAGGACCGCTTTGGCCTCAGCATCCCCCAGTGGCGGCTGATCTGCGTCCTGGCGGAGGACGGGCCGATGAACCAGAGCGCCCTGGTCAGCCGCACCGGCATGGACAAGGTGACGGTCAGCCGCGCGGCCCAGGGACTGGCCAAGCGCCATCTGCTGGAGCGGTCCCAAAACGACCAGGATGGCCGCTCCCACGTGGTGGCGCTCAGCCTGGAGGGCGTGCGCCTGCATGCGGAGATCGCGCCCCTGGCGCTGGCCTATGAGGCGGCCTTGATCTCAGGCCTCGATCCCAGCGAGGTGGCCCTGCTCAAGCGGCTGCTGATGCGCCTGCAGGCCGCCGCCGGCGTCCTGGCCGGCGAACGAACCGAGGCGGGCTAGGGCTTCAAAGTGAGCGCGCGTTTTCTCCGATAACCGGTCCCCACCTATCGGAACGCGCCCTACCCCCAGCCCAGCGCCACGGCGCCGTGATAGACGCCCATGGCCGCCAGATAGGCCAGGGTGATCATGTAGGCGAACATCACCATGGGCCAAAGCCAGCTGTTGGTCTCGCGCTTCACCACGGCCAGCGTGGGGGCGCACTGCGGGGCGAACACGTACCAGGTCAGGAAGGCCAGTCCCATGGCCAGGGACCAGTCGGCCGACAGGGCGCCGGCCAGGGTGCCGACCGCTTCCTCGGCGTTGGCCACCGCATAGACAGTGCCCAGCGCGCCGACGGCGACCTCCCGGGCGGCCATGCCGGGGATCAGGGCCACGGTCATCTGCCAGTTGAAGCCGATGGGCGCGAACAGGGGGTGGATCAGGTGGCCCAACTGGCCGGCGAAGCTGTAGTCGATGGCCGGCCCCGTGGCGCCCTCCGGCGGATAGGGGAAGGTGGACAGCACCCAGATCAGCACCATCAGCGGCAGGATGATGCGGCCGGCGCGGTTCATGAAGATCGCCGCCCTCTGCCACAGATTGCGCAGCACGCTCTTGGCGTCGGGCATCTTGTAGGTCGGCAGCTCCATCAGAAAGGGCTCGACCTGACCGCGCCAGAACAGCCGCCGGGCGATGAAGGAGATGGCGAGCGCGCTGGTGATGCCGGCCACATAGAGGCCGAACATGACCAGACCCTGAAGGCTGGCGAAGCCCCAGACCGTCTGGTTGGGAATGAAGGCCGCGATGATCAGGGTGTAGACCGGAATCCGCGCCGAACAGGTCATCAGCGGGGCGACCATGATGGTGGTCAGCCGGTCGCGCTTGGAATCGATCACCCGGGTGGCCATGACCCCTGGAATGGCGCAGGCGAAGGACGACAGCAGGGGAATGAAGGCCCGGCCGTGCAGCCCGGCCCCGCCCATGATCCTGTCCATCAGGAAGGCGGCCCTGGCCATGTAGCCGAAGTCCTCCAGGAGGATGATGAACAGGAACAGGATCAGGATCTGCGGCAGGAAGACCAGCACGCTGCCGACGCCGGCGATCAGGCCATCGACGATCAGGCTCTGCAAAAGACCGTCCGGCAGAACCGTCGCCACCAGGCCGCCTAGGGCGCCGATGCCGCCCTCGATGCCGTCCATCAGCGGACCGGCCCAGGCGAACACCGCCTGGAACATGACAAACAGCAGAGACAGCAGAATGGCGAGGCCCGCCACCGGATGCAGCAGCACCCCGTCGATCTTCCCGGTCAGGGTGTCGGGACGTTCGGCCGGCCGCACATGGGCCTTCATGATCCGCTGGGCTTCGGCGTGGGCCTGGCGGATCTCCGCAGGCGAGGGCTCATGCCAGGTGTTGGGAGCCTCCAGGGCGCCGGTCGCCGCCAGCGCCTCGACCTTGGCTTCAATCTGGGCGACCAGGTCCTCGATGCCCCGTTTGCGGGTGGCCACGGTGGTGACGATCGGCGCGCCGATGTCCCGGGCCAGCCCCTCCAGGTCGATGCGCAGGCCCTGGCGCTGGGCGATGTCGAACATGTTCAGCGCCAGCACCATGGGCCGGCCCACCTGGCGCAGCTCCAGGATCAGGCGCAGCACCAGACGCAGATTGGTGGCGTCGGCCACGCAGACCACCACGTCCGGCGGGGTCTCCCCCTTTAGCTGGCCGAGGATCGCGTCCCGCGTCACCGCCTCGTCCGGGCTACGCGCGCGCAGGGAATAGGTGCCGGGCAGGTCCAGCACCGAGACGGTGCGGCCGCTGGCGGTGGTGATGATCCCTTCCTTCTTCTCCACCGTCACGCCGGCATAGTTGGCCACCTTCTGGTGGCTGCCGGTCAGGGCGTTGAAGAGGGCGGTCTTGCCGGAATTGGGGTTGCCGACCAGGGCGATGCGGGCGGTCGCGGTGCTCACTGGGCCGTCTCCGGGGCGAGGCGAAGGACGACGTCGGCTGCATCCTTGCGGCGCAGGGCCACCCGCATGTCGTCCAGGCGCACGGCGATGGGATCATGGCCGATCGCGCCCTCATGAATTACCTCGATCGCTGCGCCTTCCACGAAGCCGAGTTCCAGCAGACGACGCTCCAGCTCCTGGGCGTCCAGCCCGCCCCGCCCCTGGGCGTCCGGGGCGCCGACCGCGCCGATGACCCCGCGATCCCCCACCCGCGCCTGGCTCAGCCGGATCTCGCCGGGCGCGAGCGGCTGGGCGGCGGCTGAAGTCGGATGGGGATAGGAATCGTCCATGGCGGGGTCCCGGTGGGAAGGGCGGCGAGGCGTAGCGGCGTCGCCAGCATTGTCTGCGAACGATTATCAGTTACGGGTCCGGCGAGGGGGATGCAAGCCCTGTGACCCGGCGCAGCGGCCTGTCGCGGGCTCGCGCGCCGTTGACGCGCCCCGGCGTCTGGCTAGATTGCGCCACCCGCGGGCCCCTGTGGTGGAATTGGTAGACGCGCCGCACTCAAAATGCGGTACCGCAAGGTGTGTCGGTTCGAGTCCGACCGGGGGCACCACTATCGCTGTGCGGTCAGGTGGCGCCGAAGATCAACGGCACGGCGGCCAGGGCGATCAGCGAGATCGCGACCACGCCGATCAGGTTCAGCCATAGGCCAGCCCTGCTCATCTGGGCGATGGAGATCAGACCGCCGCCATAGACGATGGCGTTGGGCGGCGTGGCCACCGGCAGCATGAAGGCGCAGGACGCGGCCAGCGCCAGGGGAATGGCGAACAGCAGCGGATCGGCCCCGATGGCGAGCGCCAGCGCCCCGCCGATGGGCAGGAAGGTGGCGGCCGAGGCGGTGTTGCTGGTCAGCTCCGTCAGGAAAATCATCGCCAGGGTGACCATGACCACCAGGGCGGCCACCGGCCAGCCGCCAAGGATGCTCAGCAGTTCGCCAAGCCAGGCCGCAAGGCCGCTGGTGGAGATGGCGGCGGCCAGGCTCAAGCCCCCGCCGAACAGGGTCAGCACCCCCCAGGGCAGGCGCTTCAGCTCGGCCTCGGTGACCAGCCGGTCGCCGGTCGCCTCGCCTGAGGGCGTAAAGGCGAGCGCCACGGCCGCAGCGATGGCCACGCCCGTGTCGGTGAGCCACGGGGCGTAGGGGGTCAGCAGGGGCCGGAAGACCCAGGCGAAGGCGGCGAGGGCGAAGATGATGCAGACCCGGATTTCCGCCCGGCTCATGGCGCCAAGCCTGGCCTTCTCCTCGCGGAAAAGGACGCCGGCCTCGGGCAATACCAGCCTGACCGGATTGAGCAGGATGAGCGTGCCCCAGGCCGCCGCCAGCAGGACCAGGGCGACCGGCACGCCGATCATCATCCACTGGCCAAAGCCGATCTCGATTCCATGCTCTTGGGCCATGTAGCCGGCCAGCAGGGCGTTGGGCGGGGTGCCGATCAGGGTGGCGATGCCCCCAATGCTGGCGCCATAGGCCACCGCCAGCAGCAGGGCGACGCCGAGGTTGCGATAGGAGACGGGGTCCTCCCGCCCCCCGTGATCCTCGGCGAGCGCCAGGACGGCCATGGCCACTGGCATCATCAGGACGGCGGCGGCGGAATTGCTGACCCACATGGAGACCAGGGCCGTAGCCCCCAGCATGCCGGCCACCAGCCGCCGTGGCGTGGCGCCAGCGGCGGCCGCGCAGCCCAGGCCCACCCGCTTGTGCAGCCCGCTTCGCTCCATGGCCGCGCCCAGGACGAAACCGCCCAGGAACAGGAAGATCACCGGGTCCGCATAGGGGGCCGCGGCGGCGCGGATGTCGCTGACGCCCAGGGCCGGGAACAGCACCAGCGGGATCAGGGCGGTGACCACCAGGGGCGCGGCCTCCGTCATCCAGAGCACGGCCATCAGGACGGTGACGGCCGCGACCGGACGGACGGCGGGCCCTGACCCAAAGTCTGGCGCCAGCAGGATCGCGGTGAAGGCGCCCAGGGCTAAAGCCAGCCCGACCATTCGACGCCGCGCCTGCGCGGTCGCCGCGCCGTCCTGAACCTGCATGCCTGCCCCCGATACCGTGGCCAATGTCTCAGCCTTGACCTTGCACAATATGAGCGCATCGGCGCGCCTCGCGCCAGGGACAGGGCGCTGCTGGGGCCAAACCCATGCTACCCTTAGGTCAATCGGCGGTGGCGAGCCCCGCCCGGAGGTCCCATGGACGAGCCTGATGCGGCCGCAGGACAGGGTCGAGCCGGCGCTGCAAATTCAGTCGCGGGCGGGCCTACGGGGGGCGCGCCGGAGACCGACAACACTTCGCGCCTGGTTCTTCAATGCGCGGCGCCCATTTTTCTGCAGGGTCTGGGAGGCCTGGCCCATCTGTCTGGGGGCGACCGGCTCACATCGCTGCTGACCCTGGCCATCCTCGAGGCCAATGTCCGGCATGTGGTTCGCGATCCCGTGCTGGCGCTGCGTTACGCCCGGTTTGAGTCGCCGCCCCCTGACGAGCTTCGCCGCCCCGTCAGTGTTCGCGCCCTGGCGGAGTCCCTGAGCCTGCCCTACGACGCGGCCCGCCGACGGGTCGCCGCCCTGGAGGCTGCGGGCGTCTGCGTCCGCACAGCCAGGGGCGTCTACATTCCCAACAGCGCCCTGACGACCGAGGCCAACCACCAGGCTCTGATCCAGGGCTACCAGGCGATGGAGGCCCTGGCGGCCGACCTCGTCAGTATCGCCCCAGGCTTCGACCTGACCGGCGGCGCGCCGTGTCCCGCCGAACCCTCCCCGGACGGGGCGGAGCGTCTCGCTGTTCGGGTGGGGGTTGAGTACGTCCTGAGGTTCGCCGAACGGCTGGCGGCCGTCGCCGGCGATGTAGGGCAGGGTCTCGTTCTCCTGGCTATCCTGCACCACAACTACACGCCGGTGTTCAGCGATCCGGTGCTCGCGCGACGCCATGGGGGGCTGTCCGATCCGCCTCCGGACGAACTGCTGGCGCCGGTCAGCGTCCTGGCCCTGGCCAAGTCCCTGGGGCAGCCCTTTGAAACGACCCGGCGACAGGTCAACCGACTGATCCGGGGGCGCCGGTGCGTGCGGGTCGCCGGTGGAGTCATCGTATCGGCTCAGGCCATGCGCACGGCTCTGGCCCGTCGCGCCCTGCTGGCGCATGTGGGGGATGTGCAGCGCGCCTATGGCGCCCTGGCCCGCCTGGGGCTCACATTCGGGGGAAATGCGACCCCCTCTGCGCCCGACGATTGACCTTGCGCCGTCGCCGGGTCATGGCCAGCCATGGCGAGTGACACCCCCGTTCCGATCCCAGGCCCCCTGCAGCGGCCCGCCGCGCGCGTGGGCTTCGGGATCCTCCTGCGGGTCTGCGCCATGGCCTGTCTGGCCGGGTTGTTTGGCTTGGTGAAGGTCGCCTCGGAGCGGGGGGTGCCGATCTTCGAGACCCTGTTCTTCCGCAACGCCTTCGCCTTCATTCCCATCGCCATCTACATCTGGCGCACCAGCGGGTTCGGCGTTCTGCGCACCACCCGGCCAGGGGCTCACGCGACCCGGGCCATGGTCGGCCTCACTGGCATGATTGGCGGCTTTCTGGCGGTGTCCCACCTGCCCCTGACCGAGGCCACGGCCCTGTCCTTCTCGGCCCCCCTGTTCATGACGGCCCTCTCGGTCCCCCTGCTGAAGGAGTCTGTGGGGCCGCACCGTTGGGCGGCGGTGGCGGTCGGCTTCGTCGGCGTGCTGATCATGATCCGGCCTGACCCGGCGAACCTGGCCAATATCGGCGTCATCTTCGCCCTGATCGGCGCGGTGGGCTCGGCGCTCGCCATGATCACCATCCGCCAGATCAGCATGACCGAGCCTGGCCCCCGGATCGTCTTCTACTTCACCGTCGCCGGCGCCCTGGCGGGGCTGGCCAGCCTGCCCTTCGGCTGGATCATGCCCGATCCCGGCACCTTCGCCCTGCTGGTGGTGATGGGCCTGCTGGGGGGCGTGGGCCAGCTTCTGCTGACCGAAGCGATCCGCGTCGCCCCCGTGGCGGTAGTGGCGCCGTTCGACTACACCCAGCTGGTCTGGGCCAGCCTGTTCGCCTTCCTGGTCTGGGAGGAGCTGCCGCGGGCGTTGACCCTGGTCGGCGCCGGCGTGGTGGCGGCGAGTGGTCTCTACATCCTCTATCGGGAGACGAGGCGTCGCCGCGAGCCCCCGGCGTGACACCTCCGGAAGTTGATTTCCAAGACTAAATTGCAGCCTTGACGCGGTCTGTCACATTGACGGAACCGCGATACGGGAAGAGTCTGTTCAGGTCGTCGACACCGGGTCGACGAGATCAACCTCAGGGGGTCCGGCCATGGGTCGTCGACTTTCCATCCTGGCGGCGCTCGCCGCCCTGACCACAGCCGCTGCGGCGGGATCGGCCCATGGCGCGGTGACCATCATCGGCGGCGGCATGGCCGAAGCCTGCTCCAAGGCCGCTGTCGGCGGCCAGTCCGACGAGCGGTTCGAGGAGTTCTGCGACCTCGCCCTCGAAACCGAATTCCTCAACGCCCGGGACCGGGCCGGCACCTATGTGAACCGTGGCGTCCTGCGCATGCGCCGCGCCGAATATCCCCGCGCCATCGCCGACTTCGACCAGGCGATCAAGATGAAGCCGGACCTGGGGGAGGGGCACGTCAACCGCGGCGCAGCCCTGATCGGCCAGAAGCGCTACGCCGAAAGCCTGCCGGCCATTGACCGGGGCCTGGAGCTCGGCGTCGAGGAGCCGGCCAAGGCCTATTACAACCGCGCCCTGGCCCATGAGGGACTGGAAGACGCCCGGTCGGCCTATTTCGACTACCAGAAGGCGCTGGAACTGGCGCCCGGCTGGGCCGCGCCCACCGAGCAACTGGCCCGGTTCTCGGTCACGACCCGCACCCGGCCGCAATAGGGACCCGCAGGGGCGGGTGGCGCGTTGAGGTGGCAAAGGAGTCCGCCCCATGCGCCCCATCATCCCCCGTGTCGCCCTTGCTGGCCTGGCCATCGCTGTCCTGGCCACTCCGACGCTCGCCCAGGACGCCTACACGCAACACCAGCTTGGCGTGCTCGAGTCTCAGCAGCAGATGGACCGCTATCGCGGGGTCGCCCAGCAGAACGAGCTGAACGCCCTGTCGTCCCAGATGCAGACGGAGCGGGCCCTGCAGGACCTGCGCCGCCAGCGGGAGGCGTCGGACCTGGCGCCGGCGACCCCCTGGTTATCCCCGATCGGCGGGCCGGAGGACGTTCGCATTCCCGATGCGCGGCTGGCGGACTCCAACGCCCGGGTGCGGGCGATCCTGGCGCGCGACGGGCGGTAGTTTTCGCATCGCGGCCAGGGCATGGTCGCGCCTGGTCTTTGGGAGATGAGCGCGCATGCGTTGGCGGGGCGGACGGCGGTCTGGAAACATAGATGACCGGCGCGGGGTCGGACCCGTCGCCGGCGGGCTTGGGGTCGGCGGCGTGGTGCTGGCCCTGATCGGCTATTTCGTCTTCGGCATCGATCCGACCACGACGCTCAGCGTGGTGAACGGCGGTGGCGCGCCGGCGGCCCAGAGCGCGGGCGTCCGCGGCGCGCCCGATGATGAAGCCGGCCAGTTCGTCGATGTCATCGAGACCTCCACCGCCGAGGTGTGGACCGAGATCTTCGACCAGGCTGGTCAGACCTACGAGCCGCCGGCCGCCATGGTGCTCTACGAACAGGCCACGGGCACGCGGTGCGGCACAGGGGAGGCGGCCATGGGCCCCTTCTACTGCCCGGCTGACCGCAGCGTCTATCTGGACCTGTCCTTCTGGGATGATCTTGAAAACAAGTTCGGCGCAGGGGGCGAGGCGGCGCGGGCCTATGTCATCGCCCATGAGGTCGCCCATCACGTCCAGAACCTGACCGGTGAGATGGACCAGGCCCGGCGCCTGGGCTCCCAGGGGGCGGAAAGCGGCGCCGTGCGGCTGGAGCTGCAGGCCGACTGCTATGCCGGCGTGTGGGCCGCCCGGGCCGAAGCGGCGTCCGGCGGCGCCGTGGCGCTCGGACCTGACGACATCGCCGAGGGCTTGGCGGCGGCCTCGGCCATCGGCGACGACACCCTCCAGAAGCAGTCCCAAGGCCGGGTCGTGCCCGACGCCTTTACCCACGGCTCCAGCGCCCAGCGGATGGCCTGGTTCCGCCGGGGGGCGGAGTCGGGCGACCCCAACGCCTGCGACACCTTCAGCGCCGCACGGCTCTAGACCATCAGGCTCTGGAGCGCCTCAGATTGACGGCGGCGGCTCGCGCTCCAGGCAGACGGCCACACATCGGCGAGCCAGCAGGTCGCCGGCGTCGATCAGCGGCACGGACACCTCGGCGGGCGAGAGGACCAGCGGCGCCTCGGTGCAGCCGGCGATCAGGGTCTCGGCCCCCTCAGCCACGAGATCGCGGGCGAGCCCGGCCATCTCCGCCCGCGCCTGGGCCGACCGGTCTCCGCCCTTGATGCGGTAGAGGACCTCCATGAACGCCTCCTGGCGCTCAGCCCCCAGGGCGACCAAGCCCAGGCCCCGGGCTGCGAGATATTCACGGTAGAGCCGCAGCGCACCCTTGGTGCCCAGCACCCCGACCCGCCTCGCGCCGGTGTCGGCCGCGGCCTTGGCCGCGCCGCCGATCATGTCGATCAGGGGCAGGCCGCTGGCGCGCACGATGAGATCTGCATGGGCGTGGGCGGTGTTGCAGGGCATGGCCAGCACCTCAGCCCCGCCGCCAGCCAGGCCGCCAGCCATCTCGGCCAGCACCGGGCCCGCCCCGGCGCCGGGGACATTGCGGTCAGGGACCTGCGGGTTCAGGTCCATCAGGACGCGGATATGGTCCTGGTCCCGTTCGGCGGGGGTGTAGGCCTGAAGCCTGGCCAGGAAGTCGAGGGTGGCCGCCGGCCCCATCCCACCCAGGACGCCAAGGATCAGGCTCATCCCAGCTGGCCTTCCAGCTCGCCCTGATAGCCGAACAGGCCCTGGGCGCCGCCGGTGTGCAGGAAGACTACGGTCTCATCCCTGAAGGCGCCCTGGGCGCAGAGGTCAATGAGGCCCTTCATGGCCTTGCCGCTATAGACGGGATCGAGGATCAGGGCCTCGGTGCGGGCCGCCAGCTTCAAGGCGTCAATCACCGCCTGGTCGATCAGGCCATAGCCCGCGCCCACATAGTCGCAATTGGCCGCCACGCGGTCGCGGGTCACCCGGCCCTCCTGGCCGAGCAGGGCGCAGGTCTCCTGGGCCAGCTTGAAGACATTGGCCTCCTGGGTCGCCTGCGGCGCCCGCACGCCGATGCCGAGGACCGGTATGTCAGCGCCGATGACGGCCAGGCCGGCCACCAGACCCGCATGGGTGCCGGCGCTGCCGGTGGCCGTGACGATGCGGTCGATCTTCAGCCCCATGGCGTCAGCCTGGACCACCAGCTCCCGGGCGCAGTCGGCATAGCCCAGGGCGCCGACCGCATTGGAGCCGCCGCCGGGGATCACATAGGGCCGCCCGCCGCGCTCACGCACCCCCTGGGCGACGCGCTCCAGGGCGGCGTTCATGTCGCTGCCGCCCGGCACGGTCTCGATGTTCGCGCCGAGCAGGCGGTCGAGGAGCACATTGCCGGAATTATTGTAGTCCACGGCGCCCGAGCCGGTGCGGGCTTCCAGGATGATCTCGCAGGCCATGCCCAGCCGTGCCGCCGCGGCGGCCGTCTGGCGCACATGGTTGGACTGGATCGCGCCCTGGGTGACCAGGGTGTCGGCCCCCTGGGCCACGGCCTCGCCAGCCAGGAATTCCAGCTTGCGGGTCTTGTTGCCGCCGCCGGCCAGGCCCGTGGCGTCGTCCCGCTTGATGAACAGGCTCAGGCCGCCGAGCGCCTCCCCCAGTCGGGGCGCGGCCTCAAGCGGCGTGGGCAGGTGAGCGAAGCGGACGCGGGGAAAACGGGCCAGGTGCATGATCGGCTCCTCGATGAACTCGAGCCTGCCCTATCACGCGCCTGACCCGTCGTCTGCGTCCCACCCGGTCAGGGAACGAGGATCGGCGCCGCCACCAGGCCGAGACCGGCGATGCTGATCAGCCAGGCCAGGGACCGCAGGCCCCGCACCCCGAAGGCGTAGAGCGGAACATAGGCCACCCGGGCCCAGAAATAGACCTGGGCGCCGATGGCGCTCAGCTCGGTTCCGCGACCGGTCACATGGGCGATCAGCACCACGCCGATGAAGATGGGCAGGGTCTCGAACAGATTGGCCTGGGCCCGTTGCAGCCGTTGGGCGCGGGGGTGGAGCGGCGGCATCTCCTCGTCCCGGGCGCCGGTGTTCCACTTCAGCCCGTACTGGGCGGTGCGCGCCATGTCGAAGAGCAGGATCTGGATGAAGGCCAGGACCAACGTCCAGGCCAGCATGACGAGTTCAATGGTCATTTCGGCGTCCCCCTTGGCGCTCCCTGGTGGAGCTTGAGCGCAGGAGGGGACGCCGACACCAGGCCGCCGTCAAGGCGGCCCCGGCGTCAGCACCAGGCAGGCGGTCGATGGGCCAGCCGCATCTGCGCCCGGATCAGGTTCCAAAGGCCTTGGGGCGCCGGGGCGGGCGATAATCCGGTATGAGGGGCCCCTGTTCGCGCATGTACGGGTTTGACGACGCCCCCAATGACCGCAGGGACCCTGAACTCCACCACCGAACGCCTGGCGCAGGCCGAGCGCCTGATGGCCGAGCAGGCCTATGAGCCGGCTCACGCCCTGTGCATGGAGGCGCTGGCGGCCGACCCCCAGGCGGCCGGGGCGTGGTTCCTGCTCGGCGTCCTTGCGGCCGATCATGACAATCCCGGCAAGGCCGCCGAGCTGTTTGGCCGCGCCGCCGCCCTGGATCTCGACGACCCCCGCGCCCCGGCCCATCTGGCCCGCTGCCTGATCGCGATGAACCGCCGGGATGAAGCGCTGGCGCAGGCGCAGATCGCCGAGGCCCGCAAGCCGGCTGACGCGCTCATTTTCGACATCCTGGGCGTCGTGTTCAGGCAGGTCGGGCTGCCCAGCCGCGCCATCGGCCACTTCGAAGCCGCGCTTGCCAGGGAGCCGGTGCGGGCCAGCATCGCCTGCCACCTCGCCTTCGCGCGGCAGGATGTCGGGGATGCAGACGGCGCCGAGGCGGCGTTCGCTCAGGCCCTGGCGCTGGATCCGGGCCTGCACCAGGCCTGGTCGTCGCGGGTGCTTCTGCGACGCCAGACCGCAGAGCAGAACTTCCTGCCTGACCTGGAGACCCAGTTCGCGGCGGCCCGCGGATCGGCCGCGCCCCGTCTGCATCTCGGCCACGCCCTGGCCAAGACCCATGAGGATCTGGGGAATTTCGAGATCGCCCTGGACTGGCTGATCCGCGCCAAGGCCGCCATGGGGCGGCAGGTGGGCTATGACCCCCGCGCCGACGCTGACCTGTTCGCCGCCGCCCGGGCCACCTGTCCCACCGCCACGGCCGGCGCGCGGGGCGCGACGTCTGAGGGGCCTATCTTCGTGCTCGGCCTGCCATGTGGCGGCGCTGCCGCGGTCGAGCAGATTCTCTCGCAACATCGGGAGGTCGCCTCGGTCGACAACCTGACCAGTTTCGGTCTGGTCCTGCAGCGGATGACGGGCTCATCCGGCGCGCTTCTGATGGACGAGGCGGCTCTCGAGGCCGCGGGCGAGATCGATCTTCGAAGGGCTGGACAGGCCTACCTGCAGATGGCGGGCGCGCGGCTGGCCGGATCCGGGCGCTCCGTGGACCGGGCGCCTCTCAACATCGTCTGGGCCGGGTTGATCCACCGGGCCATGCCGCAGGCGCGGATCATTTGCGTTCGTCGTCATCCGATGGACGCCTGTATGGAGACCTACCGGCGGCTGCTCCCCACGGACCTGGCCTGTTACGACTATGCCTACGACCTGACACATACGGCCGCCTACTGCGCCGGCTTCGAGCGCCTGATGGCCCACTGGCGCCAGGTTCTGCCCGTTGACCGGTTCACCGAGGTGGCCTTGGAGGATCTGGTCGCTGATCCGGAGGGCGAAACCCGCCGCCTGCTCGAATTCTGTGGCCTGGACGTCGATCCCGTTTTCCTGGCGCAGGATGAGGCCACCGCACCGGCGGCGGCGGTCATGGCGACCCACGCCGGCTCCATCGGACGATGGCGCAGCTACGGCCCGGGTCTCGCGCCCCTGCGTGAAGCGCTGGAGTCCGCCGGCGTCAGACTTTAGGGCGCGGCGTCGTCAGGGCCGCTCGCCAGGGCCCAGAGCGGCGACCTGGGCGGAGTTCAGCTTGCGCACCTCCTGCACCAGGCACGGAGTCGCGCCGATGGGCGAGGCGACCCGCACATCCAGATCCATCCGGTCGCAGACTGTGTCGGAGCCCCCGGAGGGGATCAGCACCAGCGGGTCCGAGGCGGCAGTGTTCAGGCAGCCATTGCGCATGGTGACGCGGAACACATCCTGGGGGCCGACGCTGGTGCGGAACAGGACCGTGTTGCGGTCGATGATCTTCTGGCCGCGAATGCCGCTTACGCGGAAACAGGCGCGGCCGGGCTCTGTGGCGTTGGCGGCCATGGCGGGCGAGGATGGTCCGCCGGCCGGCGGCGCGGCGGCGCATCCGGCGAGGGCAAGCGCGCCCAGGGCGGCGGCCGCGGTGGCGTGGTTGAGCATTGTTGTTCCTCCTTCAGCCGACAACGTGGCGGCTGGTCCCGACGTTCCGGGTCCAGACTTATCTGACGGCGCCATTGGGGCTGAAGCTGGGCCTTGCACAGCCCTTGGCGGCGTCGCCCAGGAGGGCTAGTGTCGACGTATCCTCGGGGGGCCGCGCATGAGCGGCTGAGAGGCGGGTGAGCCCGCGACCCGTAGAACCTGATCCGGGTCATGCCGGCGAAGGGAAGGGAGAGCGCCATGGCGCGGGTCTTGGACTCGACACGACTGACCGCCCGGATACTCGGGCCGTTCCTGGCCGTGGCCGGGGCCGCCGCCGTCCTGCGCCGTGACGACCTTCTGTCGCTCCTCGAAGGATTTCAGGGCGATCCGGCCCTGACCTTCGTCACGGGCATGCTGCTCGTCCTGGCCGGACTGGCCCTGATGGCGGTCCACCAGCGCTGGCGAACCCCGGCCGAGATCGCCCTCAGCCTCACCATCTGGCTCCTGACCCTGCGCGGCGTCTTCCTTCTGTTCGCGCCGGGCGTGCTGTTCGACCTTGCCGACAATGTCATCGCCAGGACGCCCCTGGTGGTGGCCGCAGGCCTCGCCGCCGTGGGCGTCGGGGTCTGGCTGACCCTGGTGGGATACCGCCAGGCCGCCGCCTGAATCTCATTCCGACATCCTCACAGAGATCCTCCATGAACAAGCCGCTGACCCCCAGTCTCGACGCCGACGCCATCCCGACCGGGGAGCGTCCGGGCTCGAAAAAGGTCTATGAGGCCGGGCGGCTCTGGCCCGACATCCGCGTGCCCTTCCGCGAGGTGGCTGTGCATGAAAGCGCCGGCGAGCCGCCGGTGACCCTCTATGATCCGTCCGGTCCCTATACCGATCCCGCCGCAAGCATCGATATCGACAAGGGCCTGCCCCGCACCCGCGAGCCCTGGGTCGTCTCCCGCGGGGATGTGGAAGTCGTCGCCGACCCCCGCAACGTCAAGCCCGAGGACAATGGCTTCGCCCGCGGCGCCCATCTGGCGCCGGAGTTCAGCCAGCCCCGGCGGATTTATCGGGCCCGTCCCGGGGTCAGCGTCACCCAGATGGACTATGCCCGCCGCGGGATCGTCACGCCCGAGATGGAGTATGTGGCCATCCGCGAGAACCTGCGCCGCAAGGAGGGCGAGGCCTTCATCCGCGACGGCGAGGACTTCGGCGCCTCCATTCCTGACCTGGTGACACCGGAGTTCGTCCGCGATGAGATCGCCCGCGGCCGGGCCATCATTCCGGCCAATATCAACCACACCGAGCTGGAGCCGATGGCGATCGGCCGGAACTTCCTGGTCAAGATCAACGCCAATATCGGCAATTCCGCGGTGCTCTCCACCGTCGCCGACGAGGTGGACAAGATGGTCTGGGCCATCCGCTGGGGCGCCGACACGGTCATGGACCTGTCCACCGGGCGCAACATCCACAACATCCGCGACTGGATCATCCGCAATAGCCCCGTGCCCATCGGCACCGTCCCCATCTATCAGGCCCTGGAAAAGGTGAACGGCGTCGCCGAGGACCTGAACTGGGAGGTGTTCCGCGACACCCTGATCGAGCAGGCCGAACAGGGGGTGGACTACTTCACCATCCATGCGGGCGTGCGTCTGGCCTATGTGCCGCTGACCGCCAACCGGGTGACCGGCATCGTCTCCCGCGGCGGCTCGATCATGGCCAAGTGGTGCCTGGCCCACCACCGCGAGAGCTTCCTCTACGAGCACTTCGAAGACATCTGCGAGATCATGCGGGCCTATGACATCAGCTTCAGCCTGGGCGATGGCCTGCGGCCTGGCTCCATCGCCGACGCCAATGATGCGGCTCAGTTCGCCGAGCTGGAGACCCTGGGCGAGCTGACCCAGGTGGCCTGGAAGTACGGCGTCCAGACCATGATCGAGGGGCCGGGCCACGTGCCCATGCACAAGATCAAGGCCAATATGGACAAGCAGCTCGCCGTCTGCGGCGAGGCGCCCTTCTACACGCTGGGCCCGCTCACGACCGACGTGGCGCCGGGCTATGACCACATCACCAGCGCGATCGGGGCGGCCATGATCGGCTGGTTCGGCACCGCCATGCTCTGCTACGTGACGCCCAAGGAGCATCTGGGCCTGCCCGACCGCAAGGACGTGAAGGACGGGGTGATCACCTACAAGATCGCCGCCCACGCCGCCGACCTCGCCAAGGGGCATCCCTCGGCCCGGGCCTGGGACGACGCCCTGTCGCGGGCCCGGTTCGAGTTCCGCTGGGAGGACCAGTTCAACCTGGGTCTCGATCCAGAGACGGCGCGGCTTTATCACGACGAGACCATGCCCAAGGAGGCGCACAAGACGGCGCACTTCTGCTCCATGTGCGGCCCCAAGTTCTGTTCCATGAAGATCAGCCAGGACATCCGCGAGGCCGCCCGCGGCCAGAACGACGCCGCCGTCCAGGGCATGGCCGAGATGAGCGAGAAGTTCCGGGCCACCGGCGGCGAGGTCTATGTGCCAACGCCGAAGGGCTGAACCGCTCAGCCCTTGAGGACGGCGCTCAGGCTGCCGTCAGACTCCAGGACCACGAAGGCGGCGTCGGACAGCTCGGCGCCGCCCGAGGTGCGGATGGCGGCGAGCAGCTCCTCCTGCGTCACCCGCTGCCGGCGCAGGGCGCCAGGCAAGGGCGCGCCGTCCTTCAGCAGCAGGCTCGGCTCGGACTTGACCAGCTTGTCGATCGCCTTGATCCGCACCGAAAGTAAGGTGACGGCGTACTGCAGCCCGACCAGCAGGGCCAGCGCCGCCACACCTTCGGCGAGGGCGAGGTCCTTTGACGTCAGGATGCTGGAAAAGGTCGAGCCGATCGCCACTGTAACCACCAGATCGAAGGCGTTGAGCTTGGACAGAGTCCGTTTGCCAGAGACTCGCAAGACGACGACCAGGGCCACATAGGCCGCCGTTCCCACCACCAGGATGCGCAGGATCGGGTCCCAGCCTGTGAACAGGGCCTCAAAGTCCATGGGGGCCGCGTCTGAAGTTGTGCATGGCGGAGCAACACGCAGGCGGGGCAAAGGCTCCCTGGCCAGTCGAGGTTCGGGGACCAATCGCCAGCCGGCTTCCTGGGCCTGGCGCCCCCAAGTCCCTCGCGACGCTTGCGCCCGCCTCGAGCAGAGATGCTCGCCCCAAGGGCGAGCATGACGGTGGTGAAGGCGGGACGACGGCAGACTGTTCAGGGCCTTCCACCGATCCGGCGGCTTGACGCCGATCAAGGCGTGGCAATGGCGTTGGGCCAAGCTCCCTCCACAAAAGGAGCCGACCATGGCGGATGAGGGATCGAAAATCGGCCGCCACCCGGGCCCCCGGCGGGCGGTCTGGGGGATGGTCGCCGCGCTGACCGGCTTCGCCCTGGTGAGCGCCATGTTGATGGTGGCCCATGGACGGACGCCCGAGCTCGAAAAGGCGCTGTTCCAGCTGGGTCTTGGGGCGACGACCCTCATCGCCGCCGTGGGCCAGGTCCTGATCCTCGGTGGCCTCGCCCTGCTTTGGAGCGCGCTGCGCCATCGGCGGTGAACTTCTGGCCCCGCCATTGACGCGGGGCCTGCAAGGGGAAAGGCTCGCCCCTTCCACAGTTCAGGGGCCGCCCATGGTTTTGCGTTCAGTCGTCGTCGGAGCGGGCCTCGCCCTGCTCATCGCCAGCGGAGCCCTGGCCCAGGTCGAACGTCGAGAGATCGGCCAGCTGGTCTATGAAGGCGTGCCGGCCGCGCCCGATGGCCTGCAGGCGGCCATATCCCCCTATTACGAGGTGCGTTCGGCTGAGCTGAAGGACTGGCTGGCCGACGGCTCCATGCTGATCTCCACCCGGTTCGGCGAGACGACGCAGATCCACCGGCTGGCGGCGCCCGGCGCGGCGCGGACCCAGCTCACCTTCTTCAATGAGCCGATCACGGCCGCCAAGGTTCAGCCCGGCGTCTCCCGCTTCATCTACCGGCGGGATGAGGGCGGCTCGGAGTACTATCAGGGCTTTCTGCGGGATCTGAATGGCCAGGAGGTGCGGCTCACCGCGCCCGGGACCCGCAACAGCGACTTCGTCTTTTCCAAGGACGGCGCGGTGGTGGTCTGGAGCCAGGTGACCCCCGGCGATCCCAACTATGACATCATGCTGGCCCAGACTTCGGCGCCGGATGCCCGCCGCGTGGTGCTTGAGGGGCAGGGCGCCATGGCGCCCACGGCCATCTCCCCCGATGGCCGGCGCATCCTCATCAGCCGCTACAACTCCATCGCCTTTGTGGAGCTGTTCGTGCTCGACGTGGCGTCTGGTCAGCTGACGCAGGTCGGCCCCGCCGACCGCCAGGTCTTCTATGAGGGCGCGGCCTTCGTCGATGGCGGCGCGGGCGTGCTGACCCTGTCGGACGACGGCTCGGAAGTCGCCCGACCGGTGGTGTTTGATCTCGCCACCGGCGCCATGCGCGACCTCGCGCCGGGATCGCAATGGGGCGCCGAAGCCTTCGACATTTCGCCGGACGGCAAGACTGTCGCCTACATGGTCAATGAGGAGGGCTATTCGAAGGTCCTGCTGCGTGACGTCGCCAGCGGCCGCCTGCTGAAAGGACCCGACCTTCCGAAAGGCGTCCTGACCGCCCTGAAGTTCTCCAAGGATGGGGCCCGGCTGGGCCTCAGCCTGTCCACCTCGACGACTTCAGGGGATGTCTGGGACTATGAGCTGGCCAGCGGCGAGCTGACCCGCTGGACGCAGAGCGAGCTGGGCGGCCTGGACGCCGCGAGGCTCGTGGAGCCGGCCCTGTTCCGCTACCCGACCTTTGATGACCGCTCGATCCCGGCCTTCATCTACCGGCCGCAGGGGGTGAGCGGAAAACTGCCCGTGGTGATCCAGATCCATGGCGGACCCGAGGGGCAGGAGCAGCCCAGCTTCAATCCCCGTCGGCAGTCCTGGGTGAACGAACTTGGCGCGGCAGTGATCATCCCCAATGTCCGCGGCTCCACCGGCTACGGAAAGACCTATCTGTCTCTCGACAACGCTGAAAAGCGCGAGGACTCGGTCAAGGACATCGGCGCCCTGCTGGACTGGGTGGCCCAACAGCCCGACCTCGACGCCAGCCGCGTGGCCGTGGTCGGCCAGTCCTATGGCGGCTACATGGCGCTCGCCGTCGCCGCCCATTACAACGACCGGCTGGTCGGGGTGATCGACCTCTACGGCATCTCCGACTTCATCACCTTCCTGGAAAACACCGAGGGCTATCGCCGGGATCTTCGTCGCGCCGAGTATGGCGATGAGCGCGATCCGGCCATGCGGGCGGTGTTCGAGAAGATCGCGCCGATCAACATGTCTGACCGCATGAAGAAGCCGATGATGATCTATCAGGGGGCCAATGACCCCCGGGTGCCGGCCTCGGAATCCGAGCAGATGGTCGCCCGTCTCCGCGCCCAGGGCACCGAGGTCTGGTACATCCTGGCCAGGGACGAGGGCCATGGCGTCCACAAGAAGTCCAACCAGGAGGCTGTGCGCGCCACCGAGGTGCAGTTCCTGAAGTCGGTGCTGAACCCCGCGCCCTGAGCGACCTAGCGGACGATCATCGACTCAAAGCCGCCGAAGATCATCCGCGCGCCGTCAAAGGGCAGTGTGGCCGGCTCGTAGTTCATCCGCGGGTCGGCCATGACCTTGGCCATCACCTCGTCGCGCTTTTCGCGGGACTCGTAGGTGGCCCAGGCGAACACCACCACCTCGTCATCCTTGGCCAGGACCGCGCGGGGGAAAGAGGTCACCTCGCCGACGGGCGTGTTGTCGCCGACGCATTCTACGTAGCTCAGCGCGCCGTGCTCCATCCAGACCTCCGAGGCCAGGGTGGCCATCGCCTTGTAGGCGTCCAGATTGGCCTTGGGGACTGCGAGCACGAAGCCATCGACATAAGGCATGGGTCTCTCCTTGGGGTCAGGTCACTGCTCAAGGACGACCAGGCGCTGTGGACTCCGACAGCGGCCGCGCGATTCTCATCCTCGTCGGCGGCGTTCCTTCTGGATCACCTCGTCCAGGGCCTGCAGGAAGCGCGATCGGTCATTGCGGTCGAAGGGCTTGGGGCCGCCGAAGATGTCGCCGGTGGAGCGCAGCTGCTCCATCAGGGCGCGCTGGGCGATGGCCGAGCCGATGGAGTCCTCGGTGAACGGTTTCCCGTTGGGCGCAATGGCGTGGGCGCTCGCCTGCAGCACCCGTTCGGCGAGCGGAATGTCGTTGGTGATGGCCACATCGCCCGGCGCCACATGCTCGGCGATCCAGTCGTCGGCCACGTCGGGACCCGCATCGACGATCACCCGCTCCACCATGGGCGAGGTGGGGATCATCATGAAGGCGTTGGACACTACCCAGGTCTTCAGGCCGTAGCGCTGGGCGACCTTGTAGACCTCGTCCTTCACCGGACAGGCGTCGGCGTCGATGAAGATTTCGATCGGCTTGCGGCTCACGGCTGGCTCCCTGTCTGGCAGCCCCTCTCCTAGACCAGAATGGCGGCAGGCGGGACCGGCCCCGTCGTTCCTCCGCCTCACTTGATCTGAATCACAGGGTGGAACGAGCAGGTGGCCGATGGTCGCCAACCGGTTTGTTCAAGCTCTTGAAGGCGTCTCCATGTCCATCACCCTGACATTCCACGGCGCCGCCGGGTGCGTGACGGGATCCTGCGTGGAGGTCGAAACGCCCAAGGCCCGGCTGCTGATCGACTGCGGCATGTTTCAGGGACCAAAGACCCTCAAGGCCCTGAACTATGGCGACTTTCCCTTCGACCCGCAGACGGTGGACGCGGTCCTGCTGACCCACGCCCATCTCGACCATGCCGGCCTGCTGCCCAAGCTGGTGAAGGCGGGGTTCAAGGGGCCGATCCACGCCACGGCCGCCACCCGGGATCTCTGCGGGGTGATGCTGCCGGACGCCGGCGGCATCCAGGAGACCGAGGTCCGCCACCTGAACCGGCGCAATCTCCGCCGGGGTCTGCCGCAGGTGGAGCCGATCTATACCGCCCGGGACGGCGAGCGAACGATCCGCCAGTTCTCCAAGGTCAAGCTCGGGGTTCCGGTCGAAATCGCGCCCGGCGTCCGGGCCATCTATTGGGAGGCGGGTCATATTCTGGGCGCGACCTCCATCGAACTGCGGGTGGAGACCGAGGAGGGGGAAACCTCGTTCCTCTTCTCCGGGGATATCGGCCAGGGTGGCCGTGACTATGCCGCCGATCCGGAAGGGCCTGCGGGCGTCGACCACCTGATCCTGGAATCCACCTATGGGAACCGCGACCGGCTGAACCTGGCGCCGCCGGAGCGCCGCGCGGCGCTCGCCCAGGAACTGCGGGACGCCCATGCGGCCGGCGGGCCTGTACTCATTCCCACCTTCGCCGTCGAGCGGGCTCAGGAGCTCATCGCCGACCTGGTCGCCCTCATGGAGGCTGGCGAGGTCCCTGAGGCCGACATCTTCCTGGACTCCCCCCTGGCCATCGAAGCCACCGAGGTCTTCCAGCAGCGGGGCTATAACCGCACCACGGGGGTGAACCCCTTTGACCGCCTGCGGGCCGGAGGACGGCTCAACTTCCTGCGCAAGCCCGCCGAGAGCGACCGGATCGATCGCCTGCGCGGCTGGCACATCATCCTCGCCGGCAGCGGCATGTGCGACGCGGGCCGCGTCCGCAAACACCTCAAGCGGCTGCTCTGGCGGCGGGAAGCCACTGTGCTCCTGTCTGGCTATCAGGCGGTCGGGACCCTGGGTCGTATCCTGGAGGACGGGGCCAGCCGGGTCAGTATTCAGGGGGAGGAGGTGCAGGTCCGCGCCCGCATCCGCGCCCTCGACATCTATTCCGGTCATGCCGACGCCGGCGGCCTTGTGGCCTGGGCCAAGGCCCGCGCTCCGGTGAGCGGCGCTGTGTTCCTCTGCCACGGCGAGCCGGAAGCCCTTGAGGGTCTGAGCGCCCGCCTGGTCGGCGCGGGCTTCGACGGGGCGTCCATCCGTGTCCCTGACCTGGACGCCGCCTATGAAATCTCGGGCGCCACGGTGGATGGCGCAAAACCCCCGGCGCCGCAGCGCGCACGCCGTCTGGCCCCGGGACAGGCGGTGAAGGCCGACTGGCACAACGCCCGGGTCGCCCTCAACATGGCGCTGAACGCCGCCCTGGCCGAGGCCCCGACCGATGCGGCCCGCGAGGCTCTGCTGGCGAGGCTTACGGGCGTTTTGGGCGAGCAGAGTGAACCGTCTCAGGCGCCATGACCCTGGTATTGGGTCGCAGGCCCAGGCAGGATCGAAACAACCTCAAGGAGATTGCTGATGTCATTTCGTCAAATCATTGTGCAGCTCGGCGAGGACGCGGCGTCCGGGCTGCGGGCGAAGGCGGCGGCGGATTTCGCCAAGCGGTACGGGGCGCATCTGACCGGCGTCTTCCTGACCAGCGAATATGTTCGCCAATACATGGCCGCCGAGAGCCTCACCGCCCTGCCGGCTGACGTGGTCCAGCAGGTTCTGAGCGGTCATGAGGCCGCCGTCGCCAAGGTGGCTGACGCGGCAAGGGCGCAGTTCGAAGCCGCCTGCGCCCAGAGCGGCGTGACCCATGACTGGCGCATGGTGGGCGGGGACTCGCCCCAGCCGTTCCTCGCGGTGGCCCGCCGCAGCGACCTGACCATCTTTCCCCGACACGCCAAGGCCTGTCTCAGCGAGCACGGCCTGAGCGCCGCCCAGGTCGCCCTGGCCAGCGGCGGCCCTGTGCTGATCACCCCGGACGACGACTACGCCCCGCCGGTGGGGCGCCGGGTGCTGGTGGCCTGGAACGGTGGGCGAGAGGCCGCCCGCGCCCTGCAGGACGCCTGGCCGATCCTGGAGCGGGCGGAAGCCGTGCACGTGCTCACCGTTTCCCCCGATGGCGAGGGAAATTCGGACGGCCTTCTGGAGGCGCTGCTGGCCAGGCACGGGGTCAAGGCCGAGTTGATCACCGATCCCAGCCAGGACGAATCCGCTGTGGACGTGATCGCCCGGCAGGTCGCCGAACTGGGGGCCGACCTGCTGGTCATGGGGCTCTACGGCCGCCCGCGCCTGCAGGAACTGCTCCTCGGCGGGGTCAGCCGAGCCATGGTGGCCGCCAGCCCCATCCCGATCTTCGCCTCCCATTAGGGCGAAGGGCGCCTGTTTCCCGCGTGCAGAGCGGAGGCGCAGAACCTCCGGCCAGATGAGGCTTGACTCATAGATATGTTATAACGTTACAGGTCCTCCGCTCTTTGTGGGGAGGCCTTCTGTGTCGCTGTCTGTGTCGTCGTCTCGTCTGTCGCGTTCAAGCCGTCGCGCCGCCTGGTTCGCCAGCGTCGTCCTTCTGGTCCCGGCCGCGCCGGCCCTGGCGGATGACGCCACGGACCTGACCCAGGTTGTGGTGACGCCGATGGCGGGGCCGCAGGCCCTGCGGGACGCGCCGGCCACCATTTCGGTGGTCAGCCGGGAGGACCTGGAAGCCCGCCCCATCGCCGACCTGTCTGACTCCCTGCGCAATGAGCCTGGGGTGACCATCACCGGGATCGGCATGACCCGGCGAGGGATCAGCCTGCGTGGCATGCCGGTGGAGCACACCCTGGTCTTGGTGGACGGGCGGCGGATCAGCGCGGTGGGCGGCCTGGTGGCCCATGCGGACTATGATCTGGCCTGGACGCCAACTGAGGCGATCGAGCGGATCGAGGTGGTTCGCGGGCCCATGTCCTCCCTCTATGGCGCCGACGCCCTGGGTGGGGTGGTCAACATCATCACCCGCAGCGCCACCGACACCTGGCTGCGCAGCGCCACCCTGAACGGCACGGTTCCCGAGCGGGGCGCCGGTCGGGCCTATCAGATGGGCGCCTATGCCGGCGGTCCTCTGGTGGAGGGGGTGCTGGGGCTCAGCCTCTATGCCGACGCCTCCGGGCGTGACCCCACCTATCAGGCGGCTGATCCCCGGCAGGCCGAACTGGAGGGCCGTCGCGCCCTGAACGCCTCGGCCACCCTCAGCTGGACGCCCGACGACTCCCAGCGGCTCGACCTCACCTTCGGGGCGGGGACCGACTTCCGCTACCGGGACACCGTCACGACGGGGGCGGCGCCGGTCTACTACCGCTTCAAGGACGACATCACACGACAGCAGGTGTCCGCCAGCCACAGGGGCGACTACGGCTTTGGCCAGACGCTGGCGCGGGTCTATCGCAGCGAGGTTGAGCGGGTAAACACCCGCACGCAGAACCAGACCCCGAGCGGCACGGTGCGGATCATCGAGACCGTGGCCGACGGCCATGTGACCCTGCCGTGGGGGGCGCACATGCTGAGCGCGGGCGGCGAGGTCCGACGCCAGGAGCTGGAAAATCCGGCCGTCAACGCCCGGGGCCGCAGCGAGGCCGACCAGTATGGCCTGTTCATCCAGGACGCCTGGAGCATCACCGAGCAGTGGTCGATCGTGGGCGGCGCGCGCTTCGACCATCACGACACCTATGACTGGCAGACCAGCCCGCGCCTCTACACGGTGTTTCACCTCAATGAGCGCCTGACCCTGAAGGGCGGGGTGGGGCGTGGGTTCAAGGCGCCCAGCCTGACCCAGCTGTCGCCCGACTATCAGGTGGTGGCCGCCGGGGGCCGTTTCACGGTGTTCGGCAATCCGAACCTCAAGCCCGAGATCGGCACGACCTACGAGGTCAGCGCCGACTACGCCGGCGAGGGCTGGTCGGCCCGTCTGGGGGTTTTCCAGAATGATCTGAAAGACCTGGTTGAGACCCAGTGTGTCCGCCTCTGCGGGATCCGCGGTCGGGAGGTGCGCGTCTATGGCAACGTCGCCGAGGCGCGCATCCGGGGCCTGGAGCTTGGCGGGGATGTGGACCTGCCGGCCAACCTGAACCTCTCAGCCAACTACACCCGGCTGGAGACGGAGAACCGTCAGACGGGCAAAGCCCTGCTGGAGCGTCCGGAATCCCGGGCCAACGCCACCCTGCGCTGGCGCCCCACCGAGCGTCTGAGCGCTCAGCTACGCGGAGAATATGTGGGCGAGCAGACCGTCAGCACCGGCGGCCTGCCCGACTACAGCCTGTGGTCTCTGGAGGCGAGCCAGCGGCTTACTGACAGCCTCACCTTGCGGGTGGGCATTGAGAACCTCACCGATGAGCGGCTGGCCGAGAAGTCCGGCTCCTTCACCTATGCCGAGCCCGGTCGCCTCTATCACCTCGGCCTCAATCTGAGCTTCTAGGATGGGGCGAGCGCTCCGCCTCTGGCTTGCAGCCCTAGGACTTTGGGCGGCGCTGGCGGGGACGTCCGCAGCCCAGGCTGAGGACGCCCTTGCCCCCGCGCCAACCGTCCGGGTGATCACGACCGACTTCGTGCTGCCGGGCAAGCTGGCCCGACTGCGGCTCCTGGCGGAGGCGGAGGGACTAAGGCTCGATGGTCTCTGGGTGGAGACCGATCCCCGTCCGGCGGAAGACTGGCTGGCCGGCGCCGATCTGATCATCCTGGACACGCCCCGGGGCAACGACCTGGCCAAGGTCATGGGAAGTCTGGAGGGCCGGCTTGAGGCTCTGCAAGTCCCGTGGGTGAGGGTCGGCGGTGGCCCACCAGCCTTCGGCGGCGGCCTGGAGCCCAAGGCGGCGGCGCGGCTGTCGGCGTACTACGCCAATGGCGGACCGGCCAACCACAGGGCCCTGTTCACCTATGCGTCAGCCCTCATGGCGGGGTCGGATCTGGCCGGGTTCGCGGACCCGGAGGTGCTGCCGGCGTCCGGCGTCTATCATCCCGACGCCCCACGTCCCTTCGCCGAGGTGGCCGACTACCTCGCCTGGGCCGAGCCCCGATGGGCGGCTGACGCCCCCCGGCTCGGGGTGATCACCTATGCCGGCGCCATCTCCAGCGGCGAGACGGCCCTGCTGGACGCCCTGGTCCGCAGCGCCGAGGCCACAGGCGTCGCGCCGGTGGTCTTCTGGTTCGACGCCGCCAAGGCGGACGCCATCGGAGCCATCGCCCGGCCGGCCGGCCTCGATGTTCTGGCCAATCTCCAGCACCTGCAGAACGGGGCCGCCCGCAAGGCCGAGTTCGAGGCGCTGGGCCTGCCGGTCCTGTCGGGCTTCGTCTATCGGGAGGGGGACCTGGCCGCCTGGCGCGCCTCGCCCACAGGGCTGGCCGCCCAGACCACGGCGGTCCTGCTGGCCACGCCGGAGGCCTGGGGCGTCAGCGACCCCATCGTTCTGGCCACCATTGACCGGGGCGAGACCCGCCCCATCCCGGCCCAGGTGGACGCCCTGACCGCCAAGGCCGCCCGCCTCGGCGCCCTGCGCGCCAAGCCCAACGCCGACAAGCGCCTGACCCTGATGTTCTGGAACCACCCCGGGGGCGAGAAGAACCTGGGCGCCTCCAACCTCAATGTGCCCCGCAGTCTGGCGGCCCTCACCGGGCGGCTGGCGGCGGAGGGCTATCAGGTTCCGCCCACCGATGAGGCGGCCCTGATCGCTCAGGCCCAGGCCCTGCTCGGCGGCTATTATCGCCCGGAGACCCTGGACGACCTGCTGGCCAGAGGGCTGGCGGCCACCCTGCCGGTGGATGACTACCGCGCCTGGCTCGACCGGCAGCCGGCGCAGATCGGCGCCGCGGTTCGCGAACGGTGGGGGGCGCCCGAGGACCACTGGGCGGTCCGCGAGGTGGCCGGCCAGCGCCAGTTCGTCATCCCCCGCCTTAGCCTGGGCCATCTGGCCCTGATGCCGCAGCCACCCCGGGCCGATCGACCGGGCGAGTCCTATCACGACACCAAGGTCCCGCCGGGCCACCTCTATCTGGCGGCCTATCTGCTGATGCGCGAGCCTTTGGCCAGCGACGCGCTGATCCACTTCGGCACCCACGGGACCCAGGAATGGACGCCGGGCAAGGATCGCGGCCTGTCGGTGGAGGACTATCCCTTCCTGACGGTCGGCGATGTGCCGGTCTTCTATCCCTATATTCAGGACAATGTGGGCGAGGCCATCCAGGCCCGCAGGCGCGGCCGGGCGGTCACCATCAGCCACCAGACGCCGCCCTTCGCCCCGGCGGGTCTCTATGACGAACTGCGCGACATTCACGCCCTGGTGCACGAGTACGGACAGCTGGAGGACGGGCCGGTGCGCGACCGCACCGCCGACCAGATCGCCGCTCTGACGCTCAAGGAAGGCGTCGCCCAGGACATAGGCTGGGATGAGGCGGCCGTGGCGGCCAGCTTTCCGGACTACATGACCGACCTGCATGACCATCTGCACGCCCTGGCGGCCTCGGTGACGCCGCTCGGCTTGCACACCTTCGGCGAGCCCGCCGCGCCGGAGCAGCGGCTGATGACCGTGATGCAGCAGCTCGGCCGGCCCTACTATCTTCAGCTTGGCCTGGACGCCGACGAGCTGTTCGCTGAAGACGCCGAGCAGATCCGCCAGAGCGAGCCCTATCTCCTGCTCTATCGACACCTCAGGGAGGGCGAGCCCCCCGAGGTCCTGGCTGATGAGACCCTGCGCGCCTACCTGATCCGGGCCGCCGAACTGGACCGACATCTGGCCGAGACGGGGGAGATGGAAGCCCTGCTGGCGGGTCTCTCAGGTCGCTTCATCGCCGCAGGCCCCGGCGGCGATCCTGTCCGAAACCCTGACGTGCCCAGCGGCCGCAACCTGTTCAGCTTCGAACCCGACAAGCTGCCCACCCTGGCGGCCTATATCGCCGGCGGGGAGGCCTTCGAGAGCCTGCAGGCCGCCTATGTGGACCAGCATGGCGAGCCGCCGCGCAAGCTCGCCTTCACCCTCTGGTCCGGGGAGGCGGTGAGAACGCTGGGGGTGGTGGAGAGCCAGGCCCTGCACGCTCTGGGCCTGCGCCCGGTCTGGGACCAGGGCGGCCGGGTGGTGGACCTGGAGATCATTCCCGCCGCCGAGCTGGGGCGGCCGCGGGTGGACGTGGTCTTTCAGATCACCAGCGTCTATCGCGACCAGTTCGACGGATTCATGCGTCTGCTCGGCGGCGCGCTCAATCGCCTGGCGGTCCTGGAGGAACCCGGCAATGAGGTCGCGGCCAACAGCGCCAGGGTGGAGGCCCAGCTGATCGCCGCGGGCCAGCCGGCCGACCAGGCCAGGCGGCTGTCGGCCATCCGCCTCTTCAGCAACGCCCCTGGCGACTATGGCAGCGGGGTTCCGGCCGCCGTGCTGGACTCCACGGCCTGGGAGTCTGACGGCGAGGTGGCTGATCGGTTCCTCTCGCGCCTGCAGTACGCCTATGGGGCCGACGCCTGGGGGGAGACGGTCGAGGGCGCGAACCTGTTTGCCGCCCAGCTCAGCGGTGTGCAGGCCGCGGTCCTGTCCCGGTCATCCAACCTGCACGGGGTGCTATCGACCGACCATCCGTTCGAGTATCTGGGCGGCCTGTCCATGGCGATCCGCAAGCTGGACGGGGCGAGCCCGGACCTGTTCATCACCGATGCGCGAGGCAGCACGCCGCGGGTGCGAACCGCCGCCTCGGTCCTATCCGATGAACTGCGCAGCCGCTATCTGAACCCTCAGTGGATCTCCGCCATGCAGGGGGAGGGCTATGCCGGCACGCTGGAGATCCTCGACGTCACCAACAACCTGTTCGGCTGGCAGGTCACCGATCCGGCCATGGTCCGTTCCGACCAGTGGCAGGCCATGCATGAGACCTTCGTCATGGACCGGCGTGAGCTTGGGCTGAACGCCTGGTTCGAGGCCCATAACCCCACGGCCCAGGCCCAGCTGATCGAGCGCCTGACCGAGACGATCCGCAAGGGCTACTGGACCCCTGACGCCGAGACGCAGGCGGAACTGGCGCAGCGGTGGTCCGAGCTGACGGAGGCTGGCGCCATGGCGGGCGAGGCGACCACCACGGCGCTGCTGCGCAGCGGCTTTGGTCTGTCGGCCCAGGCGCCTGCGCCGGCCCCTGGACCCGCTGCCAGCGCCCCGGCGTCACCGCAATCGGCCGCGTCACCGCCGCCGCCTGAGCCGGCGCCCCCTTCCCCCACCGTCCGGGGGCAGGTGTTGGAGAAGGTGCAGCCGCCCACCCCCGCCGCGCCGGTTTCCCCCTTGCGGGCGCTCTTGGGGCTCGCCGCCCTACTGGCCCTCACCCTGATCGGGGCGGCCAGCCAGGCCAGACCCCGTCCTCGTTCCTTCCTGGAGTTGTCCCATGCACGGCCTTGAGGCGGGTCTGTTCGACCTCGCCCGACTGTTTCTGCTGCCGGCCCTGGCCCTGATCATCATCGCCCTGGCCTATGCCTTCATCGCCCTGGGCGCCTTCCTGATGGAGTGGACCCAGCGGCGGTCGGGCGCCTACAGCTCGCGGCTCGCGGCTCATCAGGCGGCCACGGGCGCGTCCAGCGAAGACCTGGAGCTGTGGATCATGAAGCGCCTGGAGTGGCTGCGCATCACCTCGCGCAGCGCGCCCATGCTCGGCCTCGTGGCGACCATGATCCCCATGGGTCCGGCGCTGCTGGCGCTTGGCGAAGGCGATGGGCGGTCCATCGGCGAGAACCTCGTCGTGGCCTTCTCCGGTGTGGTCCTGGCCCTGATCGCCGCCAGCATCACCCATGTGATCCTGACGATCCGGCGGCGCTGGCTGCTGGAGGAACTCCGCAGCTATGAGCGGGGTCTGGCCTGATGCGTTTCCTGGAGGACGATGAGGCCGACGACCCGATCCTCTCGGTGGTCAATCTGATCGACGTCTTTGTGGTGGTGATCGCCATCCTGATGATCGTCATCGTCCAGAACCCGCTCAATCCGTTCAACGCCGACAATGTCGTCGTGGTGCAGAATCCCGGCGAGGCGGACATGACCATGATCATCAAGGAGGGGGAGGAGCTGACCCGCTACGAGTCCTCGGGCGCCATCGGTGAAGGTCAGGGCGTGAAGGCCGGGATCACCTACCGCCTGCCCGACGGCAAGATGGTCTATGTCCCCGAATAGTTGATCGCCGGCGGCTTGCGGCAGGCGCCTGGAGCCTCTTCATTGGCGGCCAAGCTGTCGCCTGGGCGCCCCCGACTCGCCGCTGCGACGAACCCATAGATCCGGAGCCTGCCGCATGATCCCCCGTTTCCTGTTCGCCTTCGCCGCCCCTGGCGCGCTCGCCCTGGCGCTGTGCCTGCCCGCCGCCGCCGAGGCCCAGGGACGTGGAGCCGCCGGCGCCCGCCCGCCCGCGGCCGCCGTTCCCGCGAGCCAGCGAGCCTTGACCTTTGTGGCCGAAGCGCCGGCGGCCGGGGGTGTCCTGGTGCTGCCGCTGAGCGCCGAAGGCGATCTCGCCGGTCGGGCCGCGAGCCTTGGCGAGGCTGAGCGCGGGGCAGTGGGCCGGGCCCTCGCCGCCTCGAAGTTCAGCTATGAGGCCGGCAAGACCCTGACGCTCCGGGGGATCGGCGCCTGGGATGCGATCCTGGTGGTCGGTCTTGGCGAGACGCCTGAGTCCAAGGCCTGGCAGTCGGCCGGCGCCGTCGCCGGTCGCACCCTGCGGGACGAGGCCGGCGGTCTGACCGTCCTGGCGGGCGGCCTGCCGGCGGAGGCCGCGGCCGAACTCGCCATCGGGCTCGGGCTTGGCGAGTATCGTTCCGACTTCCATCAGGCCAAGGCCCGGGAGCGGACCGCCACGGGTCCTGTGACCGTGGTGACCGACCAGGCCAGCGCCGCTGAGACCCTGTTCCGTCCCCGGGGCGAGGCGATTGTGGGGGCCATGGCCTGGGCGCGGGATGTGTCCAACGAGCCGGCCAACAAGGTCTATCCGGAGGTCTTCGTCGAGCGCGCCCGTGCAGCCCTGGCAGGCGTGTCTGGGGTCACGGTCGAGGTGCTGGACGTCCCCGCCATGGAGCGCCTGGGCATGGGGGCGATCCTCGGGGTCGGCCAGGGCTCCGAACGGCCGCCGCGGATGCTGATCATGCGTTATCGCGGCGCGGGCGCGCCATCGGCCCCGGTAGTGCTGGTGGGCAAGGGGATCACCTTCGACACCGGTGGCATCTCCATCAAGCCCAGCGCCAACATGGGCAATATGAAGATGGACATGTCCGGCGCCGCCAGCGTGACGGGAGCCCTCCTGGCGCTCGCCAAGGCCCGCGCGCCCGTCAATGTGGTGGCTATCGCCGCCCTGGCGGAGAACATGCCCGATGGCCGGGCTATCCGCCCGGCCGATGTGCTGACCGCCATGAACGGCAAGACCATCGAGATCATCTCCACCGACGCCGAGGGACGCCTGGTTCTGGCCGACGCCCTGTCCTGGGTCGACGCCAATCTGCAGCCGGCCGCCGTCGTGGACGTCGCCACACTGACCGGGGCGGTGCGCGGCGCGCTCGGGGATGAATATGCAGGCCTGTTCAGCCGTCACGACACTCTGGCGGACCAACTCCTCGCCGCCGGCGAGACGGTGGGCGAGCCCCTGTGGCGTCTGCCTTTGCACCCGAACTATGGCGCCGATATCAGCTCCACCATCGCCGATCTGAAGAATGGCGGCGGCGAGGGCGCGGGCGCCGGCACGGGCGCCCACTTCATCGGCGAATTCATCAGCCGCGACACTCCCTGGGCCCATCTGGACATCGCCGGCGTCGCCTATGGGGCGGCCACCGACACCGGACCCGCCGGCTCAGCCGGCTACAGCGTACGCCTGCTGGAGCGCTTCGTCCGCGACTTCCAGCCCTGATCGTTTAGCAACAGCCCCCCGCGACGCCCGCCTCGGCGGGGGGACTGAACGGCAGGTCGAGGCCACAGCCCTTGAAGACGCCGAAGTGCCGGCTGCGGTCGCCCATGAACGCGAAATGGGGCGCAAGCCGGCTCTCGGCCAGCATCCGCCAGGTGTTGCCGCAGACCGGGAACATCCGGCCCGTCTCAATGGCGTGGTGCTTGTCGAGGGTGAAGACCTCCGGCGAGCCCGGTATCGTCCCGAGATAGCGGACCGCCTGGCCATAGTCCTCGCAGGCCGGCTCCAGGTCCTCGAGCTTGAACAGGCGGTAGGTGGCCGAGAAGAAGACGATGGGGGCGACCATCTCCTTCACCCGCAGGTCATTGAGGCCCAGCGGCCGGTCTGACACCAGGCGCGGATCGCCGAAGCCGGCGGCCTTGGCGAGGCTGAGGAAGTCGCCCCAATAGAGGGCGCCAGCCAGGCACTCCCCGTGCAGCACGGGATCACGACGCAGGGCGTCAGGAACCCGGCGGTCGGCATAGACGTCGGAAAAGTAGAGCTCGCCGCCCGGCTTCAGCAGCCGCCAGGCCGCGGCGAAGACGGCCGCCTTGTCCTCCACCAGATTGATCACGCAGTTGGAGACGATGACGTCAAAGCTGCCGGGCTCCAGGTCGAGGTCTTCAAGCCGGGCGATGTCGCCATCCAGGAAGGTGACGTTGCTGGAGGGGTAGCCGAATTTCTCCGCATGCCAGGCCTCGTGCCGCCGGGCGACGTCCAGCTGCTGCGGCGTCGCGTCCACCCCGACCACGTGGCCCGCAGGCCCGGTCAGCTGCGCCAGTACATAGACGTCTTGGCCCGAGCCACAGCCCAGGTCGAGGATGCGCGCGCCCTCCAGGGCCTGAGGCGCCACCAGACCGCAGCCATAGTAGCGGGCGCAAACCTCGTCATGGACCTGGGCCAGAGCCTGGCGAACAGCCAGGGGCGGGGCCTCGGCCGTGGCGCAGGCGTCGGTGCGCAGGTCGCCGGAGCTCGTCAGCACCTCACCATAATAGGTGCGCGCGTTGTCCAGTCCCATGACGGTCATGTGGGGCGTGTCTCCAAGCTTCAGCGGCTGTCTGACAGCCTTCGAGGCGGGAGGCTACGGGGTTACAGTCAGGTCCGGGCTTGCGACGAAGTCGGCGACGGCGGCCCAGACCTCGGCGTCGTGACCAGCCCACAGGTGACCGCCCTCCTCGAACAGGATCAGCCTCCCCCGGGGCGCCAGGGCCACAGCATGGGCCGCAGCGTCGGCGGTGCCATAGAGATCGTCCCGGGCGCTGATCGCCAGCAGGGGACAGCTCAGTTGCTCAAGCGAGTAGGGCGGCGGGCTGCCGGCGGTGGCGGAGTCCATGGCGATCCCAGCGTGGCGCGCGCTGATGGGCAGGATGTGGCGCAGCACCCGATTGGCCCGCGCCGTCTCTTCGCGACCTGCGGCCGCCAGCACGGCGGGTTCTGTCGCCAGGACCATGCGGGTCATCAGGTCCGGGGCGATGCGGATGGCCATCCAGAATACGAGGTCGGATCGCAGGGCCAGGTCTGTCAGGGCGCGGACGGGCCAGGGGGCGGGCGCCCGTTCCTCCGGCGCCCGGTTTGGTCCGTAGAGGGCCGGGACGCCCACGATTAGGCCTCGACAGCGCTCCGGGTGGCGCAGGGCCAGTTGGGCGGCCGAGAGCGCGCCTGCGGAGCCGCCGAAGATGACCGCCTGGTCCACTTCCAGATGCTTGAGCAGATAGGCCAGGGCGTCGGCCTGCATCTCCGGCGTGGCGTCCGGCGGCATGGCGCTGCGCAGATAGCCGAAGCGGGAGGGGGCGATGATGCGGAACCGGTCACGGTCCAGGCGCTCGGAGAAGGCCAGGGCCTGGTCAAAGCCCCCGCCGCTGCCATGGATCATCAGCACCACGGACCCACGGCCCACATCGGCGAACTCGATCGGGCCGAACGGACTGTCGATGACCTGACTGCCAGCCAGGGGCGCCTGCGCCGCCGCCATGTCCTGCCTGTAGGCGCCGGTCGCCACCCCGGCGAGAACCAGGGCTGCGAGGATGCCAGCGGTGGCGGCCCACCGGAGCCGTGCCATGGGGCGATCTCCTGACCAGGGCTCAGCCTGACGCCCCGGAAGACGTCTGCGCCATGACCAGGATCAATCGTCGCTCAGGCCCGCGTCGCGACCGCGGGGGTCTGGAGCGGTTGAGACTCGACGGGGGAGAGGGCCCGGCCCATGGCCCCGATCAGCTTTGCAGCCTCGATGGGCTTGAGGACATGGTCGCTCATGCCGGCCTCGTGGCAGGCGGCGATATGGGCGGGTTCGCCGGCGCCGGTGACGGCGATGACAGGTGTGTGCTGGTTGGGCCCGCTGCGGTGGCGCAGCTCCCGGGTGACCGACAGGCCGTCCATCCCGGGCATGTGGCAGTCCATCAGCACCAGATCGAAGGGTTGCGCCTCCAGGAGGCCGAGGGCTTCAAACCCGGACGAGGCCTCGGTGAGGCGGATGTCGAGGTCCTGCAGCATGAGGGCGACCGCGCGCCGATTGATGTCGTGGTCGTCCACGACAAGGACATGCAGAGGCGGCAGGTCGCCGCTCGCTGGCGCCTCCTGAACCGGCTCAGGGGGTGCGGCGGCGGGCAGGCCTACAGTCAGGGTGAAGCGAGCGCCGCCTTCGGGATCCGAAGCGGCGGTCAGGTCACCGCCCATCAGCCTGGCGAGATCTCGGCTGATGGCCAGTCCAAGCCCGGTGCCCCCGTGGGTCCGGGCGACGTCGGGTCGCGCCTGCTGGAAGGGGGCGAACAGGGTTTCGAGGGCAGAAGCGTCCAGGCCGGGGCCGGTGTCTTTCACCGAGAGGGTCAGCGCATGGCCTGCATCGGCCGTGATGGTCAGGGTGACGCTGCCGTGCTCGGTGAATTTGAGAGCGTTGGACAAAAGGTTGTTGAGGATCTGCCGCAGGCGGGTCGGGTCCCCCTGGACCCACCGCGGACAGACTCGCGCGCCAGACAGCCTGAGGCGAAGACCCTTGCGCCGGGCCTCGGCGCGCCAGAACAGCATTTGCTGGGCCAACAGGCGGCGGAGGTCGAAGGGCAGGCTCTCGACGCTCATCCGTCCGGCGTCGAGCTTGGCCTGATCAAGAAGATCGTTGAGCAGGGTGCGCATCATGCCGCCCGCCTCGACGATGAGGTCGGCCCTCAGGGCGTCCTTCCCGTCCAGGGTCCGGCGGAGTTCTCCCGCCCCGGCCAGTATGGCGCTGATGGGGGTTCGCAGTTCATGGCTGACGGCGGCGACGAAGGCCGACTTTGCGGCCACCGCATCCTCGGCTTCTCGGCGGCGGCGCTCGCTCTCAAGACTCGCGGCGCGCTCCTTGGCGTGGGCCTTGTCCGCTTCGCGCCAAAGAAGGTCGGCGGCGGCGATCATCATCAGACCGGCAGCGAACATGGCCATCAGGCTTCCCGAGTCGGCGCCCACATGATGGGCCTCGAGGAGCAGAACGCCCATCAGAGCCACGAAGGGCAGGGCCGAGGCCAGATAGACCACGCGCGAACGCCGGTTAGACAGGACCGTGTAGCAGGTGCCGCTGGCCAGCAGCCATGCGCCGCCGGCTGCGCCCCAGGCGCCATCCATGAACGGCGCGGGGAGCGCAATCAGGCCAAAGAGGGCGCTGTTCAACGCCACGAGGAACAAGAACCAGGGCGCGCTACGTTTGGTCACCCTTGCACCCGCCGGGAAGGCGCGCCGTTCCAGAAGCTGTCCGGCCATGAAGGCGGCCAGCCAGAGCATCGGGCCGGCCGTGCCCAGGAGGGCGGCGAACGCCAGAGCGATCAGGCCAGCCCCGATCTTGCGGGCGACCGCGCCGCTGCGGCGCTCGGCCACGGCCTCGCTCATCCTGTCCAGGTCGATCAGCGGCATCCCAAGCTCCGGTTGGCCGACCGGCTTAGCTGTGACGTGCTTAAAGCTGAGCTAAACCGGTCAGCGACCCCTGGTCGCGTGATCAGGGGTTTGGGTCGCCCCCGGACTCAACCTGTGATCTGCGCCTTCCGCTCCCGACGACGGCGGGTGAGGATGTGCTCGGTATAGCCGTTCGGCTGGGCGCGGCCTTCGAACACCAGCTCCAGGGCGGCCTGATAGGCGATGCTGGCGTCGAGATCGGGGCTCATCGGCTGGTAGAGGGCGTCGCTGGCGTTCTGGCCGTCCACCACCTTGGCCATACGGGCGAAGGTCTCGCGCACCTGGGCCTCGGTGCAGACCCCGTGGTGCAGCCAGTTGGCGATGTGCTGGCTGGAGATCCGCAGGGTCGCCCGGTCTTCCATCAGCCCGACGTCGTGGATGTCCGGCACCTTGGAGCAGCCGACCCCCTGGTCGATCCAGCGGACCACATAGCCGAGGATGCCCTGGACGTTGTTGTCCAGCTCCTGGGCCACGTCGGAGGCGTTCCAGTTGGACTTGGCCAGCGGCAGGGTCAGCAGATCCTCGAGCCCCGTGGGCTCAGTGGCGTCCATCGAGGCCTGCAGGGCGGCTACGTCCACCTGGTGATAATGCAGGGCGTGCAGGACCGCGGCGGTGGGCGAGGGGACCCAGGCGGTGTTGGCGCCGGCCTTGGGGTGGCCGATCTTGGCGGCCAGCATGTCCTTCATCATGTCGGGCGCCGCCCACATGCCCTTACCGATCTGGGCGCGGCCGGGGAAGCCTGTGGCCAGGCCGATCTCCACATTGCGCTTCTCGTAGGCCGGCAGCCAGGGCTCGGTCTTCATGGCGTCCTTGCGGACCATGGGGCCGGCTTCCATGGCGGTGTGGATCTCATCGCCGGTGCGATCGAGGAAGCCGGTGTTGATGAAGACGATCCGCTCGCGGGCGGCGTAGATGCAGGCCTTGAGGTTGGCGCTGGTGCGGCGCTCCTCGTCCATGACGCCGATCTTGACGGTGTTGCGGGGGATGCCGAGCGCATCCTCGACCAGGTCGAACAGATGGACGGCCAGCGCCACCTCGTCAGGCCCGTGCATCTTGGGCTTCACCACATAGATGGAGCCGGCCGGACTATTGGCCTTCTGGCCCTTCAGGTCGTGCAGGGCGGCGGCCACGGTGATCAGGGCGTCGACGGCGGTCTCATAGGCGTCCTGGCCATTGAAGCGAACCGCGTCGGTGGTCATGTGGTGGCCGACATTGCGCACCAGCAGCAGGCTGCGGCCGCGCAGGGTCAGGTCCGATCCGTCCGGGGCGGTATAGACCCGGTCGGCCTCCAGCCGGCGGGTCTCGGTGCGGCCGCCCTTGGGGAAGCTCGCCTCCAGGTCGCCGCGCATCAGGCCCAGCCAGTTGCGATAGACGCCCGTCTTGTCCTCGGCGTCGACGGCCGCGACGGAATCCTCGCAGTCCTGGATGGCGGTCAGGGCGGCTTCCACCAGCACGTCGGCGACGCCGGCCGGATCGTCCTTGCCGATATTGCTCGACCGGTCGACCAGGATCTCCAGGTGCAGGCCGTTGTGGCGCAGCAGGACGCCTTCGGGGGCGTCCTTCGACCCACGCCAGCCGGCCAGCTGACCGTCAGTGGCGAGGCCGGCCTCGGTCCCGTCCTTCAGGCGAACGACGAGGCCCGTGCCGCCGATGGCGTAGCTGACGGCGCCGGCGTGGGAGCCGCTGGACAGCGGGGCCACCTGGTCCAGCAGCTGGCGGGCATAGGCGATGACCTTGCCGCCGCGCTCGGGATCATAACCCTTGCCGCCGGTCGGCGGCTCCAGGGCGTCGGTGCCATAGAGGGCGTCATAGAGGCTGCCCCAGCGGGCGTTGGCCGCGTTCAGGGCGTAGCGGGCGTTGGACACCGGCACCACGAGCTGCGGGCCAGCCAGGCGGGCGATCTCCGGATCGACGTTCTGGGTGTCGATCTTGAAGGCCGGCGGGGCGGGGACCAGATAGCCGATCTCGCGCAGGAAGGCGGTCTGGTCGGAGACGCTGACATCCTTGCCGCGGCGCTCGCGCCACCAGGCGTCGATGGTGCTCTGCAGCTCGTCCCGGCGCTTGAGCAGCTCGGCGTTGCGCGGGGTGAAGTCGGCCAGGACGCTTTCCAGCGCCGCCCAGAAGACCTTCGGCTCTACGCCCGTCCCCGGCAGCAGTTCGCCTTCGACGAAGGCGTGCAGAAGATCGTCGACCGAAAGGGTGTTGCTGATGTCCATGCGCGTAACCGGGCTCTCGATAAGGCGTTCGGGGAGACGGCTCAGGGGCTGAGACGTTCCTGCTCGGCCGCTTTACTGCACGGAAGCGCCGCGCTTTGAAGCCCCAAATGTGAACAAGTTCGGCCGCCCTGGGGCTGCTGCGCCCAGGACGGGCGGCGCAGCCGCGGGATGAAGCTTGCGCGGGCCACGCCGGGTCGGCGGGATTTCTTGCGCGCCTGAGCGGGCGGGCGGGAAGGTCCCGCCCTCAAGCCTCAGTTGTCGGAGAATCCGAACGGCGCGCTGGTCCGCCGGATATCGTCCACCAGGATCTGGCGACCGATGGGCGGGGCCGAGCGGGCGGTGCAGTCGGTCCGGTGGCAGAGCCGGCAGGTGACGCCGATCGGCGTGGCGGCGTCGGCCCCCAGACCTGGGCGGCCCTGGGTATAGATCAGCCGATCGGCGTGCTCGGCGGCGCAGCCGAGCGCGATAGCCCGTTCCACCCGCTGAGCCCCATAGGCGCCGCCCCCGGCGCTGACCGTGCGGGCGATGGAGAAGAAGCGGTGCCCATCGGGCAGCTCCAGCCACTGGGTGACGATCTGGCGGGGGGTGCGAAAGGCGTGGTGCACTGACCACAGGGGGCAGCCGCCCCCATGCCGGGCGAAAGGAAAGCCCGCCCCATCCAGGCGCTTGGAGACATTGCCCGCCTCGTCGACCCGGATGAAGAAGAAGGGCACCCGCTCCTGGCCGGGCTTCTGCAGTGTGGTCATCCGGTGGGCGGTCTGTTCGAAGCTAGCGGCGAACTGCCGGGCCAGGGCCTCGACATCATAGCGCCTGGCCTCCACCGCTCGGGCAAACGCGCTATAGGGCATCAAGATGGCGGCGGCCGCATAGCTGGCCAGGGCCCGCCGCGTCAGGCGCTCGCCGCTTTCGGTGGCGAAGCCGCCCTCCGACAGCACACTGGCCACCTCGCCGCGCATTTCCAGATAGGCGAGCTGAAGGGCCAGCTGAAAGGTCTGGCTGGCGGTGTCGAGAGAGTCGTCCAGCAGGATTTCCTTGCGGTGCTGGTCGAGCCGGCGAACCGAGCCGACCATCACATTGGCCGGCAGGCGGCGGACCCGCAGCCCATGGCGGGCCTTCAGATAGCCGGCCAGGCCCTCATGGCTGGCGACGTTCTGGGCCAGGCGCTCGGCCGCATCATCCAGGGTCGGAAAGTTGTTGCGCCGGGCGGCCAGGAACCTGCGGGACTCCGCCACCGGGTCCGGAGCGTCGAAGGCCGCGCCCGAGCCGGTGGCGTGGGCCTCGGCGCTGCGGTCGGCCAGGGCGAGCTGCTCTTCCTGGTAGGCGGTGTAGAGGCGCAGCAGGGCCTCGGTGACGCCCGGAAAATTGGTGGCCGCATCCGCGCTCTCCAGGGCGGGAAGGTCAATGTCGGCGAACATCGGGTCCTTCAGCACCGCCTGAAGCCTGGCGGCGTCATCGGAATCCGCATTGCCGGCCAGGGCGGCCACGTCGATGCGATAGGTCTGGGCCAGACGCAGGAGCATCTCGGCGCTGAGCGGCCGGTGGTTGCGTTCCAGAAGCGCGATATAGGAGGCCGAAACGTCCAGGTCGGAGGCCATGTCCGCCTGGGTTAGGCCGAGGTCCCGGCGCATCCGCCTGAGATTGGCGCCCACATAGAGGCGGCGTTCGCTGGACATCCGTGAACTCCTTGGTTCGTGGCGTCCTTACAACATTACACGCAATTTCTGTAAAGTTTGACATCCCAACCGCGCGGGGGGTTTCGCCGCCCCCGCCCGACCCTGTAGGCAGCGCTCCAAATCCCCGGCGGATTTCGAGGAGAAGCGTAATGGCCTACCAAGAACACACCACCAAGATGAGCGAGCTCATCAAGAGCAAGAACGGCACCTGGGACGGCATCAACGCCGAGTCCGTGGCCCGGATGCGGCTGCAGAACCGCTTCCAGACCGGCCTGGACATCGCCCGCTATACCGCGGCGATCATGCGTAAGGACATGGCGGCCTATGACGCCGACCCGTCCCTGTACACCCAGTCGCTCGGCTGCTGGCACGGCTTCATCGGCCAGCAGAAGATGATCTCCATCAAGAAGCACTTCGGCAACACCGACCGTCGCTACCTCTATCTGTCGGGCTGGATGGTCGCGGCCCTGCGCTCGGACTTCGGCCCGCTGCCCGACCAGTCGATGCACGAGAAGACCTCGGTCCCGGCCCTGATCGAAGAGCTCTACACCTTCCTGCGCCAGGCCGACGCCCGTGAGCTAGGCATGATGTTCCGCGACATCGACGCCGCCCGCGCCGCCGGCGACAAGGCCAAGGAAAAGGCCCTGCTTGAGGCCGTCGACAACTACCAGACCCACGTGGTTCCGATCATCGCCGATATCGATGCGGGCTTCGGCAACGCCGAGGCGACCTATCTGCTGGCCAAGAAGATGATCGAAGCCGGCGCCTGCGCCCTGCAGATCGAAAACCAGGTCTCCGACGAAAAGCAGTGCGGTCACCAGGACGGCAAGGTCACGGTCCCGCACGAGGACTTCATCCAGAAGGTCCGAGCCTGCCGCTACGCCTTCCTCGAGCTGGGCGTCGAGGACGGCATCATCGTCACCCGCACCGACTCCCTCGGCGCTGGCCTGACCAAGCAGATCGCCGTCAGCCATGAGCCGGGCGACCTGGGCGACCAGTACAACAGCTTCCTGGACTGCGACGAAGTTGACGCCTCGCAAGTGGGCAACGGCGACGTCATCATCAGCCGCAATGGCAAGCTGCTGCGTCCCAAGCGCCTGCCGTCCAACCTGTTCCAGTTCCGCGAAGGCACCGGCGCCGACCGCTGCGTCCTGGACTCCATCACCTCGCTGCAGAACGGCGCCGATCTGCTCTGGATCGAGACCGAAAAGCCGCACGTCGAGCAGATCGCCTCGATGATGGACAAGGTCCGCGAAGTCATCCCGAACGCCAAGCTGGTCTACAACAACAGCCCGTCCTTCAACTGGACCCTGAACTTCCGCCAGCAGGTCTATGACGCCTACAAGGCGGCCGGTAAGGACGTCTCGGCCTATGACCGCGACAAGCTGATGAGCGTCGACTACGACACGACCGAGCTGGCCATTGAGGCCGACGAGAAGATCCGCACCTTCCAGGCCGATGGCGCCAAGCGGGCCGGCATCTTCCACCACCTGATCACCCTGCCGACCTACCACACCGCGGCCCTGTCCACCGACAACCTGGCCAAGGAGTACTTCGGGACCCAGGGCATGCTGGGCTACGTCCTCGGCGTCCAGCGCCAGGAAATCCGCCAGGGCATCGCCTGCGTGAAGCACCAGAACATGTCGGGTTCCGACATCGGTGACGATCACAAGGAGTACTTCGCCGGCGAAGCCGCGCTGAAGGCGGGCGGCGTCCACAATACGATGAACCAGTTCGGCTAAACCCGACGGTTCGTCCGCGGACGACAGATCAGGCGGCCTGAGGCGAAAGCTCCAGGCCGCCTTTTCTATGCCCGCAGGGCGCCGGGACGACGCAGGGCGAGGACCACGGTGAGGCCGAGCACAAGCACGGCCGCGGCGACGGCGGCAAAGGCGACCTCAGGTTTGGACCCGGACTCCGCGACGGCGACCGCGGCGAGGCCCCAGCCCACCGCCAGGCCATAGGTGGCGACGCGCACGGCCAGGGCGCTGAGCAGGGCGGCGAGCGTTACCCCAGCCACGCCGGCCAGGGCGGCGATGCGGGCGCTCTCGGGGCCGATGACCCCTTGAGCCGTAAGTACGGTGAGAATGTTCAGGGCCGCCGCCGCCGTCAGCCATCCGGCGAGCAGGCCAATCGGCCAGACCACCAGGCGCCGGGGCCAGCCTGAGCGCCCAAGCCCAGCGTTGCGGGCGCGCACGAGTGCGAAGGTGGCCGCCCCAGTCGAGGTCAGGATGATGGCCACCGAGGCCCAGTCGAGGTCGGCGGCCGAGGCGATGATCCAGAGTCCACAGCCGAGGGTCGCGACAACGGAGGGCCAACCCACCGCGTCCAGCAATGCGGGCTCGGCGCGCCGCGGGAGGACCTGATAGACCGCATAGGCCACCAGTCCGGCATAGATGACGCTCCAGATCGAGAAGGCGTAGCCCGCCGCTCTCAGGGTGCCGTCACCGCCCGCTGAAAATTCTGCGGCGCTTTGCCCCCAGCCTGTCAGGGCCTGGATCGCTGGAACCAGGATGGCGAAGGCCACCGCCCCGATCACCGCCAGCTTCCGTCCAAGGTGTCTCTCAGCCATCTGGCGGTCTCCATTGTGCGCCTTGAGTCTACGGCCCCTCGAACCTCACGGACGCCCACATGGAGCTGCGCCCGCGGGACGACTCGCATCGGCGTGTGACAAACGCCTCAAGCGCGGCCATGTTCACCGGCCGACGTGAGGGGGGCGTGATCGCATGTCTGAGAACCCGGAGGGACCTGCCGCCGAACTGGCCTCGGAGGTGCGGCACCGCACGGCCAACACCTTGCAACTGCTGGCCACCCTGGCGCGGATGCGGGGGCAGAAGGCCAGCGACGCCGAGCTCCGGCGGCAGATGATCTGGATGGCTGAGGCGATCGGCGCGGTGGGCTCCCTGGAGCGGCGCAGGACGCCTGAGGGCATCGACTTCTCCGGCTATATCGACGAGATGGCGCCGGTCTGGCGCCGTCGTCAGGGCGGCCAGGCGGTCGATGTCGCGGTCAGGCTGGAGCCCATCCACATCCGCGACCAGGCCGCATCCACCCTTGCGCTTATTCTCAATGAGCTCATGGCCAACGCCCTGACCCACGGCCTGCAGGGCGCTGCGGTCCGGCGGATATCCATCGACCTCGCCCGTACCGGCGACGGCGCGCGGCTCAGCGTCACCGACTCAGGGCCAGGTCTCCGAGCTGACCAACCTGACTCGCGGGAGCGATTCGGTCTTTGGCTGGCGCGCAGTCTGACCGCCCAGGTCTCAGGCCAGCTGGTGCTTCTGCCGGCCCCGGCGGGTGGTCTTACAGCGCAGCTCGACTTCAAGCTTTAGCCTTCGTTCACAACCCCTCGGCGAACCCATCCCCTGACGATCGTGGGGAACCATGCCCCGGCTTAGGGCTTCCTCCCGGCATCAAGGGAGCCAGCCAAATGATCAAATCCATCCTAAGCCTCACCGCCGTCGCCGCTCTTCTGGCCGCGTGCGGCGGTCAGGACGACAGCGCCGACATCGACAACACCCAGGGGCCGGTGGTCTCGACCTCGGAGGCGCCGCGCAACGAGGCGGTGAACACCGACCCGAACATGGCTGACGGCGCTCTGACGCCCGGCGCCAGTTCGTTCACTGAGGGCCAGGCCCGCAGCGCCATCGAGTCCGCCGGCTACACCGGGGTCAGCGCGCTGACTCAGGACGCCCAGGGCGTCTGGACCGGAACGGCCCAGCGCGACGGCGCTCAGGTTCAGGTCTCCGTCGACTATCGCGGCGCCGTGACTCCGGCCGCCAACTGACCCCCATCCAAGGAACAGATCCCATGACAAAGACCGTGACCCGGCTGTTCGACAGCCACACCGAAGCCCTCCGCGCCGTTGACGATCTGGAGCGCGCGGGCGTCCATCACGACCGCATCAGCCTGGTGTCCAACAACGCCGACAACTGGCATGCGGGCCATCATCACGACGAAGCCAAGACCCGCGGCGGCCCCCTCGGCGACCGCAACGGCGACGGTGAGAACGATGTCGCTGACGGCGCCGGCAAGGGTGCGGCCACCGGCGGCCTGATCGGCGGCGCCGGCGGTCTTCTGGCGGGCCTCGGCATGCTGGCCATTCCGGGTCTCGGGCCTGTGGTGGCGGCCGGCTGGCTGGCCTCCACCGCCGTTGGCGCGGCCATCGGCGCAGCAGCCGGCGGCGCCACGGGCGGCCTGCTGGGCGCGCTGAAGGAGGCCGGGCACTCCGACGACGAGGCCCATGTCTACGCCGAGGGCGTTCGCCGCGGCGGCACCCTGGTGAGCGTGAAGGTCGAGGGCGATGACGCCCCGCGTCTTGAGCAGATTCTCGACCAGCAGCGGGGCGTGAGCGCCCAGGCCCGTGGCCCGGCCTATCGTGACTCCGGCTGGACGCGGTTCGACCCGGAAGCCCAGCCCTACACCGTCGAGGAAATCCAGGTTGAGCGTCGTCGCTTCGCCGAGGATCGCTCCTTTGCCGGCCAAGGCGGCGCCGAGCCCTATGGGGCGGCCGACGCGACCACCGGGCGGAGCGCCGATCCGGTCGTCCGGCCGATTCCCGGCGTTGACCGCTAAGGCGCCAAGCCAGGGCGGGGCGATCTCGCCTCGCCCTGATCTGGCCTGAAACGCTGAACCCCCTGGCCCGTAAGGGTCAGGGGTTTTTGCGTGGGCTCCAAATCCTAAAGTTGGAGCATTTTTGATCCGATAGCCGCGTCACACTTGTCGGAAGGTGCTCTAGGTGAACCGCACCTCCGCCCGACCGCCAAGGTCGGGGGTCGTGCCCGTGGCGTTGGCCTTGGCGATCTCCCAGGCGAAACGTACGGGGCCAACCTGGGAGAGCCACACCTGGGCGTCGTCGCAGTCGAGGCGCAGCAGGGTGAGGCTGGGATCGTCCTTGCCTTCCGGATACCAGGCGGCGACGACGGCGTTCCAATAGCGGTCCATGCGCTCACGGTCCTGGGTGACGGTGAGATGGCCGCCGATGCAGGCCCGCAGATCGCGCTGCTGGAAAACGAACATCGCCTTGTGGCCCGGTCCGATCTCACGAACCAGATCTGTGTCGTTGCGGGTGAAGAACCACAGGCGGTTGGCGGCCGGTTCGACAAAGGCGGTCATGGGCTGCAGGTGGTGGGCTGCGCCCCCCGCCACGCCCAGCATGCCGACCTGGTCCTTTTCGATCTCGTCCCACAGCCTGCGTTCGACCGCGGCGGGATCTTTGATGTCAGTGGTCATATCAAGCCTCCGATGGCCCCCACGGACGGAACCCGGCGCCTCGGCCGAGGTTCCTGGGGCGGCGGAGGGATCAGATCAGGTAGAGGAAGGCCAGGGCGGCCGAGCCCAGCGCGATCCGGTACCAGGCGAACGGCGCAAAACCGTAGCGGCCGACCACGGCGATCAGGCTCTTGACCACCAGCAGGGCGGTGAGGAAGGCCACCGAGAATCCGATGGCGATGCCGGTGAAGTCGTCGAAGTTCAGCTGGTCCCAGGACTGCAGCAGGTCATAGGCCGTGGCCGCCACCATGGTCGGCGCCGCCAGGAAAAAGGTGAACTCCGCCGCAGTCTTGCGCTCCACCCCCAGCATCAGCGACCCCATGATGGTGGCGCCGGACCTGGAGACCCCCGGGATCATGGCCATGCACTGAAAGAGGCCGATAAGCAGGGCGTTGCGCCAGGACAGCTCCTCGATCCCGTGGATCACGGGCGGCGGGGCGATGCGCTCGATGACCAGGATCGCCACACCGCCGACGATCAGCATAACCGCCACGATAGTGGGGTTTTCCAGCATGAGCTTGATGGCGTCATAGGCGAACACCCCGATCACCATCGCCGGCAGCACCGCCAGGGCGAGGTTTCGGACGAAGGCGAGGTCCGCGGGCCTGGCCTGCAGGGCGCCCAGCCCCACGCCGATGAAGCGCTGGGCGTAGACCACCAGCACCGCCAGGATGGCGCCCAACTGCACCACGATCTTGAAGGTGCTCTCGGCCGGCCCCTTAAACCCCAGGAGTTCGGCGGCCAGGATCAGGTGGCCGGTGGAGGAGACGGGCAGGAACTCGGTCAGACCCTCGATGATGCCGAGGATGATGACGCTGATGAGAGAATTCTGGTCCAAGCCGGCCCCCGCAAGTGCAGGGGCTGCGATAGCGAATATCACCCGGCTTGGCGAGACGGCGGGGCGCCCGACCTAGGGATTGGGCGCAATTTCCGCAGACACCCTGTCGGGCCTGGGCATAATCGGGCGTCCTAGGATCAACAGAAGGCTCGCCCATGCTCTACGCCATCCTCTGCTATCACTCCGAAGCCATCGTCGGCGGCTGGTCCAAGGACGAGGACGACGCGGTGATGGAAAAGCTGGAAGTCGTCCATCAGAGGCTGGCCACCGAGGGGCGGCTGGGCCCTGTGGCCCGCCTGCTGCCAACCTCGGCGGCGACGACCCTTCGCAAGGACAGCGATCCGCCGCTGGTGCTGGATGGTCCGTTCGCGGAGACCAAGGAGCAGCTGCTCGGCTTCTACATCGTCGACTGCGACGACCTCGACCAGGCCCTCGCCGTGGCGCAGGAGCTTGGCCGCGCCAATCCCGGCGGCGCCTATGAGCTGCGGCCCATCGGGGTCTTCTACCCCAGCAACCTGCCGCAGGATGCGCGCTGATGAGCGACCTGGCCTGGATCGACGGGGCGCTCGCCGCTGCGCGACCCCAGGCCATGGCCGCCCTGCTGCGCTATTTCCGGGATCTGGACGTCGCCGAGGAGGCCTTTCAGGAGGCGAGCCTGCGGGCCTTGCGGAACTGGCCTGACAAGGGTCCGCCCCGGGATCCGACCGCCTGGCTGATTTTTGTCGGGCGCAATGCGGCGCTGGACTCTGTACGGCGCAAGGCGCGGGAGGCGCCGCTCCCCCAGGAGGTGCTGATCTCCGATCTGGAGGATGCCGAAGCTGATCTCGCCGAGCGGCTGGACGGCGCCGACTATCGTGACGATGTGCTTCGCCTGCTGTTCATCTGCTGCCATCCCGACCTGCCGGCCACCCAGCAGATCGCCCTGGCCCTGCGAATCGTCTGTGGGCTGAGTGTTGCTGAGATCGCCCGGGCCTTCCTGGTGGGCGAGAGCGCCATGGAGCAGCGGATCACCAGGGCCAAGGCCAGGGTGGCCAAGGCCGGCACGCCCTTCGAGACCCCAGGCGCTGTGGAGCGGGCCGAGCGCCTGGCCGCGGTGATGGCCATGGTCTACCTGCTGTTCAATGAGGGCTATTCCGCCAGCGGCGGCGAGGCGCCCCTGCGCAGCGGTCTCTGCGATGAGGCCATCCGCCTTGGCCGCCTGCTGCTGCGGTTGTTTCCCGCCGAGCCGGAGGTCATGGGACTGACCGCCCTGATGCTGTTGCAGCACGCCCGGGCTCAGGCCCGTTTCGACGCCCACGGCGCCATCATCCTGATGGAGGATCAGGACCGCAGCCGCTGGAACGGGCGGATGATCGCCGAGGGGCTGGCCCTGATCGACAAGGCCGTTCGCCATCGGCAGCCCGGCGCCTATCAGATCCAGGCGGCCATCGCCGCCCTCCATGCCAGATCACCCCGGTCGACGGATACCGACTGGCCGCAGATCGCCGGTCTCTACCAGGCCCTGGAACACCACATGCCCTCGCCGGTGGTGACGCTGAACCGCGCCGTGGCCGTGTCCAAGACCGAGGGGGCGCAGGCCGCCCTGGCCCTGATCGAGCCCCTGGGCGAGCGGCTGTCGGCCTATTTTCACTTCCACGGCGTGCGCGGGGCCATGTTGCTGGAAGAGGGTCGTTCGGGCGAGGCGAGGGAAGCCTTTGACCGTGCCATCGCCCTGGCTCGGACCCCGGCGGAAGCCGCCCATATCCGCCAGCATATCGACCGGCTTCAGGCCGAGGCGGCGCAGGCTTCCCCCAAATGAAAACCCCCGGCCTCGCGGCCGGGGGTCCATGTGGTTCGACGATCCCGACCGGAGCCGGGCGGCGTCTCAGTAGCCTTGGATACGGGCGTAGCGGTCGCGATGATAGGCTTGGTTTCCGAAGGCCGCCTCGGCCGCACGGGCGCGCTTCATGTAGAAGCCCGCGTCGTGGGCGTCGGTCATGCCGATGCCGCCATGCATCTGAACCATCTCGTTGGACACGAGGTGGAAGACGTCGCCCATCTTGGCCTTGGCCAGGCTGACCAGTTCCGGAACGTCCGGGGTGTCGGCGTCGATCGCCTGGAGGGCGGCTTCGACGGCCGAACGGGCCAGTTCGAGATCGGTGAACATCTTGGCCGCGCGGTGCTGCAGGGCCTGGAAGGAGCCGATGACCTGACCGAACTGCACCCGGACCTTGAGGTAGTCCAGGGTCACTTCGAAGGCCTGGACGGCCGAGCCGAGCATTTCGGCGCAGAGGCCGGCGCGGGCGCGGTCGAGGGTCTTCTCCAGCAGGGCGTAGCCCTTGTCGACTTCGCCCAGCACCGCGTCAGCGCCCACTTCGACGCCGTCGAAGGTGATGTTGGCGGCGCCGCGGCTGTCGGCCAGGTGCAGACGCTTGCGGCTCACGCCCTTGGCGTCGCCGGCGACCAGGAACAGGGTGATCCCGTCGGTGTCGCCCGGCTTGCCCGAGGTGCGGGCCGAGACGATCAGCAGGCCAGCGGCCATGCCTTCCAGCACGAAGGACTTGGAGCCCGACAGCTTGTAGCCCGAACCGGACTTTTCAGCCTTCAGGGCGACCTTTTCAGGGGCGTGATGCGCACCTTCGTCGATCGCCAGGGCGCCGACGACTTCACCGCCGGCGATCTTCGGCAGCCATTCGGACTTCTGGGCGTCGGAGCCGCCCAGCACCAGGGCCGAGGCCGCAGCCAGGCCGGAGGCCAGCAGCGGAGACGCGGTCAGGGTGCGGCCGGTTTCCTCCAGGATCAGGCCCATGGAGAGGTAGCCGAAGTCCGAGCCGCCGTATTCCTCGGGGATGATGACCCCGGCCCAGCCCATCTCGGCCATTTCGTTCCAGGCGTCGGCGTCGTAGCCAAGCTCGACCCCGCTGTCGCGCATCTTGCGGAAGGCGGTGACGGGGGACTTTTCCTGCACCCAGCTCTTCGCGGCGTCGCGAAGCATTGATTGTTCTTCGTTGAGAACGGCCATCTTATTGTAATCCCTATAAAATTCGTGTGAGTGCTTATTTCGGGTCGGGCAGGCCGAGGATGCGCTTGGAGATGATGTTGTTCTGCACCTCCTGCGAACCGCCATAGATGGTCGTCGCCTTACCGCCCAGCCAGGAGCGCACAGCGCCCAGTTCTTCGGCGGTGAAGTCGTCGCCTTCCCAGCCCAGACCCTGATGGCCCATGAGCTCGATGGTCAGTTCAGCGCGATCCTGCATCCAGCGGGTGCCCGCATTCTTCATGATCGAGGTGGCCGCCGAAGGCCCGGAATTGGCCTTGGATTCGACCATGGCGCGCATGGCGGTCAGCTGGAAAGCGCGACCGTCGATCTCGTTCATGATCACGCGGGTGCGCAGGTCGGAGTCCGACAGGCGGCCCGACTCGTCGGCGCCCACATAGTCCTTGGCCAGCTTCACCAGCGAACGACCACCCAGGCCGCCGCCGCCGCCGGCGCCCGACAGGCCCGAACGCTCATGCTGCAGGAGGCGCTTGGCCACCGTCCAGCCGCCGTTGACTGGGCCGACCACCTGGTCCTTTTCGACGCGGACGTCGGTCAGGAAGGTCTCGCAGAAGGGCGAGTTGCCGGCGATCAGCGGGATCGGGCGGACTTCGACGCCGGGGACATCCATCGGGAACAGCACGAAGGAAATGCCCTCGTGCTTCTTGGTGGTGTCGGTGCGCACCAGGCAGAAGCACCACTGGGCCCACTGGGCGCCCGAGGTCCAGATCTTCTGGCCGTTGACGATGTAATGATCGCCCTTGTCTTCGGCGCGGGTCTGCAGCGAGGCCAGGTCAGAACCGGCGCCCGGCTCGGAGAAGCCCTGGCACCATTGCAGTTCGCCCTTCACGATGGGCGGAATGTGCTGCTGCTTCTGGGCCTCGGTGCCGAATTCCAGCAGGGTGGGGCCGAACATCATCACGCCCATGCCGCCGATGGGGTTGTAGGCCCCCACGCGGCCCAGCTCCTGCTGGATGATGCGCGCATGCGCCGGGGTCAGACCGCCGCCGCCATACTGGGCCGGCCAGGTGGGAACGCCCCAGCCCTTTTCGCCCATGGCCTTGCGCCAGGCGTCCATGTCCGGGGTCGGTTCAGACCGCTCTTCGCGCATCATCATGCTCCCCTTGCCCTTCAGGGACTTGGGGAAGTTGGCTTCGATCCAGTCGCGGGCTTCCGTGCGGAAGGCGTCCAGATCAGAGCCGCCAAAATCAGCCATTAAAATTCTCCTTGAAAATCAGTCGTTGTAATCATTTCGACGGCGCAGCGTCCGGCAGGCCGAGGATGCGCTTGGAAATGATGTTGTTCTGCACCTCATTGGACCCGCCGTAAATCGAGCCCGCCTTGCCGGCCAGCCAGCCGCGGACAGCGGCCAGCTCTTCCTCGGTGAAGTCTGCGCCCTCCCAGCCCAGACCCTGATGCCCCATGAACTCCAGGGTCAGCTCGGCCCGATCCTGCGCCACCTTCATATTGGCGTTCTTCATGATCGAGGTCGTGGCCGAAGGACCGGAATTCCCCTTGGCCTCCAGAGCCGCGCGCTTGACGGTCTGCTGCAGAGCCTTGAGGTCCATGTCGTTCATGACGATGCGGGTGCGCAGGTCGAGATCGGCCAGCCGGCCGTGCTCGTCCTCGCCCACATACTTCTTGGCGATGACGCCGAGGGCTTCGCGCTTGCCGCCTTCACCGGCCCGGCCGCCCATGCCGCTGCGTTCATGCTGCAGCAGGCGCTTGGCCACCGTCCAGCCGCCGTTCAGCGGGCCGATCAGGTTTTCCTTGGGCACCTTCACATCAGTGAAGAAGGTTTCGCAGAAGGGCGAGGAGCCGGCGATCAGGCGGATCGGGCGAACCTCGACGCCGGGCTGATGCATGGAGAAGACCACGAAGGAGATGCCCTCATGCTTCTTGGTCTGATCGGTGCGCACCAGGCAGAAGATCATGTCCGCCCACTGGCCGCCGGAGGTCCAGATCTTCTGACCGTTGACCAGCCAGTGATCGCCCTTGTCCTCGGCCTTGGTCTGCAGGGCGGCGAGGTCGGAGCCTGCGCCCGGTTCGGAGAAGCCCTGGCACCAGCGCACCTTGGCCGTGGCGATGTCGGGAATGTACTTCTTCTTCTGATCCTCGGTGCCGTATTCCAGCAGGGTGGGCCCGAACATGCCCACGCCCATGCCGCCGATGGGGTTCCAGGCGCCCAGGGCGGCCATTTCCTGGTTCAGGACCCGGGCTTCCTGGGGCGAGAGCCCGCCGCCGCCATACTGGGCCGGCCAGGTGGGAACGCCCCAGCCCTTTTCGCCCATCCGGTCGCGCCAGAGCGCCATGTCGCCGGTCAGTTCGACGCCGCCGGCCATGGCCCGGGTCTGGGCTTCGGTATCATGGGCCAGGGACTTGGGGAAATTGGCGTTAAGCCATTCACGCGCCTGGGTCCGGAACGCGTCCAGATCAGCGCCGCCAAAGTCAGCCATGAATATTCTCCCTTAAATTCATTATGTTATCATTCATTATAGCATGAAGTTCGTGGCTCGGGGAGTCGTGCGCTTACTTCGGGTCCGGCAGGCCGAGCACCCGCTTGGAGACCACGTTCAGATTGATTTCCGAGGTTCCGCCCTCGATGGAGTTGCCCTTGGACCGGAGCCAGGCGCGAACCAGATTCAGTTCACTTTCGTCATAGGCCTCGCCGGCCCAGCCCAGACCCTGATGGCCGAACGCCTCGATCATCAGTTCATTGCGGTCCTGAGCGATCTTGGCCCCGGCGTATTTCATGATCGAGGTGGCGGCGCTGGGTCCGGCGTTCGACTTGGCCTCGTCGGCGGCGCGGCGGACGGTGAGCTGGAAAGCGCGGGCCTCCATCCGATGCTCGATGATCCGGCGGCGCAGGTCCTGGTCGGCGATCCGGCCGGTCTCATCGAGGCCGACATACTTCTTGGCCGCATCCTCAACGCTCATCACCGCGGCCGGCGCGCCGATATTGCCGCCGCCCAGGCCGGCCGAAATATTGTCGCGCTCGAACTGCAACAGCCGCTTGGCCACCGTCCAGCCGCCGTTCAGCGGGCCAAACAGCTGGTCCTTGGGCACCTTCACATCGGTGAAGAAGGTCTCGCAGAAGGGCGAGCCGCCGTTGATCAGCAGGATCGGCCGCACCTCGACGCCGGGGCTCTTCATGTCGATCAGGAGGAAGGAGATGCCCTCATGCTTCTTGCTGGTATCGGTGCGCACCAGGCAGAAGCACCAGTCGGCGAGGTTGGCGCCGGAGGTCCAGATCTTCTGGCCGTTGACCAGATAGTGGTCGCCCTTGTCCTCGGCGCGGGTCTGCAGCGAGGCCAGGTCAGAGCCGGAGCCCGGCTCGGAATAGCCCTGGCACCAGCGGACTGAGCCGGTGACGATGCCCGGCATATGCTGCTTCTTCAGCGCCTCGGCGCCGTATTCCAGCAGGGTCGGGCCGAACATCATCACGCCCATGCCGCCGATCGGGTTGCGGGCGCCGATGGCGGCCATCTCCTCGGCCAGCACCCGGGCCTCCTGGCGCGACAGACCGCCGCCGCCGTATTCCGCCGGCCAGGTGGGGACGCCCCACCCCTTGGCGCCCATGGCCTCGCGCCACTGGCGCGCCTCGGGGCTTTCCTTGCCGCCGGCCGCCGCGGCGGTCTGGGCGGCGGTATCGCCCTTGAGGGCCGCGGGGAAGTTCGCGCTCAGCCAGGCCTTGGCCTCGCCGCGGAAGGTGTCGAGATCGCCGCCAAAATCAGCCATGGAAATCCGCCTTTGCAAAAAATCGTCCGGAGTGTCCGCCGGCCGAAAATGCGACCGGCGGCCCTGCGCAACCGCCTATTTCGGGTCGGGCAGCCCCAGAACACGCTTGGAGATGACGTTCAGGTTCACTTCGCTGGTGCCGCCCTCGATGGAATTGCCCTTCGAACGCAGCCAGCCCCGGGTCGCCAGAAGCTCGCCGGGCTTGTAGGTCTCGCCGTCCCAGCCCAGGCCCTGGTGGCCCATGGCTTCAATCATAAGCTCCGACCGGTCCTGGGCGAAGCTGGCTGCGGCGTACTTGATGATGGAGACCGCGGCGCTGGGGCCGTTGCTGGCCTTGGCCTCGGCCGCCGTGCGGCTGATGGTCAGGCCCAGGCACTGCATGTTCATCTTGTTCTGGGTGATCCGGCTGCGCAGATCGGTGTCGGCCAGGGCGCCGCTAGCGTCGAGGCCGAAATAGCTCTTGGCCACCTCAGACAGGTCGCCCGCCGTGCCGCCGGCCCCGCCGCCGCCGCCGAAGCCGCCGGAAATGTTCTGGCGTTCATATTGCAGCAGACGCTTGGCGATCTCCCAGCCGCCATTGACCTTGCCCACCAGATTGCCCTTGGGGATCTTCACGTCGGTGAAGAAGGTCTCGCAGAAGGGGCTCTCACCGCTGATCAGCTGGATCGGGCGGGTTTCCACGCCCGGCGTGCGCATGTCGATCAGCACGAAGGAGACGCCCTCGTGCTTCTTTGAGGTGTCGGTCCGCACCAGGCAGAAGCACCAGTCGGCCTTGTCTGCGTAGGAGGTCCAGACTTTCTGGCCGTTGATCAGCCAGTGGTCCCCCTTGTCCTCGCAGCGGGTCTGCAGGGAAGCCAGGTCAGAGCCGGCGCCCGGCTCGGAATAGCCCTGGCACCAGCGGGTCTCGCCCTTGATGATCTTGGGCAGGTGTTCCTGCTTCTGCTCTTCGTTGGCGTATTCCAGCAGGACCGGACCCAGCATCCAGACCCCGAACGAGGCCAGCGGCGTGCGGTAGCGGCCGGCGGCCAGCTCCTGGTCAAGGATGCGGGCCTGGGCGGGGCTCAAGCCGCCGCCGCCATACTGGGTCGGCCAGGTCGGCGCGGTCCAGCCCTTAGCGCCCATCTTGCGCATCCAGGCGATCTGCAGGTCGTCGGAGTCGAGGAAGGCCTGACCGCCCCACATGGCCTCGGGGTCGACCTTGGCCTTCGGATCGCGCAGCTCAGCCGGATAGTTGGCCTCCAGCCAGGTGCGGACGTCGGCCCGGAAGGTGTCGAGGTCTGCGCTGCCGAAGTCGGCCATAGCTGTCTCCCAATCATGGAACCGGATTTTGCGCGCCACATTAGCGCTGAGCGGACGCAGGGCAAGCCGCCTTGCGAACACGTGTTTGAAGCCTCATCGGCGCCGTCCTTAACGAATCCAGTCTATATACGGGCCGACTCTTCATCAGGACGCTCCGCTTCATGAGGCTCTTGCGCGAACTGCGGCCCGCCGGCCTGGCCGCGGCCCCGCTGACGGGCGCCATCCTCACCCTGGCCGCCGGGGTCATGCTGGTCGTCTCGGCGGCGACGCCGTCGGTGCCCAACCGGTTCCTGCTGCTGGCCGAGCTGGCGCCGGTCATCCTGATCGAGCTGTCCCACTTCCTGTCCAGCGTCCTGGGCCTGATCCTCATCTTCCTCGCCTTTGGCCTGCGCGCCCGCCTGGACGCAGCCTGGATCGCCACCATGGTCGCCCTGGCCGTGTCCTTGCCGCTGACCCTGCTCAAGGGCATCGTCTGGGAGGAGACCGCCTGGCTCGGCGCACTCCTGCTGCTGCTGGCCCCCTTCCGCGACGCCTTCACCCGGGAGGCCCGCCTGTCGCGGATGGAGATCACGCCGGGCTGGCTGGTCTCGGCCGCCGCCCTGGTGCTGGGGGCGGGGCTGCTGGGCCTGTGGTCCTTCCAGAACGCGGACTATGGGCATCGCAGCTGGATCAGCGTGATGGTCGAGGACGACGCCGCCCGCGCCATCCGCGCCTGGGTCGGCGCGGCGCTCGGCCTGCTGGCCTTCGGCATCTGGCGGTTGTTCGCCTCGGCCGCGACCCCGCGGGTGGTCACACCCCATGACCAGGACTTCCAGCAGGTCCGCGCGATCCTCGCCTCGGCCCAGGCGGCCGAGCCCGCCTCCAATCTGGCCCTCCTGGGGGATAAGCGGTTTCTCTTTTCCCAGAGCGGCGAGTCCTTCCTGATGTTCGGCGTTCGCGGCCGCTCCTGGATCGCCCTCGGGGCGCCGGTGGGCCGTCGTGATGAGCGTCTTGAGCTGTTCTGGCGCTTTCGGGAGATGGCCGACGCCCACGCCGCGCGACCCGGAATCTACGCCCTGGGCGCCGACGATCTGCCCGAGGTGGTGGAGCTCGGCTTCTCCCTGCAGAAGATCGGTGAGTCCGCCGTCGTGCCGCTCGAGACCTTCTCGGTGGAGGGCCGCAAGCGCGGCAATCTGCGCCGGGCCTGGCGCAAGGCCGGGGAGGAGGGCGCCACCTTCGAGGTGCTCAGCCCTGCGGCGGTTCCCGCCGTGCTGGAGGAGCTGCAGCAGATTTCCGACGAGTGGCTGGACCATCACGCCGGCGGCGAAAAGCGGTTCACCATGGGCGCCTTCACCCCGGCCTATGTGGCGGAGTTCCCCATCGCCCTGGTGCGCCAGGACGGGAGGATCGTGGCCTTCGCCACCCTCTGGACCACCAGTGGGCGCACCGCTTTCTCCATGGATCTGATGCGCTATTCGGACGCCGCGCCGAAGAACATCATGGACTACCTGTTCGTCGAGCTGATCGCCTGGGGCAAGGCCCAGGGCTATCAGGCCTTCGAGTTCGGCATGGCCCCGCTGGCCGGCCTGGAAGACCGTCCCTTCGCCCCGATCATGTCCAGGGTCGGCCGCCTCCTCTATGAGCGCGGCGAGGAGATCTATAATTTCCAGGGCGTGCGCCGGTACAAGGACAAGTACGACCCCCTGTGGCAGCCCCGCTACCTGGCGGCGCCGCACAAGTGGGCCATTCCTCTGCTGCTGGCTGATGTGGGCCTTTTGTCCTCCGGCGGCATGGCCGCGCTGGCCAAGCGACCGCGCAAGGCTGAGTCCCGTCCTGAGGGCGGAACCGTCGAGGCGGCTGAGGCTCTACACTCAAAGACTTGAGTGCGTTTTGATCCGACAACCGGTTACCACTTATCGGAACGCGCCCTAGAAGCGCGTGGGGCCGGTGGAGACCCCCATCAGATTGACCAGGTGGACCAGCACCACGATCAGGCCGGCGGCCCCCATCAGCATGATGAACCGGTAGGGCACCAGCCGCGGCCCCCTTCGGAAATCCGGTGGCCGCGCGCCCATCCAGCCGCAAAAGAGGGTCAGGGCCAGCAGGGCGGCGCCGAGGGCCAGGGTCACGGTGAGGTCCATCTGCGACGCCGTAGCGCAGCGGCGGGCTGGGCGCAAACAGCGCCGTTTACCCTTCGTTAACCCTCTCGCCCCCTGTTGCAGGCTAAGGGTTTCCGCGTGCGGCCCGTCATCCACAGCTCATCGCGGCAAACGCTATATCTAGCGTTAACCTTGCGTTTACACCCCAAGGTTCGGTGGCTAGCGTCGAATCGGCGGGTAGGAGATCGATTCGAATGAGCGTGGCGACGCCATGGAGCGTCAAGGGCATTGACCCGAAGGCTCGGGAGGTCGCGAAGGACCTGGCCCGGCGCTCGGGCATGACCTTGGGCGAGTGGCTCAATCGAATGATCCTGGACGATGAGGGCCCGGAGGACGCCGTCTCCGAGGCTGATATCGCACGTCGCCCCACCCCCCTGTATTTCGAAAGCGCCCGCCGCACGGAAGACGCGCCGCCGCGCGTCGAAGCCGCCGAACATCCGGCCGACGAAATGGGCCGCATCGCCCTGGCGCTGGACCGGCTGAGCGAACGTCTGGAAGTTTCGGAGAGCCGCACGGGTCTCGCCGTGTCCGGTGTCGAGCATTCCGTGCGCGCCGCCCTGGCGCGGATCGAGGCGGCGGAACGCGAGCACATCGCCGTGGCCGCCCGCTTCGAAGGCGCCGTCGAAGGGGTGTCCAGCGAGCAGGCGCGGATCGCCGAACGGCTGCGCCGTATGGAGGCTGAGGCCGCCGGCCCCCGCTCGGCCGAGGCCCTGCGCGCCCTGGAGGGCGCCGTCGCCAAGGTCGCCAACCATCTCTATGACGGCGAGACCCGCACCCGCGAGGCGCTGGGCGCCATCGAGGCCCGGGTGGATCGCGTCGAGGCCCAGGGCGGATCTGAGTCGCCGGGGCTGATCGAGGAAGTCGTCGGCCGCGTCTCGCAGCGGCTGAGCGAGGCCGAGACCCGCACCGCCGAGGCGCTGGAGAGCCTTCGGGAGTCCTTCGCCCATCTGGACGGCCGGATGCAGTCGGTGGAAACGGGCGAGGCGCCGGGCATCGACCGTCGGCTCGAGGAGATGGCTGCGCGGCTCACCGAGCGGGTCGAGGCCGCCCGTGTGGAGATGACCCAGAAGCTCCATGCCGCGGCCGACGGCCGCTTCGACCGCATGGAACGCCGGCTCGGCGAGATGACCAACCATGTCCGCGCCGCCGAGCAGCGTTCGGCCCAGGCGATCGAGGCCATGGGGCGCGAGGTGCTCAGCATGGCCGAGAATCTGAACCGCAGGGTCCAGACTGCCGAACACCACAGCGCCCAGGCCATTCAAACGGTGGGCGGCGAAGTCGCCCGCATCGCCACGGCCATGGAGACGCGTCTCGGGCGGTCAGACTCGCTGCACGCCGAGGCGCTGGAGCGCCTGGGCGGCGAGATCGCCAAGATCACCGAGCGTCTGGGCGAGAAGATCGCCACCGCCGAGCGCCGGTCGGCCCAGGCGATCGACGATGTCGGCGACCAAGTGGCCCGGGTCACCGAGCGCATCAGCAGCCGTCAGGACAGGGCCGCCGAGGAACTGTCCGAGCGGATCCGTCTCAGCGAGGAACGCACCGCACGCCTGCTGGAAGAGGCCCGCGAGCGGATTGACCGGCGCCTGGCCGACGTGCCTCGTGAGGTCGAGACGCCCGCCCCATCCATCTCGTCCGCCCCGGCGAATCCTGTCGCCAGGGACGACTCGCCCTTCGGCCTGGAGGACTTCGCCGGCTTCGGCGCCCGCGAGCCGCGGTCTGAGTCGCTGACCCGCCAGGCCTTTCCCGACGCCGACGACAGTTTCCCCACGCCCCAGGCTTTTTCTGTCGAAGCCGAGCGCCCCCCCCTGTCGCACGAGGACTTCGAAGCCGCCGACGGTTTCGCGCCGCCGCCGCCCGCCGAGAGCCGTCGCGCCGCCCCCCTGCCGGTGGTCGAGCCCGACCCGTTCGCCGATCCGGAGCCCCCGGCGCCACGGCGCGCCGCGCCCGAAGTCGCGGCCCCGGCGCCCCAGCTCCGCGCGGACTTCGAGGACGACTTCGGCTTCGAGGACGAGTCAGAGTTCGTCACCCCTTCGCCGGCTGCAAACCGCGCCGCCACCACCCCGCAGGCCCTGTCCACCCGCGAGGTCATCGCCCAGGCCCGGGCCGCGGCCCGCGCTACGCCTGCGGTGGAGACCAAGGGACGCAAGGCCAAGGACAAGGGTAAGCCTAAGCCGGCCGCTGAGCCCAAGGATGCCGGTGGCTCGCTGTTCAGCAGCTTCTCCGTCCGGCCGAAGAAGCGCGCCAGTTCCACCCTCCAGACCGCCCTGTTGATCTCTGGCGGCGCGGCCTTCCTCGGCATGGCGGCTGGCGGCATGGTGCTGATCGGCGGCGATCCGTCTGGCGACCTCCCTGCCCGGGTGGCTCAGGCGGTGTCGGCCGGACGTACGGCCCCCGATGAACTGGCCGGCCTTGAGGCCGATGGCGTCAGTCCTCGGGCGGCGGTCGCCCTGTCGACGCAGCCGGCCTTGGGCGACGAAGACACCGGCCCCACAGGCCAGATGCGCGACGACTTCCCGGCCCTCTACGCCGAGGCCGTGCGTCAGGTGGAAGAAGGCGCCGCGGGCGGCGTCGACGAAGTCCGCCGGGTGGCCAATCTAGGCTACGCGCCGGCCCAGTTCTATCTCGCCAAGCTGTATGAGAACGGCGGCGCGGGCGTGGCCAAGGACATGACCGAGGCCCGCCGCTGGACCGAGCGCGCGGCCCAGGGCGGCGACCGCAAGGCCATGCACAATCTGGCCCTCTACTATTTCGAAGGCCAGGGCGGGCCGAAGAACTCCACCACCGCGGCTCAGTGGTTCCGCAGGGCGGCCGATCTCGGCCTGGTGGACAGCCAGTACAATCTCGGCCGCCTCTACGAAGAAGGCTTCGGCGTCAGCCAGAACGCCGCCGAGGCCTACAAGTGGTTCATGATCGCCGGCCGGGCCGGCGACAAGGACGCTGCGGCCAGCGCCGAGCGGATCAAGGACTCCCTGACGCCCGCCGCTCAGGCCGTGGCCGAACGGGCCGCCAGCGCCTTCCGCCCCACGGAGGCCGCGGCGCCGGTGGCCGCCGCCGCCGCGGGCGTGTCGCCCCAGGCTCTGCAGACCGCCCAGCGGGCCCTCTCGCGCCTCGGATACTACCAGGGCCCCACCGACGGGACCGCTTCTCCGGCCCTGCGCCTTGCGGTCGCCGCCTATCAGCGCGATCAAGGACTGGCCGCCACCGGCGCCCTCGACCAGACGACGGTTTCCAAGCTCTCCGTCTTCACGCGTTGATCGGCCAGGGGCGGACCAACCGCTTGGACGCCTTCGGGGCGTCCCCAGATCTGTGAGGCGCTGAAGGCGTGGACATCTACCTGCCCATAGCAGAGGTCTCGGTGAACGCCGGGATTCTCGTGCTGCTCGGGGCGGTGGTGGGGTTCATCTCCGGCCTGTTCGGCATTGGCGGCGGCTTCCTGATGACGCCGATCCTCCTGTGGATGGGCATTCCGCCGGTGGTGGCTGTGGCCAGCGAGGCCAACCACGTGGCCGCCTCCTCGGCCTCCAGCGTCATCTCCTACAGTCGCAAGCGCCAGGTGGACTTCCGCATGGGCGGGGTGCTGGCCGCCGGCGGCGCGGTGGGCGCCCTGCTGGGGGTGGAGGTGTTCCGCTGGCTGCGCCTGATGGGGCAGGCAGATCTGGTGGTCTCGCTCTCCTACCTGATCTTTCTGGGCCTGATCGGGGGGCTGATGCTGGTGGAATCGGTGGGCTCGGTGCTGCGCCAGCGCCGCGGCCAGCCGCCGGCCAAGCGCCGGGACCGGCGGCCTGTCTGGCTCTATGGCCTGCCGTTCAAGGTCAGATTTCCCCGCTCCAGGCTCTATATTAGCGTCATTCCGCCCGTGATTCTGGGGGTTTTCGTCGGTATTCTTTCGGCCATCATGGGGGTCGGCGGCGGCTTCATCCTGGTCCCGGCCATGGTCTACATCCTGCGCATGCCCGCCGGCGTGGTGGTCGGCACCAGCCTGTTCCAGATCATCATCACCACATCCCTGGCCAGCATCCTGCAGGCTGGGCGCAATCAGTCGGTGGACATCGTCCTGGCCACGCTGCTGCTGCTGGGCGGCGTCCTAGGCGCCCAGTTCGGCGCCCGGGCCTCGTCGCGCTTCCGGGCCGAAGAGCTGCGCGCCCTGCTGGGTCTGATCGTGCTGATCATGGGCCTGCAGATGGGGCTGGTGCTGTTCATCACCCCGGAGGATCCGTTCATCCTGGTGGGGAGCGGCAAGTGATGGTCACTCCCGCCCTGCCGCCGCCGGCCATCGTCGCCCCGGAGCCCGGTCCCACGGTGTCCGCCGCCCTGACCGACGCCAATGTCCGGGTGACCTCGGCCTTCTCCGGGGCCCAGATCGTCCTCTATGGGGCGGTCTTCGATCCGGAGACGCGGCCGTCCGACGTGGTGGTCATCGTGCGCGGGCCAGACCAGCCTATCCGCATCGCGCGCAAGGTCCGGGTGGCTGGCCTGTGGGTCAATTCCCGCCCTGTGGTGTTCGAGGGCGCGCCTGGTTTCTACATGGCCGCCTCCTCGCGACCGCTCACCGAGATCGCCAGCTTCTCCACTCTGCGAAGGCTCGGCGCCGGCATCGACCATCTGCCCATGAACGCGCCCGAGGAAGAGCGGATCGAGACCCGCTACGGGGTTCGCGACGTGGTGGTCAGCCGCTTGGGCGGCGACTATCTCGAATGGCGTCGGGCGGTGATCCGCCTGAAGGAGAAGGCCAGCCTCTACGCCACCGACCATGAGGGCGTGCGGTTCGTCGACCGGGGCCTGTTCCGGGCCGAGATCGACCTTCCCACCTCGGCCCCCATCGGCGAGTACCAGACCGAGATCATCCTGTTCCAGGACGGCGAGCCGGTGTCCCGTCGGGCTCGCACCATCACCGTGGAGAAGGCGGGGCTGGAGCGCTGGCTCTTCCTGTTCGCCAATGAGCAGCCTTGGCTGTACGGCATCGTCTCGGTCCTGATCGCCCTGACGTCGGGTTGGCTGGCCTCGGTGGTCTTCCGTCGGCGCTGAGCCCTATTAGTCGCTCGTCAGCGAGCGCCATCCCACCGCATGCACCCGGTCACGGCCCAGCGCCCCGGCCAGGGGCGGACGGGCGAACAGGCCGGCGAAGGCCGCGTCCTTCACGTTCAGTCCCCCGGCATAGGCTCCGAAGGCCGGCAGGATCATCCGCGTTCCGTCCGTGGCGAAGCAGCGCCTTCGCACCGTACCGCGGCCTGAACTCACCCGCGCGCAGGGGTGCAGGTGGCCCGACAACTCGCCGGGCTGCTCGCCGGGCTCAGGCTCATGGCGCAGGACCAGAGCTCCCAGGGTCATGGTCTCGACCACCTGGCCGGGCAGGCGGCGGGGACCATCGGCGTCGTGATTGCCCACCAGCCAGATCAGGGTGCGGCCCTGCGCCAGCGCCACCAGCCTTGCGGTGTCGTCGGATGAGAGGCGGTCCTCGGCCCGGCCGTCGTGGAAGCTGTCGCCCAGGAAGATCACCACCTGCGGCTCAAGGCCCGCCACCTCGGCCTCCAGGCGGTCGAGGGTGTCGCGTGTGTCATAGGGGGGCAGGAACTGGCCGCGCATGCCGTAGGCCGAGCCCTTTTCGAAGTGCAGGTCGGCGACGATCAGGGCCTGGTGGGCGAGGTCGAGCAGGGCGCCAGAGGCCCGCATCCGCAGGGCCGCGCCCATGATCTCCATCTCCAGCCCGCCGCAGGGACTCTGGGCGAAGGCGTAGGGGGCGGGGGCGGGCGTGCGGGCGAGGGCGGTCATGAACTGGCTTCGGCGATCAGGTCTTCGGCGGCTTCGGCCAGGATCATCTCGCCGGCCGCGCCCGGCACCCGTTCCTTGCCGATCTCCAGCAGCATGGGGACCGAAAAGGGCGAGAGGTGGTCGAGGACGGCGTGGCGAATCTTGCCCTGGATACGGGCCAGCATATGGCCAACCCGGGCCACGTCGATAAGGCCGGTGGCCGCATCCTCCCGGGCGCAGCGCAACAACAGGTGATCGGGCTCGTGCCGGCGCAGGACGTCATAGACCAGGTCGGCCGAGAAGGTGACCTGTCGCCCGGACTTCTCGGCGCCGGGGAACCGCCGCTCGATCAGGCCCGCCAGGATGGCGCAGCCTTTGAAAGACCGCTTCATCATGTAGCTCTCCGCCAGCCAGTCCTCGAGGTCATCGCCCAGCATGTCCTGGTCAAACAGGGCGTCCAGATCGACCCCGTCCATAGGGTTGAGCGACCAGACCGCCAGGGCGTAGTCGTTGCAGACAAAGCCCAGGGGCGCAGCGCCCATCCGCTCCAGCCGCCGGGTCATGAGCATGGCGAGTGTGGTGTGGGCCAGCCGGCCTTCGAAGGGATAGCAGACCATGAAGTGGCGTTTGCCACGGGGAAAGGTCTCCACCAGCATCTCGTCCTCGGCCGGGATCAGCGAGCGGTCCCGCTGCAGCTCCAGCCATTCACGCACATCGGCCGGCAGGACCGACCAGTGGGCCTGGTCGAACATCAACTCGCGCACCCGTTTGGCCAGGAAGGTGGACAGGGCGAACTTCGAGCCGCCCCAGGAGGGCAGCTTGGGATCGCTGGCCGGCGCCGGGGTGACCAGCACATCGAGGGCCGTGACCCCCATCAGCCGCCAGACCTGGCCGGCGAAGATGAAGGTGTCGCCAGGCTCCAGGGCCTCCAGATAGCCCTCTTCCACCTCGCCCACCTTGCGCCCGGCGCGGCCCCCGCGGCCGGCGATCCGGACGCTGAGCACGGCGGGCGAGAGGATGGCGCCGACGTTCAGCCGATGGCGCAGGATGGTGTCGGCGTTGCGCGCCCGCCACAGCCCATCCTGGCCCTTCACAATCCGGCGGAACCGGTCATAGGCGCGCAGGGCGTAGCCGCCGGTGGAGACGAAATCGACCACCTGCTCGAAGTCCTCCCAGGCCAGCGCCCGGTAGGGGCCGGAGGTGCGGATCTCGTCATAGAGGGCGAGTGCGTCGAAGGGCTCGGAACAGGCGCAGCCCATGATGTGCTGGGCCAGGATGTCCAGGGCGCCCACCCGGGGCGGATCACCGTCGAAGCGATTCTCGGCGATGGCTTCGCGGGCGGCCTGGCATTCCAGCATCTCGAAGCGGTTGGCCGGCACGAACAGGGCGCGGCTGGCCTCGTCCATCCGGTGATTGGCCCGGCCGATCCGCTGCACCATGCGCGAGGCGCCCTTGGGCGAGGCGAGCTGGATCACCAGGTCCACGTCGCCCCAATCGATGCCGAGGTCGAGGGTGGAGGTGCAGACGACGGCCCGCAGCTCCCCCCGGGCCATGGCCGCCTCCACCTTGCGGCGCTGCTCGGCGGCCAGCGAGCCGTGGTGCAGGGCGATGGGCAGGGCGTCTTCGTTCAGCCGCCACAGCTCCTGAAAGGCGAACTCGGCCTGGAAACGGGTGTTGACGAAGACCAGCGCCGTACGGGCCTTCTTGATGACCTCATAGACCTCGGCCATGGCGTGCTGGGCGGTGTGGCCAGCCCACGGCACCCGACCTTCGGACAGCAGGACCTCGACGATCGGCGGCGTGCCGGCTGGACCCAGCACCAGATCGACAGCCGGCGGGGCGTCATCGCGCTCGCCCGCGTGAAAGCCCATCCAGCGGCGGATGACGTCGGGATCGTCCACCGTCGCCGAGAGGCCCACCCTTCGCAGGTTGGGGCTGAAGGTCTGCAGGCGGGCGATGTCCAGAGCCAGCAGGTCGCCCCGCTTGGTGGAATGCAGGGTGTGGATCTCATCGAGGATGATGCAGGACAGGTCCTCGAAATAGGCCCGCGCCCCTTCCCAGGCGCAGAACAGGGCCAGCTGCTCCGGCGTCGTCAGCAGGATGTCCGGCGGCTTGACCCGCTGGCGCTGACGCCGCGCCGCGCCGGTGTCGCCGGTGCGGGATTCCGCCACGATGGAGAGGCCCATCTCGCGGATCGGGGTGGCCAGGTTGCGCTCCACATCCACGGCCAGGGCCTTCAGAGGCGAGATGTAGAGGGTGTGGATGCCCCGCGGCGTATTGGCCGGCGGTCGCTGCGAAAGCTCGATCAGGCTGGGCAGGAAGCCCGCCAGGGTCTTGCCCCCGCCGGTCGGCGCGATCAGCAGCGCGTCACGGCGATCCCTCGCGCGGGCGACCATCTCCAGCTGATGGGTCCGGGGCGCCCAGCCGCGCGTGGCGAACCAGTCGGCGAAGGCGGCCGGCAGCAGGTCGGCGGGGAGGGCGGCGTCATCGGCCATAGACCCGCCTCATAGCATGTTCCCGTTCCGTTTCACGCCAAATCCCGGTAGGAGTCGCGAGGTGAACGCGCTTTCCCCCGCCCTTGATCTGGCGCCTGCCCTGGTGGTCCTGCCGGGACCCCGCGCCGGCGCGGCTGACGCCGAGCGAGCGGAGGTCCTACGCGCCCCCGACGCCCGGGACCTGTTCGAGCGCGGCCCGGTCCTGGTGGCCCATGCGGCCATGACCGCAAGGCGTCTGGCCCTGCATCCGCCGCAGCGGAGCCCGCGGACCTTCGATGCGCTCGAGCTGTTCGCCTTTGTCCGCCCGGCCAAATTCTGCGCGCCCTCGGCCGCGGGGCTCGCCCAGACGCTCGGCTTGCCTGAGCCCAAGGGCGCGCCGGCCCAGGCTCGCGCCCTGCGCCAGGCCTGCCTGCTGCTGCTGGAAGAGCTGGCGCGCACGCCGCAGCCCAATCGGGAAGAGGCCCTGGCCCAGGCCGAGACCCTGGCGCGGGCCGGCTGGGCCTGGGGGGCTGCTGTGATCGGCGCCCTGCGCTCGGCGCCGGTGGGCAACGCCTTCCGCGGTTCGGGCCTCGATGTCTGGAGCCGGATCCCTGAGTGGGAGGATCAGGCGCCGCCCGGCGAGGCTGGCTCCCGCCCCATCGCAGGCCCTGAGGCCGCCCAGCGGCTGTCGGAGCTGCTGCATCGGGCCGGCCTGGATGAGGCCCGCCCGTCTCAGGCGGAATTTGCATCCGAGGCCGCCTACGCCTTCCAGCCCCGGGAGAAGGAGGGCGAGCCGCGCATGATGCTGGCCGAGGCCGGCACGGGCATCGGCAAGACCATGGGCTACCTGGCGCCCGCCTCCCTCTGGGCCGAGGCCAATGGGCCGGCGGTCTGGGTCTCGACCTATACCCGCGCCCTGCAGCGGCAGATCGAGCGCGAGAGCCACGCCATCTATCCCGACGAGAAGACCCGCGCCCGCAAGGCGGTGGTCCGAAAAGGTCGGGAAAACTACCTCTGCCTCTTGAACCTGCAGGACGCGGTCAACGCCGCCCAGTTGGGCAATGGCGACCTGGTGGGCCTGACCCTGGCCGCCCGCTGGGCCAGGGCGAGCCGGGACGGCGACATGACCGGCGGCGACTTCCCGGCCTGGCTGCCGACCCTGTTTGGCCTGCCCACGCCGATGCAGGCCTCGGCCGCCAATCTGGTGGACCGCCGCGGCGAGTGCGTGCACGCCGGCTGCCAGCACTACCGGACCTGTTTCGTGGAGAAGGCCATCCGGGGATCGCGGCGCGCTGACCTGGTGATCGCCAATCATGCGCTCGTTTTGACCCAGGCGGCCTTTGACGGGGCGCGGGCGGCCCGGGGCTCTAGGGCCGACAGCGAGACCGCGCATCTGAAGCGCCTGGTGTTCGACGAGGGCCACCACCTGTTCGAGGCCGCCGACAGCGCCTTCTCCGCCGCCATTTCCGGCGCCGAGGCCGCCGAGCTGCGCCGCTGGCTGCGGGGGCCGGAGGGCCGAGGCCGGCGGGGCCGAGGGCTTGAGGCCCGGCTGATGGACATGCTGGGCGACGCCGACGAGGCCAAGCGCGCCCTGCTGGCCGCCCTGCAGGCGGCCGCCGCCCTGCCCGGCGAGGGCTGGTCTGGCCGCATTGCGCCGGCCACCGGCGAGGTGAACCCCATCGGCGCCATCGAGGCCTTTCTGGTCGCGGTGCTGGAGCAGCTGCGCGCCCGGGCCGCACCATCGGAGGTGGGCATGGAGTGCGCCGCCCGGCCCGCTCTGGATCTGGTCCGCGACACCGCCCGGGAGGCGGCTGCGGCGCTGGCCCGCATCGAAGCGCCCCTGCTGGCGCTGGCCCGTCACCTGGAAGACCTGCTGGACGCCGAGGCCGCTACGCTGGGACCGAGCGAGCGGGCGCGGATCGAAGGGGCGTTGCGCGGGCTGGATCGCCGGGCGCGGATGACCCTGCCGGCCTGGCGCTCCATGCTGCGGGCCATCGACGAGGACGCCGAGGATGATCCGGACTTTGTCGACTGGTTCGACGCCACCTTCCTCTATGGCCGGGTGGTGGACGCCGCCTGTCGCCGCCATTGGGTCGATCCCACCGAACCCCTGACCAATGCGGTCATCGCGCCCGCCCACGGGGTGCTGGTCACCAGCGCCACCCTGGCCGATCCGGGCCTGGATGATCCCTTTGCGCTCGCCGAGATGCGCACCGGCGCAGCGCGTCTGCCCGACCGGCCCAAGACGCTGAAGCTCGCCTCACCCTTCGACTACGCCGCCAATGCGCGGGCCTTCGTGGTCACAGACGTGGGCAAGGAGGATCCCCGTCAGGTGGCTGCGGCCATGCGCGAGCTGTTCCTGGCGGCCGGCGGCGGCGGCCTTGGCCTGTTCACCGCCATCCGCCGCCTGCGCGCGGTCCATGAGCGGATCGCCGGCCCCCTGGCCGACAAGGGCCTGGCCCTTTACGCCCAGCATGTGGACGCGCTGGAGGTCGGCGCCCTGGTGGACATCTTCCGGGCCGAGGAGGACGCCTGTCTGCTCGGCACTGACGCCGTCCGCGATGGCGTCGACGTGCCGGGCCGATCCCTGCGCCTGCTGGTCTTCGACCGGGTGCCGTGGCCGCGTCCGGACATCCTGCACAAGGCCCGCCGGGTCCGTTTCGGCGGCAAGGGCTATGACGACTCCATCGCCCGGGGCCGCATCGCCCAGGCCTTCGGCCGCCTGATCCGCCGCGCCGACGACAAGGGCGTCTTCGTCATGCTGGACGCCGCCGCCCCCACCCGCCTGTTCTCCAGCCTGCCGCCGGGGGTCGAGATCCAGCGCATGGGCCTGGTGGAGGCCATTGAGGCGACGGCTGAGTTTTTGAAGGTGGACGCGCCCGGCCCGGCCGCGCCGGAGGATTGAGTTAGGGGGGCGGACCGCCCCTTCGCTACCCCCCCAACCGTCTTGGTCGGGTCAAGCCCGAGGGCGATGAGGAGTTGGGGGGAGGGTGTGAGGGGGAATTTCGCCCTAAGCCGTCGCCTTGGAGAACACCTGGATCACCACCACGCCAGCCAGGATCAGGCCGATGCCGATGAGGCCGGCGGTGTCGATCTGCTGGCGGTAGAGGACCCAGGCGATGGCGGTGATCAGGACGATGCCGACGCCTGACCACAGGGCGTAGACGATCCCCACCGGCACGGTGCGCATGGCCTGGGACATGCACCAGAAGGCGATCCCGTAGCCGATGGCGGTGATCACCGAGGGCGCGGTGTTGCGGAAGCCGTCGGACGCCTTCAGGGCCGTGGTGGCGATCACCTCGGCGACGATGGCGATGGCGAGCCAGGCCATGCCGTGCATCAGCCGCCCCGCTTTCGGCCGAAGTCCGGCTCGGCGCTTTCCTGGCCGGCCTCGATGACGCCGCGGCGGATCTCCCGGGTGCGGCTGAACAGGTCAAACAGCTTGTCGCCCTCGCCCCAGCGTATGGCTCGTGACAGGGCCTGCAGATCCTCAGTGAAGCGGCCCAGGACCTCTAGCACCGCGTCCTTGTTGGTCAGGAAGATGTCGCGCCACATGGTCGGGTCAGACGCCGCAATGCGGGTGAAGTCGCGGAAACCGCCGGCGGAGTATTTCATCACCTCGGCCCGGGTGACCTCCTCCATGTCGGCGGCGGTGCCGACGATGTTGTAGGCGATCAGGTGGGGCAGGTGGCTGGTGACGGCCAGAACAAGGTCGTGGTGCTTGTCGTCCATACGCTCGACCTGGGCGCCCAGCGCGGTCCAGAAGTCGGCCAGGCGCTGCACGGCGTCGAGATAGGCGTCGTCCTCCCGGGCCTGGGGGGTCAGGATCACCCAGCGCTGGTGGAACAGTTCGGCGAAGCCGGCGTCGGGGCCGGACTGCTCGGTGCCGGCGATGGGGTGGCCCGGCACGATGTGGACGCTGCCCGGCAAGGCTGCGGCGAGCGCCTCGCTGACCGCCGCCTTCACCGAGCCTACATCGCTGACGATGGCGCCGGGCGAGATCGCGTGGGCGCAGGCGGCCGCCGCCTCGCCGATGGCCCGCACCGGGGTGGCGAAGATGATCAGGTCGGCGCCGGTCACGGCCTCTTCGGCGCTCAGCGTCACCGCATCAGCCAGGCCGAGCTCAGCGATGCGGGCCCGCGCAAAGGGGCTGGCGTCATGGATGACGATCTGGCCCGCCGCGCCGGACGCCCGCGCGCCCCGGGCCAGGGACGAGCCGATGAGGCCGCAGCCGATGATGGCCAGGCGGGCGAAGACGGGCTCAGCCATCAATCGGCCTGCATGAAGTCGGCGAGCGCCTCGACCACGGCGCGGTTGTGCGCCTCAAGCCCGATGGTCATGCGCAGGTGGTGGGGCAGGCCATAGCCGCCGACGCCCCTGACGATCAGGCCGCGGCTGGCCAGATAGGCCTCGGCCGCCTGGGCGCTCTTCGCGCCCGTGGCGGGGAAGCCCACCAGCACGAAGTTGGTGGCGCTGGGCACCGGCGACAGGCCAAGCCCTCCCAGCTGCTGGGCGAGCCAGGGCCGCCATTGGGCCAGCAGGTCCAGGGAGGCCTTCTGGAAGTCCTTGTCGGCCAGGGCCTCCACCGCGGCCAGCTGGCCTGGGATGGAGGTGTTGAACGGCTGGCGGATGCGGTCGAGCGCGCTGATCATCTCGGCCGGCCCATAGGCCCAGCCGACGCGGAGGGTCGCCAGGCCGTGCAGCTTGGAGAAGGTGCGGGTGACGATGACATTGTCGCTGGTGCGGGCCAGGTCCGTCCCGTCCTCGAAGGCGGGATCATCGACGAATTCGGCATAGGCGCCGTCCAGCACCAGGACCACGCTCTTGGGCAGGGCCGCGTGCAGGCGACGGATCTCTTCGCCGCCGACATAGGTGCCGGTGGGATTGCCGGGATTGGCGATGAAGACCAGGCGGGTGCGGTCGTTCACCAGCTTCAGGAGCTCGTCCACATCGACCCGGTAGTCGGGTTCGGGCGCGCTGAGCACCTGCGCCTGGCAGGCGCGGGCCCCGATGGCGTAGGCGCCAAAGGCGAACTCCCCCTGAACGATATTGTCGCCCGGCTCCAGATAGACCTGGCAGAGCATGTGGAAAATCTCGTCCGAGCCGCAGCCGAAGATCAGCTGTTCGGGCTCCAGTCGGAACTCCGCGGCGATGGCCTGGCGCAGGGGGGTGGCGCGGCTGTCGGGATAGATGTGCAGCTGGTCGATGGCGCCGGCATAGGCGGCCTTGGCCCGGGGGCTGCAGCCCAGGATGTTCTCATTGGCCGACAGCTTCAGCGGATGCTCGATCCCGTCGACCTTGGCCTTGCCGGGGACATAGGCCGAGATATCGAGGATGCCCGGCTTGGGAACCGGACGGTCGGCGGCGGCGCGATCGGGGGAATGGGACATGGGCGGGCCTGGGTTTGGACGTATCAGGCCCTGGCTCTTACACGTCGAACGGTTCCGGTGCAGCCCCGATGACGCCGCTCAGGCGACCAGGCGCCCGGGCCAGGCGCTCATCATCGGCCTGATAATAGCCCGCCAGGGTGAAGAGCTTCAGCCCGCCGGCCTCGCTTAGCAGCTCGGCCGCCACCCCGTCGCGGCTCAGCGTCTCGGCCACCTTGGCGGCTGGCCCCGGCGCGTCGGTGACCCAGAGGGTGACATCGGCGCCGGTGGGCTCCACCTCCACCTCGGCGAAGGCCAGCGCCGAGGGCGGCCCCCACGCGTTAAGGCAGGGCAGGACGGCGAAGACCTTGAGCTTCGGCTCCGCCAGCAGCCGGCCCCACCAAGCGCTGTCCCCGGTCAGCATGGCCACGCCCACCCCGCCCTTGAGCTTGGCGGCCGCGAGGGTCTCTTCAGGCTTCTGAGCCATGCGCAGGGGCGGCGCCGCGCCAAAGCGCAGCCGCGTCAGCTCCAGGGCGCGGGCCTGGGTCGGCCCCCCCCAGACGGTCAGGTTGAAGGGCCCCTGCAGGGCCAGGCTCTGGCCCATCAGCTCGCGCCAGATGCGGATGACCAGGGCGTCGCTGGCGCCGGTGCGGGGCATGGCCAGCAGGCGGCGCAGGATTTCGGTCTCGCGGCCCGGGCGAAGCCCGAAGCGGTCGGCCTGACCGGCGGCGGCCTTGGCTGCGGCCACCTGCTTGCCCAGCGCCGTGCGCTCGTCCAGCAGGGCCAGCAGGCCCGCGTCGATCTCGTCGATCCGCGCGCGCACGGCCTCCAGGGGCAGGGCGCCTCCGGACGAGGCTGCGGGCGCGGCTTGCTGAGCGTCGGCCATTTCTATTCCCGAAACGAAAGCCGCGACCTAAGTCATTGCGCGAAGGGGCGCAATAGGCGCCCTTCGCGCAAGAAAGTTGCAGCCGAAACCATCGGCCTCAATAGACCCGCGGCGCCGGCCCGATGGCCACGGGGCCAAGGGTCGTCTGGCCGGCCTGGAAGGTGATGGCCGCCTGAGCGACATTGTCCGCGCCCTGGCGCGCGGCGGCGACGGCGGCGGCGGTCTCGGCGGTCTCAGGGGGCAGGACGCCGCCGGCGCCCAGCGCCGCAAGGGCCTCGGGCGCCTGGCGCAGGGTGACGTCCAGGGTTCCGCGCAGACGGCCATCGGGGCCGACGAACAGCTGGCCGCGATTGACGCCGATCACCGCCTCCCCGGCGGTCAGGCCGGCTTCGCGCACCTGCGCCATGCCGCCGGCCTGGCTCCAGTTGCGCACGGCGTTGGGCCAGTCAGGGCCGCTGAATTCACTCATCTTGGTGAGCAGGGCGTCCCACTTCAGGTCGATGTCGCCGTCCTGGGCGATGCGGGCGAACAGGCCTGACATCTGCGCCTGGCCATCCTCGACCTCCAGGAACAGAGCGCCCTGATCCTCGGGGCCAGGCCGCAGGTGGAAGGCCACCTTTTGGGCCTGAGACAGGGCGAAGGGCTGGGCGCCCGGCGCCGGGGTGAAGATCAGCTCCCGGCCCTCGAAGTCAAAGCGCGGCGGCCTGGCCTCGGCGTTTCCCAGGCTGGCGCGGATCATCTTGCCGGTCACCTGGACCGCGCCTGAGCGAGGCCGGGTGAAGGTCAGGCCGTCGGGCGCGGCAAATATCCAGCGGCCCAGCGCATGCATATAGGCCTCGGACTCCAGGCGCGGGGTAGCCAGGGCCCAGCCGGAGGGCTCGCGGATGACCGCGTCGGTGAGGGTGACGTTCAGGCGGAAGGGATAGCCGCCGATGCTGCGCGTCCCCCAGCTGACCTCATAGCCTGCGATGCGCAGGTTTTCCGCCGTCGCGTCCATCCTGTCGCCGACCTGAATGCGGGTCCAGAACCAGAATCCGCTCCAGACGATCATCGCCAGGAACAGGAGGGCGAAGGGCAGGATCAGGCCCAGGCGGCGGGGTTTGCGGGCGGGGGCGGGATCAGGCACAGACATGGACGGCTTTGCAGGCTTTCTACGGACAGGTCAGGAATGGCGGACGGCGAGGGGCGGTGGGTGTTCGGCTATGGGTCGCTCATGTGGCGGCCGGGCTTCAGCTTTGTCGAGCGCTCGAGCGCCATCCTACACGGCCGTCGCCGGGCCTTCTGCATCTATTCGGTCCACCATCGGGGCACCTATGAGCGGCCGGGCCTGGTGCTGGGCCTGGCGCCCGGCGGCGCGGTGCGGGGCGCAGCCTATCTGGTGGCAGAGGCCGACTGGCCGGAGGTCTATGCCTATCTGATGGAGCGCGAGCAGCCCACCGAGACCTATCTGGAGGCCTGGCGACCTGTGCGCCTGGCCGATGGCCGGCGGGTGGAGAGTCTGGTCTTCCTCTCCGACCTCAGCCATCCCCAGTGGGCCGGGGCCCTTACCCTGGAGCGGCAGGCTGAGCTGATCACTGGCGCCGTCGGCCTGTCGGGGCCCAACGAGGACTATCTGCGCGACCTGTTGGGCCACCTCCGCGACGAGGGCGTGCGCGACCGGGCCATGGAAGACCTGCTGATCCAGGTCGAGACTCGCACCAGAGCCGCGCTGGCCTAGAGGTCCAGCAGCTTCATCGAGGCCGTTTCGATCCGTTCCTCCAGGGTGCGCATGAACTCGGCGCGCTTCAGGCCCGGCGGGATCGGCTCCAGATATTCGAAGACGATGACGCCCGGTTTGCGCAGAAAGCCGTGCTTGGGCCAGTGGACCCCGGAATTGGTGGCCACCGGATGCACCGGCAGGTTCAGCTCCCGGTAAAGGGCCGCGATGCCGGGCTTGTAGCTGCCGCGCACGCCGGGCTCGCCCCGGGTGCCTTCGGGAAAGATCACCAGCTGGCGGTCTTCCTGCAGGCGCTCTTCGGTGTCGCGCACCAGCTTTTTCAGCGCGGCGGCCTGGGCCTCGCGGTTGACCACGATCATACGCGCCTTCTGGGCGTACCAGCCGAAGAAGGGGATCCACATGAGCTCCTTCTTCAGGACGAAGCAGGAGTCTGGCAGCCAGGCGAACTGGGCGAAGACGTCGAACATGCACTGGTGCTTGGGCGCCACCAGGGCCTTGCCTTTGGGCAGGTGCTCTAGTCCCCGGACCTCGACGCGGATGTCGCAGATCCGCAGCAGGGCGATGACGCCGCGGCTCCAGAAATCGAGCGCCCGCAGAATCCACGTGCGCGGCGCCAGCATCAGCGGGGTGATCAGGATCGCCACGGTGGCGGACCACAGATAGAAGAGCGCCACAAAGAGCAGGGAGCGCAGAGCCGTCACGGCGAGCCTCTTTCTTGCATTGTCCTTGGTCCCTGGTTCGCCGCTGGTCGGCGAAAGATCAACCGCCCTGAGAGGCCGGCTCTGGCGGCGCCTCGTCCTTGGGGCCCAGGCGCAGGACCAGTTCGCGGCCGAGAATGGCCAGGTATTTGGAATACTCCATCACCATCAGCCGGGCGCCGCCGGTCGTGCGCCACCAACGCTGGGCGTCGAGGCTCGGCGTGGTCACGGGGTAGGCCTGGAGCGTGATGCCAGGCAGGGCCGAGCCCAGTTCCAGCATGGCCCGGGGCATATGGTAGTCGGCCGTGACGATGATCAGGCTGTCATAGCGCCTGGCCCGCACCCAGCCCGCGGTCTCCTGGGCGTTGCCAAAGGTGTCAGCGGCCTCGAAGCCCAGATCGACGCAGCAGTCGTAGAGCAACTGTACGGCCCGGCTGACATTGCGGATGTCTTCGCGGCTGGCCTCTCGGTTGACGCCGGAGATCAGCATCCGGTCGCCCTTGCCGGCCTCCAGGAGACGCATGCCCGCGGCGATTCGTTCGTTCGATCCCGCGCCGGTGAGGGCGACGATGCCGTCGGCGACCACGGGTTCCGGAGCCGGGGTGGACTGCTCGATCCGGATGGCGAAGGCCAGAAGGCCGGCGGCCCAGATCAGGGCGGCCACAAAAAGGAGGGCGAGCGTTTTCATGGGGCTCTCAGGACAGCTCGCGAATGAGACTCGCGGCCGTCACCCGCGCCGCCACCGCCGCCACCAGGGCTGCGGCCAAGGGGCAGGGTAGAACAGCCAGCAGATCGCTCCAAGCCACTGGAAGCACGGGCGTCAGCCCCTGTCCGCCGCCGCCCAGCCGCATCGCCGCGCCCAGAACTGCGGCGCAGGCGGCGCCCACCAGGCCGGCGCCCGCGGCCATCTGAGCGAACCGGACCTGGAACAGTCGGGCGATGAAGGCGTCCTCGGCCCCGGTCAGGTGCAGCAGCTCGACCACCTCGCGCCGGGCGGCCAGGCCCGCCCGGGTGGCGAAGGCGACGACCGCGGCGGCTGCGGCCGAAATTAGCAGGAAGACCCCAAGCCCGACCCAGCGGGCGATCGCCGCGCCGCGCTGGATGTCGGCGAGCCAGGTGGTGTGGTCGTCCACCACCGCATCCAGGCCGCGGGCCAGCAGGGCCCGCTCCAGGCTCTGGGCCGAAGCTGGGGCCTCGCGGTCGAGCACCACCGCCACCAGGCGGGGCACCGGCAGGTCGGCGAGATCGGCGGCCTCCCCCAGCCAGGGGGCGATCAGGGCCTCGGCCTTCTCCCGCTCAAGCGCTCTCGCCTCGGCGACGCCAGGGACGCCGGCTAGGGTCTCGGCGGCGCGGGCGGCGGCGGAGTCCGGGGTTTCATTAGCCTTGGGCCGGACGATCACCGTCATCTCGCCGCTGAGCTGGTGGGACCAGCCCCGGGCCGCCCGGTCCGAGGCGATGACGCCAAGCGCGGTCAGACAGGCCAGGAAACAGAGGACGGCGACCACGAAGACCAGGGCGCTGTCGCGGGTGTCCCGCTCGGGCAGGAAGGGGGCCGGCCGCCACCGGTCGAGGTCGAAGGGCCCGCTGGTCCGGCGACGGCTCATGGTCGCGCCCCGGCGGAAACCGGGCCCATGTGCGCCAGCCGCCCATCCTCCAGGTGCAGGACCGGCATGCCCGACCTGGCGACCAGATCCTGGTCGTGGGTGGCGATCAGCACGGTGGTTCCCAGGCGGTTCAGCTCCAGGAACAGGCGCAGGATGCGCAGGCCCATCTCATGGTCCACATTGCCGGTGGGCTCGTCGGCGAGCAGGATGTCAGGACGTCCCACCACGGCGCGGGCGATGGCCAGCCGCTGTTTCTCGCCGCCGGCCAGGGTGGGGGGCAGGGCGTGCATCCGGTCCTTGAGGCCGACCCAGGTGAGCAGCTCGGCCACGTCCTGACGGTAGGAGTCGGGCTTGCGACCGGCGATCCGCAGCGGCACGGCCGCATTGTCGAAGGCGCTCAGATGATCGAGGAGGCGAAATTCCTGGAAGACCACGCCAATCCGGCGGCGCAGGAACGGACGCACCTCGGCCGGAGTCTGGACCACATCCTGGCCGAACAGGTGCAAGAGTCCCTTGGACGGCTGGGCGGCCAGATAGATCAGTTTCAACAGGGAGGTCTTGCCCGCCCCCGAGGGGCCGGTGACGAAATGGAAAGACCCTTGCGGCAAGGAGAAGGAGAGGTCCCTGAGCGTCTCAGGCTCGCGTCCGTACCGCATGGAGACGTCGTCGAAGCGCACGACGGCGTCCCAGGCGTCGGCCGTTTCTGCGGCGTTCGGGTTTCTGGACATGGAGACCGGAATCGGCGACCTCGATACGGTGGGCTGGAGGGTCCGATACAGCGGCCATGATACTGACCTGTCCAGATTGCTCCACCAGCTATTTCGTGGACGACGCAAAGATCCCTGAACAAGGGCGCGTCGTGAAGTGCGCGAGCTGTGGAAACCGGTGGACGGCCCGCCGCGAAGCGCCTGCGGCGGCCCCTGAGCCGGTCGCAAGCCCCGCACCCGCCCCCGCCGATAGCCCCCCTGCGGCCGCCGATCAACCCACGCCCGAGGTTGCCCCGGCGCCTGAGGCCGAGCCCACGGGCCGGGCCGGCGAGGCCCTGCCGCGGGCTTTCCGAGCGAAGGCCGATGATTCCCGACGCCTGCGGGAGGCCGCCGCCACCGGCGTGGTCTGGGCCGGCATGTCGGCGGCGCTGGCCCTGATGATTGTGGTGGCCGTGGTGTTCCGGGTCGATGTGGTGCGCCTGTGGCCCAGCGCGGCCGGCGCCTTCGCCAGCGTCGGGCTGCCGGTCAATAGCGTCGGCCTGGCCATTGAGGGGGTGGAATTCGAGCCTGCCCTCCATGACGGCCATGCGGCCCTGTCGGTGTCGGGCATGATCCGCAATATCGAAGATCGCACCATCACCGCCCCGCCCCTGCAGATCCGCCTGCTGGACAAGGCGGGCGTGGCGGTCGCCACCAAGATCGCCCGCCCGGCCGATCCGGTGATCCCGCCTGGCGAGACCCGCCATTTCGCCATCTCCCTGATCGATCCGCCGGGCGCGGCGGCGGACCTGGAAATCACCTTCGCCGAGCTGCGCGCCGCCGCTGAACCCCCCGCGGCCCCGGCTGAAATGCTCGACCTGCGCGGGGCGGCCGAGGCCAGCCTCCCCGAGGCGGCCCATCCGCCGGCGCGGGACGCTGTCCCCCTGGCCGAGCCGGCGCACGCCGCCGAGGCGGAGCACCATGACTGAGCCGGTGGCCGAGATCCTGTTGGACGAGGCCGAGGTCGCCGCCCGGGTGGAGGCGCTGGCCAAGACCATCGCGCCCAGGATCGACGACGACACGGTGGTCATCTGCCTGCTCACCGGCGGTCTGTGGTTCTGCGCCGATCTGACCCGGGCCCTGGCGCGGGCCGGACGCCATGTTCGCTTCGACGCCCTGTGGCTGGCCTCCTATGGCGACGCCCGGGCCAGTCTTGGCCGCTGCGAAGTGCGCGCCGACCTGCAGCGTCCGCTGGAGGGTCGCCGCGCCCTGATTGTTGATGATGTGATCGACACCGGTCTGTCGCTCAGCGAAGCCGCCCGGCTGGTGCGGGACTCCGGCGCCTCTGAGGTGCTGACCTGCGTCTTCGCCACCAAGCCCTGGCCGACGCCCCGGGCCATCGAGCCGGACTTCGTCGCCTGGACCGCCCCGCCGCGCTTCCTCGTCGGCTACGGCATGGACGCCGCCGGCCGCCTGCGGGGCCTGCCCTATGTCGGGGCGATGGACTGAGGCTAGACGGCCTAACGGACCAGGGGACGCCCGCGCCTTAGCCAGAGCATGAGGCCGGTGACTGACAGGGCCGCGGTGATTATGCCGCCTAGGAAGACCAGTGCGCGGCCGACCTCGCCGAAGGCCTGGCCGGAGTGAAGGGGGTACTGCCAGGCGAAAAAGGCGTCGCCAAGCCCCTTTCCTACATCATGGCGGCGCCCGACGATCTCGCCGGTTTCCATGTCCACATAGGTCCAGAGGCGGCCCTGGTAGTCCAGATCGCGGGGATCAAAGGTGCGGATGGCGTAGACACCCTTGTCAGGGAGGGGGCGCAGGCTGTCGATCTCTTCTAGCGGCGCGACCTTCGACATGGCTTGGTCGATGGTCAGGCGCGCCTCGATGGTCCGGTCCGGCAGGCTGTATTCCAGTCGGTCTGACACGGCTGCGATGGGGCGCACGGCCTCCCGGCTCAATTCCGGCCAAGCCAGGGTGACGCCGGTCAGCGCCAGGGCGAAGGTCACGGGCCAGGCCCATAGCCCCGGGGCGCGATGCCAGTCGAAGAGTCGGCGCAGGCTGCCAGGGCGGCCATTGACCCAGAAGGCCTCCCGCCACAGGGCGAGCTTGGGCACGGCCAAGGCCAGGGCCAGGAGGTGATCGATCAGCCAGAATAGACTGATTAAGCCAAAGACCGCCGTCACCCACGGGGCGACCAGCAGATCGACGTGCAGGCCATAGAGCAGATCAGGCAGGTGTCGCCTGTCCAGGGACCAGACCCCACTCTGGCGCCATCCCACCAGTTCGCCGCTCTGGGGATGGGCGAACACTTGAACACCCGTCCGCTGGCCCTCAATCGTCGCCGAGCCAATCAGCCAGATTGTCTCATTCGGCCGATCGGGAAGGTCGATATGACGAGACTGGAGCCCTGGAAACAGCGCCTCTGCCCGGGTCAGCGCCGTGGTGACCGGCGCAGGGACAGGCGGACCCGTCCGGGCGACCTGACGCAGGTCGCCGTTCAGGGCGTGATCCAGCTCCTCATAGTAGGTGATCGCCGAGCCGGTGATCGCCAGCAGCATCAGCCACAGTCCGGCGGCGAGGCCGAACCACCGATGCCACAGCCGCAGGGCGCGCCGGCCGGCCTTCATCAGAAGCGGTAGGAGGCGGTCAGCCTCACATTGCGCCCGGGTTCGTTGAGGCCGCGGACGATCTCATAGCCGGGGATGGCGCTGTAGTCGGCCACGCTGGCATGGGCGCGGTAGGTCTCGTCGAAGACGTTGTAGATCGCCGCGAGCAGCTCGATGTTGCGGTCTTCGAAGGGTGTCCAGCGGGCGAACAGGTCCAGGACCGTGTAGCCAGGCTTATCCACGAACTGGGTCTGTCCGATATAGCCCAGCTCCACCTCGCGATAGAGCACCTCGATATCATTAAGGTCGCTGTAGTGGGTCAGGCTGGCCTGAAAGCCCAGGCGGGGGCTCGGGTCGAACCGACCGGTCACGTTGACGTTGTCGCCCATCGAATTGCCAAGGGCGATCTGTTCATAACCCTCGATCTGGCGACCGTTCAGGCGGGCGTCGTAGCTGTTGTAGAAGGCGTCCACCCCCCACAGGCCCGCATCATAGCCGAGCCGAATCTCGACGCCGTCGGATTGGTAGTCGCCGACATTCTCATAATAGGTGGCGGCCTGAGGGGCGGGACCTGATCCCAGCTGATCAAGGATCACATCCTTGATCTTCATGTCGTAATAGACGGCCGAGGCCGTCCAGCCGTCCTGAACCCAGGCCAGGCCGACCTCGAAATTGCCCACCGTCTCGGCCCTCAGGTCCGGCGCCAGGGAGCGGCGGCCGGGTCGGCTTTCCAAGGTGAAGGCGTCGCCGATCTCCTTGCCCCGGAAGGCCTCGGCATAGCCGATATTCAGGGTGAGCCCGGCGAGAAGCTCATAGTCCAGGCCGGCGTTGAAGCTGAAGCCGTCACTGGCGGCGCGCCCGCCATAGGTGATCTGCTCCAGCTCATAATCGTCATAGCGGGCGCCGAAGCTGATCTTGAGGGCCTCGGTCGGACGCCAGAGGTTCTGGGCGTAGATCGCGCTCAGCTGGCCTTCCTCTTCGAAGCGGCTGACGTTCCGATCCCAGGTCCACGGCCCCCACTGGGCGATGTCGCCGAGGTACTGGCTCATGACGGAGTCTCGCCGGTGCTCGACGCCAGCGGTCAGACGGTGGGCGCCCAGTTCGAAGCGGCCGCGCAGGTCAAAGCCCTGGGACTCGATCTCGGCCCCATAGAGGCCCCAGCGATCAAAGCGGTCCTGGGTGAAGTCCGTGCGGGTGACATAGCCGGTGGCTTCCAGGTCCCACCCCTGCCCGGAGTCAAAGCCGTAATTGGCCACGGCCGTGCGCCGCTCGGCCTCGGCGGGGAACAGGCGGTCATTGACGCGCACGGGCCAGTTGGGCCGTTGCCCGAAGGCGCCCTTCTCCTTGCGCTGCTCGTAGCTGACGGCGAACCGATGTCCGTCCCCGAAGTCTCCGCCGACCTTCAGGAAGCCCAGGGTCTGCTCGCCGGCGGTGCCGCGCATCAGGACGCCGTCGCCGTCCTCCATGGCTTCGCGGTCCACATGGACGAAGGACGCCATCACGCCGACGTCTCCCGTCAGGCGTCCATAGCCGGTCAGGCTGTATTTCTGGCCGTCATTGGAGAACCAACCGGCCTTGGCGATCGCGCCGAAGCGCTGATCGCCCTCCAGTAGGCTCACCGGGTCGCGGGTGCGGAAGCGGATGGCGCCGCCGATCGCGCCGAAGCCTGCGGTGGCCTCACCAGCTCCGGTCTGAAGCTCCACGGTCTCCAGCAACTCAGGCTCGATGGAGACGCGGCCGATGTGGTGGAACAGGGTGCCGCCCTGGGGGGCGCCGTCCACCGTGACGTTGAGCTGGGAGTCTTCCAGCCCGCGGACATAGATCTTCTGGGCCAGGCCGACCGAGCCGCCGACGGTCACCGACGGCGTGCGGCGAAAGATGTCCTGCAGATCGTTGGCCTGGGTGGCCGCCAGCTCCGAACGGGTGACGGCCACATCGGTCAGAGCGCCGACGACCACAAGCTCGTCGATCTCGCTCGGGCGCTCAGGCGCGGCCAGGGCCAGGGCGCTGGCGGGCAATGCCAGCAGGATGGGCGCGGCGGAGGCGGCGCAGACGAGAGCGTGTTTCAGCATGTGATCCCCCAAGGTTCGTCAGGGGGCGTCTAAACAACCTCACGCAAGACGGTCAAGAATAATGCGAACGACTCGCATTATCTCTCGCATATCCTGGTCATCCGAGCTGCCTCACAGCCAGGGGGCAGGCGTCTCCCGGGCCAGCATCTCCTCGTAGGTCGGCCGGGGGCGCACGATGGCGTAGTCGCCGCCCTTGACCATGACCTCGGGGACCAGGGGGCGGCTGTTGTACTCGCTGGCCATGGAGGCGCCATAGGCCCCGGCGCTCATGAAGGCCACCAGGTCGCCGGATTCGAAGGCCGGCAGGGCGCGATCCCGGGTGAAGGTGTCGCCGGTCTCGCAGACGGGGCCGACCACATCATAGGGCCTGGCCTCCCCCTCACGGGGATTGACCGCGCGGATGTCGTGATAGGCGTCGTACATGGCCGGACGCAGCAGGTCGTTCATGGCGGCGTCCAGGACCAGGAAGCGCCGACCCTCAGGCCGCTCATGAACGTGCACCACCTGAGCCAGCAGCACGCCCGCGTTGGCCGCGATCACCCGGCCGGGCTCGAAGGCGAGCGTCACGTCCAGGCCGCGGGTCGCCTGCGCAACGACCTTGGCGTAGTCGGCAGGCGTGGGGGGCTCGGGCTGGTTGAAATAGGGCACGCCCAGCCCGCCGCCCAGGTCCAGACGCTCCACGTGCAGGCCTTCGCCCTTGAGGCGACGGACGAGACCCGCCATCTTTTCGAACGCCTCGGCCATGGGGGCGAGATCGGTGATCTGGCTGCCGATGTGACAGGCCACGCCGACAGGCTTCAGCCAGGCGTTGTTGGAGGCCTGGGCGTAGAGCCGCTCAGCTTCGGCGAAGGAGACGCCGAACTTGTTCTCCGACTTGCCGGTGGCGATCTTGGCGTGGCCGCCGGCCGCCACATCGGGATTGACCCGGAAGGCGATGGTGGCGCGTTTGCCCAGACTTTGCGCCACCTGGGCGATGGCCAGCATTTCCGGCTCGGACTCCACATTGATCTCGCAGACCCCGGCGTCCAGGGCGAAGGCGATCTCAGAGCGGGTCTTGCCGACGCCGGAGAAGACGATGCGCTCGGGCGGCACGCCGGCGGCGAGCGCCCTGCGGATCTCGCCCTCGGACACCGTATCGGCCCCGGCGCCCAGCTGGGCGAGTGTCCTGAGTACAGCCAGGTTGGAGTTGGCCTTCACCGCAAAGGCGATCAGCGGGTCGTGGACGCCCTCGGCCTCCAGGGCCTCGCGCAGGACCGTATAGTGCCGCTCGAAGGTGGCGGTGGAATAGACATAGACCGGCGTGCCTACCGCCTGGGCGATGGCCGCCAGGGGCACATCCTCACAGTACAGCTCGCCGTCCCGCAGTTCGAAGTGATTCATCGGGGATTGGCGTAGGGGTCGGGAAGGGCGCCCTGCGGGCCCGAGGAGCTCGGATTGGACGACGTCCCATCGATGGGCAGGGTGCGCGACGGCGCCGGGTTGGTGGAGCGGGTGCGTGGATCGACCGTGTCCACCGGCTTGCCGGCCGCCGGCCGCGGGCCGACCACCTCGCCGGTGGCCGGATCGCCCCACAGGGGCGGCGGACGATCAAGGCCGCCGGCCTTGCCGCAGGCGGCGATGGTCAAGGTGCTGGCCAGGGCCAAGAGCAGCGGGACGCGGAGGTTCATTTCAGCAAGTCCTTCCAGCGGGCGACCTGGGCGCGAACCTGGTCGGGAGCAGCGCCGCCATAGCTTTTGCGGCTGGCCACGGATGCGGCCGGTGTCAGAACCTCATAAACGCCGGAGCCGATGCGCGGGTCCAGGGCCTTCATGTCGTCCAGGGGCAGGTCGGCCAGGTCGCAGCCCAACAGCTCGGCCCGCTTCACCGCAGCGCCGGTGATGTGGTGGGCGTCGCGGAAGGGCATGTCGAGGGTCCGCACCAGCCAGTCGGCGAGATCAGTGGCGGTGGAGAAGCCGGCCCCGGCCGCTGCCGCCATGCGCGCGGCGTTGGGGGTCAGGTCGGCGACCATGCCGGTCATGGCGCCCAGCGACAGGTCGAGCACGTCGAAGGCTTCAAAGGTCGGGACCTTGTCCTCCTGCATGTCCTTGGAATAGGCGAGCGGAAGGCCCTTCATCACCACGGTCAGCTGGGTGAAGGCCGCCAGCATGCGGCCGGCCTTGGCCCGGACGAGCTCGGCGGCGTCCGGATTCTTCTTCTGCGGCATGATGGACGAGCCGGTGGTGAAGGCGTCCGACAGGGCGATGAAGCCGAACTGCGGCGTCATCCAGATGACGATCTCCTCGGCCAGGCGCGACAGGTGTGTGGCGCAGATGGCGCCGGCCGCCAGAGCCTCGAGCGCAAAATCGCGGGACGAGACGCTGTCCAGCGAGTTGGCGGTGGGCCGGTCGAACCCGAGCGCCTTGGCCGTGGCGTGACGGTCGATGGGGAAGGGCGAGCCGGCCAGGGCCGCGGCGCCCAGGGGGCATTCATTCATGCGGATCGCCGCGTCGGTGAACCGCGAGGCGTCGCGGCCGAACATCTCCACATAGGCCATCAGGTGGTGGCCGAAGGTCACCGGCTGGGCCGGCTGCAGGTGGGTGAAGCCCGGCATCAGGGTCTCAGCGTGGGCCTCGGCCTGGGCCACAAGGGCCCGCTGGAGGGCCTGAAGTTGCCCCGCCGTGCGATGGCAGGCCTCGCGGACCCACATGCGGAAGTCGAGCGCCACCTGGTCGTTGCGTGAGCGGGCGGTGTGCAGCCGGCCGGCCGCCGGGCCGATCAGCTCGCGCAGGCGGGCCTCCACATTCATGTGGATGTCTTCGTATTCGTCGCGGAAGGGGAAGGTCCCGTCGGCGATCTCCGCCTCGATGCGCGAGAGGCCGTCCTGGATGGCGGCCTCGTCAGCGGCTCCGATGACCCCCTGGGCCTTCAGCATCGCCGCGTGCGCCCGGGAGCCGGCCAGATCCTGCGGCGCCAGACGCTTGTCGAAGCCGATGGAGACATTGATCGCCTGCATCAGGTCGGCGGGCTTGGCGGAAAATCGTCCGCCCCACATGGCCTGACCCTGGCCGGAGGGCTCGGCCTTCGCCATATGGACGTCGTGTTGCGGTGTATCGGAGGCTTTGTCGGACATATGAGCGATCAGTCAACGGCGAAACCCGGACCCCGCCTGTTCGGCAAGGTCCTTTGGGGCGTCGCCGCCCTCGGCGTCGCGGCGGTGGTCTACATCATCGGCCAGGCTTCCACCAATCCCGATGCGAGCCGGGGGATGCGGGCCTTCGCCAAGGGCGAGATGGCCGCCCTGCAGACGCCCAAGGATCCCCGACCGGCGCCGGTGACCACCATCTATGACCCTGATGGCCAGCCCGTGCGGCTTGGCGACTACCGCGGCGAGGTGGTGGTGCTGAACCTGTGGGCCACCTGGTGCCCGCCCTGCGTCGCCGAAATGCCGACCCTGGCGGCGCTCGCCAAGCACTATGAGGGCCAACCGGTGCGGGTGCTGGCCGTCAGCATCGACCGCCCGACCGAGATCGACAAGGCGCGGACCTTCATCGGCCAGCACGCCCCGCTGGCCTTCTACAGCGACCCCAATATGAAGCTCGCCTTCGACCTGGTCCCCCCGGCGCCGGGCATGCCCACCACGGTTATCTATGGGGCCGACGGCATCGAGCGCGCCCGGCTGTCGGGGGGCGCGGACTGGGGCGGAGAGGACGCCAAGGCCGTGGTGGATCAAGTTCTAGGCGCCGAATAGCGGCCTTTTCGGATTGACCGGCGAAAGGTCGTCGTCGAAATTTGAGGGGCGACAATCCGAGATTTGGGCCGAGCTAAGCTGCGTTTCCCGAGGACTGAGATTGTTGACGGGCGCCCGGTTTCCCGCGGCGTCACGTTTCGTCAGCTAGTCGGGAGACGACAGATTATGGCCTCAGGTACGGTCAAGTGGTTCAACACCACCAAGGGTTACGGCTTCATCCAGCCGGATGACGGCGGCAAGGACGTGTTCGTCCATATCTCCGCCGTGGAGCAGGCCGGCATGCGCGCCCTCAATGAAGGCGACAAGGTCAGCTATCAGCTGCGCGAAGAGCGCGGCAAGACCGCTGCGGTGGATCTGAAGACCCTCTGATCGACGCGATCGCTGATCCGGCGGAAGAGGGCGCGGCGGTGACGTCGCGCCCTTTTTCGTGGCCGGCCGGCAAGACCCCGCCTCAGGCCGGTTCGCGCTTGCGGGCGATCGCCGTCTGCATCGGGGCGGTCGTCCCGGGCGACAGGATGCGCAGGAAGCTGACCAGGGCGGTGCGGGCGTCCTGCGGCAGCTGTTCGTAAACCGTGAGCAGCTCCAGCGCGCCAGGGGTGCGCATCCGCGACAGCAGGTCGAGGTCGACGCTCGGCTCTTCGTCGGGGGTGTCCAGCACGTCCAGCAGGTCAGTCACCCGGCAACGCAGGGCGCGGGCGATCTGGACCAGGCGGGAGAAGGAAATGCGGTTGGCGCCGTTTTCGTATTTCTGGATTTGCTGGAAGCTCACGCCGCACTGTTCCGCCAGGGCCTCCTGCGACATGCCGATGGTCCGGCGGCGAATGCGCACGGCCGCCCCCAGGGCGATGTCCATGGGATCGGGGCTCTTGGTCGTGGACTCCGTCAAATCCGTCTCCTCATTCCTGCAGGTTATCCCAACGGAAGCGCCGTCGAGCCGAAATGTTTCAAGTGTGAGAAGTTGTGGTTGCTCCTCACCACCCGCCTAGCGTCGGTAACCCATGAGTTGCAAGAATGACGTTCTACGAAAATGGGTAGATCGTGACGTGTCGCGATGTCGCGGCGGGACGGATGCGCGACAGCCTGGCCTGTCTTGCGCCGCAAATGCATCTCATGCGCGTTTCTAGCGACGCCAGGTTGCCGCCCGCCCCCGTCGGCAGGGGCCAGCGGGCAAGGTCGATCGCCGCCACCCCGCCACAGTTCGCCGCCTCGCAATAGGCCCACACCGGCCCTTCAGTACATTTCGGGTCTGAAACAAAGGCCGCAGCGCCCTGCTCTTCAAACCCCCGTGATCGTATTGTCATCGCCACCTCCATCGCTCGAACAAAAGCAGAACAACGGGTGCGACGCGACTCCCTTATGGGTGAGGGCGCGGGACTTGCGATCTAGGGCTGAGGGTATCGTTGGGCAGGTGCGAGAGGGCCGCTGATACGGGCGGTGATCCTCGACTGCCGATCCAGTCCCCGATGTGGGGATCGCGACAATCCAGTACACACGTTAATCATGTTGAAAACACGTCGCAAAACGTCGCATGACGCGACGTGCTGCAGCAGCTCTAGGAGGCGGCGGCCAGGGCTGGGGAGGGCGCCGCGGCGTCCAGGAAGCTCTTCAGTTCAACCAGCGGCATCGCGCGGGCCACCAGATAGCCCTGAATGAGGTCGCATCCGAGCCCGAGAAGGACCGCTTCCACCGCGGCGTCTTCCACACCTTCGGCGACGACCTTCATGTTGAGACTGTGCGCCAACTCGATGGTCGAACGCAGGATCAGGCGATCGCGCTCAGTGGACACCGCCGTAGCGATGCTGCGGTCGAGCTTGAGTTCGTCGGCCTCAAGGGTCTTCAGATAGGACAGCGACGATAGCCCGACGCCATAGTCGTCGATGGAGATGGCCAGCCCCGCCTGCCGGAAGGCGCTCACCGCCGCTATGGCCGCCTGCGGGCTTTCGATGACCGCGGTCTCAGTGACTTCCAGGCATAGTTCATGCGCCCGCGCGCCGACCGTGTGGAGCACGAAGTCCCGGAAGGCCAGGTCGCAGAGCACCCGGCCTGAGACGTTCACCGACACTTTCAGATCATACCCTGCCCGTCGCAGCGCTGAGCTGTCGGCCAGGGCCTGGGTCAGGGTCCACTCGGTCAGTTCCCGGATGCTGCCCGTCTCTTCGGCGGCGAGGATGAAGATGTCGGGCCGGATGGCGCCCCGGGTCGGGTGGGTCCAGCGCATCAGCGCCTCAACCCCGACAATCGCGCCGTCCGCCGCGCGCTTGGGTTGATAGTGCAGGCCGATCTGACCCTCTTCGAGACCCTGCCGGAGATCGCTCATCAGGGAGAGGTTCAGCGTCGGATCGGGGAAGGCCGCAGGTTGGAACATCAGGCGCCGATGGGTCTGCCGCCGAGCCTCATCCAGGGCGATGGTCGCCTGTTCGAGGAGCCGCTCGTCCGTCTCGGACGGGTTCCAGTCATAGGCCACGCCCAGGCGAAGGAAGGCGTCCACCAGGGCGCCATCCACCTGATAGGCTGGGTCCAGGGCCTCCAGACGCGCGAGCTCAGCCTCCAACGCCGCCACGTCGCCCCGGCGCACCACCAGGCCAAGCACGCCCGTGGACAGATAGCCAAGCCGGCTGGCGTGACAGGTCCTCAGGAGGCGAGCGGCCACCGCACGCACCACATCATTGGCCATGCCATAGCCGATGGCCGCCCGCATCTGCGCGTAACGATCGACCCCAATGGCCACGACGGCGACGGCGCCGGCCTCACCGCGACGGGCGCGGGCGATCTCTTCCAGAAGCGCGCGCCGGTTGGGCAGCTCGGTTTCGGGCTCGTGCATGGCCAGATGCAGCAGACCGGCTTCCCGGGCGCGCACGATGTCTTCCCCGCGTCGCCGCAGCTCCAGCTGGATTGCGACCGCCAGGCAAAGCAACTGGGTCAGCAGCAGGGGACTCACCGGCAGGACGGCGGGCGCCAGCGCCTGCACGACAACCGGCGCCCCCAGGATCAGCACGATCACCAGCAGATGCCGGCGGGCCAGCCCTTCCAGACTGTTCGTCCGCCGGGTGGGGCGGAGAGTCAGGGCCACGGCGATGATCAGGACCAGGGTGACCAGCGGGTGGGGCGCGTGCAGGGCGCGACCCTGGGCCAGGCTCTCATAGGCCAGGGCGTGGACGAACACCCCTGGCAGGATCCCGTGGCGGGGGGTCGCGAGATTGTCGCCCAGTTCCAGGGCGGTGGCGCCGACCAGCACCTTGCGCCCGCGGACGAGCGCCGGATCGAACCGGTTCTCATAGACGTCCTGGAAGCTGAGGGTCGGGATGCTGGCCGGCTCGATGCCATAGTCGATGGAGAAGGCCCCCGTGCGGCCATAGGGCTCGCCGGCCATCAGGGCGGCCATGGAGGGACGGAAGGCGTCCTCGGCGGCGAAGCCCCGCAGATATCGTCGCACCTGCCCGTCTGAGTCAGCGACGACGTTGACGCTGGCGAGCAGGGCTTCATCGGACAGCGCCGCCAGGGGCGTGTTCTCGACCATCGGCGCGCCGGCCGTACTGCGCTGGGCGGGCTGAACAAAGGTGGGAAGGATCACCGCGCCTGGGGTTTTGGCGATCACCTCGGCGAAGGCGCGATCCATCTCCGGCGTCGATCTGGCGCTGAAGTCCACATCGAAGCCCACAAGCTCGGCGCCTGCGGCGCTCAGATGATCGAGCGCCTGGGCGTAGCGGTCACGGTCCCACGGCCAGACATCGGCGATGTTCAGGCTTTTCGCGTCGATCTCAACCAGAACCAGGTCCTGGCTCGCCGACCGCTGGATCAGCGCGAACCGCTGGCTGGCCAGGGCGTCTTCCACCGGCCGCAGGGCGCCGCTCGCCGTGATCACCGCCACGAGGGCCACGATGATGGCGACGGTCGCCAGGCATCGGGTCAGTGAGGCCCCCAGGGGCGCAGTGGGCGGCGTCATGGCGTCTAGGGCTGTCGGCCCTGTCCCCCGCCATTGCCGTTGTCGACACCTGAGGGGACGTCCGCAGGGGGGCCGTTTCCATTGCCGCTATTGGCGCCTGCGCCTGCGGGGACGTCGGCGGGCGGGCCGTTTCCATTGCCGTTGCTGGCGCCGGGGCCGGCAGGGACGCTTGCAGGAGGGGCGTTTCCATTGCCGTTATCGGCGGCGGGGCCAGCGGGGACATCGGCGAGCGGACGGCCGCCATTGCCGTTATTGACGCCTGGGCCGGCAGGGACGATCGCAGGTGGGCCGTTGCCATTGCCATTATTGGCGCCTGCGCCCGCGGGGACCTCGGCGGGCGGACCGCCGCTGTTGCCGTTGCTGGCGCCGGGGCCTGCGGGGACGCTGGCCGGAGGGCCGCCGCCATTGCCGTTATTGGCGCCGGGTCCAGCCGGGACGCTGGCCGGAGGGCCATTGCCGTCGCCATTGCCGCCATTTGAGAGACCGGGGCCGGTGTTGGCCGACTGCGCCATGGCCGCGACGGACGCGCTGGCCAGGGTCATGGCCTGATCACCGCCATTGGAACTCTGCGCCGACGGCTGATCAGCGCCTGCGCTCACCACCCTGCCTGTCGCGAGGTCGCGACCGAGGGGGGCGTCAGGCCCCGCGACGACGCCTTCGGACACCTGGCTGTAGTCCAGGGCGGGCAGGTCCTGGGATGCCGGCTCCGGGATGGCGACGCTGGCCGGAGCAATCACGCCCACCTGGTCGGGGGCTTCTCGGGTCACCCGGCCCGTCACGCCAGACGGGATGTCGTTGGGCGGGCCGCCAGCATTGGCGCGAACCTCCACCAGGCCCTCGGCGACGTGGACCGTGTCGCTGACCGCGCCGACCGAGACGGTGAAGGTGGTGCCCTTGACCACGGCGGCCAGCAGCGGGGTGTCGACGCGGAAGTGGGGCTGGGCCTGCTTGTTGACCTGGAAGACGATGGAGCCCAGGTCCTGCATGATCCGGATCATGCCCGCTGGCTGACCGGCGGCCACGGTCATGCGGCTGTTGGGGCCGATCACGATCCGCTTTTCGCCGTTGCTCAGCACAGCGCGCGCACCGCCAGCGGTGGTGATGTCCGCCCCAGCGGGAATGGTCAGGTTCGGGGCGCCAGCCTTGGGTTCCTCGCCCGGCGCGGCGACACGCACCCGTCCGGTGACCTCGACCAGGCGCCAGTCGGCTGCGGCCGCGGCGCCTGCGCCCAGCAAAACAGTCGTTCCCATCAGGGCCGCGAGGGCCCGCTTCATGCCATGCATCTTCTACGCCTTCAGGCCAGACCGCGCTTCGGCGGCTTTGGGTCGAACCTGAAGCCTAGGGCAGCAGGGCTAACCGAGACCTAATGTTTGAGCAATTTTATATTGTTAGCAGGTCGTTCACCTTCTTGGCCGACCCTGGTTAACCCTGTTGCAGCCTCGAGGCCGGTATTGTCTGCGCGTCTGGTTCTGCGTCGTGCGGCGCCCGCCCTGGCGTCTGTCGCGGCCGTCCTGACCGCAGGGTTCGGGGGCGGTCCGGCTGATCGCGCCCTGGCCCGCGCGGAAGACGAAACGCGGCAGTCAGCCGCCGCTGAGGCCCCGGCCGCGGATCGTTTCGTGCTGCGCGGCCTGACGATCGACGGGGTGAGCGCCTATCGGCAGGGGGACCTGGCGCCCCTCTACGCCAATGCGCTGGCCACCGAGGTCGGGATTTCCGATCTGGCGGGCGTGGCTCAGGCCCTGACGGATCGCTACCGCAAGGACGGCTATTTCCTGGCCCGCGCCGCAACGCCGCGACAGGTCGGCGCGGAGGGGCACGCACGGCTGGTCGTCTATGAGGGCTATGTCGGCGAGGTCGCCTTTGAGGGAGACGCCGTTCCGGCTGTCGGCGCCCTGCTGGGCGATATCGTGGACATCCGGCCCCTGAAATTGGCCGACCTGGATCGACGCCTGGCGCTGGCCAACGATCTGCCAGGGGTCAAGGTGACCGCCAAGCTGGAGCCGGACTTCGATGATCCGGCCCGGCACAGGCTGGTGGTGCACACCCGGCTTCGCCAGATGGAGGGCCAGGTCTATGCGGACAACCGTGGCGGCGAGCAGGCCGGACCCTGGCAGGTCTATGCCCGTGGCGCGGTCAATTCCGCCCTGCGATCCGGCGACCAGCTGGGGCTCGGCGTCCTGACCACGCCGGGACCGGCGCCAAGGTTCACCCAGGTGGATGTCTCCTACGGCGCGCCGCTGCCCGGGGGCGGGCAGCTTCGCGGGACCCTGGCCGCCTCCAAGGCCGATGGCGACCCCGATGGGCTGGCTGCGACCTTGGGCAATGAAAGCCAGTCGGCCAGCGTCCGGCTCTCACTACCCGCCGTGCGTCGTCAGGACCACGCCCTTTGGGTGCTGGCCCAGGCCGATGTCCGCCGGGTCGAGCAGAACTGGACGACGGCCGACCTTGTGGACGAGCTGGCCGTGGTGCGGCTGGCCCTGCAGGGTGAGCGACGGGGAGAGGGCCGCTACTCTACCGCTTTCGCCCAGATCAGCCGTGGCTTTGGCGGGCTGGGCGGCGATGTCCGGGATGGGCGTACGCGATGGGACGCCAGCGGCCGGTTCTGGAAGCTCTATCTGCACGGTTCGCATTACCGCGACCTCGGACCGAGGGCTGGTCTGTTCATGTCCGCCAACGGCCAATGGTCCCCCGATCCCCTCCTGGCGTCAGAGGAGTTCTCGGCGGGAGGTCTGCCTGTGGGCAGGGCCTATGACTATGCCGAGATCATGGGCGATCGTGGTGTGGCCGGGCAGGTGGAGCTCCGGGCGGGCTGGGATCCGCAGCTGCGGCCAATGACCTTCTTCCAGACCTATGGCTTCGTCGATGGCGCCAAGGTCTGGAACTATAACGCCGCCCCGGGGTGGGAGTCGGTGGACCTGGCGTCGGCCGGCGCAGGGGTGCGGCTGGTGTTCAAGGAGCGGCTGAGCCTGCGCTTTGAGCTGGCCAAGCCCCTGACACGCAAGCCCTACGCCCACGAAACCAAGGGCCTGCGGGGCTTCATCTCGCTGTCGTCAAGCTTCTGACCCCTCAGGCCGCAGTAGCGCCCTGTCCGTCGGCGACGCTTTGCAGCACGGCGATGAGCCGCTCAGGCTCGATGGGCTTGGGCATGTGCAGGTCGGCGCCGGCCTCAAGGCTGGCGGCCCGGTGTTCGGGCAGGGTGTTGGCCGTCAGCATGACGATGGGAGTGCGGCCCTGGTCGGAGGAATGCTCTCTGGCCCGAATGTTCCGGATCGCGGTCAGGCCGTCCATCACCGGCATCTGCATGTCCATCAGCACCATGTCGAAGGGCGCGGCCTCGAAGGCCTGACAGGCCTCCAGCCCGTTCTCGGCCAGCACCAGCTCCACGTCGAATTCGGAGAGCAGAACCTCAACCACCTGACGGTTCACCGGATGATCATCGGCCACCAGGATACGCAGAGGGCGGGTCTGGATGGTCTCCCGTTCCGTCGGCTCAGCCTCCGGGGCGCCTTCAGCCACGGGCAGGGGGATATCGGCCCAGAAGCTGGCGCCCAGGCCCGGCCGGCCTTCGGCGTCCATCGTCCCGCCCATCAACTCCACCAGCTCGCGGCTGATGGCCAGGCCCAGGCCCATGCCCCCATAGCGGCGGCCGATGCTGGCGTCGCCCTGGGCGAAACGCTTGAAGAGCTCGGCCTTGCGGGCCGGATCAAAGCCCATGCCGTGATCGGTCACCTGCAGCCGCCAGCGATCTTCGCCCGTCGGTTTCAGGCTGACCTGGATGTCCCCCGACTCGGTGAACTTGATGGCGTTTGTCAGCAGGTTGGCCAGAACCTGCTTCAGCCGCACCGGATCACCCACCACCCGTGTCTCCGCCTCGGGCGCGATATCCAGGGAGAGGGTCAGGCCCTTTTCTTCGGCCCGGGGGCGCAGAAGCGTGTCGATGGTCCGCGCAGCGTCGGCGAGATTGAAGGACTCGCGACTGATGCGGACAGAGCCCGTCTCCATCCGGGCCACGTCGAGCAGATCAGACAGGAGCCGTTCCAGACTGGTCCCTGAGGAGCGGATGATCTCCACCATGTTCCGCTGCACGGGAGACAGGGGGGTGGCCTCCAGGGCCGCGGCGACCGCGCAGACCCCATTCAGCGGCGTGCGGATCTCGTGGCTCATATTGGCCAGGAACTCCGTCTGGGTGCGCTGGGCCTCCATCTGCTGACGCCAGGCGTTACGCGCCCGTCCGATCATCACCGCGCCGACTGCGCCAAAGGTCAGCAGGACCGCGAGGATGGGCAGGATGGAGTTGCGAAGCAGCAGCGCCCCGGGCCGCTGCGGCGTCCACGCCAGGATGAGCGGGGCGTCAGACTGCTCGACGTCCATCCGGACCTGAGCATCGCCGGGCTTCAGGTGGGCCTCTCCCAATCCGGTCCGCAGATCCGCGAGCTGGTAACGCTCAGCGAGCAGGTCAATGGAGACCTCGCGAACGGGCAACAGGGTGAGCATGACCAGACCGCGGTCTTCACGCGGCATGGCCGCGCCGGTGTCGGGCTGAATCAGTGTGGCGGTCGCCAGGACATTGCGGCCATCAACCACGGCGAAGCCGCTGGCCTGGATAGGCGCGGGCATGGTCGACCAGGGCGCCCGAGCGCTGTTCAGGGGCGGTCGCTGGGTTTCGTCGTCCCTGACCGCCGCCACGAGGTCATCAAAAACCGAGATGGTCGCGGCATCCAGGGGCGCCCGCTCCCGCCCCCGGCGGTGGTAGATGGGCTGGTCCTGCGGATCGAGGACCGTCAGCTCGCTGAACTCAAAGCCCAGGGCGTAGAAGTCGTTCAGATTGGCGTCGGCCCAGTCCAGGTCGCGGCGGTTGTCGAGGAAGAGGATGACCTCGTCCCAGGTGGTCTCCGAGACCGTGGCGGCCTCAACCTCGGCGATGGCGGAGACCAGGCCCTGGCGCACCAGTTCCTCCTCGCGTGTCCGGGTCTGCTGGTCGACGCTCTGGCTCCAGAGCACAAGGCTGAGGATGAAGACGGTCATCGCGGCCAGAGCGATGGCCACGGCGGGAACGAGCAGGTTACGGTTACTGAGGCGACGCATTTCGCTGTCCTCAAGTGTCCCGAGCGTGTTCAGAGACAAGCTCTCCCGATTCCGAAAACCAAGGTTAGCCCAAATAGGCTGCGCGCTTGATCCGGTCTAGTCCCGGGGCGGGCTGGGCGTCCTGACGGGATCACTGGGCGGCCAGGCGCGGACGGCGACGGCGGCGGTCAGCGAGCCGAGCACGGCCATGACCGCGCCGAGCGCCTGGACGTCAGACATGCCGGTAGCCAGCAGCCGTCCTGTCATGGCGCCGGAGACAAAGACGAGGCTTGCGGTGCCCCATTCGGCCATGCCTTGCGAAAACAGCCCCTTGAACATGTGATCATTCCACCTTCTGCGGTTGGAGGATCATGCCCAGAGCGCGGTTAGATTTTTCTTACGGGGGGCCTGGCTGCGGCTTCTGGACGCAGGGTCCGCGGCCCGGCGCGGGGCCTGATGAACGCGTCGCTGTCGGTTCGGAAATCTAATACCCTGTTTGTGGCTGCTATGCCTTGACCCCAATCAAAACCGACCATCAACTCGGTTAAAATCAGAGGGATCAAATGCGCCCGAAGGACCAGCTGGCACGTGAGCTGCGGTACATCCGTAAGATCTCGCGCACCCTTCCAAGGGTGAAATCTGTCTCACCGGATTCCGCCAATCTGGTCTGTGATGATCTGCAGGCCGCGATGGACAAGTGGCGCGACCGCCCGGCAATGACCTTCGAGGGGCGCACGGTCACCTATGCCGAGCTGGACGGGATCGCCAACCGCTACGCCCATTGGGCGACCGGGCTGAACCTGCGCCGGGGCCAGACGGTGGCGCTGTTCATGCCCAACCGGCTTGAGTACTTCTGCATCTGGTACGGACTGTCCAAGGTTGGGGTGGTCACCGCCCTGATCAACAACCAGCTCACCGGCGCGGGGCTGGCCCACTGCCTGAACATTTCCGGCGCCAGCCACTGCATCGTCGATCCTGAGACTTCTGGGGCGTTTGAAGAGGTCAAGGATACCCTGGAGACCCAGGTTCATCAGTGGATGCTCGGGGAAGCGCACAATGAGCAGCGCGATCTGGTGCAGGCGCTCAAGAGCTGCAGCCACCTGCCCCCCGACCGCAGCGTCCGCGAGGGGATGACCGCCCGGGATACCTGCCTGTACATCTTCACCAGCGGCACCACGGGCCTGCCCAAGGCCGCTCGGGTCACCCACATGCGCGCCCAGTTCTACATGCTGGGGTTTGCTGGCGCGACCGGCGGCAGGGAGACCGACCGCATCTATGTGACCCTCCCGCTCTATCACGCCACCGGCGGCCTCTGCGCCCTGGGCGCGGCCCTCCTGAATGGCGGTTCAGTGGTGCTGAAGAAGAAGTTCTCGGCAAGCCAGTTCTGGCCTGACATCTCGGCTGAGGGCTGCACCATGTTCGTCTATATCGGCGAGCTCTGCCGCTACCTGGTCAACCATCCGGTGTCCGAGGTCGAGACCCAGCACAAGCTGCGCCTGGCCTTCGGCAATGGGCTGCGGCCCGATGTCTGGCCGGTGCTCACCAGCCGCTTCCGCATTCCCGACGTCCTGGAGTTCTACGGCTCCACGGAAGGCAATGTGTCGATGTTCAACTTCGACGGAAAGGTGGGTTCGATCGGCCGCATCCCAAGCTACCTGCGGCGCCGGATGGGCTTCAAACTGGTCCAGTTCGATGTGGAGAATGAGGTTCCGGTCCGGGGTCCGGACGGCTTCTGCATCGCCTGCGGCGTAGGCCAGATCGGAGAGTGCATCGGGCGCATCAGCAACGATCCCCGGACGGAGTTCACCGGCTATCTGGACAAGGCCGCCAGCGAGAAGAAGGTCCTCCGGGACGTGTTCGAAAAGGGCGACGCTTGGTTCCGGACTGGCGACCTGATGCAGCAGGACGCCGAGGGCTACTACTATTTCATCGACCGGATCGGAGACACCTTCCGCTGGAAGGGGGAGAATGTCTCCACCAACGAGGTCTCCGCCCGCCTTCAGGAGGCGCCGGGCGTGCTGGAGGCCAATGTCTACGGAGTCGAGGTGCCCGGCGCCGACGGGCGGGCCGGCATGGCCGCCCTGGTCACCGACGAGGCCTTCGATCTGGAGGCCTTCAATGCCCATGTGGGGCAAGAGCTGGCGCCCTACGCCCAGCCCCTGTTCCTGCGGATGATGCCCGCCATGGAGGTCACCGGCACCTTCAAGCAGCGCAAGGTGGAGCTGGTCAGCGAGGGGTTCGATCCCGCCAAGGTGAAGACGCCGCTCTACTTCAAGGATCCCGACAAGGGCTATGTGAAGATCACCAAGGCGGTGTTCACCAAACTGACCGCGGGCGGCTACCGAATCTAGGCCTGCGGGCGGATCAGGCCGCCGCTTCGTCGCGCGTCCGCTGCGCATGAAGCCGGAGCTTGAGATGGCATTTCAGGCCGGCCTCGGCGAAGTCCAGCCGGGCCTCGCCGTCGATATCGCCCTGCAGGCTCCGTTCGATAAGGCGTGAGCCAAACCCCTGACGGGCCGGGGGCGAGACCTTCGGGCCGCCCTCCTCAGACCAGGTGAGCTCCAGGCGCGGCCCGCCATCCTGACCGCGAACCTGCCAGCGCACCCGCACACAGCCTTCGGTGGTGGACAGCGCCCCGTACTTGGCGGCGTTGGTCACCAGCTCGTGGAAGACCAGCCCCAGGGTCAGGGTCTCCGCCGGCGACAGGGCGATCTCGGGTCCGTCCAGCTGGTAGCGCTCCACCCCATGCGGTCGCAGCTCCATCAGGATGACGTCTTCCAGGGGCGCCCCCTGCCAGACCGACTGGGTCAACAGGTCGTGGGTCGCCGACAGGGCCAGCAAGCGGGCCTCGAAGGACTCCCGGAAGGCGGCGGGGCTGGCGGTGGTGCGCAGGGTCTGGGCGGCGATCGCCTGGACGGTGGCGAGCGTGTTCTTCACCCGATGGTTCAGCTCATCCAGCAGCAGCTTCTGTTGACGCTCGGCCCGCACCCGGTCGGTGACGTCGCTGCCCTCGACAAAGACCCCCCAGGGCGCCCCGCGGGCGTCGAGGATCGGCTGGTAGATGAAGTCGACGAAGCGCTCTTCCGGCGGCCCCTCCGCCTGCCGTTGAAGCATGACGCTGGCGGCCTGACCGAGATAGGGCTGACCGGTCACCATCACGTCATGGAGGATGTCCTGGAAGGCTTGGCCCTCCAGTTCCGGCAGCGCCTCCGCCAAGGGCCGGCCGATCACCGCGCGCCCGCCGATCAAGTTCTGATAGGCGTTGTTGACCAGCCGGAAGACGAAGTCCGGGCCGATCAGCACCGCCATGAAGCCCGGCGCCTGCATGAACAGGTTGCGGATCTGATTGGTCTCCTCGACCAGGATCAGATTGGTCTCCTGTAGCTCCCGGGCCCGCTGATAGAGCTGGGTGGCGCCTTCCAAGGGGGCGTCCGGCAGGCCGCCCGCGGGGCCAAAGGCCATGTCTTTCAGGCGCTGGATTTCAGTGACGTCCACCGTGTTCTGGAGGACGTAGGCGACTCTGCCCTCGGCGTCGAACAGGGGGGTGTGGACCGCCGACCAGAACCGCATTTCGAATCCGCCGCCCCGCGTGACGGGCAAGGGGATCGCATAGGGGATCAGGGCCAGGGTATCGGGCTGCCCGGTGGCCAGGACCTGTTCGAATGACGCCCGCAGTCGTCGTCCGCTGTCGCCCGGGTTGGGAAACAGATCGAAGATGTGGCCGCCGATCAGCTGATCGCGCGTCCGCTCTGTCGCCCGCTGATAGGCGAGATTGGCCTCGACGAAACAGAGGTCGCGGTCCAGCACCATGTGCGGACTCGGCAAGGTCTCGAACAACGCCCTGAAGTCGATTTGCGGCAACGCTAGCCCCCGTATCGTCCGGTAACGCTTTCACCGGGGAAGCGATCCACAGGCGCCTCATGGCCATAGCGGGCCGGTCTTGAGACATCAATCTTGCTGGCCGAGTGTAATCGTCGCGCCTCTGGGTCTGGCGGCGGGAGTCGCCTATATCGTCGGCATGGTTGAACGCGACGCCGCGCCGCTGATCGGCGCCGCCCTCATCAAGGATCAGGTCAAGCGGCTCCCCGATTCGCCCGGCGTCTACCGCATGGTCGGCGAGGACGGCGAGGTGCTCTATGTGGGCAAGGCTCGCTCGCTAAAGAAGCGGGTGACCCAGTACGCTCAGGGGCGTTTTCACACCCAGCGCATAGCCCTGATGGTCGACCTCACGCGGTCGATGGAGTTCGTCACCACCCGCACCGAAACTGACGCCCTGCTGCTCGAGATCAATCTGATCAAGCAGCTGAAGCCCCGGTTCAACGTCCTGCTGCGGGACGACAAGAGCTTTCCCGAAATCGTCATCCGCCGGGACCACGACGCCCCGCAGCTGCGCAAGCACCGCGGCGCCCATTCGATCAAGGGCGACTATTTCGGCCCCTTCGCCAGCGCCTGGGCGGTGAACCGGACGCTCAACACCCTGCAGAAGGCCTTCCTGCTGCGGTCCTGCTCCGACAGCGTCTACGACAGCCGCGCCCGGCCCTGCATGCTGCACCAGATCAAGCGCTGCGCCGCCCCCTGCACGGGGCTGGTCTCGCTGGAGGATTACAACGCCCTGGTGGACGAGGCCGAGGCATTCCTGCGGGGCAAGAGCCGGGCGGTGATGGCCAAGCTGTCGGCCGAGATGCAGACCGCGTCGGACGAGATGGAGTTCGAGCGCGCCGCGCGCCTGCGCGACCGTATCCGGGCGCTCGCCTCCGTCGCCCAGGAACAGCAGATCAATCCCGAGAGTCTGGAGGAGGGCGACATCATCGCCCTGCACGGCGAGGGCGGGCAGGCCTGCGTCCAGGTCTTCTTCTTCCGCGGCGGCCAGAACTGGGGCAACCGCGCCTATTTCCCGCGGGTCGATAAGAGCGATGAGGCGGCCGATGTCATGGCCGCCTTCCTTGGCCAGTTCTACGAAGACAAGCCGGTCCCCAAGCTGATCCTGACCAATGTGGAGCCCGCCGACCGGGACCTCCTGTGCGAGGCCTTCGCCCTCAAGGCCGGCCGCAAGGTGGAGATCCTCAAGCCCCTGCGCGGGGAAAAGCGCCAGCTGGTGGAGCACGCCCTGACCAACGCCCGGGAGGCCCTGGGGCGGCGGATGGCCGAGAGCTCGGCCCAGTCCAAGCTGCTGATCGGGGTCTGCGAGGCCTTCGGCCTGGACGCGCCGCCGGAGCGGATCGAGGTCTATGACAACAGCCACATCATGGGGACCAACGCCGTCGGCGGCATGATCGTGGCCGGGCCCGAGGGCTTCCTCAAGAACCAGTATCGCAAGTTCAACATCAAAGGGACCGAGCTCACCCCGGGCGACGACTACGGCATGATGCGCGAGGTGCTGCGCCGCCGCTTCGCCCGCATGGTCAAGGACGAGGAGGCTGGCGAAGCCGCCCCGCGCCCCGACCTGGTGCTGATCGACGGGGGCGCAGGGCAACTGGCGGCCGCCCAGGAGATCATGGCCGATCTCGGCGTCGACGACATCGCCGTGGTGGGCGTGGCCAAGGGGCCGGACCGGGACGCCGGCCTGGAGCGGTTCTTCATGGCCGGGCGCACGCCCTTCATGCTCGAGCCCAAGTCGCCGGTGCTCTACTACCTTCAGCGGCTGCGGGATGAGGCCCACCGCTTCGCCATCGGCAGCCACCGGGTCCGCCGCGCCATCGACATGAAGAAGAACCCCCTGGACGAGATCGAGGGGGTTGGTCCGGGGCGCAAGCGGGCCCTGCTGCACGCCTTTGGGTCGGCTAAGGGGGTGTCGCGGGCCTCTGTGGAGGACCTGGCCAAGGTGGATGGGGTCAGCCAGGCCCTGGCTCAGCGGATTTACGAGCGTTTCCGCAAATAGGCGCCCGATCGCCCGCGGGTCGGCTATGGTCGTAGGCCAACCCCGTGAGCCCAGTACCGGAGAAGCGCATGGCCTTTCGCCTAAGCCTAATCGCCGCCGCCATTGTCGCCCTGTCGGGTCCGGCGCTGGCCAGTTCCCCAGACGCCTGGGCCGACTTCCGGATCGAGGTGCGCGACACCTGTCTGGCCGCGGCCAAGGCCCAGGGCATGAAGGCGCCGGAGGTGGTCGTCCATCCGTTCGGCTCGGCCTCCTACGGGATCGCGGTGCTACGGGAGGGCGACGACAAGCGGATCTGCGTCTTCAACAAGGCCACCAAGGCCGTCGAACTTACCTGATCGACCATTCAAGGCGTGTGATGAAAGCTCTTCCCAACATCCTGACCTCCATGCGCCTGGTGCTGGCGCTGTTCATGTTCGTGGCCTTGGCCACGGCGGCCGGCGCGACGCCCTGGATCAGCGAGCGCCTGACGCTAGAGGCGCAGTTCACCCTGCAGCGATGGGCCTTCTACGCCTTCGTCATCGCCGCGGTGACCGACTGGTTCGACGGCTGGCTGGCGCGAAAATATGACGCTGTCACGGTCTGGGGTTCGATCCTCGACCCCATCGGCGACAAAGTGCTGGTCTGCGGCGCGGTGCTGGGCCTCATGTCGCTGGGTCCCCAGCCCCTGGTCCTGCTGCCAGCCGGCCTGATCCTGTTCCGCGAGTTTACCGTCAGCGCCCTGCGCGAGGTCGGCGCCGGCAAGGGGATCGTCCTGCCGGTGACCATGCTGGCCAAGTGGAAGACCGCCCTTCAGATGACCGCCCTTGCGGCAGAGCTGTTCGTGGCAAGCTGGGGAGCGTTTGGCCTGCCGCACACGCCGGAACTGCTCGGACCCGCAAGCCTGGTGGCCCACACTCTGTTCTGGCTGGCGGCGATCGTGACGGTGATCACCGGCGCCCAGTACTGGGAGCAGACCCGCAAGGCCCTCGCAGGCTGAGGGGGGTCGGCCTGGCCTTGCGGGCCGGCGGGGGCGTCCCCGCCGCCGGACGGTCCATCTGCATCAGGCGGACCAGCATGGTCTCGCCAGTCATTCGCAGCATCATCGGGTCTCTCCCTGCGCCGATCAGGGTACGATAATGAGAATGAATCGCATTTATGGTCAAGGGAACAGCTCTACTGTGGAGCTAATGGGGGCTGGATGCGTTAGGATGGGGCAATCAACCAAAGAGACATTCCCCATGCGCCCTATCGCCTATTCCCTGGTCGCGGCCCTCGCCCTCTCCTCAGCGCCTGGCCTCGCCTCCGCCCAGGCGGCTGGCACGCCGCTCGGCAACTTCTTCGCCTGTGAGGCCAGCGGCCAGCGGCAGGAGACCGGCGCTCTGCTCGGCGGCGTCGCCGGCGCCCTCCTGGGCAGCCAGGTCAGCAAGAATGAGCGCGCCCTCGGCGCGGTGGTTGGCGCAGGCCTCGGCGCTGTGGCCGGCTCCTGGATCGGCTGCCGGATGCAGGTCAGCGAGCAGCAGCGTGTGGTCAACGCCGTCGAAACGGCGCTGAACACCAACCAGAGCCAGACCTGGAACGACCCCACTACCGGGACCACCGGCCGGGTCGACATCATCAACGCCAACTATGGCGGCGGCGCCAGCGCCGGCGCGACCTTCGGTCAGCCGACCTCGGCGGCCAACCTGCGCTTCAGCGGCCGCGCCCAGCCTCTGCGGACCTCGTTCGAGCCGACCAACGCCCAGTACACCACGCGCAACACCGTCAACCTTCGCGCCTCGCCTGCGGCCAACGCGGCCGTGGTGGGCCAGCTGCGCGGCGGCCAGACCTTCAATGTCGCCGGTCGCGTCGCGGGCGACCGCTGGCTGCTCGTGGAACAGAACGGCTATGTCACCGGCTATGTGGCCGAGTGGGTGGTCCAGCCCGTGGCCAGCGGCGGCGGCTATGCCAGCGTCAACTGCAAGCTGGTGCAGCAGACCATCCAGCCCCGCATGGGCCGGGCCACCACCGAGCGCTACACCGCCTGCCCGGATGCGGGCGGCGGCTGGCGCCTCAGCGCCGCCTGATCTTAAGCGCGCTCACAACGACTAAGGCCCGGGGTTTCGCCCCGGGCCTTTTTTCTGCGTCACGACATGGGATTGGCTTCCGGCGGCGGATCGCCGGGCAGGGGGATGAACTCGCCATCGTCGGCGTCGGGCAGCTTCATACGCCCGGCCCGCCAGTCGGCCTTGGCCTGTTCGATCCGGTCCTTGGAGGACGAGACGAAGTTCCATTCGATGAACCGTTCGCCCACCGGCTCGCCGCCCAGCAGCATGACGATGGCGTCGGTGACGCCGGTCAACAGCACCGGCTGGCCCGGGGCGAAGACCAGCATCTTGCCTTCGCCATAGGTGTGGCCGTCCACCTCCACCTCGCCCCGGGCCACATAGGCCGCCCGCTCAGGATACTCCGCAGGGAGTTGCCCGCGGGCGCCGGCCGGCAGGGTCCAGTGGACATAGAAGAGCGGCGAATGCACCGGCACCTTGGACTTGGCCCCAAAGGCCTCGCCGGCGATCAGCACCGCCTTCAGCCCGTCGGCCTCCGCATGGGTCACCAGGTCGTCGGCGTCAAAGTGGACGAAGCTGGGGTCAATCTCCTCCTGCGCGTGCGGCAAGGCGAGCCAGGCCTGGATGCCATCCATCCGGCCCCCGTGACCGCGCAGGTGCTCGAACCGCTCCGAATGAGTGATGCCCTTGCCTGCGGTCATCCAGTTGACCTCGCCAGGCTTGATCTCCTGCACCGCGCCGACGCTGTCGCGGTGGGTCATCTGGCCGTCGAACAGATAGGACAGGGTGGAAAGCCCGATGTGCGGATGGGGCCGCACGTCCACATTGGCCGGAAAGCCTGGATCAAACCGCGCCGGTCCCATGTGATCGAAGAAGATGAAAGGTCCCACCATCCGCCGACGGGCATAGGGCAGCACGCGGCCCACCTCAAATCCCCCGAGATCCTTGCGGCGCTGGTCAATGACGAGGTCGATCATGGGCGGCTCCGGTCAGGTTGAGGCCTGGAACATAGTAACCCGGCGGCTGCTTGTCGCCCTGCTGACAGCCTGTGTCGGGTCGTTGACGGGGGGATGTCGTGGCGGCTGAATGGGGTCTGGCGGCAGGGTCCCGGCGATCGCAGACAGGGGAATAGGGTGCTGATCCAGAAGCTGAGGTTGCAGCGCGGCTGGTCGCAGGAGCAGCTCGCAGAAGTGTCCGGGCTGAGCGTGCGAACGGTTCAGCGGCTGGAGCGTGGCCAGACCGGCAGCCTTGAGTCCCTGAACGCCCTGGCGGCGGTTTTCGAGATCGACATCTCTCGCCTCACGGAGCCCGAAATGGACAAGCCCAATACCGAGACCGTCAGAGCCGACGAGGCTCTCGCCCTCGCCCAGGTGCGCAGGCTGAAGGCCTTCTATGTGCACTTCGCCCAGTACGCCGTTGTCATTACCATCCTCGCCCTGATTAACCTGGTGGGCCAGCCGGGCTACTGGTGGTTCGTTTGGCCGGCGCTGGGCTGGGGGCTGGGCGTGGCTGCCCATGCGGCCTCGGTGTTCGACATCTTCCCGTTCCTGAACGGCGACTGGGAAAAGCGACAGGTGGAGAAGCGCCTGGGCCGCGAACTCTGAGGCGTGGGGCCGTCCCTAGTCGGACCCGCCCAGCACCCGCGCCAGGAAGTCCCCGCCCAGCCTGAGGCCGGTCTCGTCGATGCTGTGGCCAAGGCCTCGGGCGGCGTGGGTGGCGACTTCGAAGTTCAGCGCCTGGAAGTCCGCCTGCGCCTGGCCCATGGCGGCGAAGGGGACCATGGGATCGGCGTCCCCATGGATCAGCAGCAGAGGCGGCCGGGTCTTCACCTCGGACTGCAGCGCCTCGGCGTCGGCCAGCAGGCCGGAATAGCCGACGACGCCGGCCAGGGTCTCGGGGCGCCGCGGGGCCACATGCAGGGCCATCATGGTCCCCTGACTGAAGCCCACCAGGGCGACCTTGCGGTTGGGCAGGTCATGAGCAGCCCGGTGCATGTCGATGAAGGCGTTCACCAGGGGCGCGGCCTGCCGCACGCCCGCGGCCCGGCTTTCCCGCCCAAGGTCGGTGAGCGCCCACCACTGATAGCCCCCAGGTGCGGCCGGGCAAGGCTCCGGCGCATTGGGGGCCATGAAGGTGGTGTCGGGCAGGGCGTCGCGCCAATAGGGAACCAGCCCCATCAGGTCGGCCCCGTTGGAGCCATAGCCGTGGAGCAGGATCACCAGGGATTGCGGCGCGCGGCCGCTGGCCGGGGCGGCCATGGGGCCGGTGAGGCGGGTCAGGGTGCTCATGGATCGGTGGTGAGACAATTGGGGGCGTGGGTCAACAGAGGCGCCCGCCTTGCCAAGGCGGGGCTTTCACGTGTTCTAGGGGCATGGGCATACATGAACGGTTCGGCGACCCCGAGAGGCGCAGACTGACTGCGCGGGGTGCGGTCTAATGGCCCGCCGCCCCGCCACCGCCAAGAAGGCCCTCTCTGAAGCCAATCTGGCGGCGCTTGGCGCCGAACGGCTGGCGGCCCTGCTGATGGAGACGGCGAGCCCGTCCCTGAAGCGGCGCCTGCGGATGGAGCTGGCCGCCGAGGCCGGGGCCGCTGACCTCGCCTTCGAACTGGACAAGCGCCTGACCGCCCTGGAGGCCAGCAAGACACGGGTCTCCTGGCGCAAGCGGCCCGAGCTGCTGACCGAGCTGAAAGCGCTGGAGGTCATGATCGCCGTCCGGCTGGCGGCGTTGGATCAGGGCCTGGCCCTGGACCGGCTGGTCGCCTGGTTCGACCTCTATCCGTCCCTGACCCGCCGGGTGCAGGACCCCAAGGGGGAACTGGCCCTGATCTTCGACGCCGCCGCAAGCGATCGGACCGCTCTGGCCTCGCAACTGGGGCCCGAGGTGGCGGGACCCATCCTGGGCGAGGCGCTCGCCACCCGGCTGTCGGAATGGGCGGTTTGGGTCGGTCGCGGGGCAGGGGCGCTGAGCCCGGAGCTCGCCCGGCGCCTGCTGATCGATCTGACCGCAGGCAAGGCCCCGCCCACCGGGCGCCTGGCCCTGGTGGTGCGGAGGCTGGCCGACCGGGCCGGCGACCTGGACGCCTGGATCCTTTCCCTGTCGGAGGCTGATCGGAAGAAGCCCGATGTCGCCGCCGAGATCGCCCGGCGCCTGGCGGAAGACGGCCGTGTGGGACCAGCCCGGGAGGCCCTGGAGGCGGCGCGGGCCTCGCACCCGCAGGCCCGTCCTGCCCGGGGCAAGGCCGCTGGCCCAGAGCCGCAGGGCGAGGCCTGGTACGCCGCCGAAATCGCCGTGCTGGAGGCCGAGGGCGAGGCCGCCGCCGCCGATGCGGCCCGGTGGCGCCTGTTCGAGCGTACGCTGTCGCCTGAGGCCCTGAGGGTCCTGCTGGCCAAGCTGGCGGACTTCGAGGATGTGGTGGCGCTGGATCGCGCCTTCGAGATCGCCGCCGGCCATGGGGACCTGATGCGGGCCCTGGCCTTCCTCATGGACTGGCCCGCCCACCGGGAGGCCGCGGCCCTGGTGCTGAAGCGGCGCGCTGAGCTCCGCGGCGCTCATAATGACCTGCCGGCCTGGGCCGAGCGGCTCTCGGCCCGTCACCCCCAGGCCGCCCTGCTGCTGGTCCGGGCCCGGGCGCTGGCCCTGCGCCGCCTGGGCGCCGGCTTCAGCGACGAGGTGGCCGACTTGATCGTCGAGGCCGAGTCCCTGGCCGTCGGCCTCACCGACGACGCCATCCCCAGCCACGTGGCGTTCCTGGCCGAGCTTCGCTAGGTCGCCAGCCCTTCGGCCATGTCAGGCGGGCGGGAAGCCCTGCGCCAGTTCGGGATGCGCCACGCTGGGATCGTACCAACTCGCGCCGTCTGATCGCCAGATGTGCCACTGGCGGTCGGCCGTCACAGGGGTGTCCAGGCAACCGAGCCTGAGCATGACATTGGGGGCGCCGTCCCGCTCAGCGACCAGCTGCGACCCGCAGACCGAGCAGAACCGCCTCACCTTGCCCGGCGAGGATTCATAGGCGCTCAGCAGGTCTTCGCCCCGCACCCAGCGCAGGCGCTCCCGCGGAACCGAGGCGATGCTGGAAAACGCCGCCCCATGAGCCTTGCGGCAGGTCTCGCAATGACAGTGGGCGATGGTCTCGACCGTCGCCTCGGCCTCATAGGCCACGCGGCCACACAGACAGCTTCCCCTCAACATCGCAGGTCCCTTCCCGGCTCAGCTTGTCGCCAAGCCTAGCGGGAAACGGGGGAGGCCGCGCGGCGGAATGTCAGGGTCGTGGCGGCTGTGGGATCAGGCTTCCAAAGCCTTGATCATCGCCACCCGGGTCGCATGCCGGCCGCCTTCGAATTCCGCGGCGAGGAAGGCGTCGACGATCTCCAGGGCCAGGCCCTCGCCGACCACGCGGGCGCCGAGGGCCAGCATATTGGCGTCGTTGTGCGCCCGGATCATCCGGGCCGAGAAGGTGTCGGCGCAGACGCCGCAGCGCACGCCCTTCACCTTGTTGGCGGCCATCATGATCCCCTGGCCGGTGCCGCAGACCACGATGCCGAGTGCGCAGTCGCCAGAGGCGACGCGGCGGGCGGCGGCCTCGCCATGCTTGGGATAGTCGGTGCTTTCCGGCGTGGTCGGCCCGATATCGACCACCTCCCACCCCTTGGCCGCCACATGGGCGGCGATGGCCTGACGCAGCGGGATGGCGGCGTGGTCGCTGGAGAGGACGATGCGTCTGGCGGCGGTCATGGCGAGTCTCAGCCCTGGCTGCTCACATAGGGGCTGATCAGGCCAAGCGGGGCGGCGGTGGTGTTCTTCACCGCGCGGATGACGATGCGGCTTTCGATGTTGGAGACGAGGCCCAGCGACAGGATCTGGTCGCGGAGGAAGTTGTCGAAGGCGTGCATGTCCCGGGTGACGATCCGCAGCTCATAGTCGGCCGAGCCTGTGACCGTGGCGCACTGGACCACCTCGTGCAGCTTGGTGATGGCGGTCTCGAAGGCGTCGAGATTGTCCCGGGTCGGCAGGGAGAGCTTGACGGTGCAGTAGACCTCGAAGTTCAGGCCTAGGCGCTCGCGATCCAGAATGGTCACCCGCCGCTGGATGACGCCGGCGTCCTCCAGGCGCTTGATCCGGCGCCAGCAGGGGCTGGAGGACAATCCGACCCGCTCGGCGATCTCGGCCACCGACAGGCCGGCGTCGTGCTGAATCAGATCCAGGATCTTGGCATCAACCGCATCAAGGGTCTCAGGCACGCTTTTCTCCCCAATAATCCGCATATGCGCCCGGTTCGTGCCCTGGAACCGGATGTCAGGGGCACGCCTTAGGTAAGCAATTGCGGCGTTCTTATATGATCTTGCAAGCCTATAGGGAGCCCCAAAGGGAAAGATATTGCGATGCGGCACACGGAAGTGACGCTCGACGACAAGTTTCTGCTCAACGAGGGTCGGGTTTTCATCACCGGGGTCCAGGCCCTGTTGCGGGTCCTGATGGACCAGCGACGGCTGGATGAGGCAGCGGGCCTCAACACGGCGGGCTTTCTGTCGGGCTATCGCGGCTCGCCGCTCGGCGGCCTCGACCAGCAGGCCCACCGGGCTTCCAAGCATCTGGACGCCGCCCAGGTGGTGTTCAAGGAAGGCCTGAACGAGGACCTGGCGGCCACCGCCGTCTGGGGCAGCCAGCAGGCCAACCTCTTCCCCGGCGCCAGGTATGATGGCGTCTTTGGCATGTGGTACGGCAAGGCGCCTGGCGTCGACCGGACCGGCGACGCCTTCAAGCACGCCAACTTCGCCGGGACCTGGGGCCAGGGCGGCGTGGTGGCGGTGGCCGGCGATGACCACAACTGCAAGTCCTCCACCCTGCCGTCCCAGTCGGAATTCGCCTTCCAGGACTTCGAGATGCCGGTCCTGTCCCCGGCCGATGTGCAGGAGGTGCTGGACTACGGCCTGATGGGCTATGCGCTTTCGCGGTTCTCCGGTCTGTGGGTCGGGCTGATCGCGCTCGCCGACACCATGGACTCCGGCATGACCATCGACGTGGCCCTGGAGCGCCACCGCTTCGTCCTGCCCCGGTTCGACATGCCGGCCGGGGGCCTTGGCATCCGGCTGAAGGATCAGCCGATGGACAAGGAGCGCAGGCTCCGGAGCTACAAGATTCCCGCAGCCATGGCGTTCGCCCGCGCCAACCGCATCGACCGGGTGACGCTGGCCTCGCCCCGGCCTCGGCTGGGCATCGCCTGCCAGGGCCAGGCCTATAAGGACGTCATCGAGGCCTTCGCGGCCATGGGCATCAGCCCGGCTCAGGCCGCCGATCTCGGGGTCTCGATCTACAAGATCGGCATGCCCTGGCCGTTAGAGCCGACGGGCCTGCGCGCGTTTGCCGCCGGTCTCGAAACCCTGATGGTCATCGAGCACAAGCGGCCCCTGATCGAGGGGCAGGCCCGCGCGGCGCTGTATGACCTGCCTGCCCAGGCCAGGCCCAGGATCATCGGCAAGACCGACGAGCAGGGCCATCCTCTGCTGTCGGACCTGGGCGCCCTGTCGGTGGCCGAGGTGGCGCTGGCCATCGCCGACCGCCTCCCGCCCGGACCGCACATGGACGGGGTCTACGACTATCTCAACCGGGTTTCGGCCGCCGGGGTCGCCGCCGTCAGCCTGTCGTCGGACCAGCAGCGCAAGCCCTTCTTCTGTTCGGGCTGCCCGCACAACACCTCGACCCGCCTGCCGGAGGGCTCGCGAGCCTTGGCCGGCATCGGCTGCCATTACATGGCCAGCTTCTCCGACCCCAATACCGACCTGAACAGCCATATGGGCGGCGAGGGCCTGAGCTGGGTGGGGGCCGCGCCCTTCACCACGGAGAAGCACGTCTTCGTCAATCTGGGGGACGGGACCTACAACCACTCCGGTTCGCTGGCCATTCGCGCCGCCGTCGCCGCCGAGGCCAACGTCACCTACAAACTGCTGTTCAACGACGCGGTGGCCATGACCGGCGGCCAGGCGGCCGAGAGCGGGTTTACACCCGCCCAGATCACCCGCCAGCTCGCGTCGGAGGGCGTGGCCCGCACCGTCATCGTGGCGGACGATCCGACCCGCTATGAGCGCGTCAAAGATCTGGCGCCCGGCGTCGAGGTCAAGCCGCGGGCCGAGTTGATGGCCGTGCAGCGGACCCTGCGCGACACCCCGGGCGTCACGGTCCTGCTCTATGATCAGGTCTGCGCCACCGAGAAGCGTCGCCGGCGCAAGCGCGGCAAGCTGGCCGCGGCCGAGAAGCGGGTGATCATCAACCCCCTGGTCTGCGAAGGCTGCGGCGACTGCTCGAAGGCGTCCAACTGCGTGTCGGTGGAGCCGCTGAACACCGAGTTTGGCCGCAAGCGCAAGATCAATCAGTCCAGCTGCAACCAGGACTATTCCTGCCTCGACGGTTTCTGCCCCTCCTTCGTGACTCTGGAGGGGGCGGAGAATCCGCACGGGGTGCGGCTGCCGGCGCTGACGGCCGACTCCACGCCGCTGCCGACCTTCGAGGCCTTGCCGGGCGTGCGCAACATCGTCTTCACCGGCGTCGGCGGCACTGGTGTCACGACCACCGCCTCGATCCTGGCCATGGCCGCTCATGTGGACGGTAAGGCGGCTTCCGTCGTGGACATGACGGGCCTGGCCCAGAAGGGCGGGGCGGTGTTCAGCCATGTCCGCATCGGCGAGGACGAAGAGAGCATTGTCGGCGGCCGCACGCCCGCGGCCAGCGCCCATGTGCTGATCGCCTGCGATGTCATGGTGGCGGCCGGCGCCGATGCGCTGGCCCTCTACGCCAAGGACCGGACCGTGGCCTTCGGCAATGCCGACCTGTCGCCCACGGCCGACTTCGTCACCGACCGGGACGTGCGGTTCGACTCCGGCGGCATGGCCAAGCGGATCGCCGCCGCCGCCCGGTCCTACGACGAGACCCCGGCCCACCACATGGCCGAGACCGAGCTCGGCGACGCCATCTACGCCAACATGATCATGCTGGGCTTCGCCTGGCAGAAGGGCGTGATCCCCATCTCCAGCCGGGCCCTTTATCGCGCCATCCGGCTGAATGGGGTGGCGGCCGAGCAGAATCTGCAGGCCTTCGAGATGGGGCGACGGGCGGCCCATGATCCCGAGAGCCGCGGGCGTAGAGAGGCCGATGTGGCCACCCCCGAAACCCTGCCCCTGGCGGAGCTGATCGCCCATCGCACCCGCGAGCTGGCCGCCTATCAGAACGCCGCCTACGCCCGGCGCTATCAGGATCATGTAGAGGCCATCGCTCACCTTGACGCGGCCCTGGGGTCGGAGACCCTGACCCGGGCCGTGGCGATCAATCTCTACAAGCTGATGGCCTACAAGGACGAGTACGAGGTGGCCCGCCTCTATGCCGACGGCCGCTTCGACGCCTATCGCAGCCAGAGCTTCCAGGGGGGCAAGGCCAAGGTCTGGCTGGCGCCGCCGATCCTGGGCGCCAAGGACGACCAGGGCCACCCGCGCAAGATCGCCTTCGGCGGCTGGATGCTGGACTATGGCTTCCCGGTCTTGGCCAGGTTGAAGGGACTGCGGGGCACCGGGCTGGACCTGTTCGGCTATTCCCTGGAACGCCAGATAGAGCGCGCCCTGATCGTGACCTACGAGTCCGACCTCGATCGGATCGCCCGCGAACTGACGTCAGAGCGTCTGGCCCTGGCGGTCGAGATCGCCCAGGTCCCGCAGGACATCCGCGGCTTTGGCCACGTCAAGCAGGCCTCTTTGGGGCCGGCCATGGCAAAGCGCGAGGCCTTGTGGGCGCAATGGGATGATGCGGGCGCGTCCGCCGAGGTCTGAGGGGCGCGAAATTCGTTTCCCTGAACCGCCCCTCGGGGTAGCCAGGGGGCATGGCTGATTTCGATTTCGACGCCCTGGTGGTGGGGGCCGGCGCCGTGGGCCTGGCCTGCGGCTACGCGCTTTCCCGCCGCGGCCTGACCGCGGTGGTGCTGGAGGCCGACCAGGCCATTGGCCAGGGGGTCTCCTCACGCAATTCCGAGGTGATCCACGGGGGGCTCTACTATCCCACCGGTTCGCTGAAGGCCCGGCTCTGTGTCCAGGGACGGCGCATGCTCTACCCGTTCCTGGAAGCCCGGAACGTCGCCTTCGACCGCTGCGGCAAGCTGGTGGTGGCCAATGGCCCTGAGGAGGTCGCCCGCCTCGAGCCGATCCTGGCCCAGGCCCAGACCAACGATGTTGAGGAGATGGCCCTGCTGACCAAGGCGCAAGCCCTGGCGCTGGAGCCCAACCTGTCCTGTGACGCGGCCCTGATCTCGCCCCAGAGTGGGGTCTTCGACAGCCACGGCTACATGCTGGCCCTGCAGGGTGAGATCGAGGCGGCCGGCGGCGCGGTGGTGGTCTCCACGCCTTTTGAGGGCGCTGAGCCTTTGGCCGGTGGCGGCTGGAAGGTGCGGGCCGGCGGGGCCGAGCCCACGACGCTCACCGTGCGCCTGCTGATCACCGCGCCGGGCCTCTCAGCCCAGGCCGTGGCCGGCGAGATCGAGGGCTTTCCCAAGTCGGAGATTCCTGCGGGCCACTATGGCAAGGGCCGCTACTTCCGCCTGCAGGGCAAGGCGCCCTTCGCCCGGCTGATCTATCCGCCGCCAATCCCGGGCGCGCTCGGCACCCATTATCGCCGCGACCTGGGGGGGCAGGCGGTGTTCGGGCCGGACCTGATCTTCGTCGATGAGCTGGACTACAGCGTCGAGCCGGACGCCGCCGCAGGCTTCTACGCCTATGTCCGCAAGTTCTGGCCGGCGCTGCCGGACGAGGCGCTGACGCCGGACTATGCCGGCATCCGCCCCAAACTGCATGGCCCCGGCGAGCCGCACCCCGACTTCCGCATTGACGGTCCCGAGGCCCACGGACTCGAAGGTCTCGTCGCCCTGTTCGGCATCGAAAGCCCCGGGCTCACCTCGTCCCTGGCGATCGGGGAAGAGGTGGCCGGGAGGTTGGGGCTGGCGAACGCCTGATTCAATCCCTCCGTCATGCTCGCCCTTGTGGCGAGCATCCCTGTCGAGGGCGGGCGCAGGCGGCGCGAGGGATGCTGGGCACAAGGCCCAGCATGACGGGGTGGGAGTTGGGCGCCTCAGTTCGCCTTGGGAACCAGCTTCAGGATCTTGCCCTCGGCGCTGTCGGTGGCGAGGTAGATGGCGCCGTCGGGACCTTGCTCAACCTCGCGGATGCGCGCGTTCACGTCAGTCGCCAGGCGCTCCTCGCCCACCACTCGGTCGCCGTCCAGGGTGAGCCGGACCAGATGCTTGTCGCGCAGGGCGCCGACGAACAGGCTGTCCTTCCAGGCCGGGAACAGGTCGCCCTGATAGAAGATCATGCCCGAGGGGCCGATCACCGGGTCCCAGTAATAGGCCGGCTGCTCCATGCCGGGCTGGGCGGTCTGACCCTCGCCGATGGCGTTGCCGGAATATTCCAGCCCATAGGCGATGGTCGGCCAGCCGTAATCCTTGCCGGCCTCGATGATGTTCAGCTCATCGCCGCCCCGGGCGCCGTGCTCGATCTCCCACAGGGCGCCGGTGGTGGGATGCAGGGCTGCGGCCTGCACATTGCGGACGCCTGAGGCGAAGATCTCGGGGCGCACGCCGTCCTGGCCGACGAAGGGGTTGTCGGCGGGAATGGAGCCGTCGCGGTTGATGCGCACGACCTTGCCCAGGGCGGAGTTCATGTCCTGGGCCTGCACCCGGCCGTCCATGATCGACCGTTCGCCCAGCGCGATCAGCAGATGGCCCCCGCGGTCGAAGACCAGGCGATTGCCGTAGTGCTTGGTGGAGTCCATGGCCGGGTTCTGCTGGAAGATCACCTGCACATCGGTCACCCGGGCGCTGGCGCCGTCCTCCACCAGCCGGCCGCGGGCCACGGCGGTGGAGTTGGTCCCATTCCCGCGGGGCTCGGCATAGCTCCAGTAGATCAGATTGTTCTGCGCGTAGTCGGGGTCCAGGACCACGTCCAGCAGGCCCCCCTGGTCCCGGGCGTCCACCTCCGGCAGGCCGGTGACAGGCTCTGACAGCACGCCCGCCGCGGTGACGATGCGCAGCCGTCCGGGCTTTTCGGTCACCAGCATGCGGCCGTCCGGCAGGAAGGCGATGGCCCAGGGCTTGTCGAGGCCTTCGGCGACAGTGACGACCTCATAGGCCACATCGGCGCTGACTTCCGGCGCCCGGGTCTGACCGGGGAAGGCCGGGGTCTGGGAGGGCGCATTGGCCGGCCGCGTTTCCCACGGCTCACCGCCGGGGGCGGAGGGCGCCGCCGGCTGGGCTGCGCCGTCGGTTCCGCCGCAGGCGGCCAGGACCACGGCGAGCGCGGTGGTGAGAAGCAGGTTTCGCATGGACAGATCTCCCTATGGTCGAGCTTTCAAGGCGCGACGCCTCAGTTCGTTCCCACCACCGCCTCCAGGGCCTCCTGGGGCGTGGCGCCGTCCACATGTATGAGCGACCAGACCGCAAGGAAGAGCAGGGGCCAGCGTCGCGAGTCGTTCTCATTCAGGAAGACATGCTGCGCCTCGTGCGCTCCGATCGCGACGCCGATGGGGATGACATGGCCGATGCGCTCGGCGATGGCCCGGGCGCGGGGCGCGATCCAGGCCTCCACCGGCACGGTGAAGCCCTGCTTGCGAGCCCAGGGGGAGGCTGTAGGACAGGCGGTCTCCAGCCATTTGCGCAGCAGCCACTTGCCATGGCGGCCGCGCACCTTGAACCGGTCGGGCAGGGTGAAGGCGAAGTCGGCAACGACGGGGTCCAGGAAGGGGGTGCGCCCCTCCAGGCCGTGCGCCATCAGGCAGCGGTCGAGCTTGGTCAGCAGATCGTTGGGCAGCCAGGTGGCGATGTCGGCGTACTGGGCCTGCTGCAGGCGGGTGAGGCCGGCCGGCGCCTGGGCCTGCTCGCGCCAGCGCTGCAGGAGTTCGGGATGCACGCCCCGGGGTTCGGCTGGGCGGCCGCCCAGCCAGGGGTGACGCAGCGCCCGGCGATAGCGGCCATAGCCGCCGAACAGCTCATCGCCCCCCTCGCCGGTGAGGACCACGGTCAGGGTTCCCCGGGCGGCCTTGGCCAGCTTGAAGGTCGGCAGGATGGCGTAGTCGGCGGTGGGATCATCCAGGGCGTTCGCCACCTGGGGCAGGAGCGTCCAGAAGTCCTCTTCGGTGAAGGTGGTCTCCCGCCAGTCGAGGTTCAGCGCCCGGGCCACCCGCTCGGCCTGGGCGCGTTCGTCCCGGGCGCCGGGGGCGTCAAAGCCGCAGGTGAAGGCGGTGACCGGCCGACTGTTGAGTCGGGACATGAGGGTGGCGATGGCCGCGGAATCGATCCCGCCAGACAGAAACAGGCCATAGGGCACGTCGGCCCGCTGATGGACGCGCACGCTGTCCTCCAGCACCGCATCCAGCCGCTTCAGCAGGGCCGCTTCACCGCTGGCCGCCGGCCGTGTCCGGGGCGGGGGCAGGGCGGGGCGGATCTCGTGGGGGACGAGCCGACCGTCCACCACCTCAATGATGGCGCCTGGCGCCGCGCGGCGAGGACCATAGAGGGCGGTCTCTTCGCCCAGGGTGTAGCTGAAGGCCAGCATCTCCCGGGCGCCCTCGGTGGTGATGGCGGGCGGCGCCAGGCCTGCCTTGACGAAGGCGCCGGCCTCCGAGGCGAAGGCGAGCCCGCTCTCCAGCTCCATCACATAGAGCGGCTTGATGCCGAAGGGGTCGCGCACTAGCCAGGTGCGGCCGTCCGGCCCCACCAGGCAGAAGGCGTACATGCCCCGCAGGCGGTGGAAGGCCGCCGGGCCCTCCTTGGCGTAGAGGTGCAGCAGGGGCTCGAAATCCGAGCCGGTCGTTAGTGCGTCCTGGAGTCCGAACTCCTCGGCCAGCTCCAGATAGTTATAGATCTCCCCATTGCCGACCACGATCCCGCCGGCCGCGTGCAGGGGCTGCCAGCCGCCCTCCAGGTCGATGACCGAGAGTCGCGCATGGGCCAGCGATCGCCCTTCTGTCTCTTCCACCGTGACGCCGTCAGGGCCCCGATGGGTCATGGCCTCGATCAGCGGGCGGGCTGATGCCTCACCGTCCAGAATCCCGGCTATGCCGCACATCAGCCGGCGCCAAATCTGGCGAAGAGGTCCCGCCACTGGGCGACCACGGCGCCTTGCGAGAAGTCAGCCTCCACGCGGTCCAGGCCGTTCTGAGCCAGGCGGGTGCGCAGCATGGGATCATCCAGCAGCCGGCGGATAGCCTTCGTCAGGGCCTCGGGATCATCCACCGGAACCAGCAGGCCGTCCTCGCCCTCGCGGATCAGGGCGCCGGGGCCCTGGCTGGCGGCCGCGGCCACCGGCAGGCCGTGCGCCCAGGCCTGGATCACCACATTGCCCAGGGGCTCGAAGCGCGAGGGAAAGACGCAGACATCGGCCGCCCGATAGAGGGCCGAGGGATCATTGCGCCAGCCCAGGAACCGCACCCGGGGCGCCACCCCTAAGGCCACGGCCAGGGCCTTCAGCCGCGCCTCCTCCGGCCCCGTCCCGGCGATCCACAGATAGGCGTCCGGCAGCTTCGTCAGCGCATTGAGGGTGACGTCATGGGCCTTGGCCTCATGCAACCGGCCCATGGCCAGCAGCAGGGGGGCTTCAGCCGGCGTATCCAGGCTGGCGCGCTCGACCGGCGCAGCCTCTGCCGGCGCCTCGGCGAAGTTGGGGATGTAGGCGACCTTGCCGGCCGGCCAGCCCTGACTCACCACCCACTCGGCGATGTCCTCGGTATTGGCCACCAGGGAGTCGAAGCCGGCATAATATTTCAGATTGTAGTAGCCACCCAGGCGGCCGATCCGCGCCCAGGGACCCTTGGGCGTGTGCCGCGCGGCCCGGTTCATCCAGGCCAGCGCCACGCTCACCGCCTGAGCCTGCGCGAAACGGCCGACCCGGCGCCGGGTCATCAGGTCAAGCGGGCCGCCGAATCCGAAGGTCTCCACCGCCAGGCCGGCGCGGCTCAGGAGCTGCTGGCGAACCGGGTGCGGACGCAGGGCCGCAGCCTGCGCCAACCCGTCGCCGGCGAGCGCCAGGGCCAGGTCGACGAAATAGGTCTCCGCCCCGCCTTCGCCGGCCGTTCCCAGAAGATGAAGCACGCTCATGCGGGCGCGAACCTAGCCTCGCTTTGGCCTGCGCCCAAGCCGCTTGATGCGGCGATCTGAAATCCCTATAACCCGCGCCTCGCGCGTCAGCGGCGCGAACCCGTGGCTGGGTAGCTCAGCTGGTTAGAGCGGTGGATTCATAACCCACAGGTCGGCGGTTCGAGCCCGCCCCCAGCTACCACTAGACTCATACTTGAGGCTGGTGACTTGGACGGCTCCCGGGCGAAGATCACCGGCGCCAGTGTCCCCTGCAGGATAACGTCCACCGGACCGCCGCGCTCCTGCGTGCGCGGTCGGATTTCGATTCGTTCGACCAAGCCCCGAACGGAGTCGACCAGCTCGCGCATGACCAGGTCGTCCGCGGCGATCGCGGCGCTGGCCAGCAGCACCTGCAGCGCCTCGACCTTTTTCGCCAGCCCCTGGCCAGCGCTGGGATGGAGATCCAGGCGTGGCGCCGTGTCATCGTTCGAGATCTCTGCGAGCTTGGCGGTCAACTCCAGGCGCTCGGTCTCCAGCCCCTGCAGCTTGGCCTTCATGGCCTCGGCCGCGAGCCCTGAGGCGATGGCGTCAACAATCCTGTCGATCCCCCGGCGAACCTCAGCCAGGCGCTTTTCCAGAGGCTGGCGGCTGTTCTGATTCTCGACCACGCGCCGGGCGCGGGCGGCGGTCCAGGCCTCGACGTAAGCGCGGATCGCCGCCGGCGACAGGAGCCGGGTCCGCAGGCCGTCGAGGACGGTCGCCTCGACGTCGGCCCGACTGACCGTGCGGCGATTGGCGCAGGCGACGTCGCCGCGCTCCCTGTGAGCCGCACAGATCAGACGGCCGCCGGTGTAAGCCGTGTACGACGCGCCACAGAGGCCGCATTTCAGGAGCCCTGTGAAGATCCCGGGCTTGCGCTTGTTGGCCAGCTGCAGGGGATGGTTCGCGCTCTCGCGGGTCTTGCGCTCGGCCGCCGCCTCCCATGCCGCCTGGTCGATGATCCGCAGGTGAGGGACCGGGGTCCGCTTCCACTGTTCGGGCGGGATGGGGCGCGGGGTGCGCTTGCCTGTGGCGCGATCCTTCCGGACGTCCATCCGGCCGTACACCTTGACGCCCGCATAGATCTCGCTCTGCAGGATCCCGTTCCCCCGCTGGCGCGAGCCGTTGATCGTCGAGGCGTTCCAGAGCCCGCCCGTGGGGCTGGGCACGCCGCGGCGGTTCAGCTGGTCGGCGATCTCGCGGCCGGTGGCGCCCTTGCCATAGAGGGCGAAGATCTCGCGGATGATCTCGGCCTGGTCCTCGACGATCTCGACCACGCCCCCGGGGGCCGTCCGATAGCCGTACAGGCGCGAGCCGGTGGCGAGGCCCTTCTCCGCATTCGACGCCATGCCGCGTCGCGTCTTCTGCGCCAGATTCTTGAGGAACATCGACGCCTGCAGGCCCTTGAAGGCGACGTGCAGATCCTGGACGTGGTCCGTGGTGAGGGTGGCGATCATCACGCCGGCGTCCTCCAGGCGGCCGGCGATATGCGCGAGGTGTTCGAGGTTCCGCGCGAGGCGGTCCTCGTCCTCGACCAGGAGGATATCAAACTCCCGGGCCTCGGCCGCGGCGATCGCGTCCAGCAGGCCCGGCCGGTTGGCCATAGCCGCGCCGGAGATCGCCGCATCCTGGAACAGGGTGGTGACGGTCCAGCCCTTGGCGTGGGCGTGGCGCGTGCAGACCGTCAGCTGATCGGCGATCGAGCGTTCGTTCTGCCGTTCCGAGGAGTAGCGGGCATAAAGGGCGGCTCGCACGCGGGCGGGCTCCTAGTTCTGTGTTCGACCGGGTTTCGCTGTCTGCGACAACTGTCGGGCATAGTCCTCGGCTTCATCGGCCTCGGCAAGGGCGCGGATAAAACGCAGAAGTTCCGGGGGAAGGGTCTCCTCCCCGGGGCGATCGCGCTCGCCCGGAAACTGCAGCACCGCGCCCTTGTTCACGGCCGACGACCGTTGAGCTGGCCATGCGCAGGCCCTGCGCGCAGGCCGGGTTTCAGGCCGACGCGATCGGCGGCGAGGCGGCCGGCCTGGTACTCCGGATCCAGGTTGCGCGAGCTGCGCCCGGTGGATGACTCCAGCTCGATCCCGGCCACATGCAGGGCTTTGTCGATCAGCTCGCCCCTGAGAACGACCAGGCCCGTCCCGGCCGGCGCTGGCGGCGGCTTGAGGGCGCGGATCCGTTCGGCCAGACGTTCGGCCATGCCGTCGAGGAAGGCGCGGATCCGCATGGCCTGAACCGTCCGGCGCAGCAGCGCGACGTCACGCTGCAGGCGGGTCAGCTGACCGCGCATGGCGTGCTGACAGATCTCCAGCAGGTATGTCGCGATCTCGACTTCGTGCGTGAAGCCGAAAAACGTCACCTGGACCGGCCGGACGCCGGCCCCTGTAGTCCAGTAGCGGACGCCGACCAGGTCGGCGATGGCCGCGGCGACCTTCCAAACCTGAGGGCCAAGGTCGTCAACGTCCTGACCCATGGTCTGGGCGAAGGGCGTCGAGCGCAGCTCCAGGTCGTCGAGCGTCAGCTCGTACTGCGCCAGCAGCTTGGCGGCCAGCTCGGCTGCGGCCACGGCCTCGGCCTCCGTGCAACCGTTGGCGACCGTCTTCGCCAGCAGGGCGCGGATCCGCGCGGCGATCTTCTGGCGCTCCATCACGGGCGCGCCCTGCGATGATCGGCCGTGATTTGGTCTGCAGCCCGGAGATAGTCGCGCGGCGAGCGAAACGTCCGCGTGGGAACCAAGTCCTTCCGCCCCGCGTCCCATTCGGCGAAATGCCACCAAACGAGTTCAGTCAGCGCCTCCCAGGCCGTCTCCTCAGACCATTCGGGCGTCTCGCCCCCGTCCGGCCCCCCGACCATGATGGTGCCCTTGCGGGCTTCATTCGGGGGGCGGAGAACGATGTATCCACCCGCCCGTGTTTGGCGTTTGAGCGGAGCCCCCCTGGCCGTGCTGTAGTCGTTCCGCGGCTCATGGCCAGGATGACACCGGAACCGGTCCCAGTGCTTTCGGGCGCCGATCAGCGTGCCCACGCTGCTTCCGCCCAGCTCAGCGGGGTACTGTTCGCGACGATCACCTAGGAGCGGGAGCAGGGGCGCGGCGCGCTTGGAGAGCTTCTTCAATGTGCGCAGGTTCACGGGGCCGCCCTTCCTTCGACGATGGCGTAGCAGCGATGCGGGATCGCGAACCCCGCCCGCCGGAGGTCCGAGACGCGGGCGCCCATGGCGCGCCAGCTGCGGTCCAGTTCCCGGCCGATCTCCGGGAAGGTGCAGCCGGCCGAGTAGAGGCTGAGGATCTCGCGCGTGCGGGGCGTGAGCCGCCCGGCCGGGCCGAGGATCTCGGCCACGTCGCGCGGATCCCGGCCGGCGATCTCTGCGATCTCCTCGACGCTGTCGCCGGAAAGCGCGCACTCCAGCGCCCAGGAGCGTTCTTCGTCACACCAGGGCCGCGTCATGGCCGGGCCTCATGGCTCGCCCGTGCCCGGCGCGTCGCCCAGCCCTTGCGGGCCTGCTGACTGTTGCAGCCTCCGCCCCGGAAGGGCGGGGCCTGGAACCGCACACCGCAGTCCCTGGCGCGGCCGGTGACAGTGTTCTTCGTCACGCCCAGGAGGGCTGCGGCTTGTCGCTGAGACAGGCCGAGGTCGGCCAGCGCCTGCAGGCGTTCGCGTTCGGCGTTTCGGTCCAGGGTCATGACCGTCCCCCGTCGATCACGGTCGGCCGGAAGCCGCCCCCGTCCGGCCGCTCGACCCCGGCGGCGTGCAGGAAGCCCCGTCGCCATTCGACGTACTCCGCTGCTGGCGCCCCCTGGAGGATCTCGAAGGCGTAGTGGCCGAGCGCCCGCAGGACGGTCGGGCCGTCGAGCTGAGGCGCACCCGCGCCGTCGCGGGGCGAGCAGGTGACGGCGGCCGCGTGCAGCGCCTCCAGGAGGAGCGGGAGGGGGTTGTCCGTCGTTCGGCCATCGGCGTCGCGCAGCACGTCGGCGGCCACAGTGGCGAGGATCGCGCCGACCTTGCCCCGGCCGGCCCCTGGATCTCGCTGTTCCCAGACGATCCGAACCAGGGCGCAGTAAGCGCCGATCGTCCAGCTCCCGGCGTGCTGGCCGGGGGGGAGCTGGGCCAAACCCTGCAGCAGGGATTGCCGAAGATGCTCGAACCCGCCCGCGTACTCGCTCTCATGAAAACGGGAGACCATCAGCTGCGCTCCTCGACGGGTTCGCCGTGGTCCGGCCCGGTCTCGGCGCCGTCTTCGTGGGCCAGCTGTGCGCGACGCTCCTCGATCATCCGGGCGTAGTTCGGCGCCACCATCGGGTAGTCGGCGGGGAGACCCCACTTGGCCCGGTACTCCTCAGGGGAGAGGTTGTATTTCACGCGCAGGTGGCGGGTCATGGACTTGAACCGCCGCCCATCCTCCAGGCAGGCGATGGAATCCGGGCGAACGGACTGCTCGATCGGCACGGCCGGGGAGGGCGAACCGGACTCCTCGACCGCATCGGGGGCCGGGAGAGCGGCGGCGACCACAAAGCCCTGAATGGCATGAAGGGTGATCGTCCGGGGCTTCCCGACGTCGCGGCCGGTTTTCAGGCTTACCTGCTGCGCGTGGAACTGCGTCGTCTCCACCGGATAGGCCCCGCTCGCGCGCTCCGATGCGGCCAGGAGCCGATATCCGGACGCCGCCCCGCCGATGCTGACCACGTCGCCGACATGGAACGCCAGGAGCGGGGTTTCAGGCTCCTCGGCCGGGGGCGCTGCCTTGGCCGCCCAGGCCGCCGCGTTGAGCGCCTTGGCGAAGGGCTCGTAAGCCGCGCCAACTTCCATGAATAGCGGCGTCGCCGGCGGGATGATGCGCGCCAGAGTGTCGAGCAGGGCGCGGCCGGTGCGATGCAGCTCGGCCTGCAGTTCGTCGGCCGACTGCAGAGGCGGCGCGACGTGGCCGGCTGCGAGGTTCAGCGCGAACGCGGTCAGCTCGGCCCGGACCAGGGCGAGATCCTCGGTCTCGTCGCGCCACGGATCGACGCACGCGGCGGCCTTGCCGTTTTCGCCGCGGATCTCGGCCGTGGGTTCGTGAGCCGTGAAGGGGCCTTCAAGGCCGGCGAGCGCCAGGAGTTGGGCGAAGTCGCTTGCGCCGGCGGCGATCCCCTCGCGGACCTGTTCGAGCAGCTGCGAGGGCTCCTCGGAGTCAGCCTCGATCGGGAGATCAGTGTCGGTCTCCCCTGCGGGGGCCGCATCGACCGGCGTCGGGTTGAGCCAATCGGACTCGTAACGCCCCTCTCGCTCGATCCGCATCTGCAGGGCGAGGGGATCGTAAGAGCTGGCGAGCGCTTTCAGGACGTCCAGGGCCGCCGGGGTCAGCTCGACGGTCCAGGTCTCCCCTGGCTTGGCGGCGAACTGCAGGAGCGGCTTGGGCTCGCGCTTCCAAAGTCCAACCGCGACGCCGTCCAGCCAGTAGGGGCCGACGGGCGCAGGATTGCCCCCAGCCCGGGCCTGGGCGTGGGCGACTTCGCGCAGGATGCGGATTTCGACGGCCGCGAGAGTGTCCGGCGGCGTCGTACCAGCCGGCTCGGCCGGCGACCCGGCGCGCGGGCTCTGTCCGGTCGGCTGCGAGAGGTTGAGCCAGTCGTACAGATACTGGCCTTCGGCAAAGTCATCGGGATCGAGGGCGCCGGCGGCCATGCGGGCGCGGTGGAGAGCCCCCTGGCGGTTGCGATAGAGGCCGAGCCGCGTCAGCGCCCCATGCACGCCGCCTCCGCTGCTGGCTGCCCCGGCGCTGAAATGCAGCTTCGTGAAGAACCGTCCGTCATCCGCGCGGGCGAACTCAAGCATGCCGCCATGCAGCTGGCCGCGCTCCCCTGAGTCTGGGATGCGGCTGATCTCTGTCCATCCCTCGCCGGGCCGGAAGTCTTCCGCTGGATGGCGAAGGATTCTGTCGGCGATTTCCAGGGCCATGAGCTGCTCTGCAGCTGGCCACCAGTCGACGGACTTCACATCTCCAAATGGGGCGTCCGCCCCGGCCCCCTGATAAGGCTGGCGGTACTTTTCGAGATAGGTGACGACCTGGGGTTCGGGCTTCGCCTCGACCTTCTCTGTCGGCGGGGCAAGCGTCAGAAAGGGCGTCGCCCAGCGGCCGAGGTTGCCCATCTGGCGGGCCTGGTCGGCGGAGAGACCGGCCTCGCGGCGCAGGTGGAAAAGGGCGCGGGGGTTGTCGGCTGGGTGCAGGTTCTCCTGGCGCAGGCGGATATGGCCGAGCGGCTGCAGTCGGGCGCCGGCGACCTTGGGCGTGGCGTCGCCATTGATCAGCAGTTGGGCGAGCTTGGCGTTCTCCAGGCGGATCGCACTCTGCGAGGCCATGGCCTTGGTCCAGTCGATCTCGACGACCGGAACCGGAGAGTCGGGGAAGTTCTGCGAGGGGTTCAGCGCGGCTGCGGCGGCGATCTCGCCCAGGGCGAGGAGGTCGCGGGGTTCGAGCTTGGGCTTCCGCGCCGCGTCCAGATCCTCAGGCGAGGCGGCGGCCAGAGCCCCGCCGGGCGCGATCTCCTCCAGGTCCCGCTGTTCGGCGGTCTTGTCGTTGATCTGGCGAAGGTGCTGCAGGATTTCGCGCGCCCGGGGGATGGTCAGAAACTGCGGATCGTCTTTCGGAAGCCGCATGCGCGCCTGCAGATCAGGCGTCAGGTTCATCAGGTCGAGGCGCTGCTCGACGAAGCGGCGCGTCTTGCTGACCGCCTGGGCGATCTGGCCGACGCCCCAGCCGTGAGCCTCTTTGAGTTGCTTGAATGCAAGGCCTTCCTCCAGGGGGTGAAGGCCCTTGCGCTGCAAATTCTCGACGACCTGGTCGGCCAGGATCTCGGCTTCGTCGGATTGCGAGCTGACGTGATAGGGGATCTCGCGATCGGCTGGCCAGCGGGCGTCTTCCTGAGAGATCAGCAGGCCGATGGCGCGCCAGCGGCGCTCGCCGGCGACCAGCGTCGCGGCGTCCGGTCCGGAGAGGCGAACCAGGATCGGCTGCTGCAGGCCTCGATCGGCGATGCTCTCGGCCAGTTCGGCGAGGTCTTCCGCGTCGAACTGCTTGCGCGGTTGCTTCGGATCCGGCGCGATCTGGGCGTGCGTCAGTGGGGGAAGGCCGGCCCGGAGGCGACCCTCGACAAGATGCATGCCGGCCAAGGCTTGGCGGCCGCCGTCAGTCAGTTGGACCGGGGGCTTGTCGGGAGCCTTTTCCAGGGCGATCCAGCCCTCGGCCTCCAGCCCTTTGAGCGTCTTCCGGAAGTTCGACGGGTCGCGATCCCAAAGGCGGGCGAATTCCTCGACGGACTTCGGCGCGCCGTGAGTTTCCAGGTGTTCGAGCAGGGCGCGGTTGTCCACCGCAAGACGGGTCAGGGCCTTCATGGCGGATATCCTCAGGCGGCCGCGGCTGACTGGCTCAGCCAGTCCAGCGCTTCGGCGATCTCGTGCTGCGCGAGGCCTTCAACGAAGGCGACGGGTTGGATGGTGTTCGGCCCGTACTCAGGGGGCGCGTCGGCCGGGATCCGGACCAGGATCGCCACGTCGCCCAGCTGCAGGGCGCGGGCCTGGATCGCGTCGGCCGCGACGCCAAGCCGGCGGACTAGCTCCCCAATCGCCTGATCCGGGGTTGGTCCGAACAAGGTCAGAAACCCGCCCTTGGCGGCGAGCCGAGCGAACTCCGTAAAGCGGATCTGGATCACCCGTCCGCTCCGGAATGCGTTGTTGATGCGAACCCGGTTCGCATCAGACAGCACGGGGGCGCTCATGCCCGCCCCCAGCGCCGACGTACCGCGGCGGCCGCGACCAACCGGCGCAGCGTCGAGCGCCACGCCGGAGGTCCCCAGGTCACAAGGGGGGGAGGAGAGAGCGAGAGCCGCTCGTAGGCGGCCCTGGCGGCGGCCCAGCGCGGATCGTTGGGGGAGACGATGAACACGCCGCGCCGGGGATCCCAGGCCACCATGGGGACGGGGCGGGGTAGGACCGGAGCGCGCTCAGCCACGGCGGGCGGGGTCAGCCTTCTGAGGGGAATGATCTGCGCAGTCATGATCAGGCCGCCTGAGGGGCTTGGGCGAGCGAGCGCGCCAGATCGGCGAGGGCGCGGCGGACGCCGGGTTGAAGCCGCGTCGCCGCCTGGGCGATGGCCTGCCCCTCCGCCGACCGGAAGAACTCCGCCATAACCCTGGCGCCCTTGGGGTCGGGCTCCGCTTCCTCGACGCCCTCGAAGAACCAGGCGCAGGGGACGTGCAGCGCCCGGGCGATCTCGACCAGGCGCGAGAATGAGATCCGGTTCGTGCCGGCCTCATACTTCTGGATCTGTTGGAAACTGACGCCGCAGGCCTTCGCCAGGGCCTCCTGGCTCAAGCGGATTTCCTTCCGGCGGGTTCGGATCAGGACGCCGACTCTGACGTCAAGCGGGTGGGGGGCGTTTTCGACGACGGCCATGGCGGCTCCTCTCGCTGTCGCGTCCTCCGTGCTGTCGTTGACAACCGGGAACGGTTGCAAGGGACAAGCTTCCGTTGTCGTTGTCAATTGTCACGACAGCAAAAAAGGGGCCGAGACCGCGCTTGGCGGCGCCTAACCCTTGGCGGGCATGGCTTCCAAGGGGGGTAAAATGTCGCGAACTCTAGTGCTTGGCGGGCTTGCGGCCCTTGGTCTGGCCGGGGTCGCGGTTGCTCAATCACCCGAGCCGGCGGCCTGCGTCGCGTTGGATGATCGGCCCTGTTACGCCTCGCCGACAGTGGCGACTGAGCGGGGGGCGAGGCGTGCAGGTGCTGCGCCTAATGAGGCGGCGGGCTATTCCAAGGCCCGCGAGCTGGCTGCGTCAGGGAAATGCTATCGCGCTCTGGACGCCGCCCAGGCGACGCAGGATCCGGCCCTGGTGGCGGAGATCCGTCGGGCCTGCAGTCTTCCCCCGGTCGGCGACCCGAAGGATGGCGCGGTTAAGCTCTGGTGAGGCGGGCTCAGCGGTCGATGCGGTCTTGCACGGCATAGACGCCGACAACGTCAGACAGATCGAACTCGACGATCCGTTCCTCCGGCTGCAGCTCCCGGACATAGAGCTTCTCGCCGTCCGTGTGGTCGAACAGCTTGACGTAATAGCCCTGGCTGCGCGTCTCGACGACGCAGCCCTGTTCGCGCCGGGGCCAGCGATCCAGGTCATAGACGATCGTCGTCCCTGAGGACGCCCACGGGTACATGGAATCCCCGATCAGCTGCATGGCGCGGCTGCTGGGTCCATAGAGCGAGGCGAGGTCGAGCCAGCGCTCAGGCTCCGTGACGTCATAGATATGCGCCCCGCGCAGTCCGCCCCGGCCGCGCCCCCAGACTGGAACCTGCAGCGACGCGGTCGGAGCTGAGCGGGCTGCGCCCGTCGCGGCCGCGGGGCGAGCCTGGTCAGGCGCGGCGTCGGACGATCGGCCTCCGTCGGCTGGCTCGCTCAGAACCTGCGCCTTCTCCCGTTCCAGATCCTCGGGTGTGAAGCCGAGCGCCCGCGTCAGCCGGTCCTGCACGTCGCTGCGCAGGATCACCTGGCGTTGGCCGGCTTCGTAAGCCTGCCAGGATTGCTTGCGCTGGCCGATGGCCGTCGCGGCCTGTTCCTGACTGACGCCCCGGCCGTCGGGGCCAGCCCGCATGCGCAGGCGGCGCAGGGCTTCTGCGGTCGCTTTCACGGCGGCGGAGGGGGCGATCTGTGCTGTCATTCCTAGGCTTTTGTCCCCAGCTTGCAGACCCGGCAACGCGCAATCCGCTGTCGAAAGTGACAACGATCCGTTGTCAAAGACAGCAAATCAGGTTCCATCTCTGGGCGTCTCGAATCAGGACGCGCAGAGATGCACCTCACGAAACCCACGCCTCCCCCGATCATTCGACCGCCCCTCGCCCGTTGGGTCTGGGAACGGTTCGACACCCTCAGGGACGCCGGCGCGTACTTCGAAATGAGCGGGGAAACGGTCCGGGGCTATTGTCTCCCGTTTAGTCACCCGGACCGTAAAGTTCCCCGCCCGGAGGCGATGGCTCGTATTTACGAGCTGACGGCCGGAGAGATCACCCCTGACAGCTTCCATCAGCTTGCGCCGATCGCCGAAGGGCGCCCGGCCGAACTGGTGCGGGCGGTCTGATCGTGACCTGGGGCGGCGTCTCTGCGAGCAGCTCGAAATGCTCGCTGGCCTGCAGGAAGGCTCCAGCCAAGCCGTCGAGCGCCGCGCGGCCGCCGGGCTGGGTGAATGGGCAATTGGCGGGCTCAGCGCGCAACCGACCGGCTGCGTCGTACTCAGCCAGCTTCGTCCGGACATACGCCCGGCCCTCCTCGGCTGAATTCCAGGCTCCGGCGTCGATCAGCGCATCGACCATCAGTCTCAGGACGGCATTCGAGTTCATTTCGTTTCCCCCGGCCGCGGGGTTCTCCGCGGCCTCAATCACTGAACACGCGCGAGTTTTCTCGCGGGGGCCAATCGCCCCTGGCGTCCGCCTGCCATGCCTGCACGCCCGACGGGCGGAACAACCTAAGCTTTACCGTAGCGAGCATTTCCTAAACGGGGTCTTGCCATGAGCCGTCCGCCCGAACCCACAAGCGCCGATCTCGCCAACTGGCGGAAGCTGGTGCGAGAGGCCCGAAAGGCCGCAGCCGCACCGGCGGCGCCCTGCGGAGACTTGTCCAGCGCGGAACGCATGGCCAAGCGCTCCATCGTCTTAGGGCCTATGAGCGCCCTCAATCCTTGCATTCAGCTGGTGCGACGGGCGGGCCAGTTCGCCGCCTCGACCGTGCGCCAGCGCCGGGAGCAGGCGCCCGCGTTGATCGAGGCGTGTGAGGATGTCGAGGCGCGTCTCAAGTCCCCGGCCGCCGCAACGGGTGGCGCCGTGCCGCCTGCGCGCCGCCATCGCGCCGATATCGACGGCTGACCATGCGCGCCCAGCTGCGACGGGAGCTGTTCCCGCAACCTGCGCCCAGCCAGTCGCCGCCGCTCAGCGCCGACCATATGGCCGAAGCCCTGATCCTCGCGGCGATCGCGACCGGCGAGATCGACCGCCTGCAGAGCCATGGCTCCGCGGCGGTCGCGGGACTGATGACCTTGCGCGCCCGCTGGATCGCCTTGGCCGCCTTGCTGGCGCTCCATCCGGAAGCCGAGTTCGACCAGCTGGCGCGACCGCTGAACTGCGCGCCGAGCCCCCTGCGTCAGCTGGCGCGGATGCGTGGCCTGCCTTGGTGGTCCGAGGGCGACGTCCAGTCGGTGTTCATCGCCCTGGCCGAGCGCTGGAGCGCCCGGGCGATCGCGGGCGGACCTGAACTCAGGGAGACGCTCGCGGTCGCCCTGGCCAAGCGCACAAAACAACCCATGGGGGCTGCGCCATGAGCGCGATCGACGACCATAGCCTGCTGGCGATGCATGCCGCCCGCATGTCCATCGCATCTATCGCTCAGACCATGGGCTGGGGGGAGGCGCGGACGCGCAACCGCCTGGACGCCCTGACCAGGGAGCCTGGCGCAGGGTTGAGCCCGACGACGCCGGCCGAGCTGCGGCAAGATTCCGACGAGGAGCCCAAGGCCGAGGCCCCGATCGGGGAGGGCGAAGGGCTGGTCCTGAGGAGTTTCGCCACCTTTCCGGCCGGCCACGGTGCGTCCTGCAGGATCGCCGACGGCCGCCATGTGTACGCGCTGACCGGAGCCGAGCGCCTGGAGCCGGGCGCGCGGATCCGCATCGTCCAGGACGGCGAGGTCTGGCGCGCCTTGGGTGCGGGAGCTGGCCATGCGTAGGCGTCGCTTGGTCTGTCCGCCCCGGTACAACTGGCCCTTGATCGAGGTCGTCTGCACGGATGCAGAGTTTCCGCTTGTCCAGTCCGAGGTGCGGTTCGCGTTCACGCTCGACCGGCTGGCTGATCTCAACCAACGCATCGCACGGTTCGAGCGTCAGATTCCCCGTCGGCCCCGCCGCCGTTGGTCGGTCATGGTCGATCTGGAGACGATGGGGACGACGCCGGGCTCAGCGATCGTGTCGATCGGGGCCATCGCTTTCGATCCCGTCGCGGGCAGGTTCGGCCCCTGCCTCTATGTCCCGATCGACCTGGCCTCTAACCTCGCCGCAGGCCTGACCGAGGATCCCGCCACGCGCGCCTGGTGGGCGCGGCAAAGCGCGGCGGCGCGCGCTGTCCTGACCGATCCCGAGCGGGTCGCGCTCCCCGACGCGCTTGCCGAGCTGGACGCCTACTGGCGCGAAGTCTGCGGCCAGGAGTTCTGGGCGCACGGGCCGAACTTCGACGAGACGCTCCTGACCGCGGCCTATCGGGTCGTCGGCCGTCGGCCGCCTTGGGCCTTCTGGAATACGCGCTGCACGCGGACGATCTATGCGGCCGCCGGCGTCGCGCCCGATCGCGCGAAAGGCGTCCACCATAACGCGCTGCAGGACGCCATGAACCAGGCCGAGGCCGTGGTCGAGGCGTATCGCGTCCTACGGCTCGGCCGCCGGCCGCTGCGCTGGATCCTGGCGCGCCTGTGGCGGCGGATCCTGAGGGGGCGGTCATGAGGGCGCCCTTCCGCGGCCTGGCCGCAATGGCCACGACGGACCGAGACCTGCACGCCTGGGTTCATGAGCTGAAAACCTGGCCAGAGATGTTCGAGGCGGTCCGTTCTGGCGCCAAGCCCTTTGAGATCAGGCGAGATGACCGTGGGTTTGAGGTCGGCGACTGGCTGCGCCTCCGCGAGTTCGAGGACCTTCCTCAACGCTACACAGGTCGCGAGCTGCGGCGCCGGATCTCTTATGTCCTCCCGGGTCGCCAGTTCGGCCTAGAGCCCGGGTTCGTGGTTCTCGGACTGAGTGAAGGGCCTGACCAGCTGCAGGCTGAGGTCGATCGTCTCCGCGCGCTGCTCAACGCGCCGGAGCTGCGCGACTTCGCCTCTGGCGTGGTGCTGGAGGCCGCGCATCAGCGGGAACGCTGGGGCGTCGACCATGACGCCGGCAAGGGGCCTGAGGCCTGGTTCTGGCTGGTCGGCTTCCTCGCCGGCAAGGCGCTGCGTTCGGCTATCGCCGGCGATCTCGACAAGGCCCTGCATCACTGCATTTCGACGGCGGCGGCCCTGGCCAACTGGCATGCCGCCCTGCTGGGCGCGGACAACCGCATGCGGCCCGGAATCGCGCCTCCGGATGGGGGTGGCGCATGAGACCCCTCCCATGGTCGCCGGGCTATCTCGCCTTCGTCCTCCCGTTGAAGCCCGAACAGGTCTTGCGGGTCGAGGGGTCGCACCCGTTCGCCCCCACGCCGGAGAGCCGCCGCGAATGGGCCTGGATCCAGACCGCCCAGCGGCTCGCCTGGCAGTACGGGTGCGATGGCGCGCTTGAGCGCCTGAACGCCTATGCGGCTGATGGCGGTGGCGCGGAGGCGGCCGCATGAGCCGGGCCGCTTGCACCTGCAACTGGCCGGGGTGCGCGGCTGGGGCGATCCGGTCCAGCTGGGCCTGCGCCGACCACTGGCCGAGGCTTGACGCCAAGGTGCGGATCCCGCTCGCCCATGCGGCCCCGCGGCCGGGAGAGGAGCCGAGGGCCTACTTCCTGCGCGCCGGGGCCGAGGCCTCCGCCTGGATCGAGCGCCATCTGGCCAAGTCCGCCGGCGGCGGGGAGGGCCTGGTTTGAAGCCCCGCGGCCACAGCGCCACAATGGCGCACGTCAACCCCGCGCGGGATGCGACGAACCTGTTCCCCACTGCGCCATGGGGCGGGCGGACCATCGGCGAGATCATCGCGCGCCTCGATCCGAGGGCGCGCAGCTGTTGGGAGCCGGCCTGCGGCCCGGGCATGCTGGCGCACGGTTTGAACGACAATTTCCCGGTCGTCTTTCAGTCGGACTATGTCCAGTACGGGGCGCATCGGATCTTCGATTTCGTTCGCGCGCCGGAGGACCAGGTCCCGTTCGTCGCCGACTGGATTGTCACGAACCCGCCGTTTGATCTCTGCGAGGAGTTCGTCCAGCTCGCCTACGCCCGCGCCCGGCGCGGGGTGGCCATGCTCTGCCGGCTGGGCTTCCTGGAGGGGCAGAAGCGCCACCAGCTGCTCTATAGCGATTGCCGATACTATGCGGTCGCGCCCTTCTCCGAACGCCTGCCCCTGGTCATGGGCTGCTGGGATCCCGAGGCCTCCTCAGCTGCGGCCTATGCCTGGTTCATCTGGCTCAAGCCTGGCGTCGGGCCGCGGGTCATGCCGCCCCATCCCTATGTGATCGATATCCCGCCGGGGAGCTGCGCGCGGCTATCGCGTGACAGCGATCTGCAGTTCGCGGCCATGAGGGCGGCGGCATGAGCAAAGATGCGCCGGCCCATACCGATACCGTTCAGACCCTGCTGATCATGCTGGCGTCCGTGATCCCCAGCGGACCGGCCGCGCCCCTGGCCAGTATGGAATGGCGAGCCATCCGTCAGTCATGGCTCGTCGCGCTGGGCGAGGGCGGATTGAGCGAAGCCGAGGCCCGCAAGATTGAGGCCTCTGCCCGGGCGAGCGTTCTGGCGGACTTCTTGGCGAAAACGGCGCCTGAGGGGTCGGCATGAACCCGCCTCCGTTCAGCCGGGCCGCCCAGGCCTATGCGCGCCTGGGGATCGCCGTCTTCCCGCTGCGCGAGCGGGAAAAGAAGCCGCTCGCCTATTCGACGGGGCTGCTGGCCGCCTCGACAGATCCGGATCTCGCCGCGGCGCGATGGGCCGGGCAGGCCTCTCTGCCAGTCCGTCCGCCGAAGGAACCGGGCGAGCGCCTTCCGGACCAGATCCTCGCCCACGGCCGCTGCAATGTCGCCTGTGCGACGGGCGCGGTCTCCGGGTTCTGGGTCCTGGATCTCGACGGCCCGGATGCTGAGGAAGATCTCGCAAAACTGGTCGCCGTGCATGGCGAATTGCCGGAGACGGTCGAACAGGGGACGGGCAAGGGCCGTCACCTGTGCTTCGCCTGGGATCCGGCGTTCGAGGTCCGCAACTCCGCGAGCAAGATCGGGCGCGGCATCGATGTTCGGGGCGACGGCGGATACATCGTCCTCCCGCCCTCGATCCATCCGTCTGGACGGGCTTACGCCTGGACGCCCGGCCGGTCGCCCCGCGACCGAGCCTTCGCCGCCGCCCCGTCCTGGCTGCTGCAGCTGGTCTGCCCGCCTGCGCCGGCGGCGGCCGAGGCCCGCCCGGCGCGGCCGACCGAGCGCCTGAGCGGGACGACCAAGTTCGGGCAGGCGACCTTGAACACGTCCTGCGCCGAAGTGGCGACGACCCCGCCCGGACAGCAGCAGAGCAAGCTTTTCGGCTATGCCGCCTTCATCGGCGCCTATGTCGCCGGCGGAGAGATCGACGAAGGCCAGGCCCGCGAAGCGCTGATCGACGCTGGACTGAGGATGGTCGCCGCCAAGGGCGCCTGGACCCGCAAGGAAGTCGAGAGCGCCGTCGTCCGCGGGATGGAAAAGGGCGCGAAGCATCCGAAGACTGCGCCGGCTCCCCAGCCCCTGCGCACGGCCGGCGATCGCGCCGTCGATGCGCGCCGGGACAAGCCCGTCCAGGCGGCGCAGGCGGCGGGCGCGATCCTGGACGCCCGTCGGCTCTGGGACGGCGCGCGTCCCGCCGATTGCCGCGCGGTGCGATCCTGGTTCGCCGCCCACAATCTCGACCCGGAAGGCCTGCCCGGCGGCCTCGGATCTCTGCGCGCCCATGCGCGTGCGCCGATCGGCGACGGGGCAGGCCCGGCGCTGCTCATTCCGCTCCTGGACCAGATCGACGGCGACGAATGGAATCGCGAGATCGAGGCGCTGGCGATCCTGCCCCTGCAGGGTTCGCGCGTGGCGCGGTTCGTCGGCCCGGCGCGGGACCGCGTCGCCTGCCTTTCGACCTTGCCGGCCGACGGCGCGCTGCTGGTCGCGCTCGACTTCTGCGACGCCTGGACCCTCGGCCAGAACGCCTGGGAAAGCGGCCATGAGCTGGGCGTGATCCTGGCCCCGACCCTGCGCGCCTTCGCCGGCGAAGCGCTGGGCGACCGATGGGGCCGGATCGATCCTGCGACGCCCCATGCGGATCCCGACAACCCGCCCTGGACGCTGGAGGGCGCTCGCCCGGTCTTCCTGGCCGTGCGCGGGGATCTGCGATCAGGCGAACACAAGCGCCGGCGGACCCTGGGCGGGACGCAGCGACTGCAGCTCCAGGGCGAGGCCGCGGCGCGGTTTTTCGGGGGCCTGGCCGATCAGGCCTGGCGGCGAGCCGGTGCGAACCCGGTTCGCATCCTACGCCCCTCGACAGGGGTCGGTTTCAGTGAGGGGAGGCGAGGCGCGTAATGGCCGGAAACGTGGTGCATGTGGAGTCGTTCGGTTCTGGCGTCCGGAGGGGCGGCGGGGGGCCGAGCCCGGAAGATCTGATCCGCTTCCCCTGGAACGACCTGGGAAACGCCATGCGGCTGATCCTGCTGGCCGGGGGCGAGGTTGACGCCGACTGTCAGGTCGATTCCACGAACTCGACCCTGCTGTACCTGCTCGGCATGGGCTGGGTCGGCTTCAACGGCGTGTTCTGGGATCGCAAGTATGGCGAGGATCTGGCGCGGAAACTGGCGCACCAGGTCAGTCAGCGGCTTCCGGGCCTCTATGCGGTCCTGAAGGTGGCCTTGGCCGACAACGCCCCGCCCTGGAAAGACTTCAACAAGTTCGCGACGGAGACGGGATCGGCCGGCAAGACGTCGGCCATGCTGCGCCAGGCGCAGTCCTATCTGACCGTCGAGATCGACGCGTTCGATCAGGATCCCTACGCCCTGAACGTCGAGAACGGGACGCTCAAGCTGCGCTGGACGCCGGCGACGAAGGCCGAGGACGGCGGGGACAAGGGCCGGTTCCAGGCGGTCCTGGAGCCGCACAATCCGGCCGATCGGATCACCCGCGTCTGCGGCGCGGCCTATGACCCGAAGGCCAAGGCTCCCCTCTTTCGCAAGGCGGTGGTCGACTCCATCCCTGACGAGCTGGAGCGCGGCTACACGCACAAGCTCATGGGCTACGGATCGACCGGCTGCGCCCATGAGCAGGCGTTTTTCATGTTCCAAGGCCGGGGGCGTGACGGGAAATCGACCATCCTGGACGCCTGTCGTGAGACACTCGGCTCCTACGGGGTGGCCGCGTCGCCCGATACGTTCCTAGAGGGCGGGATCCGCAGCGGGGCCGACGCGGCGCCGGACCTGATCGCCCTGTCTGGCGATACGCGACTTGCGGTGCTGTCAGAGCCCAAGCGTGGCGCGAAGATGAACGAGGGCCTGTTGAAGGCCTGGACGTCGGGCTCGCCGATCTCCGCGCGGGATCTGCACTCGAAGCCGATCAACTTCCGGGCAAAGGCGAAGCTGTTTTTCGAAATGAACAGCTTTGTCGTCGCCCGGGGCGATGACGACGGGATCTGGCGACGGGTGCGGCCAGTCCTGTTCCGTCACCAGGTCCCGGAGAGCCGCGTCGATCGCCTGTTACCGCAGAAGCTGGCGGCCGAGCGCGCCGGGATCCTGAATTGGCTGATCGAGGGGGTGGAGGCCTGGCTGAAAGCCGGGGCGCTGGAGCCGCCCGAGAGCCTGAAAAAGGTCGTCGAGGATTACCGGCGCTCGTCGAGCCCCTTTGGCGACTGGCTGGCCGAATGCTGCATCACCGGGCCGGAGGCGGACGGGGAGCGCGAGCTGTCGAAGACCCTCTATCTGTCGTTCAAGGAATGGTCCGAGGAGGCGGGCAACGACCGCGTCATGAGCGCGGCCGCTTTCGGCAATGCTCTGAGAGACCGACAGATCGGCGTGGCCGGCAAGAACGCCAAAGGGCTCAAGTATCGCGGCCCCATCCGGCTCAAGACTGATGAGGAGCGCGCCCAGGAGGCGAACCAGGCCGACGCGGTCGAGGCTGCGCGGGCGGCGGCGCGGGCGGCGCAACAGGCCTCTGCAGGCCCCGGCGGGGAGTTCGAGCCCGGCGCGTTCGAGCCGGATATCGACCAGGGCGGGCCGAGCGACTGGAGCGGCCAATGAGAACGGACAGAACGGACAGACGGACACCTGACGGCCGCCTGCGGAGACCGCGCGGGCGCAGGGCGAGGGCCGAACCGGCGGCCGGGCGTCCGTTGTCCGTCAAGTGTCCGTCCGCCAAGTGGCTGAAATCGCGGCCGAAACGGACAGAACGGACACCACGGACAGATTTCCGACCTTGGCGGCTAGGTGGGCGCACGCCGCACGCAAGTTGCGACACATGCCCTCTGTCCGTCCGTCCGTCCCGTCTTCTGCTGGCCTGGCCTTTCCCCCTTCTCCCTTCGGGATCCCTGAAATGATCAATCAAGATCTTCAAACCTTCCAAACCTTGGAAACAAACCCGAAAGCTGGCTTTCGAGTGCTGTCGATCGGGGGCGTTCCGTTCGTCCAGCCGACGACCCCGCCGATGGTCCTGACGACCGACCAGCTGGCCGCGCTCCGGAGCGCCGCCCGGGTTGCTGAGCTGGGACGCCGGCGTGTGGCCGAGGCCATCGTCGGCCATGTTCAGCGGGAGCTGGGCGTTTCGCCGGACCTTCACGCTCAGGCGATCGGGGCGGCGGCTGATAAGGTGGCCAGGATCCAGCGCGACCAACGCGCCCGCCGCGTCGGACAGGTCCGCCGTCAGGTCATCACGGCCAACCGGACGGTTGCCGCGCCGGCCCCCACGCCTGAGGTCCAGAAGGCCCTGCAGTCCGTCGGCGAGGCGCTCGACCGCCTCCGCGCGACCCGCCAGACCGCCCGCAACGCCCGCGAGGCCCTGGTTCGCAGCAAGGCGCTGAGCCCGACCGAACGCGCCGAACTGGCTGAGCATGCGAACCGGGCTCGCACGGCGAATTGGGCGGCCTTGGCCCTGATGCGCGAGCGTTCGATCGCGGCCGAGCAGCTGCGCCGCGCCCAGCTCGACGCCTTCTGGGCTCAAACAGCCGAGGCGGAGACGGCCGAACTTGCCCAGGCGCGCGGGGAAGTGATCGGGGCCTCGCGGGATGCGGAATCGTCGCGCGCGCTGCGGATCTCCAGCCGAGACGGCTTGGCGACGCTATTTGAGGCCGGGGCGATCACGGCGCATCAGTACGGCGCGGGCCGCGCCTATCGGGTGGCGTTCGAGGCGGCCGGCGTGATCCGGGTCGCCAGCTTGAACCCTGACGGACCGGCCGGAGGGCGGGCGCAACCTTCCGGCCTGCAGGCCCGCTCGGCTCACGAACTCCAGCGGGCCTATGTTCTCGCCCGGCTGCGCCAGATCGAGCTGGCCGTGTCTGGGCTGGGCGATCGGGAGCTGAATGTCCTGCGGAAGGTGGCGGGGGAGGCGCGGACGATCCGCGAGCTGGGCGGCGGCGGGAATACAAGGGAGGCTAATCAGGCGGCTCTGCGCCGGGCGCTTGAGGCGGCTGTTCGCGTTCTCGCCGGGCCTGTCCACCTTGGACTAAAGCGGGCGGCTGGCCGCTAAAGCCGCCCCTAAATTCGGCCTTGAGGAGGGGGCCGAATCGAGGCCCTATTCCTGCAACTTCAGATTTGCGACTGAAACCCGCCCGGGCCTCCCGAGGCGGGTTTTTCGTGTCCGCGATCTGGAGTTCGCGGCCCTCTCCCCGCGTTCCTCATGGCGTCACGGGGCGGTCCGGCGATGATAATGGTCGTCGGGCCGCTTCGCCTGTGTCGGAGCCCTCATGAAGGTCGAGCTGCGCCAGGGCGACGACGTCCTGCAGAACTTCGCCAACGGCCTAGGGGCTCTGGGCGAAGGGCGCGCCCGGAAGGTCATGGCGCGGGCTCTGAACCGCACCGGCGGTCCGACGCTGACGAAGGTCCGCCGCGAGCTGCGGACCAGCACGTCGGCCCCGGCGGCCGTGGTTCGCCGCCAAGTCGTCGCCGCCAAGGCTTGGGCCGGCGACGGTAGCGGGCCGGGCAAGATGGAGTTTGTGATCCGCGCCACGGGTCGTCCGTTGCCCCTGTCCCTGTTCAAGCCCCGTGAGTTCCGGTTCGGCGTGCGGGCCAAGGTCTGGGGTTCGTTCCAGCGTTACGAGGGCATGTTCACCCGGGGCGGGCGCTGGCCTGATCGTGTGCCCCTCGGCCGGGGCGGCCATGTGTTCGTCCGGACGTCCGCCGCGCGCCTGCCGATCAAGCGGGCGTTCGGCCCCTCGCTCCCAAAGGAGCTGATCGAGGACAAGATCGTCATGGTCTGGCGCAGCAGCACGGCGCGCCTGGGCGGCGATATCGCTCATGAGCTGGACCGGGAGCTTTCCAAGTTCAGCTGACCCCCTCGCCCCCGTCTCCCTAGCGGGGGCCGAGCGCCCGCGACCAGGTCCCTGCGCGCGCGTGACCGCAGCAGCGCGACGACCTGGTCGCGGGCAAGAACTACCCCCCCTCTGGCGACCGGACCCCCCCCGGGGTCGCGGGTCCTCTCCCCCGAACCATCGAACGCGGCGCCGCTGCGGCCCGGGTCTTGGCCAGTTATTGTCTAAAATCAAAGCCTAAAGAGCTAAAGGCCGCTGCTAAAGAGGAGGGCCGCCCGTGAGCGCAGCCGCTCTCGCCGCGACCGAAGAGGTCGTCAGCAAAGGTCAGTTTGCGATCCTGATCGGCGTCAGCCCAGGGCGGGTCTCGCAGATGATCTCCGAAGGGAAGATCGACGGCGACGCCCTGTCAGGTGAGGGCCGGAGCGCGAAGATCCGCGTCGAGGTCGCGCGCGCCCAGCTGCGCGAGCGCACGGACCTGGGTCAGCGGCTGGGGAATGGCCTTGAGACACGCCTCGACGGTTCGCTTCCGTTTTCAGGCCACGCCCCCCTGACTGAGGGAGCCCCCGACAACGCGCCGCGGCTGGCCGGGGCAGGGGAGCCCTCCCGCTTCCCGTCGCCGACGCACGCGCCGCCGCCAGGGCCGACAGATCCTGTGGCGGACCGGCTTAAGCAACTAAAGCTCTCAGACGCTGAGCGGCGCGAGCGTCAGGCCCTTGAGGGGGATCTCGCGCGGCGCGGGGCCTATGTCCGCTCTGATCAGTCGCGGGCCGCCATGGTGGGCGTCGCGCAATCGATGTTGAACGTGTTCGAGGGTTCGCTCGCCGACTTGGCGCAGGCCCTCGCGACCCGGTTCGAGCTACCACACCGGGACGTCGCCCATGTGCTGCGTCAGGAGTTCCGCGCCGTCCGCGCCCGGGCGGCGACGGCGGCGAGGGAGAGGGCCGAGGAATTGCCCCGCCTGATCCTGGACGATGCGCCGACCGAGCCCGGCGGGGAGGCTCGATCCGAGGAGGACTGACCTTGTCTATCCACCTCATGAATCCCGAGCGCATGGTCGAGGAAGCCGTCGCAGCGGTGATGGAGCCGCCGCCGCCGGTGGACTATCGCGCTTACGCGATCGCGAACATCAAGTTCAGTGAGCGCGAAAGTCCGATCCCAGGATCCTACAATCCGGACCTGTTTCCAGAGTTCGACGAAATCCTCGCCGCCCTCGGTCCCGACGATCCATGCCGGATCGTCACCCTAAAGAAATCCGCCCAGATGGGCGGGACGATCCTTGCCAACGTGTTCACGCTCGGCACGCTGCAGATGGATCCGTGCGATTTCCTCTACACGCACCCGACGGACGACAACGGTCGTCGCTGGAGCCGCCTAAAGCTTAAGCCCATGCTGCGCGCGACAGCGGCGCTGGCGAAGCTTTTCCCGGAGCGGTCTCGCGATACGGCCGACTCCGTCATGTTCAAAGAACGGGCTGACGGCCGCGGCTCGCTCCAAATCTCCGGCGCGAACTCCCCCTCCTCGCTCTCGCAAGTCAGCATGAAGCGCCAAGTCCAGGACGACTTGGCAAAATGGGAGATGAATTCAGCCGGCGACCCTGAGCGTCAGGCAGACAGCCGCTCGCGCGCGTTCGAGTTCGCCAAGCTGTTCAAGATCTCGACGCCCCTGGTCCTGCCTGGCTGTCGGATTAGCCGCTCGTTTGACGCCGGATCACAGGAAGTTCCCGAGGTCCCCTGTCCTCATTGCGACGCGTTCCAGGTTCTCGAGTGGGAGAACATGCGCGCGACGATCGAGCATGATCCTCTGGATCCGCACTTCACCTGCATTGAGTGCGGCTGCGAGATCCGCGAGCACCATCGACAGGAGATGAAAAAGCGGCTGCGCTGGAGGGCGCGCAACCCGAAGGCCAAGGCGCATCACCGCAGCTTCTGGATCTGGTCGGCTTACAGCGTCCTGCAGTCGTTCTCGCGGATTGCGCAGGAATGGCTTGCAGCCAAGGGCGACCCCGCCGCCGAACAGACCTTCCTGAACGACACTTGCGGCCTCGCCTATCAGGCGGGCGGCGAGGCGGTCCCTTGGGAGACGCTGCGCGATAGAGCGGCTGAGGCGCCGTACAAGGTGGGGCGCATCCCTCAAGGGGCGCTGCTGCTCACGCTTGGGATCGACTGCCAGGAGGATCGTGTCGAGTGGCAGCTGGTCGGTTGGGGTCGCGATCTGCGGCGATGGGTGATCGCCTATGGTGTGATCCCGAAGCATATCAGCGACGAAGAATGTCGCGCAAAGCTGGACGACCTTCTGCAGCAGCGCTGGCCGAACTGCGTCGGTCGCCAGGTCGGCCTGGATCTTGCGGCCATCGACGGGAACGCCTGGACTGAGGACGTCTGGACGTGGGCGAAGAGGCACCCTGCGACGCGGGTGATCATGGTTCGGGGGGTAGGGTCAGAAACGGCGCCCCTCTTCGCCCGGGTCAAACGCGAGCGGAACAAGCAAGGCAAGCTGCTGCGCTACTCGCGAAGGTTCTACAATTTCGCGACGTCGGTCCTGAAGATGGCGCTCTATCGGAACCTCTCAAAGGAGGACCCCTTGGAGCGCGGTTATGTCGGCCTGCCGGAAGGTCTCGACGACGAATACTTTCGACAGCTGACCGCAGAACGGCGCAGGCCAAAAAAGAACCGTCAGGGCTTCACGGTCTATCAGTGGGTCAAGGATGCGAACCAGGCGAACGAAGGCCTGGACACGCATCTGCAGGCTGAGGCCGCGGCAATCCGCCTGGGTGTGAGAACGCTTCCGGACGCGACCTGGTCGCGCTTGGAAGAGGACCGCGAAACGCCCCCCGAAGATCTCCAGCTTGATCTGGAGGATCTCATGACGATCCCGGTCGCAGGTCTGGCTGAGCCAACTGACGCCGCAACTTCGCAGAATGCGAACCCGGTTCGCACCGCAGAGCCCGCCCCAAGGCGTCCAACGCTCGCCGAAATCGCGGCGCGCATGAACCGGAGGTAAGTCAGATGCTCGACGGACTGCGCAAGCGGCTGTTTTCCGGATCTGCCGAGCGCGCGGGCCATAGCGGCAAAGCTCCAGCGACAGCGCGCTACGGGCGCCCCGATAGCGCAGGTGTTCTGAGCGGATGGCGTCCGGCGTTGCGCGACCAGCGGACGGACGTGCAAGAGGCTTGGACCGGCGTCGCCGCCCGCGCCATCGATGCGGCACACAACAGCGGCTGGATCGCCGGCGCGATCGAGCAAATGATCGCCGACGTCAACGGCCCTGAGGGGCTGACGATCAACGTCACGCCCGACCACCAGGCGCTGCGCTGGTCTGAGGACTTTGCTCAGGCTTGGGCTGCGGACGTCGAGAGGGAGTTTGTCGCTTGGGCGAACGACCCCCTGGAGTGTGACGCCCGGGGGAAGATGACGCTCGTCTCCATGGCCGACGCCTTGGTGCGCTGGTACATGCCGATGGGGGAGGGGCTTGCCCGCTTCCTGCTGCGCGAGCGTCCGGGCGCCACGACGCTGACCAAAGTCCAGATGACGTCGCCTGTTCGGCTGTCTCAGCAGTCATCCGAACTCCAGCAGTTGCACCAGGGGGTGTTCCTGGACGACGACGGGTTCCCCATCGGCTACCGGCTGCGCTCGCGGGTGAACGGATTCCCGAAGGATATTGACGTCCCCGCGCGCGATGGGGACGGCCGCCCGCTCATGGTTCACGTCTTCGACGGCGACCCGGACCAGACGCGTGGGATCTCGCCCTTCGCCCCCGCCCTCAAGACCGTCCGTCAGTATGACCAAGCGGCCGACGCGACCCTGACGACCCTCCTGCTGCAGACCATCTTTTCCGCCACGTTCGAGAGCGCGCAACTCCCGGCCGAGGCGCTGGAGGGCCTGCTGACCGACGGCGACCTTGGCGCTGGGTCCGGTGGACAGGTCGATCCTGCCGGACCGGGCGGCATGGCGGCCCTGATGGCGCAGCGTGGCGAGTGGTACGGGGCGAGCGGTCTCGACCTGGGTATTCACGGGCGCATCGCCACCATGTTCCCGGGCGACTCGCTCAAGTTCCACACGGCCGACACGCCCGGCGGGAACTATCTCCCGTTCTCGAACAACCTCCTTCGGGAGGTCGCCCGCTGCATCGGGACCACCTATGAGAACTTCACCGGAGACTATGCGAACGCGACATTCTCTTCGATCAAGATGGGGATCGCTTCGCACTGGCCGGTCGTCATACGCCGCCGCCGGGTGATCCCCAGGCCTTTCCTGCAGGCCGCGTTCGAGGCCTGGCTTGAGGAGCGGATCGCCAGAGGCTTAACCCCGTTTCCCGGCGGTCATAGCCGGTTTGTTCGGCAACGGGCGGCGGCTTGCCGCGCGCAATGGCGCGGACCCGCGAAGCCGTCGCCGGACGAACTCAAGACGGCGACCGCGCTCAAGATCCTGGTCAGGGACGTCGGCGTTATGTCGGTCTCGACGGCGGCGGCCGAGCTTGGTCTCGACGCCGACGCTGAGCAGAACCAGCGCGCTCAGGATCGTCGCCGCGCTGAGCGGTTGGGGCTTCCTGATCCCTACGCCCCCGCCCCGGGGACCTTGGACACGCGGTCCGAACGTAAGCTCCTGGAGGAGAACTGAATGGCCCTCCTCGACGGCGTCGATCTCTCGAACCCCTGCCTGGTCTGGCCGAAGCTGCAGGAGGCTTACTACAAGCTGGTCGCCGGCGAGACCGAGGTCCGCGTCCGGTTTCGCGAGCGGGAGGTCGAACTCTCGCGGGTGAACCTGTCGCTCCTGCAGCGGGAAATCGAACAGCTCAAAGCGGCGTGCGAACGCCGAAGTGGGCGCCGGGCTCGCTTCGCCTTACGCGCCGGCTTTAGGCCCCGGGGACCAGGTAGCGACTTCATCGGCGGCTAAGGCGGCCATCATTGACAGCAGTGGGGCGGTTCTTCGCGGGGCCGCCCTTTTCGTTTGGAGGAACCCATGGCGGTTCAGATCCTGGACGGGGAATTGATCCTGTCCGGTATGGTCGGTGACGACTTCTGGGGTGATGGATTCACGTCCGGCCAGGTCATCGCGGCGCTCGCCCAGATCGGGCGGAATGCGGACGTCACGGTCCGGCTCAATTCGGGCGGCGGGATCGCGACGGAGGGGGCGGCTATCCACGCCGCTCTGGCGTCGCATAAGGGGGCTGTGACAGTCATCGTCGAGGGGATCGCCGCCTCGGCCGCCTCCCTGATCGCCTGTGCCGGCGACGTGGTCGAGATGGCGCTCGGCTCGGTCTTCATGATCCATGACCCGGCCACGATCACCTGGGGAACTGCGGCTGACCACCAGCTGGCGATCCAGATGCTCGACAGCCTGGCGACGTCCTACGCCGACACCTATGCGGAAAAGACCGGCGACCCGACCGCCACCATGCGCAGCCTCATGAAGGCCGAAACATGGATGACCGCCCAGGAGGCGGTTGACCGCAAGTTCGCCGATCGGCTGGCCAGCGCCAATGACAACGCCGACCAGGCCGAACCGTCCGCCTTCGCCTACGCGCTCTACGGCAAGACGCCCGACCGCATCGCCGCCCACGCCAGCGCCAAGGGCTGGAAAGCCCCCGCCGGCGCATCCCTCAAGCCGGCGGCCGCCTCGGCTCCGGCCAAACCGGCGCCGAACAGCGCCTCTCCCCAGGCGACGCCCGTCGCCTCCCATCCTCCGGCGGCTCCTGCCGCCCAGCCAGCGCAACAGGAGCCCCCCATGGCTGACACCCCCAACGAAACCGAAATCCGGGCCAAGGCGACGTCCGAGGCTCAGGCACGCATTCAGGCGATCCTCACCAGCGATGAAGCTGCGGACCGCGCTGAGATGGCGCAGCACCTGGCCTTCTCGACCGCGCACTCGGCTGAGGACGCGATCGCCCTGATGAAGGTCGCCCCGAAGGCCGCGCCGGCCGCAGAGCCGGAGGCGGATCCGACGGCGCAGTTCATCCAACGAAAGTCGACCGCCCAGGACGGCCTGGGCGGTCCCGCGGGCAAGCCCGGCGCCCAGGACGCCCGGGCGTCCTGGAAAGGCGTCACCGACCGGGTCAACAAGCGGGTTTCGGGCGGCCGCTAATCCCGCCTCTCACTGGCCGCGCTGACGGAGATCTGCGCCGGCTCTCCTCATTCCCCAGATCACGGGATCAATCGAAATGACCATTCTCACCATGGGCCGCGTCGCGATGGCGTTTGTGCTGTCCGAAGCCGCCGGGATGCGCTCGCGGGCGGCCGAATTCCTGGGCGAAAGCCAGGAGATCGAACCCGGCCAACCTCTCGCCCGCGTCCTCGCCGAAACCGGCGTCGAGGTCACGGCCTCCGCTGTCGCGGGAAACACCGGGAACGGCGCCCTGACGCTTGCCGACCCCGCCTACAGCAAGGCTGCGCGGTCCGGCCGCTACAAGGCGATCTGCATCGCCGCAGCGGCCAACGGCGGCCGCTTCCGCGTCGATGACCCGAACGGCGTCGAGATCGGCCAAGTCAACGTTGGCGCTGCGTTCAATAAGGCTGTCAAATTCAGCATTGCTGATGGCGCGACGGACTTCGCGGTTGGCGACAGTTTCGAAATCCTGGTCGATCTCGACGCCGGCGGCGAAATGGTCGTGGCCTGGGATCCGACGGCGGACGACGGAACCGAGATCGCCGCCTGTCTCCCGCTCTATCGCTACAAGACCGGCGAAGGTGAGCGCCTGGCGATCGCGACGTTCGCCCGCGACGCTGAGATCAAGGCCGATCACATCGCCTGGCCGGAAGGCGCAACCGCTGAACAAAAGGAAACGGCGCTCCAGCAGCTCGCGCTGCACGGCCTGATCGCCCGCTAGTCGGCGACAGCCTGACGCCCCCTTCAATCGAACAAGGAAAGACCAACTCCGATGTTGGATATCTTCAATAACGACGCGTTTTCGGTCGTGAACCTGACCGACGCCGCCAACGATCTCGCCTTCGTCCCTGGCCGAATCTCGCGTAGCGGCCTCTTCCGCGCCGATGGCATCACGACCACGACCGCCGTGATCGAGACCAAGGGCGCTCGGCTCGCCCTGGTCGCGCCGACGCCCCGCGGCGGTCCCGGGGAGACCGTGAACACCGACAAGGATCGTCGCCTGATCCCGGTCAACGTGCCGCACTTTGAGCGGAACGACGCGGTGATGGCTGACGAAGTCCAGGGCGTGCGAGCTTTCGGTTCCGAGACCGAGGTCGAAACGGTCATGGGCAAGGTGGCGGAGAAGATCCAGGACCACAGTCAGGATCTTGCCGCGACCACGGAGTTCTCTCAACTCGGCGCCATCAAGGGCGTGATCACCTATGCCGACGGCTCGACCCTCGATCTGTTCCAGACGATGGGCGTCCAGGCCCCGGCCAATGTCGCGTTCAATGTCCCCGCCTTGA
>NZ_JAUYAW010000046.1 GCF_030693405.1 Phenylobacterium sp.
GGGCGATATCCCCATAGCCGCGTCCAGCATCACCAGCGCTCCGCCAGCTGACCGCGGCTTCCTCCCCTGAAGGCTTCCGGACGCCGGCCCGCAGCCGGACCCATCAGCATGCGCTGGGGCCGGCATCCGAAACCCTCAACAGTTCCGGACTCTACCTGGCGGCCCACATCCGGGCATTCGAGACCATGCGTACAGTCGCGTTGGCGCCGGTGAGCGACAGACTAATTTACCCCCTGTGGCGACGGCGAAGCCTGTTGTCGGGCTGCACTCTCCGGGGTCCGGCTACCAACGAATGGGCCACAGGCGCCAGTTGCGGGGATTGTATTTCCTGCTGTTGCGGATGCCGGTTGGGTCAAAACGGGTCTTCATTCCAAGGCAGACCGCCACCAGGAAGAAGGTGGCCACGCCCAGTCGCACCAATTCTCCAGCCCTGCCCTCGGGTCCGACGACTAGCAGACATGTTGTAATGAGGTGGAAGCCGCCAGCCGCCAGGATCGAGCGCCATCTGAAGCCAAACCCGAGTACCGCGAGCACTAGAGCCGCTACAACTCCAATCGCGAACGACCAGGGTGGCCCGATGAGGAAGGAGTCAGAGGAGCACGGTGCCATGTCTCGTGCAGTAGCATGGCCCTACTAACATTGGCTTTTCATCCCACGGCTGAGCCGGGCTCTCCCAGAGCGGGGTGGCTAGCTTACGCGGCGGCATCGGGGCTGCGCCAGGAGCTGGCCTTGGGGAGTTGGCAGAATGCGGACATTCCGCGGCCCAGACGGATGTGCGGTTGCCGGCCCGCTGGCCACGGCCGAGTCCGCCCCCGCGCTGACTTCCGGGCAGTCGGCTTTTCGGCAGGCAGCTATGCGGCCTCCGAGGCTATGCGGAGATGAGGTGGGTTGCTAGGTTTTCGCAGTGGAAGTAACCGAAGCAAATCTCAGCGACGTTGACGCCGCCGGCGCGCTTTGGGAGCGCTGCGGCCTTGCTCGCCCGTCGAGTGACCCTGGCGAAGACTTCCGCCGGTGCGTCGGCTCGCCCAACGCAGCTGTGCTGATCGGACGCTTAGATGGCGTGCTCGTGGCGACGGTGATGGTGGGCTTCGATGGTCATCGTGCTTGGGTGTACTTTCTGGCCATCGAGCCGACATTCAGGCGCCAAGGCTTGGCAAAGACCATGATGAGCGCAGCCGAACAGTGGGCTCGGGCGCGGGGGGCACCGAGGCTCAATCTCATGGTCCGAGAGTCGAATGCTGCAGCTTTGAGCCTCTACGAGGAGTTGGGCATGGAGCGTCAGCCGGTGCTCGTCATCGGAAAGGCACTCAACTAACCCTGTGCGCGGCAGGGGCGATCGATGTCAGATTGGCGCCAGTTCCGGACCCAGGCCCGCGGCCGATATTCTGACATTGGCTGAACCGCCAGCTCCGGCCGCAGTTTGCGGGCATAACGCAATTACTGGCTTTAGTCGGGGGCACAGGGCGTATCTGGTCGAAGTCCCTGGCCGGCCAGTCGTGATGGCTCGAGAAAATAGCGCAGGACCGCGCGCTGCTTAGGACTGATCAAGCATCGACCCCCAGTTTCATCACCGTGACGGTGTCTCGTTAGACATCTGGCCAGAACCCGCGGTTGCTAAGTCTCTTCAGCAGCCTCGCTTTTGCCTCAGCCTGCTCCGAACTGTACACCTGCCCCAATTCAACAATGTCGGTCAGATGTTGCAGGTTGTTATCATATCCGCGGTCGAGAATGTCTTGAACCACCTCAAATCGCGCAAGCGCCGCGGCAAAAGTCGCAATAGTGCGCCCCTCTTGCTCCTGATTGATGTCGGCTCCTGCCTTTAGAAGTGTCTGATAGTTCTGCATGTCCTCATGCTCGATTCCGAATGCGAACGCCCGCATAAGCGGCGTCTCCGAACTCCCATCGCACGTCATGTTGGGATCTCCACCGTGCGCTAACAGGAGAGGAAGAATTTTTGGATTTGGATTCCTCGCTGCGACCCAAACTGCACCGCAATTCAGCCCGCCCGCAGCGTACTTGGCGTTAGGATCCGCCCCAGCACCGAGCAGCGCTTCCACGCCGCGCTCGTCACAGAATCTCATTGCCCAGAAGAGCGGCGGCAGCCCATTTCGCCCAAGTTCGTTTGGCTTCGCGCCCGCGGCCACCGCCTTGCCGACGGCTGCGCTATCTCCTCGACAGGCGGCCTCGATCAACGCTCGGCTTTCAGCTTTGTCGAAGTGGTTCCGAAGTGATCCTGATCGATCCGCACAACCGGCTGTTCCGAGGCCAATGACGACAGCGAGCGCCGTTGATAGTAGCTCGCGAGTGATCATGCCCCTCATCCCTTCCGGCTGTTCCTCGGCCCAGATCTAACCCCGGAAAACGAGATGGGTGGGCTAGAGCTTTCCCGCTTTGGATCTTGGCCGCGGAGACTGGAGCGACCATGCCCAAGGCGTCCGGTAAGCGTCCAGCCTCTTTCCGAAAGCAGACCTTCGGAAGGTCGCCTAGGAGCCCATCTCAGACGCTCCGGCGCACCCACCCCCACCCTCGCCCTTGACCTCCCGCCTTCGCCCGCCTCTCTTCACGCCCAACAAGTGTTTGAAAGTGAGGAGGACGCCGTGGCCTATAAACCCTTCGACCTGACTGGAAAGGTGGCCCTGGTCACGGGCGGCAATGGCGGGATCGGCTTTGGCATGGTCGAGGCCATGGCGCAGGCCGGGGCCGATATCGTCATCTGGGGCTCCAATCCCGACAAGAACCGGGCGGCCGAAGAGAAGCTGAAGCCCACCGGCGTGCGGGTGCTGACCCAGGTGGTCAATGTGGCCGATGAGACCGCGGTGGCTGACGGCATGGAGGCCGCCGTGGCCAAGATGGGCGCGGTGCACACCGTGGTGGCCAATGCCGGCATCGGCGGCGGGGCGAAGTCGTTCTCGGAGTTTCCCACCGAGACCTATCGCAAGGTGCTGTCGGTCAATCTGGACGGGGTGTTCTTCACCTTCCGCGAGGCGTGCAAGCACATGGTCGCTAGGGGCGGGGACGGGCAGGGGGGCTCGCTGGTGGCGATCTCGTCCCTGTCGGCCCTGGACGGGGCGGCGCGCAACCAGGCCTATGCGGCCACCAAGGGCGCCCTGATCCCCATGGTCCGGGCCATCGCCGTGGAGCATGCGCGCTATGGGGTGCGGGCCAATGTGATCCTGCCCGGCTGGGTCGCCACCGACATGACGGCCGCGGCCCAGGACAATGACAAGTTCAACGAGAACGTCATCAAGCGCGTGCCCATGCGCCGTTGGGGGGAGCCTGCGGACTTCGGCGGCATGGCGGTCTATCTGGCCTCGGACGCCTCGCGCTTCCACACCGGCGACTCCTTCCTGATCGACGGCGGCTACGGCGTCTTCTGATCGGGGGTCTTGGGCGTCCTGACGCAGGGTCAGTGTTTGCGGGCGCGGTCGTCGGCGCCATGGTGGGGACAAAGAGAACACCACGGGAGACGACGCCATGACCCTGCACACGCCGCTTTGCGACCTGCTGGACGTCCAGCATCCGATCATGCAGGCCGGGATGGGCGGGGTCGCCTATGCCGAGCTGGTGGCTGCGGTCTGTGAGGCCGGCGGCTATGGGGTGCTGGGCATGGCCGGCCGCTCGCCGGACTTCATCCGCGAGGAGATGCGCAAGGTCCGCAAGCTGACCGACAAGCCGTTTGGCGTCGACCTGCTGGCCGCCTCGCCCGAGAGCCTGACGGCCTCGGTGGAGATCATCATCGAAGAGGGCGCCTCGTCCTTCATCGCGGGGCTGGGCGTGCCCATGCCGATCATGGAGAAGCTGAAGGCCGCGGGCCTCAAGGTCATGGTGGTCTGCGGGGCGGTGAAACATGCGGTCAAGGCCGAGCAGGCCGGCTGCGACGCCGTCATCTGCCAGGGCGGGGAAGGCGGCGGCCATACGGGCCTCGTCGGCACCCTGCCGCTGGTCTCCCAGGCCGTTGAGGCGGTGAAGATCCCCGTGGTCGCCGCCGGCGGCATTTCCGATGGCCGGGGGCTGGCGGCGGCGCTGGCGCTGGGCGCGCAAGGGGTTTGGATCGGCACGCGGTTCATCGCCTCGACCGAGGCCCATGCGGGCCAGGCCTATCGCGAGGCGGTGGTGGCCGCCCAGGACGTCGATACGGTGCGGACCCGCTGCTATTCGGGCAAGCCCATGCGGGTGATGAGCAACCCCTATGTGGCCGATTGGGAGAGCCGGCCCCAGGAAATCCAGCCCTTCCCCCTGCAGGCCATGCACTCGACCCAGACCGGGGTCATGGGGGGCATCGGCGGCCAGATCGAGGGCCTGGACCCCGACCGCTCCTGCTTCGCCATGGGCCAGTCGGCGGGCGGCGTCCACGACATCAAGCCGGCCGCCCAGATCGTCGCCGAGATGGTCGCCGAGGCCGAGGCCGCCATCGACCGGATGGCGCGCTTGCGGGGTCTGGTCCCGGCCTGATGCGGCTTGGCGCGGCCTGGCGTCAGGGGGCGCCGAGGAAGCCTTCGGGGTCATTGGCGAGGCCCGCAAAGGCGCCCAGACAGCGCTGCCAGACGGCGACCTGGTCGCGCAGGTCGCCCTCGGTCTGGCTGTCGGCCAGCAGCAGGCCATAGCGGATATCGGCCTGTTCGCCGCGCATCACGGTGCGGCAGAGGATGTCGCGGCTGTTGAAGGCGTTGAGGTGTTCCAGCGTCATCGCGCGCTTTTCGACGCTGGCGGAGAAGCCGAGCGCGCGGCAGGCGCGTCCGGCCTCGTCACAGCCGATGAACTCGGCGCCGAAGATGCCGCCTGGCGTCACCACATTGAGGCGGACCTGGCCGCCGTCGCGGCCCTCCATCTCGCCCCGGGCGCCCATGCCGGCCAGGACGGCGATCAGGGTGCTGGGGTCGCGGGCCGGCGCCTGGGCCTGGGCCGCCCCGGCGGCGACGGTGAACGCCAGGCCGATGGCCAGGCTCTTGGCGAGGTGAAGTTGCAGCATGATCTCGTCCCCCAGAAGTGTCCCCTGATCCGCTAGCAGAAGCGCCCGGCCCGCGCGAGCTTTCGCCCCTCAGGGGCGCGCCCGTGACAAGCTCGGCCTCAGCCCCTTAGATTGCCGCCATGCGTCCCGCCGCCCTGATCCTTGCTCTGTTCCTGTCGAGTCTGGCCCTGCCTGCTCAGGCGCAGGAGCGGACGCCGACGCAACGCCAGACCCTGGCGGACATCGCCTATGTGCTGGGCGAAAGCCATGCCCTGCGGCAGGCCTGCGAGGGCGCCTATGACCAGTACTGGCGCGATCGCATGATGGGGGTGACCGACACCGAGGCGCCGGACGCGGCCCTGGATCGCCGGCTGAAGGAAGCCTTCAATTCCGGCTTCGCCAGCCGCCGGGCGGAGTTTCCTGAGTGCAGCCGCGCCAGCCGCATCGCCGAGGCCGCCGCCGCCCGCCGGGGCCAGGCTCTGGCCGCCAGCCTCGCCTCGGTCCGCCACCGGGTCGATCCCCGCGAGGCCGAGGCCCGGCGCAAGGCGCTGGAGATGGAGGCGATTGAGCAGGACCTGTCCCTGCGGCCGTGATGGCCATCGGCTTCGCCCCTGGCGCGACCGACCTTGACAGGTGAGGTTCAGCTCCCAATTTGGGCGCTGCGGGCCGGGCCCCTCTGACAGTCATGGTGACTGTGATGTCGGACCGCATCGAGGGTGCTCGATGCCTGGGCTCGGACCGATTTCTTCGCCATATGCGTTGGATCGCGATGTCCGCCGCTCCGTCAGCGCGGGCGCCAGAATCGCAACGGGGCCTGTGGGCCCCCATGGAGACATGCGACCCCGATGATAATCGCCCTGCTCATTCTTGGCGGATTGATCCTGCTCGCCGTGGGCGGCGAGTCTCTGGTGAGGGGCGCCGTCGGCGTCGCCCGCACCCTGGGGGTGTCGCCCCTGCTGACCGGCCTGGTCATTGTCGGGTTCGGCACCTCGACCCCGGAGCTGGTCACCAGCCTGATGGCCGCGCTCCAGCATTCTCCCGGCATAGCCGTGGGCAACGTGGTCGGCTCAAATATCGCCAACATTCTGCTGATCCTGGGCGTAACCGCGGTCATCTCGCCGATCATGATCCGGCCGTCCGCCATCCGCCGCGACATGATCGTGCTGGGCCTGTCGTCGGCCGCCGCCCTGCTGGCGGTGCTGGCCGGCTTCATCGACCGCTGGTTCGGCGGCCTGCTGGTCTTCGCGCTGATCGCCTATGTGGCCTACGCCTATGTCCGCGAACGCGGCCGGATGGCGGCTGAGGATGCAGCCTCTGACGTCGCGCGTCCCAAGGCGGATCTCGTCACGGTCGGGAAGTTCCTCGCCATGTCGGTGGCGGGCATTGCGCTCACAGTCCTGGGCGCCCGCCTGTTGGTGTCCGGCGCCATCGACCTGGCCGAGGGCTTCGGGGTCTCCCAGACCATCATCGGCCTGACCATTGTCGCCGTCGGCACCTCGCTGCCGGAAATGGTGGCCTGTGTGATCGCCGCCCTTCGCCGCCATTCTGACGTGGCCGTGGGCAATGTGATCGGCTCGAACATCTACAACGTGCTCGGCGTGCTGGGCGTCACGGCGATCGTCTATCCGATCCGCATTCCGCCGGAGATCGCCAGCCTCGACATCTGGGTGCTGCTGGGCGCCACCGGCCTGCTGGCGGTGTTCCTGCGCACCGGCGGTGGCCTGCAGCGGCTGGAGGGCGTGGCCTTCCTGATCGCCTATATCGCCTATGTGGGCGTGCTGGCCCTGGCCTGACTTGAGGCCGGCCTGATCAAACCCTGGCGGCCTGGGCCTCACGCAGGCCCTTGCCCGCCAGGGCGTCGGCCCGCTCGTTGAGGACGTGGCCGGCATGACCCTTGACCCAGCGCCAGTCCACCTGGTGGCGCAGGCGCGCCTCGTCCAGCCGCACCCAGAGGTCGGCGTTCTTCACAGGCGCCTTGGCGGCGGTCTTCCAGCCGCGGGCCTTCCAGCCGGGCAGCCACTCGGTGATGCCCTTCATCACGTACTGGCTATCAGTGTGCAGCTCCACATGGCAGGGACGATTGAGCGTCTCCAGGGCCTGGATGGCGGCCATCATCTCCATGCGGTTGTTGGTGGTCGCCGGCTCGCCGCCGCAGATCTCCTTTTCCTTGTCCCCAAAGATCAGGATGGCGCCCCAGCCGCCGGGGCCGGGATTGCCGCTGCAGGCGCCGTCAGTGAAGACCGTGACCTTGGGCGTCACGAGTCCGCCCCGAACAGGACGAGGTCAGCGGCGCTGCGATGGACCGCCAGCTTGCGTTCGTATTCCAGCGGGTCCTTGGGACGGACCAGGGCGCCCGCGGGCGTGGCCCCCCAGTCGTTCAGCCGGGTCAGGAAGAAGCGCATGGCCGCCCCGTGCGCCAGGATCGGCAGGGCGTCGCGTTCCGCATCGCTCAAGGGTCGGTGGGCCTCATAGCCCGCCACCAGGGCCCGGGCGCTGGTGATGTTGAAACTGCCGTCGGCCTCGAAGCACCAGGCGTTCAGGGCTACGGCGATGTCGTAGGCGAGCGCATCCACGCAGGCGAAATAGAAGTCGATGGCCGCGGCGAACTGGTCGCCCTGGAAGAAGACGTTGTCCGGGAAATAGTCGGCGTGGATGACGCCGCGGGGCAGATCAGCCGGCCAGTTGGCGGCCAGATGGTCCAGGTCGGCGGAGATGGTGGCCGCCAGCCCCGGCTTCAGGTCCTCGGCGGCGCCCTTCAGTCCGGCGAACAGCGGCGCCCAGGCCGCCTGTCCCAGATCATTGGCCCGGCCCATGGGGAAGCCCTCGGCCGCCAGATGCAGCCGCGCCAGGCCCTCGCCGGCCTGCCGGCAGTGGGTTGCGCTTGGCCGGCGGACCGACAGGCCCGACATGAAGCTGACGATGGCCGCAGGCTTGCCCCGCACGGTCTGGATCAGCTCGCCATCCCGGCCAGGCATGGGCGTGGCGCAGGGGTAGTCGTGATCGGCCAGCCAGCGCATCAGACCCAGGAAGAAGGGCAGATCCTCAGGGTCCACCCGGCGCTCATAGATGGTCAGGATGAAGCGGCCGCGATCGGTCTCCAGCAGGAAGTTGGAGTTCTCCACGCCTTCGGCGATGCCCTTGAAGGTCTGCGCCTCCCCCAGGTCATAGCGGGCGAGCAGCTGCGCGAGCTCTTCATCGGAGATGTCGGTATAGACGGCCATGGGGCGGGCATGGGGGAGGCCGCTGGCGCGGTCAAGACGGCGGAGGGTGCGGTCTCGATTTTTAGCTGCGCGGGGCTAGGCGGATTCCGCCTCGGCCAACAGCCGGGGCAGCTTGAAGGTCACGGCCTCGCGGGCGGCTTCCTCCATTTCGATGGTCAGGTCGAAGCGTTCGGCCAGGCGGTCGATCACCCCCTGGACGAGGTCTTCAGGGGCCGAGGCCCCGGCGGTGACTCCTACCGTGCGGACCCCCTCAAGCCAGGCAAAGTCCAGGGCCTGGGCGTCGTCGATCAGGTGGGCGGGGCAGCCGGCCCGGGCGCCGACCTCGGCCAGGCGCACCGAGTTGGAGGAATTGGCCGAGCCGATCACCAGCAGGAGATCAGCCCGGGTCGAGACCGACTTCACCGCCTCCTGGCGGTTGGTGGTGGCGTAGCAGATGTCCTCCTTGTGGGGGGCGGCCATCAGGGGAAAGCGGGCGCGCAGGGCGCCGACGATGCCGGCCGTATCATCCACCGACAGGGTCGTCTGGGTGGCGAAGGCCAGATTGGCCGGGTCCTTGGGGGTGAAGGCCTGGGCGTCCTCCACAGTCTCGATCAGGGTGACCGCGCCATCGGGCAGCTGACCCATGGTGCCGATGACCTCGGGGTGGCCGGCGTGGCCGATCAGCACGATCTCCTTGCCGGCCTCATAGTGGCGCTGGGCCTCCACATGGACCTTGGAGACCAGGGGGCAGGTGGCGTCGAGATAGAGCATCTGCCGACGGCCGGCCTCGGCTGGCACCGACTTGGGCACCCCGTGGGCCGAGAAGACGACGGGACGGTCGTCAGGGCATTCGTCCAGTTCCTCGACGAAGATGGCGCCCATGGCCCGCAGCCGGTCGACCACATGGCGGTTATGGACGATCTCGTGGCGGACATAGACCGGCGCCCCGAATTTCTCGATCGCCCGCTCGACGATCTGGATGGCCCGGTCGACGCCGGCGCAGAACCCCCGGGGGGCGGCCAGCAGGACGGTGAGGGGCGGGCGGGCGGGGGCGATGCTCATGGGGCGAAATCTAAGGGTTCTGGCCCCACGCCGCCAGCCGCGTTGCGGCCTCAATCGAGAACCATTAGTAGAGGCATCTCATGCGCGGTCCCACCGCGCCGACAGAGTTGGACGTTTTATGCGCCGTTCCCTGCTATCGGTCCTCGCCCTGGCGCTCGCCGTCACCTCGTTCCCCCTGGAGAGCGCGGCTCAGAACCGACGCGGCCAGGAGGCCGACGGCCAGGCGCAGGCTTCGGATCGCCGCCGCCGCGAATCCGAATGGGGCGACCGTCAGGCCCCCCTGCCGCAGCTGCGCAACGCCGGCCCGTGCCCCTTCGCCAAGGTGCTCTATGACGCCGGCCGCTATGTGGAGTTCGAGGGCGGGCGTGAGGCCTCGGCCGCCGTGGGCTTTTCCGGTGAAATCCAGGGGGTTTCCGCCGGTTGTTCCTATGAGGACGATGAGCCGATCCAGGTGGCCATGGAGGTCCTGTTCGAGCTGGGCCGTGGGCCGGCCGCCCAAGGGGCGCAGAAGACCTATCGCTACTGGGTGGCCGTGACCAAGCGCAACGACGCGGTCATCGCCAAAGAGTATTTCGACCTGCCTGTCACCTTCGCGCCTGGCGCTGACCGCACCTATTCGCGCCAGATGATCGAGGGGATCGTCATTCCCCGCGCGCAGCTGACCACCAGCGGGGCCAATTTCGAGATCCTGATCGGCTTCGACGTGACGCCGCAGATGGCCGAGTTCAACCGCGCCGGTAAGCGCTTCCGTATCGACGTTGTCAGCGGCGCCGCTGGGACCGCCCAAGCCAGCCAATGACCGATCTTAAGCGGGGACTTGGGGAGGCGGTCTCGGCCGCCTTCGCCTCTGCGGGTCTGTCGGCCGAGCTTGGCCGTGTGACGCCGTCCGACCGGCCCGACCTGGCCGATTTTCAATGCAACGGCGCCCTGGCTGCGGCCAAGCAGGCCCGCCGCGATCCCCGTGAGATCGCCGCCGGCGTGGTGGCCGAACTCGCCAAGGACCCGCGACTGGCCTCGGTGGAAATCGCCGGGCTCGGCTTCATCAATATGCGCGTGGCGCCCGAGGCCCTGTCGGCCCGGGCCAATGAGATTGCCGCTGATCCGCGCCTGGGCGCCGGCGCGGTGGCCGAGCCGCGGCGGGTGCTGGTGGACTATGGCGGTCCCAATGTGGCCAAGCCGATGCATGTGGGCCATCTGCGGTCGTCCATCATCGGCGAGGCGATCAAGCGGCTCTACCGGTTCCGTGGCGACGAGGTGGTCGGCGACGCCCACTTCGGCGACTGGGGCTATCAGATGGGCCTGCTGATCGGCGCGGTCTGCGATGAGGACGCCTTCGTCGCCAAGCTGGTCGAGCAGGTCAACGCCCGGTCCACACCGCTGACGCCCGACGACGAGGCCCAGGCCTTCGCCGCCCTGGACGAGCGGATCAGCCTGGCCGATCTCGACCGCCTCTATCCGGCCGCTGCGGCCAAGGGCAAGGAAGACCCCGACTACCGCGATCGGGCCCGGAAGCTGACCGCCGAGCTGCAGGCGCATAATCGCGGCTATCACCTCCTGTGGCGGCACTTCGCCCGGGTGACTCAGGTGGCCCTGGCCCGGGACTTCCACGCCATCGGCGTGGATTTCGACCTCTGGAAAGGGGAGAGCGACGCCGATCCGCTGATCCCGGACATGGTCAAGGATTTGGAGGCCAAGGCCCTGCTGGTCGAGGACCAGGGCGCGCGCATCATCCGCGTGAGCCGCCAGGGGGACAAGCGCGAGTTGCCGCCCCTGCTGGTGGTGTCCTCCGAAGGCTCGGCCATGTACGGCACGACCGACCTGGCCACCATCCTGGACCGCAAGCAGAGCTTTGATCCCCACCACGTCCTCTATGTGGTGGACCAGCGGCAGGCCGATCACTTCGAGATCGTCTTCCGGGCCGCCTATCTCGCCGGCTACGCCCAGGAGGGCAGCCTCGAGCATATCGGCTTTGGCACCATGAACGGGACCGACGGTAAGCCGTTCAAGACCCGCGAAGGCGGCGTGCTGAAGCTCCACGACCTGATCGAGATGACCCGCGACAAGGCGCGCGAGCGGCTGAAGGAGGCCGATCTCGGCGGCGGGCTCGATGCGGAGACCTTCGAGGACACCGCCCACAAGGTCGCCGTGGCGGCCCTGAAGTTCGCCGACCTGCAGAACTTCCGCGGCACCTCCTATGTGTTCGACCTCGACCGCTTCACCAGTTTCGAGGGCAAGACCGGTCCCTATCTGCTCTATCAGGCCGTTCGGGTGAAATCGGTGCTGCGCAAGGCCGCCGACGAGGGCGCCGAAGCCGGCGAGATCGTTATCGGCGAGCCGGCCGAGCGGGAGCTGGCTCTGCTGCTGGACGCCTTCGACCACGCCCTGGCCGAAGCCTATGAACGCAAGGCGCCGAACTTCATCGCCGACCATGCCTACAAGCTGGCCCAGGCCTTCTCGCGGTTCTACGCAGCCTGCCCGATCCTGATCGCCGAGCCGCCGGTCAAGGCCTCGCGCCTCGCCCTGGCCTCGGCCACCCTGCGCCAGCTGGAGCTGGCCCTCACCCTGCTGGGTATCGAGACCCCCGAACGCATGTAGGCTCGGACCTCCATCAAGGGGGGCGCATGAAGTTCTGGTTGCTGACCTATGTGGGCGCCGCGGTCGCCGAGATCGCTGGCTGCTTCGCCTTCTGGGCCTGGCTGCGCCAGGGGCAGAGCATCCTCTGGCTCATCCCGGGGCTGGCGGCGCTGGGCCTGTTCGCCTGGCTGCTGACTCTCGCCGATGTTGAACATGCCGGCCGCACCTACGCGGCCTATGGCGGAGTCTATATCGCCTCTGCGCTCGCCTGGCTCTGGGTTGTGGAGGGCGTGCGACCGGACCGCTGGGACCTGGTCGGTCTCCTGGTCTGTCTGCTGGGGGCGGCCATCATCCTGTTTGGCCCCCGTCAGCCCGTCGTCTGAAAAGCTTGACGAGGGTCTATGTTTCCATAATATAGGAATTATCGAAACAAGGGCGCGGGGGAGCCTTCCCATCTGCGACCGCAATCCAGGAGCCTGCCATGAAGCGTCTGCATGTTCACGTCTCGGTCGAGGACCTCGACCGCTCGATCGGGTTCTACGCCACCCTGTTCGGCGCCGCGCCAGCGGTGGTGAAGGACGACTATGCCAAGTGGATGCTGGAGGATCCGCGGGTGAACTTCGCCATCTCCACCCACGGCGCCCAGGCCGGCGTGGACCATCTGGGCATCCAGGTGGACGAGGCCGCTGAGCTGACCGAACTGGCTGGCCGGCTCAAGGCGGCGGGCGAGACCACCTTCGACCAGGAAGCCGCCACCTGCTGCTACGCCCGGTCGGACAAGGCCTGGGTCAGCGACCCGGCTGGCCTGCGCTGGGAGACCTTCCACACCTTTGGCGAGGCGGTCACCTATGGCGAGGACGATGTTCCGGCCATGGCTCTGGACCCTGCAGCGGCCGCCTGTTGCGGCGCGCCAGCCAAGGCTGAGCCGGTCCCCGCCTGCTGTTGAGGCGCCTCCGCCGGGCGGGAGGCTGCGCTGACTTTGCGCGTTGACTCCCGCCCGGCGATCGCGGAGTTTCCGCTCATCTCCTCGCGGGAGAGACCGGCCCTTCACGGGGTCGGCGCCGAAGGCGCAACCGCCCCGGAAACGCTCAGGCAAACGGACCGCGAAGAGCTGATGAACGCTGGAAAGCAGCCCGCCGAAAGGTAGGGCTCGCCGAAGGAGCAATGGGCGCGGACTCGCTTGTCCGCCTCTAAATCTCTCAGGCTCAGGGACAGCGGGGGCGCGTGTTGGGAATGGGCGACCAGGCCCCCGGCGCGTCGCAACATCAGCCGGAGACCCGCCGTGTCGGACGAGACGCTAAAGCATACGCCCCTTTACGCCGCCCATGTGGAGGCCGGCGCGCGGATGGTGCCCTTCGCGGGCTACGCCATGCCGGTGCAGTACAAGGACGGGGTGCTCAAGGAGCACCTCTGGACCCGCGAGCACGCCGGCCTGTTCGACGTCTCCCATATGGGCCAGGCCCGGCTGCGCGGGGTTTCGCCCCTGTCGGCCTTCGAGGAGGTGACGCCAGGCGATTTCATCGGCCTGAAGCCCGGCAAGCAGCGCTATTCGGTTCTCCTGAACAAGACGGGCGGTATCATCGACGACCTGATGGCCGGCCGGCCCGATGACGACGGCCTGTTCGTGGTGGTCAACGGCGCCTGCAAGGAGAACGACTTCAAGGTCATCGACGCCGAACTGGCCGGCCAGGTGCGAATCGATCGCCTGGAGGACCGGGCGCTCATGGCGTTGCAGGGGCCAAAGGCTGCGCAGGTGCTGGCCATTCATGCGCCGGACGCCGCAAAACTGGCCTTTATGGAGACCGCCGCCCTCCAGGCCTTCGGGGTCGACGCCATCATCTCGCGCTCGGGCTACACCGGCGAAGACGGCTACGAGATTTCCGTGCCGGGCGAGGCGGCTTTGCACATCTGGAACACTCTCCTCGCCGACGAGCGGGTCCGACCCATCGGCCTGGGCGCCCGTGACAGCCTGCGCCTGGAGGCCGGGCTGCCGCTCTATGGCCATGACCTGGACGAGACCGTGTCCCCTATCGAGGCGGGCCTGGGCTTTGCGGTCTCCAAGAAGCGCCGTGACGCCCGGGACTTCCCCGGCGCCCGCCGCATCGCCGCCGAACTGGGTGGCGACGTGACCCGCAAGGCCGTGGGCCTGAAGGTCGAGGGCGCGCCGGCCCGGGAAGGCGCCGAGATCGCCGACGCCGAGGGCGCGGTCGTCGGCGTCATCACCTCCGGCGGTTTTTCCCCCACCCTCGGCTATCCCATCGCGCTGGGTTTCGTGCCGCCGGCCCTGGCCGCGGCGGGAACGGAGCTGAAGGTGATCGTCCGGGGCAGGGCCCAGGCCGCCCAGGTGGTCGCCACCCCATTCGTCGCCCATCGTTATGTGCGCAAGGTTTAGAGAAGGAACGTCCCGAAATGCGCTTCACCAAGGATCATGAGTGGGTTTCCCTGGATGGGGACGTGGCCACCATCGGGATCACCGCCTATGCCGCCGAGCAGCTGGGCGACGTGGTCTTTGTCGAAACCCCTGAGGTCGGCAAGAGCGTCACCGCCGGCGAAGGCCTGGCCGTGGTCGAAAGCGTCAAGGCCGCTTCGGATGTCTACGCCCCCCTGACGGGAGAGGTGCTTGAGGCCAACGCCGCCCTGGCCGAGGCCCCCGAGACCGTCAACCAGGCGCCGGAGGCCGACGGCTGGTTCGCCAAGGTGAAGATCGCCGACGCCTCGGCCTATGAGGCGCTGATGGACCGCGCCGCCTACGACGCCTTCCTGGAGACCCTGTAAGCCCCATGCGCTACCTGCCGCTCACGCCCGACGACCGCGCCCAGATGCTGGGCGTGATCGGCGCTGCGACCATCGACGACCTCTTCGCCGACGTGCCGGCCGCCGCCCGCAAGTCCGAGCCCTTCGACCTCCCACACCATGCCGGCGAGCTGGAGGTCGAGCGTGAGCTGTCGGCCCTGGCCGGCCTGAACCGGGCGGCCGGCGCCGGGCCGTTCTTCTGTGGGGCGGGCGCCTATCGCCACCATGTCCCGGCGACCGTGGACCACATCATCCAGCGCTCGGAATTCCTGACAAGCTATACGCCCTACCAGCCCGAGATCGCCCAGGGCACCTTGCAGGTCCTGTTCGAGTTCCAGACCCAGGTTGCGGCCCTGACCGGCCTCGATGTGGCCAACGCCTCGATGTACGACGGCTCCACGGCCTGCGCCGAGGCGGTGATGATGGCCAGGCGCGTCACCCGCCGGAAGCGGGCGGTGCTGTCAGGCGGCCTGCATCCCCACTACGCCGCCACCACCCAGACCATCGCCCATGCCGAGGGCATGGATATTGTCCGTCAGACCGTCGCCATCGACGCCGAGGCCGCGGTGATCGAGGCCATCGATTCAGAGACCGCCTGCGTGGTGGTCCAGACCCCCAACGTCTTTGGCGTGGCGACCGACGTCACGGCCATCGCCGAGGCCGCCCATGCGGCCGGCGCCCTGCTGATCGTGGTGACCACCGAGGCGGTCTCCTACGGCCTGCTCAAGTCGCCCGGCGAGATGGGCGCCGACATCGCCGTGGCTGAGGGCCAGTCCATCGGCAATGCGCTGAATTTCGGCGGCCCCTATATCGGCCTGTTCACCTGCAAGGAAAAACTGGTCCGGCAGATGCCGGGCCGCCTGTGCGGCGAGACCGTGGACGCCGACGGGCGCCGGGGCTTCGTGCTGACCCTGTCCACCCGCGAGCAGCACATTCGCCGGGACAAGGCGACCTCCAACATCTGCACCAATTCCGGCCTCTGCGCGCTCGCCTTCACCGTCCATCTCTCCCTGCTCGGCGAGACGGGGCTGCGACAGCTGGCGGCGATCAACCACGCCAAGGCCCAGCGTCTGGCCAAGGCGCTGGCGGCCATCCCAGGCGTCGAGGTGCTGACCAAGCGCTACTTCAACGAGATCGCCATCCGGCTTCCGGGGAACGCGACCCAGATGGTCGAGGCGCTGCTGGAGGACGGCATCGTCGCCGGCGTGCCCTTCTCCAGGCTCGACCCGGCCGCGGGCCTGGACGACGTGCTGCTGTGCGCGGCGACCGAAACCACCCTGGATGAGGATATCGACGCCTTCGCCCAGGCCCTGTCCCGGAGAATCGGCTGATGACCATGCAAACTGTCGGCCGGCCCACCCGGCCCGAGGACGTTCAGCCTCTCGACTCTGGCTTCGCCTCCCTGACCGGCGGTCGCGGCTTGCTGCAGGACGAGGCCCTGATCTTCGAGCGGGACGGCTGGGGCAAGACCGGCGTCGACCTGCCGGCTGTAGACGCCGCCGCCGATGATCTCGGCGACCTGGTCCGCACAAGCCCGATCGGCCTGCCTGGCCTGTCCGAGCCCGAGGCCATGCGCCACTATGTGCGCCTGTCGCAGAAGAACCACGCCATCGACCTGGCCCTCTATCCCCTGGGCTCGTGCACGATGAAGCACAATCCGCGCCTGAACGAGAAGATGGCGCGGCTGGCCGGTTTCGCCGACCTGCATCCCATGGCCCCCCTGCCGACGATCCAGGGGGCCCTGACCCTGATGGACCGGCTGTCGCACTGGCTGAAGACGCTGACGGGCATGCCGGCCGTGGCGCTGTCGCCCAAGGCCGGGGCGCATGGCGAACTGTGCGGCCTGCTGGCCATCCGCGCGGCCCATGAGGCCAAGGGCGATCCCCGTCGCCGGGTCCTGGTGCCCACCTCGGCCCATGGCACCAATCCGGCCACGGCGGCCTTTGTGGGCTATTCGGTGACCGAGATCGCCCAGACCGACGACGGCCGGGTGGATCTGGCCGACCTGGAGGCCAAGCTTGGTCCGGACGTGGCGGCCATCATGGTCACCAATCCCAACACCTGCGGCCTGTTCGAGCGCGACATCATCGAGATCGCCCGGCTGACCCATGCGGCCGGGGCCTATTTCTACTGCGACGGCGCCAACTTCAACGCCATTGTCGGCCGGGTCCGTCCCGGGGACCTGGGCGTCGACGCCATGCACATCAACCTGCACAAGACCTTCTCCACCCCCCATGGGGGCGGCGGTCCCGGCGCTGGGCCGGTGGTGCTGTCTGAAGCGCTCGCGCCCTTCGCCCCGGCCCCTTGGGTGGTGCATGGCCCTGAGGGGCTGACCCTGGTGGAGGAGACTGTCGAGGAGGCCGCCCAGGCCTTTGGCCGCATGAGCGCCTTCCATGGCCAGATGGGCATGTTCGTCCGCGCCTACGCCTATATGCGCAGCCATGGCGCCGATGGGCTGCGGCAGGTGGCCGAGGACGCCGTCCTCAACGCCAACTACATCAAAGCCCGCCTCTCCGGCGTGATGACTCCGGCCTTTCCCGAAGGCCCGTGCATGCACGAGGCCCTGTTCGACGACTCCTGGCTGGAGGGGACCGGCGTCACCACGCTGGACTTCGCCAAGGCGATGATCGACGAGGGCTTCCACCCGATGACCATGTACTTCCCGCTGGTGGTGCATGGGGCGATGCTGATCGAGCCGACCGAGACGGAGTCCAAGCAAGAGCTCGACCGCTTCTGCGAGGCCCTGATCGCCCTGGCGACGGCGGCCAAGGCCGGCGATGTGGACCGCTTCAAGGGCGCGCCCTATCTGGCGCCCATGCGCCGGCTGGACGAGACCCTGGCGGCCCGCAAGCCCCGCCTGACCTGGAAACCGGAGCCAGGTGTGGCGCCGGCGCCGCTCGCCGCGGAATAGCAACGGCCGGGCCTGAAATGGGCCCGTCTGTCGCCTTACTTTCAGACTGGCGCTGCACATATGAGGAAGACGCGCGGGAGCCTCGCCTCCCCGGATGGGTCCACCCGCGCGTCATCCCTGGTTTCCCAGCGTGTCTCTCGCCCTCTCTGCGCGGCCGCACGGCCGCACCGCCGCCCCAGGGGCCCATGGCCGGCTGTCTCGCCGGGTGCTTCGCCTTGGGCTGACGGTTCTGGGCGGACTGATCGTCATCGCCGGGGTCCTCATCGCGCCCCTGCCGGGACCCATGGGGCTGCCGGTGGCGACGGTGGGCCTGATCCTGATCCTGCGGAATTCCTACAAGGCCCGCCGGGCCTTCGTGCGTCTGCGGCGGGCTCATCCCAAGACCCTGCACCCCTTCCGCCGCCTGCTGCGGCGCAAGCCTCAGGTGGTCCCGGTGATGTGGCAGATGATGCTGAGAACTGAGCGCCTGCTGGTCCCACGGCGCTACCGGGTGGGGGTCCGCGGGCGGCGCCTGTTCCGGCGCCGCCGCAGGTCTTCGACTATTGTAGCTTAGACGCCATCTGGCCGATGGCCTTGTCCACCAGAGGATCGGTGGTCGCAGCCGCCAGACGGCCGGCGAGAACGGTGCGCGCGGCCTCAGCGGCGAGTTCGGCAGCCGCAGCCTTCACGTCCGCCATGGCCTGAGCCTCGGCGGTGGCGATCTTGCGCTCGGCCATCTCGGTGCGACGGACGATCTGCTCCTCGAGCTTCACGGCCGCGTCCTTGCGCATGCGCTCGGCGTCTTCCTTGGCCTGGGCCAGCATGTCGGCGGCCAGGGCCTCAGTTTCTTCCCGCTGGGCCTTGATCTGGGTGAGCAGACGCTCGGCCTCGGCGCGCAGGTTCTGAGCCTCATCCAGCTCGGCCTGGATCCGCTCGGCGCGGGAGTCCAGCGCCTTGGCCATGGCCGCGGGCACCTTCAGATAGATCAGCAGCCCGAAGAAGATGAGGACGGCGACCAGAACCCAGAATTCGGGGGTCACGAAAAAGGACATCTCGTCTCTCTCCTCAGGCCGCGTTGCGCGCGATCGCGGCGTCCACCTCGGCGCGGGTCGGCGCCTGGCCGCTCAGCTTCTCGACGATGGCTTCAGCGGTCTCGGCGGCCAGGTTGCGCACGTTCGACATGGCCTTTTCACGGCCAGCCTGGATGCCGGCTTCGGCGGCGGCCAGACGCTCGTGCAGCTTGGCTTCTTCAGCCGCGTTGCGGGTGTCAGCTTCGGCCTTGGCCGCAGCCTTGGCGTCGGCGGCGGTCTTCTGGGCGCGGGCGCGGGCCTGGGCCAGCTCCGCGGCGGCCTCAGACGACTGGCGCTCGGCCTCGTCGCGGGCGATGCGGGCGTCAGCCAGGTCGCCCTCGATCTTCGCCGCCCGGGCCTCGATGGCGCCGCCCACCCGGGGCAGGAACAGCTTGGACAGGATGACGTAGAGAATGGCGAAAACGATGAGCAGCCAGAAGATCTGGCCCGGCCAGTAGCCGAACTCGAACTGGGGCAGGCCAGACGAGCCGTGCTCGGCGGCTTCCGTGCTTTCGTGCAGATCGTGGCTCAGCGTGGTCGGCGGCGTCTCGACGATCGCCCCGCCCGGCTCGAGCTCTGGTGTGGTCTGGGCCATCAAGGCGCTCCGTTGAGTCTGCTCAGGTCCATGCGGCGTGTGGGCCCTCCGCAGGGCGGGCCATGCGAAAGGCGGGCTGTTCTCCAGCCCGCCCCCCAACGCACGGATAGTCTCGCCTTAGGCGGCGAACAGGATCAGCAGCGCGACCACGAAGGCGAAGATGCCCAGCGCTTCGGTCAGGGCCATGCCCAGGAAGAGCATCGGGCGCTCGCCGGCCGAGGCCGACGGGTTGCGCAGGGCGCCGTTGAGGTATTGGCCGAACATGGTGCCGAGGCCGATACCGGCTCCGATCATGCCCAGCATCGCCAGGCCGGCGCCGATGTACTTAGCTGCAAGGGGATCCATCGAAAGTGCTCCGTGTAAGCGATGGGGTCGGGAAACGGGGTGAGCAGTCGGTCGTGATCAGTGGCTGTGCAGGTTCACGACGTCGTTCAGATAGACGCAGGCCAGCACGGCGAAGACGAACGCCTGCAGGAACGCGACCATGAACTCAAGGGCGGTGATGGCGACGGTGCCGGTCAGGGTGACCAGGGCGCCGACGATCCCCAGCGCGCCGAGCGCGCCAAGCGACACCACGAAGCCGCCGAAGACCTTCAGGACGACGTGGCCGCCGACCATGTTGCCGAACAGTCGAAGGGCAAGCGTCACCGGGCGCACCAGGAAGGAGATGACCTCGATCACCACCACCAGGGGCAGGACGAAGAAGGGCACGCCCGAGGGGACGAACAGCTTGAAGAAGCCCAGGCCATTGCGGGCGAAGCCCACGGCGATGACCACGGCGATCACCAGGAGGCCCAGAGTGGCGGTCACCGCCAGCTGCGAGGTCGAGGTGAAGAAATAGGGGACCATGCCCAGCAGGTTCATGGCCAGGATGAAGGCGAACAGGGTGAAGACGAAGGGGAAGTACTTCTTGCCTTCGTGGCCGATGATCGAGTCCGTCAGGTTGTGGATCAGCTCATAGAGCATCTCGCCTACCGACTGCAGGCGGCCCGGCACCACGGCGGCCTTGGCCGAGGCCGCGGCGAAGAACAGGGTCACGCTGGCCGCGGCGATGATCATCCACAGGGCCGAATTGGTGATCGAGAGATCGAAGCCCGCAACAGCAGGAAGTTCGAGAACCTGTTGGATCTCGAACTGGTGCATCGGATCGGCCACGCCTCAGTCCCTCTTGTTCTGGCCAGGCCCCGCGGGCCAGCCGTCGTCGTCATCTTCGTCATCGTCGAAGGGGACCGAGGAAACCGGTCCGGCCTTCGCCGCCGCCTGCGCGCTCATGCGTCCCGCAGAACGCGAGATCAAGAACATCGCCAGGGCGGTACCCACTAGCACGCCCAGGAGCAAGCCCCAGGGCGAGGTTCCAGCCCATTGATCGAAGAGCCAGCCAAGGCCGAGCCCCCCCAGAACGCCCCCGATCAGCTCGGCCACCAGCTTGTAGCCGGAACCGATTGCGCCGGTGTCGAACTTCCCCTTCCGGTCCCGCGCCGCCCGCTGGACATCGACCGCGTCCAGCTGTGCGTCGAGACGTTTCAGCGCCTCGTGGTGCGGATCGGACGGTTGCGACATGAGCGGATGGCGCCTTCCGGGGGCGAGGGCGGCCAGCCGGCGCCCCTGGTTCGATCGCGGCGGAACCTAAAGGGGCGAGGGTACAGCGTCAAGGCGCTGGCGCCTGTGTCTAATTGTTTGATTTGTCTTGAGTATCGGCTTAGCCGCCCGATTCGGCCGCCGCGGCGCCTATTCCGCGGCCAGGGCCTCGGCCTGGCGGAGGTCCACCGAGACCAGTTGCGACACGCCCCGCTCGGCCATGGTCACCCCAAACAGCCGGTCCATGCGGGCCATGGTCACCGGATTGTGGGTGATGGTGATGAAGCGGGTCTCGGTGCGGCTGCGCATCTCGTCGAGCATGTTGCAGAAGCGGTCCACATTGGCGTCGTCCAGGGGGGCGTCGACCTCGTCCAGCACGCAGATGGGGGCGGGATTGGCCAGGAAGACTGCGAAGATCAGGGCCGCGGCCGTCAGCGCCTGCTCGCCGCCGCTCATCAGACTCATGGTCGCCATGCGCTTGCCGGGCGGGCAGGCGTAGATTTCGAGCCCCGCCTCCAGGGGATCGTCAGACTCCACGAGCCGCAGTTCAGCCTGTCCCCCCTCGAACAGGGTCTGGAAGAGGGTCTTGAAGTGGCCGTTGATCACTTCGAAGGCCGCCGTCAGCCGCTCGCGGCCCTCGCTGTTGAGCTCGTCGATGCCCTGGCGAAGGCGGGCGATGGCGCCGGTCAGATCGGCGCGCTCGGTCTGCATGGTCTCCAGCCGGGCCGCGCTCTCGCGGGCCTCGTCCTCGGCCCGCAGATTGACCGCGCCGATGGACTCCCGCTGCCGCTCAAGGGCGGCCAGATGGGCCTCCATGCCGCCGGCGTCGGCGGGGATGGCCACGGCCTCGTCGGTCAGCTGGCGGGCGAGATCCTCCGGCTCGACCCGCGCGGCCTCGCGAATCTGCTCGGCCAGTTCGGCCAGGCGTTCCACCGCCGCCTCCAGCCGGGCGTCCAGGGCGACCCGGCCTTCACGGGCCTGGGCGGCGGCGGCGTCTGCGGCCCGCAGGCCCCGCTCGGCCTCGCCGCGGGCGGTCTCGCCGGCCTGCAGAGCGTCATGGGTCTGGGCCCGACGGGTCTCGGCGGCGGCGAAGGCGTCAAGCAGGCTGATGCGCCGGCCCTCGAGCTGCTGCGGCGCTTCCCGGGCGAGATCGAGGGCGCGGAGCGCCCGGGCCCGGTCGGCCTCCAGGACCTCCAGGCGGCGGGCGGCCGAATCGGCCCGGCGGGACCAGTCGTCGCGCTCACGGGTGAGGGTCGCCAGGCGCCGCGCCCGGCCATCGCGTTCGCGGGTCTCCACCTCCAGCGCCGAGCGCGCGGCAGCCGCGGCCTCCCGGGCCGGTCCCGCGGCGATGCGGGCGGCCGCCAAGTCGGCGCCGAGGTCGGCGGTCTCACCTACGGCGCCCACCTCGGACAGGACGGCGGCGTGACCAGCCTCGGCCTCGGCCAGTTCGACGGCGAACCGGGCGATCATGTCGTCGAGGGACTGGGCCTGGGCTTCCCGGCGGGCGTCCTCCCGCTCCAGCTTCTCGAGGGCAGCGCGCGCCTGGCCCAGGCGCTGCTCGCAGGCCGGCGGCTCGCGACGGGCGGCCTTCTGGTCGGCTTCGGCCTGGGCCAGGACCTGTCTAGCGGCGGCCAGGGCCCCGCGGGCCTGCTGGGCGGCGGGCGCGAGGGCCTCGATCTCGGCTTCCACCTCGGCCAGGCGGGACTTCTGCTCCAGGCGGACGGCGGCCGGCTTCTTGGCCTCGGCCTTGGCGGTGAAACCGTCCCAGCGCCAAAGGTCGCCTTCGCGGGAGACCAGACGGCAGCCTGGGGGAATGCTCTTGGCCAGGGTCTCGCCCTGGGACCTGTCGACCAGGGCCACATAGGCCAGACGGGCGGCGAGCTGTGGCGGGGCCTGCACAAGGTCGCTGAGCGGCGATGCGCCCGGGGGCCAGGTGGGCGGTGGGGCCTGCGCGCCTGCCCAGTGGGCCGGCGCCTTGGGATCGAGCGAGGCCTCCAGGTCATCGCCCAGGGCGGCGGCCAGGGCCATCTCCAGGCCCCGCTCAGGCGCCATGGCGTCCAGCGCCGGGGCGAAGCCGCCGCGCAGCTGCGGGGCGACGATCTGGGCCAGGGCCCGGGCCTCGGCGGTCAGGCGGGAAATCTGCTCGTCCTGGCGCCTCGCGGTCTCGCGGGCCTCGGCTTCCCGCGCCTGGGCCTGGCCTTGCGCCTCCTCGGCGGCGGTCTGGGCCTGGCGGGCGGCGGTGAGGGCGGCCAGGGCATCATCGAAGGCTGTCCGGGCCACAGCGATCTGTGGGTTCTCCAGCGGTCCCAGGGCCGTGCGCTCGGCGCGGGTCTGCTCCAGGGTGCGCCTCGCGCGGGCCACGCGGCCCTCGGCCTCGCTGATCCGCGCGCTGGCGGCCCGGCGGCGGGCCTCCTCGGCGGCGGCCGCAGCGGCCAGGCGCTCGACCTGCGCGTCGGCTTCGGCCCGGGCGGCCTCGGCGGCGGCCAGGGCGGCCTCGAGCTCAGGGATGCGTTCCGGGGCGCCGGACACGGCGCCCTCAAGGGCCGCGACCTCTTCGACCAGGCGGGAGAGGGCGGCCTGGGAGTCCTCGGCCATCTGGCTCTCGCGGCCCCGGTCGGCGTCGATGCGGGCGATCTCGGCCTCGCCCCTGGCGACCTCAGCGGCGAGCGCTTCGGCCTCGCGCTCGATGCGGTCCTTGTCGATGGCCAGCTTGCCAAGCACGGCGGCGGCCACGGCCTCGGCTTCCCTTAAGGGGGCGAGGGCGGCGTCAGCCTGCGCCGCGGCGGTGGCGGCGACAGCGGCCGTGCGGGTGGCGGTCTCGACGTGGCGGGCGGCCTCGCCGGCTTCGATCTTCAGTTGCTGAGCCGCCTGGGCGGCCTGGCTCCAGCGGGCGTAGAGGACAGCCCCTTGCAGGGTGCGGATCTCCGCCGACAGCCGGCGGTAGCGCTCGGCCTGTCGGGCCTCCCGACGCAGGCGGGCGAGTCCCCCCTCTAGCTCCTGGGCGACATCGTCGAGGCGGGCGAGATTGGCCTCGGCCGCCCTTAGCCGCAGTTCGGCCTCATGGCGGCGGGAGTGCAGGCCAGAGACGCCGGCCGCCTCTTCCAGGATCAGTCGGCGGTTCTGCGGCCTGGCGGCGATGAGTTCGGAAATCTGCCCCTGGCGGACCAGGGCCGGGGAGTTGGAGCCGGTCGAGGCGTCGGCGAACAACAGCTGGACGTCCCTGGCCCGGACCTCCTTGCCGTTGATCCTGTAGGTGGAGCCCGAACCCCGGTCGATCCGCCGCACCACCTCCAGCACCGGGTGGTCGTTATAGGCCGCCGGGGCGCGACGGTCGGCGTTGTCGATGGTCAGGGTGACATCGGCATGATTGCGGGACGGACGCTTGCCCGATCCCGCAAAGATCACGTCATCCATGCCGCCGGCCCGCATGGCCTTGGCGGAATTGGCGCCCATGACCCAGCGCAGGGCTTCCAGCAGATTCGACTTGCCGCAGCCGTTCGGCCCGACAATCCCCGTCAGCCCCGGCTCGATCCGGAACTCCGTCGAATCGACGAAGGACTTGAAGCCGGTGAGCCGAAGCCGCTGGAAGCGCACGGGCGCCTAGGTCCCCCTCAGCCCTACTTCTGGGCCGCAGCGATGGCGGCGTCGATCTCGGCCATGCTCATGGCGCCTTCCTTGGCCAGCTTGCCATTGATCATGAAGGTGGGGGTCGAGGTGATGCGCGCGTCGCGCTGGGTCTTCTCGATGCGGGCGTTGAGGGCGCGAAGGCCTTCTTCGCTGGAGATACAGGTCTGGAACTGGTCTTCGGTCATGCCAGCCGAGCGGGCCACGCGCAGCAGGGTGCCGCGGACGTCGCCGGAGGTGAACATCTCCTGCTGGCTATGGAAGATGGCGTCGACCACGTTGAAGTACTTGTCCTCGCCGGCGCAGCGGGCGAGCAGGAAGCCGGCGGCGGCCACCTCGGCCGGCGGGGTCAGGAATTCCTTGAAGGTGTAGTGCACCTTGCCGGTGTCGATGTACTTGGCCTTCAGCTCCGGGAAGACCTCGTTGTTGAAGGTCGCGCAGTGGACGCAGCTCAGCGAGGCGTACTCGACCATCTTCACCGGCGCATTGGGATCGCCCAGGCTCATATCGCCGTCGGCGGCGGCCGAGGACTGGCCCGAGCAGGCGCCCAGGAAGAGGGTCGCGGCGGCGACGGCCATCATGAGGCGGCGGCTGAGGTTCGGCATGGTGGTCGGCCCTTTGTGCAGGAAGGTCGAGATTGTGAAGTAAAGCGCGATTCCCAAGGCTTGGCCCATGGCGCCCTTTTGACGTCAAGAACGGCCCCGGACCGACAATGTCAACGGCGGCTGGCGTTGCGCATAACGCCGCGCCCCAGGGCCAGCAGGGCGCTCTTCAAGGGCCCGTCGGGCGCCAGGGCCAGACCCTGGCTGAGTTCGGCTTCCTGGGCGGCGTCGAGGGGGGCCTCCCGCTTGCGGGGCGGCTGTGTGGCGCTGGCCGGGGCGGGTCGCAGCGGTCCCTGGACGATCCGCAGGCGTTCCACCGCGCCCGAGCCGAGAAACAGGTTCACCCGGGCCAGGATTTCCGGCGCCTGATGCTGAATCAGGGCCGCGGCGGGGCCGGCCACCCGGATCTCGAGGGCCGCGCCGGCGCCATTGCGGCCCTTGACCAGCTTCACCGGCTCAGTGCGCCGAGCGATCTGTTCGCCGACAATCTCCCGCCAGCGGGCCTGCAGGGCGCCAGGACCCTGGCCGAAACGGGCGTCGAGCTCACGGATCAGCTTGGACAATCCCCGTCCAGCCGGCGGCGGCGGCCGTGGCGCAGGCCGCGTGCGACGGCTGGCCAGAATGCGGCGGGTCTCTTCCAGATCGGGCAGGGGGCGGGTCGGCATGTCGAGGCCAAGGATACACCCGGACGCGCCTGTCGCGGAGTCCCCCTGCCCAAGGGGCGCAAGAGGCCCTAAGTCTGGCGCCGTGACCCCTGAACAGATCCGCCACAGCCTGTTGTCCTGGTACGACGCCCACGCCCGGGACCTGCCCTGGCGCACGGGCCCGGCGGCCGGGCAGGGCGGCGTTCGCTCCGATCCCTACCGGGTCTGGCTCTCAGAGGTGATGCTGCAGCAGACCACCGTGCCGCACGCCGCGCCCTATTTCCTGAAGTTCACCGCCCGCTGGCCCACCGTGTCGGACCTCGCCGCCGCGCCGGACGACGAGGTGATGGCCGCCTGGGCGGGGCTTGGCTACTACGCCCGGGCCCGCAACCTGCTGGCCTGCGCCCGGGCGGTGGCGAACGAGCATGGCGGCGTCTTCCCCGACACCGAGGCGGCCTTGCGCGCCCTGCCGGGGCTTGGCCCCTATACGGCGGCGGCCGTGGCGGCGATCGCCTTCGATGAAGCGACCAATGTGGTCGACGGCAATGTGGAGCGGGTGATGGCCCGGCTGTTCGCCGTCGAGACGCCCCTGCCGGCCGCCAAGCCGGAACTGAAGGCCTTGGCCGCCGCTCTGGTCCGCGATGAGCGGCCCGGCGACTGGGCCCAGGCGCTGATGGACCTGGGGGCCACGGTCTGCCGGCCCAGGTCGCCGCTCTGCGACCGCTGTCCCTTGACGGGAGCCTGTGCGGGCCTCGCCACCGGCGCGCCGGAGACCTATCCGCGCAAGAGCGCCAAGGCGGTCCGGCCCCGTCGCCACGGGGTGGCCTATATCCTGACCCGTGGCGAGGCGGTCGCCCTGGTCCGCCGGCCGCCCAAGGGCCTGCTCGGCGGGATGCTCGGCCTGCCTACCAGCGACTGGCGTGCGGCGCCCTGGTCTGACGAGGAGGCGCGAGCCGATGCGCCTGTCCAGGCCCGCTGGCGGAGCGCCGGCGAGGTGGAGCACGTCTTCACCCACTTCTCCCTAACCCTGCGGCTGCTACGGGCCGAAGGCGAGGCCGAGGGTGTGATCTGGACGGCGAGGCGGGACATCGAAGCCCTGCCCAGCGTCTTTCTGAAGGCCGTCCGGGCGGGGCTGTCGAACCTGCTGTAGGCGGTGGTCATATCCCGTCTGTATTGCCGTCATGGTCGGGCTTGGCCCGACCATCGATGCACGCCGGGCCCGCCAGGGTGTTCATGGACCCTCCGGTCAAGCCGGAGGGTGACGGACGAGAGGAGGGTTTGTCTCCTAGGCGGCCACCGCCGGGGCGTCCTTGCGCATCTTGATCCGCAGGACGTCGATGGGGGCCAGGCCCGCATCGGTCTTGAAGTGCCAGTAGGTCCAGCCGTTGCAGGCCGGCGCCGACTGCACCATGGCGCCGACCTTGTGGATCGAGCCGGTCATCTCGCCCACCGCAAGGCTGCCATCGGCGCGGACCCGGGCGGCCCGCTCGCCCTTGGGGCAATAGAGCACATCGCCCGGCCGCAGCAGGCCCGCCTCAACGATCTGGCCGAAGGGGACGCGGGGTTCGGAACGCTTGGAGCCGGTCACCTGGACATCCTCTGGCGAGACGGGGATCACCTTGGAGATGCGTGTCTTGGCGACGGCGATGTACTCGTCCTCCTTCTCCAGCCCGATGAAGCGCCGGCCCAGCCGCTTGGCCGCCGCGCCCGTGGTGCCGGAGCCGAAGAAGGGGTCGAGGATCAGATCGCCGGGCTTGGTGGAGGCGAGGATCAGGCGGTGCAGCAGGGCCTCGGGCTTCTGGGTCGGATGGGCCTTGGCGCCGCTGGCGTCCTTGATCCGCTCCTCGCCGGTGCACAGCGGGAAGGTCCAGTCCGAGCGCATCTGCAGCTCGTCATTGGCCATCTTCATGGCGTCGTAGTTGAAGGTGTAGCGCCGGCCGCCGCGGGACTTGGCCGCCCAGATCAGCGTCTCATGCGCATTGGTGAAGCGGGTGCCCTTGAAGTTCGGCATCGGGTTGGTCTTGCGCCAGACCACGTCGTTCAGGATCCAGAAGCCCAGGTCCTGCAGGGTCACGCCGACCCGGAAGATGTTGTGATAGCTGCCGATCACCCACAGGGCGCCGTCGTCCTTCAGCACCCTGCGGCACTCGGCCATCCAGGCCTTGGTGAAGGCGTCATAGGCCGCGAAGCTCTCGAACTGGTCCCACTCGTCATCGACGGCGTCGACCTTAGAATTGTCCGGCCGCAGCAGGTCGCCGCCCAGCTGCAGATTGTAGGGCGGATCGGCGAAGACTAGGTCGACAGACCCCGTGGGGAGCTTCTTCAGCTCCTCGATGCAATCGCCCTGGATGATGGTCTCGGCGGGAAAGCTCATGAACGCCCCTCGGTCTCACAGAAGGGAATCCTCCCCTATCGTGGTGAAGGGGCCGTTTCGAAACGTGGTGAACGAGGGGTTAAGCCTCGAATTCGGCGGTAATGCGCTCCCCGCGCAGAACCTTCTGCACCGGCGCCCAGGTGGTGCGGTGGATTTCGCAGGGGCCGAGACGTTCAAGGGCGCTGATATGGACGGGTGCGCCATAGCCCTTGTGGCCGGCGAAACCGTAGCCGGGATAGCGCTCGTCCATCTCGATCATCAGCCGGTCCCGCGCGACCTTGGCCAGGATCGAGGCCGCGGCGATGGAGAGCGACTTGCCGTCGCCGCCCACCACCGTCTTCACCGGGCAGGGCAGCTTGAAGGGGTAGTTGCCATCCACCAGGGCGAAGACCGGAGTCACTTCAAGCGCCTCGATGGCCCGGCACATGGCCAGGCCCGCAGCATGCAGGATGTTGAGCTCGCCGATCTCTTCCACCGAGGCGAAGCCGACGCCCCAGGCGATGGCGCTGGCCTTGATCTCGATCTCCAGGCCTTCGCGGGCCTTGGCGGTCAGCTTCTTGGAATCGTTGAGGCCGGCGGGAAGGCGCGCCGGATCGAGGATCACCGCGCCGGCGCTGACCGGCCCTGCCCACGGGCCGCGGCCGGCCTCGTCCACGCCGCAGACGGGGGAGGGGCAGGCGGTTTCCAGCAGCAGGTCCGGGACGACGAGCAGGGGGGCGGGCTTGCGGGCCATCAGGCGCTCATAGCGGCGACTTCGTCGTGACGGAAGCAGCAGGTGAGGTGGTCGTTGACCATGCCCACGGCCTGCATGAAGGCGTAGACGATCACCGGGCCGACGAACTTGTAGCCCTGGGCCTTGAGCGCCTTGGACACCTCGACCGCCAGCGGCGTCTGGGCTGGCACCTGGCCTATCTCGTTCCACTGGTTCTGAATCGGCTTGCCGTCGGTGAAGGCCCAGAGGAAGGACGACAGGTCCTGACCGCGTTCACGCATGTCCAGATAGATCCGCGCGCTGGCGATGGCCGCATCGATCTTGGCGTTGGAGCGCACGATGCCGGCGTCCTCCATCAGGCGGGCGCGGTCGGCCTCGCCGAAGCGGGCGACGATCTCGGGATCGAAGCCCGCAAAGGCCTCTCGGAAGGCCTCGCGCTTGCGCAGGATGGTGATCCAGGAAAGCCCGGCCTGGAAGCCGTCGAGCACCAGCTTCTCCCAGAGCGCCCGAGGATCGTACTCCGGCACGCCCCAGTCGGTGTCATGATAGGCCTCGTACAGCGGGTCGCCCGCCATGCCGCGCCAGCCGCATCGAATCAGGTCGCTGCTCATGGGCGAAGTCTCGCCGGGGCCTTGTTGGCTCGCAAGGGTGAGCAGGTTTCCCTCACGTGTCATGCTCGGGCTTGTCCCGACCATCCATGAGCACCGGCGAGCGGCTGTGCGCATGGACCCTCGGGACAAGCCCGAGGGTGACGGTGATTATTGTTTGAGCGCCTGTTCGAACCAGTCAGGCCGCACCACGCGCACCGGCCGGCCGTCGACGGTGAGGTCGGCGCCCTCGATCCGGTCCAGGCGCAGCGACGCCATCGCCAGGCCGTCTGCGCCGCTGAGCACCTGTCCGGCCCGCAGCTCGCCGGCCAGCACCTCGGCGCCGGGCGCAGGCGCCTCGCCGTCGAAGGCGAGCGGCAGGAACCGGGTCTTCACCGTGCCGCGGCGCTTCATGCGCGAGGTCGTCTCCTGGCCGACGAAGCAGCCCTTCTTGAAGTCGATCCCGTTCAGCAGGTCGAAATTGGCCTCGATGGGATAGGTCTGCTCGACCCCCCAGTCGGCTGGTCCCGGCACGCCCAGGGACTGGGCGAAGGCGGTGTAGTCGGCCTCATCTCCTTCCGTCGCGTCCTGTGGCGCGGCCAGGCCATAGCCCCGCCAGCCCAGCTCCGGCAGCCGAGGGTCGTTGAGCCAGCCTTCGACCGGGGTCTCGCCGCCTCCGAACAGCACCGCGACCTCGGCCTCGCTGGCGGCGATCGTCACCTTGGCCCGCAGGCGGTAGATCGTCAGCCGCTGCAGGATCAGGTCCCGATGCTCGGCGGCCACGTCCAGCCAACATCCGTCCTCCCGGCCGATCACGAAGAGGTCATAGAGCACCCTGCCCTGGGGTGTGAGCAGGGCCCCGAAGCGGATCTCGCCTTCTGCCAGGGTTTCGACATTCTGGCTGATCAGATTGTGCAGGAAGTCCCGCCAGTCGGCCCCGCCCAGGGCGATGAGGGCGCGGCTGCGCAGGCGGACATAGCTCAGGGTGTGGACCATGCAGCACCACTTAGGATCGCGGCGGCTCGCGCGCCAGCCAGAGGCCCTCTATAACCGGCCGATGACGCAAGGGTCCTTCCCCATTCTGTTCATCACCGCGACCCGGATCGGGGACGCGGTGCTGGCCTCTGGCCTCCTGGCCAAGCTGCGCGAAGAGATTCCCAACGCCCGCTTCACCATCGTCGCCGGGCCGGCGGCCGCCCCGCTGTTTGCTGACACGCCGGGCCTGGATGAGGTGATCGTCTTCCAGAAGTCCCGCAATGGCGGCCACTGGTTCGCCCTGTGGAACAGGGTCCGTCACCGGCGCTGGGGCCTGGTGGTCGATCTGCGCGGCTCGGCCATGGCGAGCTTCGTGCGCACCAGGCGCCGGGCCATCTTCCGCCGCCAGCCGGGCGCACCGGTCCACAAGGTGATCGAGGCCGCTCGCCTGCTGAAGCTGGAGGATGAGCCGCCAGCCCCGCACATCTTCACCAGCCCGGAGACCGAGGCCGCCGCCGCCGCCCTGACCCAGGGCGAGGGGCCGATCCTGGCGCTGGCGCCGGCCGCCAACTGGGTGGGCAAGACCTGGCCCCTGGAGCGCTTCGCCCAACTGGCCATCCGCCTGCTGGGTGAGGGCGGCGATCTGCAGGGCGCGCGGCTGATGGTGTTGGGTTCGCCCGATGACACAGGCGTCGTCGCCTCCCTCAGGCACGTGGTCCCCAAGGCGAGATTCATCGATCTGGTGGGCAAGGTCGACCTGCTGACCAGCTATGCGGCGCTGAGGCATGCGCGGCTGTTCGTCGGTAATGATTCGGGGCTGATGCACATGGCCGCCGCGGCCGGCGCCCCGACGCTCGGCCTGTTCGGCCCCTCCGACGACGCCCTGTATGGGCCGTGGGGGCCGCATACCCGGGTGGTGCGCGGGACCCGGGATTTCGAACAGATTCGCCTGCAGGACCCCGCCCTCAACCAGAGCTTCTGCCATATGATGGATCTCAGCGTCGACACGGTGGCCCAGGCTGCTAATCAATTGCTGAAACAGACGGAGATGAGCCATGGCCGCCACCTATGACCTGATCGTCCATGGAGGCGAGGTGGTGAATCACGACGGTCGTGGCGGCGCCGACGTCGGGGTGCGCGACGGCAAGATCGTCGCCATCGGCGACCTGTCCCAGGCCTCGGCCGCCGAGCGCTTCGATGCGACAGGGCTCCACGTCCTGCCGGGCGTGATCGACACCCAGGTCCACTTCCGAGAGCCGGGCCTGGAGTGGAAGGAAGACCTCGAAAGCGGCTCGCGCGGGGCGGTGCTGGGCGGCGTGGTCGCCGTCTTCGAGATGCCCAATACCGAGCCCACCACCACCGATCCCGACGCCCTGGCCGACAAGCTGGCGAGGGCCAAGGGGCGGATGCATTGCGACCACGCCTTCTATGTGGGCGGCACCCACGAGAACGCCACCTTCCTCGGCGAGCTGGAGCGCCTGCCCGGCTGTTGCGGGATCAAGGTGTTCATGGGCGCGTCGACCGGCACCCTGCTGGTGCAGGACGACGAGGGCGTCGAGCAGGTGCTGCGCCACATCAATCGAAGGGCGGCGTTCCACTCCGAAGACGAGTACCGGCTCGCCGATCGGCGCCATCTGGCGCGGACCGGCGACTGGACCAGCCATCCTGAGGTGCGTGACGCCGAGGCCGCGATCCAGTCGACAGAGCGCCTGCTGCGCCTTGCCCGCAAGCTGGGCAAGCGCATCCACGTCCTGCACGTGACCACGGCCGAAGAGGTCGAGATCCTGGCCCGCAACAAGGACGTGGCCAGCGTCGAGATGACGCCCCAGCACCTGACGCTCGAAGGCCCAGAGGCCTATGAGCGGCTGAAGGGCTTCGCCCAGATGAATCCGCCGATCCGCGACGCCGCCCACCGGGCCGGCCTCTGGCGCGGCATGGCCGCCGGGGTCACCGACGTGATTGGCTCCGACCATGCCCCCCACACCCGCGAGGAGAAGGCCAGGCCCTATCCCGCCTCGCCCTCGGGCATGCCCGGCGTGCAGACCCTGGTGCCGGTCATGCTGACCCATGTGGCCGACGGGCGTCTGTCCCTGGAGCGGTTCGTGGACCTGACCAGCCACGGCGCCAACCGGCTGTTTGGCCTGGCCGACAAGGGCCGACTGGCGGTGGGCTATGACGCCGACCTCACCATCGTCGATCTGAAGGCCCGGCGGACCATCACCCACGCCGCCCAGGCCAACCGGGCCGGCTGGACGCCCTTTGACGGCATGGAGGCCAAGGGCTGGCCCATGGCCACCATCATCCGCGGCCGGGTGGTCATGCGCGATGACGAGGTGGTGGCCGAGGGGATCGGGGAGCCGGCCCGCTTCGCCGAGACCCTGGCGGGCTGAGGGACCTTTCCGACCGGCCGCCTTCGGCGCCCCCTTTCCAGGCGCCGTCGCTCGCGTCCATAAAGTTGCATGGACGCAGAGCTTCGCATCGAGACGGCCCCCTTCCGGGATCCCCGCTACGCCCCCAAGCGACTTGAGGTGGACCGGCGGCCTGACGGGACCCTGGTGCTCGCCAATCCCACCCCGTTTTCCCAGGGCTTCCAGACCGCGCTAGACGCCCTAGACTACTGGCGGGCCGCCGCGCCTGACCGGGTCTGGCTGGCCGAGCGGGCCGGGGCGGGCTGGCGCACGCTCACCTATGGCGAGGCGTGGCATGCGGTGACCCATCTGGCCGGCGGCCTGGTCGCCCGGGGCCTGACCGGTCCGCGGCCGATCCTGATCCTGGCCCACAACGGCATCGACCACGCGCTGTTGATGTATGCGGCCATGAGCCAGGGAACGCCGGTGGCGCCGGTCTCGCCCCAGTATGGCCTGGCCGGGGCCAATCTCGCGCGGCTGACCCACGCCTGCGAGGTTCTGAAGCCGGCGGTGGTCTTTACCGAGGACGCCGAACGCTTCGCCAGCGGCCTCTCTGCGGAAATCCTGGCGGGCCTGCCGGTGATCGCCGCCAGCCACGGCCGGCCCGGCCACATCACCCCGGCCGAGCTCTATGGGGCGGCGACGTCGCCCACGGCCAGGCCCGAACATCACGCCAAGTATCTGCTGACCTCCGGCTCCACCGGCCTGCCCAAGGCGGTGATCATCACCCAGCAGGCTCTGGCTCTGAACTCGGCCCAGATCGCGGCCTGTTTCGAAGATGACGAGCCGCCGGTGATGGTCAATTCCGCCCCCTGGAGCCACAGCCTGGGGGCCAATTCCATCCTGCACATGGCCGCCACCCGGGGCGGCACGCTCTATATCGACGCCGGCCAGCCCACGGCGGCGCGGTTTGCCGAGACCGTTCGGAACCTGCGCGAGGTCGCGCCGACCTATCACAACATGGTGCCGGCCGGCTGGATGCTGCTGGTGGACGAGCTGGAGAAGGACGAGGCGCTGGCGCGCACCTTCTTCTCCCGGGTGCGGCTGATGCAGTATGGCGGCGCAAGCCTCGGCCAGGACATCAGCGACCGGATCCAGGCCGTGGCCGTTCGCACGGTGGGCGAGAGGATCAGCTTCGCCAGCGGCTATGGCGCCACCGAGACCGGCCCTACCGCCTGCAATGTCCACTGGCCCAATGACCGCATGGGCCTCATCGGCCTGCCCGTGCCCGGCACGGCGGTGAAGCTGGTTCCTGTGGCCGGCAAGCTGGAGTTCCGGGTTAAGGGGCCGCAGATCACCCCGGGCTATCTGGGCCGTCCCGAACTCTCGGCCCAGTCCTTCGACGAGGACGGTTTCTACATCCTCGGTGATGCGGCGCGCCTGGTGGAGGCCGATCGGCCAGAGGCTGGGCTCGCCTTCGACGGCCGCATCTCGGAGAACTTCAAGCTGGCCAGCGGCACCTTCGTCGCCGTCGGCGAGGTGCGGATCGCGGCCCTGTCGGCGGTCGGTGGCGCGGTCACCGACGCGGTGGTTTGCGGTGAGGGCCAGGCGTCGCTCGGCCTGATGTTCTATCCCGATCCGCGCCGGCCCCGAGAAGAGGTGGACGCTGCCGTCCGCACGGGTCTCGCCGCCTACAACGCCAGGGCTCGCGGCGGCGGCCGCATCGCTCGCGCCCTGGTCTTGCCTGACGGACCGGACGGCGCGTCCGGCGAGATCACCGACAAGGGTTATATCGCCCAGGCCCTGGCCCGCACCCGCCGCGCAGAGGCGCTCACCCGCCTCTTCGCCCGACCTGTCCCCCCTGACGTGATGGTGTTTGACCAATGAATGGCGCCGACGCCCTGATCGAGACCCTGTTGGCCAATGGGGTCGACGCCTGCTTCGCCAATCCCGGCACCAGCGAGATGCAGTTCGTCGCCGCCCTGGACGGGCAGCCGAAGATGCGGCCGGTGCTCTGTCTGTTCGAAGGCGTGGCCACCGGCGCCGCCGACGGCTTCGGCCGCATGGCCGACCGGCCAGCCTGCACCCTGCTGCACCTGGGCCCAGGCTACGGCAACGGCCTGGCCAATCTGCACAATGCGCGCCGGGCCTATACGCCGCTGGTCAATGTGGTGGGCGATCACGCCACCTATCACCGGCAGTACGACGCACCGCTGAACTCCGACATCCCGACCATCGTGGGGCCAAACTCCCTGTGGGTGAAGTCGGCCGACCGCGCCCACGACGTGGCTGCGCTGACCGCAGAGGCGGTCGCCGCCAGCTATGGTCCCCCGGGCGGCCCGGTCAGTCTGATCCTGCCCGCCGACTCCGCCTGGACCGAGACGACGGCCGGCGCGGTGAAGGCGAAGAAACCTGAGCGGCCGGCCCCTTCGGGGGCGGCGGTGGACGCCGCGGCCCGGGCTGTCCGCGGGGCGAAGAAACCCGTCCTGCTGATCGGCGGTCAGGCCTGTCGAGCCGAGGCCATGGTCCAGGCCGCCCGGCTCTCGGCCCACGGGGTGCGCGTCCTGGCCGACACCTTCGTCGCCCGGCAGGGTCGGGGCGCGGGCCTCTTCCAGCCGGGACGCATGCAGTATTTCGGCGAGGCGGCCCTGGCCGACCTCGACGGGACCGACCTGATGCTGCTGGCGGGCACGACCCAGCCGGTGGCCTTCTTCGCCTATCCGGACCGGCCAAGCCTGCTGGTGCCGGAGGGCTGCGACCTGATGACCCTGGTCAGCCGGGCCGAGGACGCGGTGGCGGGCCTGCGCGCCCTGGCCGATGCGCTGGGCGCCCCGGCGTCCGGCCCCGTCCAGCCGCTCAAGCGGCCGGAGGCTGCGCCCACCGGTGCGATGACCCCCCAGGCGGCCGGGGTCTCCATCGCCCGACACCTGCCGGAGGGCGCCATCATCTGCGATGACTCGGTGACGTCTGGCGGCGGCGTGGCCAGCCAGACCGGCACGGCGGCGCCGCACGAGGTGCTGGCGCTGACCGGCGGCGCCATCGGCCAGGCGATCCCGCTGTCCATTGGTGCGGCCGTCGCCTGTCCTGACCGCAAGGTCCTGTCGCTGAACGGCGACGGGGCGGCCATGTACACCGTCCAGGGCCTGTGGACGATCGCCCGGGAAAATCTCGACGTCACCGTGGTGGTCTTCGCCAACCACGCCTATCGGATCCTGGGTATCGAGCTTGGCCGGACCGGCGCAGGGGCGGCGGGGCCGTCCGCCGCCAAGCTGCTGGACCTGGGCGATCCGAAGATCGACTGGGTGTCCATGGCCAAGGCCATGGGCCTGCCGGCGGTGCGCTGCGAAACCGCCGAGTCCTTCGAGACCGTCTTCGCCTCGGCCATGCGCCAGACCGGGCCGATGTTCATCGAGGCCGCCATCGCCTGAGCCATCAGTACGCCGCGCAAAGCAAAGGGCCCGCGGCTTGCGCCGCGGGCCCTTCTTCGTGCCGTCTGATCGAGGCGATCAGGTGTTGCCCGGCAGCTTGCAGCCGCCGGCGATGCCCTTGGCGAAGGCGCAGCCCATGGCTTCCACCGCATTGATCGGGTTCTGCTTGTACTCGATCATGTAGCCGGCCAGGCCGTCGGCGCAGGCGACCTCGACATAGGCCGAGCCGTCGGCGGTCTTGCCCACCAGGCGCTGGCCCGAGACGACGCAGCTGTCACGGCCAAGCTTCTTCAGGTCGCCGGTCAGGGCGGCATAGGCGCTGTTCTCGGGGTTCAGGCCGCAGCGATAGCCGACGATCGGCGCATAGGCGCAGTTGTAGACGGCGCTCTTGTTGAGTTCGAAGACGCCGACGCCGCCGGGCTTGCCGTCCTTGCAGACCAGCTCGACCACGTCCTTGCCGCCGGAAGCCGGGAAGACCGCATACTTGTCGACGTCGCAGTCGAAGCCCGCGGCCTTGGACAGACGGGTGTAGAGGGCAGCCTGCTCGGTGGCCGCCTCACGGGCGTCGGTCAGGGTGCAGCCGCCCAGGACGCCGAGGGCGCGGGCGCAGTCCCAGGATTCCGCCAGCTGGCCGGTGCTGGCCACCTTGTAGATGTAGCCCTTGCCGTCCTCGCAGGCGGCTTCGAAGTAGTTGGAGCCATCGGTGGTGGCGCCCACGAAGCGACGCTGGCTGACCGCGCAGCTCTTGGCGTCGGCGGTCGCCATCTGGTCCACGATCCGCAGGCGCGAGGCGGCGTCGCCGAGCTCGCAGCGGATGTTGGTCTCGGCCTGGTCGTAGACAAGGCAGTTGGTGGCGTCGACCTTGGTGTCGGCGGTGGCCGGATAGCCGGTGTTCAGGATGTAGCCGGAGACGCCATCCTCGCAGGCCACTTCGAAGAAGGTGTTGGTGGCCGAACGGCCGATGGAGCGGCTGTTGACGATGGGGCAGGTCACCCCGTCCTTGGCGGCCAGCTTGGCCAGCTCAGCCTGCGGGTTCTGGTTGCCGGGCAGTTGGCAGGCGAGCGCCGAGGGCTTGCCGTCGGCGGTCGGGGCGGCGGCCTCGATGCAGGTGTAGAGGTTGGTGGCCCCGCCGGTCACGGCCTCGATCACGAAGCCCATGCCTTCCTGGCAGTCGACTTCGTAGTACGAGGTCGAGGTCTTGGCCCGGCGATCCTCGTTCTTGCCGATCAGGCGGGCGTCGACGACCTGGCAGTTCAGGCCGGCGGCCTGGGCCACGGCCGGGGCCTCGGCCATGCCCTGGGTGCGCGCCTTTTCGGTGACGCCGGCGTCGCGGGACTGCGACATCACAGCGGCCGGCGCCAGGGCGACCAGGGCCAGGGCTGCGGCGAGCCCGATTGTCTTGCGCCTCATGATAAGCTCATCTCCTGGGGGTGGTTCCTCTGCGCGGAGATAAGCCTCCGCGAACCATTGGGGTCAAGGTCGCGTCTTTTGACGACCGAACTGTGGCGCCCCGGCGAACGGCTTGGTTGCAAGCTTCACTATATAGAATTCGCCAGTCGTTTGGTCTGAACTCACCATCGACCTTGCCAGATGAACGGCGACTGACTGGGCTCGGCCCTGTCTTCGCGCAAGGTGTCGGGAGCCCCATGGGCGCGAGCGGAATCCGCATTCGCCCGTCGACGCTCGTCGCAGACCGGCCTAGAATTTACGGAGTAAGACAAATTGGGAGGACCGACATGAGCCAGCATGTCATCGCCGAGACGTCCGATGGGGTCCTGACCCTGACCTTGAACCGTCCGGAAAAGAAGAACGCGCTCACCCGGGACATGTATCAGGCCCTGGGGGACGCCATCGATGGGGCGGAATTCGACAAGGACGTCCGCTGCGTCCTGATCCAGGCCGAGGGCGACATGTTCACCGCCGGCAACGACCTGGCCGACTTCGCCGCGGTCAACGCCGGCGAGGCGCCGGCCAATGAGGCCCGCCGCGGCGGCAATCCCCTGCTGGCCGCGCTCGCCCGGGCCAAGACGCCCCTGGTGGCCGCGGTCAACGGCCGGGCCGTGGGCGTCGGCGTCACCATGCTGCTGCATTGCGACCTTGTGTATCTGACCGAGGATTCGGTGCTGACCACGCCATTCGTCAACCTGGCCCTGGTGCCAGAGGCCGCCTCCAGCCTGACCCTGCCCGACCGCATCGGCCATGCCAGGGCCTTCTCCATGTTCGTGCTGGGCGAGGCTGTCGACGCCCAGAAAGCGCTCGCCTGGGGCATCGCCAACGAGGTTCTGCCCCGGAGCGAGCTGCGCGCCCGGGCGCGAGCGGCGGCGCTGGCCGTGGCCGCCCGGCCGCCGGCCGCCGTCACCATCACCAAGGCCCTGATGCGCGATCCGGTGGCGCTGGCCGAGCGCATGGACCGGGAGGGCCGTCACTTCTCCGACCAGCTCAAGTCGCCCGAGGCCAAGGAGGCCTTTTCCGCCTTCGCCGAAAAGCGGACGCCCGACTTCGCCAAGGTTGGCGGCCGGTGAAGTTCGGCGCCTTCACCCCCGCCCGTATCGTGGCCGGCGAGCATGACCTGAACGGCCGCAACATCATCGTCACCGGCGGCGCCAGCGGCATCGGCCTGGAGACCGCCCGGGCGCTCGCCGGGGCCGGCGCCGATGTCATGCTGGCCGTCCGGGACCGCTCCGCCGGCGAGCGGGCCGCGGTCCAGATCAATGAGAGCATCGGCGCCGACAAGGTGGTGGCCGGGACCCTTGATCTGGCCAGCCTGTCCTCGGTCAGTTCCTTCGTCGACGCCTGGGGGGACGCGCCCCTGGACGTGCTGATCAACAATGCCGGCGTCATGGCCTGTCCGCAGGCCTACACCTCCGACGAGCTGGAGATGCAGATCGGGGTCAACCACTTTGGCCACTTCCTGTTGAACGTGGGCCTGGCCCGGGCGCTGATGAACGCCGCCGACGAGGACCGCGCCGCCCGGGTCGTGGCCCTGTCCTCCATCGGCCACCGGCGCAGCCCGATCCACTTCGACGACATCCATTATCGCAACCGCCCCTACGACAAGTGGGAGGCCTATGGTCAGTCCAAGACCGCCAACGCCCTGTTCGCCGTGGCCTTTGACGAGCGGTTCGCCGAGCACGGGATCAACGCCAATGCGGTCATGCCCGGCGGCATCATGACGCCGCTGCAGCGCTACCTCTCCCTCGAGGAGATGGCGGCCATGGGCTGGCTGGACGAGGACGGCAAGCCCGTCGAGGGCTTCAAGACCCCGGAACAGGGCGCGTCCACCAGCGTCTGGGCCGCGGTGGCCGAGGAGCTGGAAGGCGAAGGCGGCCTCTATCTGGAGGACTGCTCCGTCGCCATGCCCTGGACCAAGGACAAGCCCAATCACGGCGTGATGGATCACGCCCTGGATCCCGAAGCCGCTGAACGCCTGTGGATCCTGTCAGAAGAAACCGTGGGAGCGACCCTATGAGCCTGCAAGGCAAGACCCTTTTCGTCACCGGCGCCAGCCGCGGCATCGGCCTGGCCATCGCGCTCCGCGCCGCCCGCGACGGCGCCAATGTGGCCATCGCCGCCAAGACCGCCGAGGCCCACAAGCACCTGCCCGGCACCATCTATTCGGCGGCTGAGGAGATCGAGAAGGCCGGCGGCCAGGCCCTGCCGCTGATCGTCGATGTCCGCGACGAGGCCAATGTGATGGACGCCGTCGAGCAGGCGGCGGCGAAGTTCGGCGGCATCGACATCTGCGTGAACAACGCCTCGGCCATCCAACTGACCGGTACGCTGGCCACCGACATGAAGCGCTATGACCTGATGAACCAGGTCAATGCGCGAGGGACCTACCTCACCTCCAAGGCCTGCATCCCGCACCTGAAACGCAGCGCCAACCCGCACGTCCTGATGCTGTCGCCGCCGCTGGACATGAACCCCCGCTGGTTCAAGGGCCATGTGGCCTACACCATGGCCAAGTTCGGCATGAGCATGTGCGTGCTGGGCATGGCCGAGGAGTTCCGCGAGGACGGCATCGCCTTCAATGCGCTCTGGCCGCGCACCGGTATCGCCACCGCCGCCATCCAGTTCGCCCTGGCCGGCGAAGAGGGCATGAAGAGCTGCCGCACCACCGACATCATGGCCGATGCGGCCTATGCCATCTTCAACAAGCGCTCCCGCGATTTCAGCGGCAATTTCCTGATCGACGACACCTTCCTCTATGGCGAGGGCGAGCGGGACTTCGACAAGTACCGGGTCGACCCCACCGCCCCCCTGATGCCGGACTTCTTCGTGCCGGAGGACTCCGTTCCGCCGCCGGGCGTGAAGATCGGCTAGGGCGCAGGGCCATGAGCGCCCCGCCCGTCACCGTGCTGCAGGCGAGCCCGGAGGAAGAAGCCGCCATCCGCGCAGCCGTGCGGGCGGTGAACGACCGGGTGCTGGCGGGACCGGAGCATGTGGAGGGGCTGCTGGCCCTCTTCCTCGATCCCCGGGTGTCGGACCCGATCTATGACCTGCCGCGACCGTTCACCCACGACAGCGTCGCCCAATGGGTGGCTGACAGCCGGGGCGCCCATGATCGCGGGGAGTGCATCCTGTCGGTGACCCTGGACGAGGCCGGAGAGGTGGCGGGCTATTCCCGCATCAGCGTCTGGCCCGACCGGTCTTCGGCCGAGATCGCCGGCGGCGCCCGGGCCGACCGCCAGAACGCCGGCCGGGGGCGCGGCGGGGTGTCGAACGCCGCGACCTTCATGTTCGAGACCCTGGGCGTGCGCCTGATCGGCCTGACCGCGGCCCTGGACAATGTCCGCTCCATCGCCGCGATCGACGGGGCCGGCTTCGTGCGCATGGGCGAGCGGGAGACGGTGCGGCCCGATGGGTCGGTGCGGCGGAGCCTCTATTGGGAGCTGACCCGGGAGGCTTGGCGGGCCGGGCGCGAGGGCTGAGCGCTCAACCTTCACCCCCAACCTCAGTCGCCGTCGCCCTCGGACTTGATCCGAGGGCCCATGCACACTGGACGTGCCGGTGTTCATGGATGGTCGGGTCAAGCCCGACCATGACGGAGGGGGAGGCGCGGAACCTCGCCTAGACCGCGATGTCGATGATGGCGCCCTTGGCCTCGCCGGACTGGGCGGCCGCCTTGGCTTCCTGCTCGATGGCCTCGCGCAGGCGTCTGGCGATCTCGTCTGCGATGGCCGATTTCAGCGCCTGCGGGTCGCCGCCGCGGGCGGCGAACTCGGCCTCCACCTGGGCCCGGACCATGGCTTCCAGCTTCTCGCGCTTCACCTTCTTCTGCCACTCATAGAAGCCGCCAGCCTGACCGATCTCGGTCGTGAAGCTGGGCCCCTGAGGCTGGTCCGCGCGGGCCTTGTCGCGGGTGAAGGGGTTCGACGCCGCCAGAGCTGCGAAGGGGTTCGACGCGCCGATGCTGGCGACCATGGGAGCGCTCCGGGGCTGTTGAGGCTCCCGCCGTTAAGCAAGAACCGCGCCAGCCCGAGACGCACTGCTTATCGCCGTCGACCCAACGCGGATTTTCCATAGATCTCAAGGCTTGGCCTTGGTATTTGCGAAGGCATGGTTCGTTTCGCCATGACTTCAGCCGCGACCAATTGCATCCCCCTTGCGGGGCGTGGAGCCGGCTGCGTGCGCGACACCTAGCCGTCGATCCAAGCCCCGCCGAGGACGGCTGGGGCTTGTTCTTTGAAAGCATGTATCCCGGCCTCCCAACTCGAGAGACCTTCGACATGCCCTTCCTGCTGCCTCTTCCCGAAACGCCCCGTCTGGAGACGGACCGACTAGTCCTCCGGCCCTTGAAGGTCGAAGACATTCCGGCTGTTCAGCGTCATTTCCCGCACTGGGCGATGGTGCGCCACCTCGTGGCGAAAACGCCTTGGCCATACCCAGCCGATGGGGCGGAAACCCATGTCCGCGCGTGCCTGGAGAAACGCGCCCGCGGCGAGCAGTTCTACTGGGCGATTACGTTCAAGGACGGAGACGACGAGCTGATTGGCCGCATCGACCTGCGGCCAGACGCCGACGTCGGCGCCATGCGTGGCTTCTGGCTGGCTCAGGAATACTGGGGCCGCGGCCTGATGACGGAAGCGGCCGACGCGGTGAACGCCTATGCGTTTGAGGTGCTGGACTGGCCCTTCATCGAGGTGGCCACGAACAGCGCCAACCGGGCGTCTCAACGCATCAAGGAGAAGCAAGGCTTCATCCTCCTCTATATGAGCGTCGGCGAGTATGTCGAGGGTGTCAGAGAGACGGCGTTCTGGCGGCTCAATCAGGAGGCATGGCGGTCACGCCGAGGAGACGCGACCAGTCTCTAAGCTTCGGAAAACGCGAGGACTGTGGATCCGGTTGGGCTGGTTGTAGAAGGTCCAATCGCCGTTGGGGTTCGCCGGTGCGAGAACCATCCGACTCCCTCCAAAAATGCGAAAAGGCCCCGGCGCTTTCGAACCGGGGCCTCGTCGTTCTAGTCAGGTCGCCCCGCTAGGGCTTAGGCGCCCTTGGCCGGGGCGGCGCCCTGGCTGGCGAGCGGCGGGCGCGAGAGCGGGAAGAACTTGTCGCTCATGGCCGGGACGGCTTCGGACAGGATGGTGTCGACGCTCCAGCCCTCTTCCTTGGTCTGGGTCGAGATCGGACGGGGCTGCGAGTAGAGGATGATGTTCTCACCCGAGGCGCCGAAGACCTGGCCCGAGACGTGGGCCGCAGCCGGCGAGACCAGGGCGACCGACAGACGGGCCGGCTGGTCGGGGCGGATGGCGGCGGCCATGGCCTCGCGGCGCTTGGCGGCGGCTTCGTCTTTCACCGGAACCGACTGGGTCATGCGGGTCCAGGCGACGGGCGCCAGGCAGTTGGAGCGGACGTTGTTACGCTCGCCTTCCATGGCGATGATGCGCGACAGGCCAGCGATCCCCATCTTGGCCGCGCCGTAATTGGCCTGGCCGATATTGCCCAGCAGCCCCGAGGTCGAGGTGAAGAACATGTAGGCGCCGTCGTTCTGGTTGCGGAACAGCTCGATCGTGGCCCGGGCCACATTGAACGAGCCGCGCATGTGCACGTCGATGACCTTGTCCCAGTCGTCTTCCGACATCTTGTGGAACATCACGTCACGCAGGATGCCGGCCGGATTGATCACCGCATGCAGGCCGCCGAAGGTGTCCATGGCCTGCTCGACCATGCCCTCGACCGCCTTGTAGCTGGTGACGCTCTCGGAGTTCGACGCCGCTTCGCCGCCGGCGGCGCGGATTTCCTGGGCGACCTGCTCGGCCGGACCGGCGGAACCTTCGTCCTCACCCTTCAGGCCGCCGCCCAGGTCGTTGACCAGGACCTTGGCGCCCTGTTGCGCCGCAATCAGCGCGCACTCACGTCCAATGCCGTTGCCGCCGCCGGTGACGAGGACAACCTTGCCTTCCAATACGCCCATGGATCTATCTCCCTAAAAGAATATTGCGCGGATTGTTATTCGAGGCGGTCAGCCTTGCGCAAGTCGGGAAAGAGCTTGGCCCAAAGGCCGGTCACGATCAACGTGCCGACCCCGCCCACCACGGCGGCGGCCACCACCCCCATGAAGCGGGCGAAGACTCCGGCCCTGAACTCCCCCAGTTCGTTGGAGGCGCCGATGAACAGGGTCGAGACCGCCGCCACCCGGCCGCGCATATTGTCTGGGATGACCAGCTGGATCAGGGTCTGGCGCACATAGACGCTGAGCATGTCGGCTCCGCCGAGGATGGAGAGCGCGGCCACCGACAGCCAGAGCGACTGGGAGACGCCGAAGACGATGGTCGCCAGGCCAAAGACCGCGACGCCCGCGAACATGGTCATGCCGGCGTTGTGGCGGATCGGGCGGGCCGCCAGGATCAGGGCGATGACTGTGGCGCCGGCGGCCGGGGCGGCGCGCAGCAGGCCAAAGCCCTCCTCGCCCACATGCAGGATGTCCCGGGCAAAGACCGGCAGCAGGGCCGTCGCGCCCCCCAGCAGCACGGCGAACAGATCGAGCGAAATGGCCCCGAAGACGATCTTCTGGCGCCACACATAGACCAGCCCCTCCTTGATCAGGGCCAGGCGCGAGCCTGGCTGCAGATCGGGCTTGGTCCGTCCGTTGATGAAGAAGGTCAGGGTGGCGCCGGCCAGGTAAAGACAGAAGGCGGTCTCGTAGGCGAGTGCGGTGGAGCGGGCGAGCAGCAGGCCGCCGATGGCCGGGCCGATGATGGAGGCGGTCTGCCAGGCGAGCGAATTCCAGGCGATGGCCCGGGGCAGCAGGCTGCGGGGCACTAGCATGGGCCCGAGCGCCGTGCCGGCCGGCGACATGAAGGCCCGGCCGGCGCCGAAGACCGCGGCCACACAGAGCAGCAGGGTCACCGAGGCGAAGCCCTGCCAGGTGGCCACGGCTAGCACGCCGGCGCTGGTCATCTCGACGCCGTAGCAGATCATCAGGATCTTGCGCCGGTCATAGCGGTCGACGGCCTCGCCGGCCGGCAGGGTCAGCAGGAAGACCGGGATGAAGGTGACCAGGCCCACCATGCCGACCACAAAGGCGGCCTCGGCCACGCTCATGGTCTGGCGGGCGAGCTCATAGATGTGCCAGCCGAGCGCCACACTCTGGATTTGCACCGCCAGCGATCCGGCCCACCGGGACCCCCAGAACAGCAGATAGCTCCGCTGGCTCAACAGAGCGCGGGCGGAGGGGAGAGGCTCTGAGTCGGGGACCTGGGACATGGGCGGCGAACTTGGCCCGCGCGGCGGCGACCCGCAACGCCCGTTTCGGTTTCCATTGACCTGGCGGAGCTTGCGCCTTATCGGCGCGTTTTCGGCGACATGATCGTCGAGGCCGACTGCGAGGGGCGCTCATGTGCGCGCTGCGACGAACCGGGCGCGTGATCCGCGCCCTCTAGAGCCTCCCGGCCCCGCAGCCTCGCGGGCCTGGGCCCGTCTGTCCCGCAGCCTGCAAAGTTCCCTCAATGACCGCCGCCGTCGCATCCTGTGCGGACTCCGTCGCGAGTCCGGCCCCTGACATCCGCCCCGAGACGCCGCAGGACGCAGGCGCCATCGAGGCCCTGCTGGACCACGCCTTTGGCCCTGGCCGTTTCGCCAAGGCCTCCGAACGGGTGCGGGAGGTCGCGCCCCTGCGCCTGGACCTGTCCTTCTGCATCTGGGAGGGCGAGCGGCTGGTGGGGGTGGTGCGTCAGTCCGAGATCGCCGTGGGCGGCCGCAGGCTGATCTTCCTCGGTCCCCTGGCGGTGGACGCCGCCGCCCGTCGCCTGGGAGCCGGCGCCCGGCTGGTGGAGGTCGCCTCTGCAGCGGCTGAGGCGGCTGGCTATGGCGAGGTCCTGCTGGTGGGCGATCCGCCCTTTTTCGGACGGCTGGGCTTTTCCGCCGAGGCCACCGGCCAGATTGTGATGCCTGGCCCTGTCGATCCCCGCCGCCTGCTGCTCAAGCGGCTGGGTCAGTCTGGTGGAACCAACATCCTGCAGGGCGCCGTAACGGCGCCTTGAGGCGCCCCGCGCACGCGCCTACCTTCTGGCGATGACAGAGCTCGACTCCAAACCCGGTCTGGACGGGGTGATCGCTGCGGCCAAGCAGGCGCCCGGCCGCGGACTGCCCCCGGTGCACCTGTGGAACCCCGCCCATTCCGGCGAAATCGACATCGTCATCACCGCCGATGGCCGCTGGGTCCATGAAGGGGCGACCATAAATCGCGCCCCCCTGGTGCGCCTGTTCTCCACCGTCCTGCGCCGCGACCCGGACGGCTACTGGCTGGTGACGCCGGTGGAGAAGATGAAGATCACCGTCGAAGACGCCCCCTTCATCGCCACCGCCCTGGACGCCGGCGCCGACGCCGAGGGCCGTCCGGTCCTGCGCTTCAACACCAATGTGGGCGACGAGGTCGAGGCGGGACCAGAGCACCTGATCCGGGTGGAGATCGACCCGGCCACCGACGAGCCGCGTCCATATCTGCATGTCCGCCGCGGGCTGGAGGCCCTGATCAGTCGGCCGGTCTTCTATGAGCTGGTGGAGATGGCCCAGGAGCGGGACGGGACCCTGGGGGTCGAGTCGGGCGGGACGTGGTTCGCCATCGGGCCTGTGGAGGCGCCGGTCTCGTGAGTCCCAACGCGCCGATGACGGCCTTGCGCGAATGGATCACCCAGCGCCTGGATCCCCTTGAAGACCGCGAGCCCGCTGATGGTCTTGTGGAATCCGACTTCGGACCGCGAACCGCCGATCTTGCCGCCGAGCCTGCCCCCCTGACCCCAGCGGCTGTGCTGGTGGGGCTGGTGGAGCGCGAGCATGGCTATTCGGTGCTGCTGACGCGGCGGGCCGACACATTGCGCCGTCACACCGGTCAGATCGCCTTTCCCGGTGGCCGCCGTGATCCGGGCGAGACCATCTGGGAGACGGCCCTTCGGGAGACCGAGGAAGAGGTGGGCATCTCCCGCAGCCTGGTCACCCTGGGCGGGCTCTCGACCCCCTATCGGACCGGCACGGGCTTTCTGGTGACGCCGGTGGTGGGCTTCATCGCGCCGGACTTCACGCTCACGCCCAACCCCGCCGAGGTCGCCGACGTGTTCGAGACCCCGTTCGGCTTTCTCATGGATCCCACCAATCACGAGGAACATGAGCGGGAATTCGCGGGTCAGCTACGTCGGTTCTATGCCATGACTCACGAGAACAGATTCATCTGGGGCGCCACGGCCGGCATGCTCCGGTCCCTGTACGACCGGCTATATGGAGGCGCAGTTGCTTAGGGTCATTCTCATCCGCTCGATCCTGATCGCGCTGCCCTTCATAATCTGGTTCGCCTGGGCTGAATGGGCCAAGCGCAATGGCCGCCCCATGGGGGCGACCCCGTGGGCCTGGCTGGCCACGGCCTCAGCTGTGCTGTTTGGCCTTTCTCTGATGTTCATGGTCGTGTTCCAATCGGACAACCGCGGCGAGGTCTATGTGCCCGCGGAAGTCACAGAGGGCGGCCGGGTCTCCCCAGGTCGCTTCCAGGAAAAGGAAACGCCCGCCCCATGAGCGAGAGCCTCGGATCACGCCCCTGGTTGAATGCGCCGGCCACTGCGGCGGTGTTCGACGCCCTGGAAGCCAAGGGCGGCGCAGGCTGCGCCCGGGTCGTCGGCGGGGCGGTGCGCAATGCGGTGATCGGCGCGCCGGTGGGCGATATCGACATCGCCACCCAGCTCACGCCTGACGCGGTCACCGAGGCCCTGCAGGCCGCCGGCCTCAAGGCGATTCCCACCGGCGTGGAGCACGGCACGGTCACCGCGCTCGCCCACGGCCAGACCTTCGAGATCACCACCCTGCGGCGGGACGTGGAGACCGACGGGCGGCGCGCGGTGGTGGCCTTCACCACCGATTGGACCGAAGACGCCCAGCGTCGGGACTTCACCCTCAACGCCCTCTATGCCGACCGCGACGGGACGTTGCACGATCCCCTGGGAACGGGCCTGGCCGACGCCAGGGCGCGGCGGATCGTCTTCGTCGGCGAGGCCCGCACGCGGATCGCCGAGGACTATCTGCGCATCCTGCGCTTCTTCCGCTTCCAGGCCTGGTATGGCCGGGGCGAGGCCGATCCCGAGGCCCTGGCCGCCTGCGAGGCCCTGCGCGACACCCTGGCCGACCGGCCGGGCGAGCGGGTCTCCAAGGAGCTGCTCAAGCTGCTGGCCGCCGATGATCCGCGGGGCAGCATCCGCCAGATGGCGTCCGCCGGAATTCTCGATGTGATTCTGCCCCCTGTCGGCGATCTTCACGACTTCGGGGCCCTCGTGGAGATCGAGAGCGAGATGCTCTTCGAATGCGATCCCATCCTGCGCCTGGCCTGCCTGCTGCCGGCCGACCAGATCGGGGTCGCCCAGGCCGCTGAACGCCTTCGCCTGTCGAACGCCGAGCGCGACCGGCTGGTCGCCGCCAAGGGACAGACCCCGCGCATCACCAGCTGGATGAGCCCGCGGGAGTCCCGCCGGGCGGTCTATGCGCTCTCTGCGCCCACCTTCCATGACCGGATCAAGCTTGCCTGGGCCAAGTCCAACCGCACGGCGACAGCCGCCCAGTGGCGCGGCCTGCTGGCGCTCTGCGACAGCTGGACGCCGCCGCCCTTCCCCTTGAGCGGGGAGGAGGTGGTTTATGCCGGGGTGCCCAAGGGCCCCATGGTCGGCCAGGTGCTGCGGGAGGTGGAGGACTGGTGGGTTGACCACGACTTCCTCGAGGACAAGTTCTCGGCCATCGAGAAGCTCAAGGCGGTGGCCCAGGGCCTGGCCTACTAGAGCCCGATGAAGCTCGGCATCCTGAAGACCGGCGCGCCGCCGGCGCCGCTGGAGGCGCAGTTCGGCTCCTATCCCGACATGTTCAAGCGTCTGCTGGGGCAGGACGCCTATGACTATGCGGTCTTCGATGTGGCGGCCGGGGAGGGGCCGGCCAGTCCTGAGGCCTGCGACGCCTATCTGGTCACCGGCTCCTCGGCCGGCGTCTATGAGGCCGACCCGTGGATCGCGGACCTGATCGCCTTCCTGCAGGCCGCCAGGGGCCGGGCGGGACTTGTCGGCGTCTGCTTCGGCCATCAGGCGATGGCCCAGGCCTTCGGCGGCCAGGTGATCAAGTCCCCGAAGGGCTGGGGTGTCGGGCTGCACGCCTACGCGCTCAGGGAGTCTGTGCCGGGCCTGACGGACCAGACGCGCCTGGCCGCGCCGGCCTCGCACCAGGATCAGGTGGTGGCTCTGCCGCCGGGCGCCCGGGTTCTCGCGGCCAGCGACTTCACGCCGTTTGGCATGCTCGCCTATGACGACCAGCCGGCCATCTCCATTCAGCTGCATCCGGAGTTCGAGCCGGACTACGCCAAGGCCCTGATCGAGGCCCGCCGGGGCAGCCGCTATGCCGACGAGCAGGCCGACCAGGCAGTGGCCAGTTATGCGGCGCCTGACGACCGGGCCGCCCTGGGCGCCTGGATATCGTCATTTCTCGCAACACTTCCGGCCGCCAGAGGTTAGGTCTGTGCCCAGCCCGCTCAACAGGGAGCCTGAAAGCCCATGACGTCCTTGCGGCTGATGATCGTCGCGGCCAGCGCCGCCGCCGCCCTGATGGTGGCGGGCGTTGAGACCCAGGCGGCAAATCCTGAGCCCCTGTCGCCGGAGATCTTCGTCGCCATGCTCGACGATCTCACCTGATCCGGCGCCTTCAGATCGCTTGGGCGACCCACACGAAGGCGCTGAGCCGGGCGGTCTGCTCAAGCACCTCGTCCTCCGGAAGCAGGTCGTCGGGTCCTTCGAACCCAGGCAGATCGAACACATAGCCCAGCAGCGGCGCCCCGGGCCGATGGCAGATCAGGGTGTGCGACATATCGTCCTGACCCCGGCGACACTCGGTCGATGCAAAGCCCGCGGCTTGCCAGCCGGCGCCGATCTCTTCGCCCATCGGGCCGGTCACCGGTCCGCCCCGGCCAATGATCCGCCCGACCCGTTCCGGATCGACCCCCGCCTGAAGATCGAGGATCAGGCCATCGGGTCGGCGCACGGTGATGACCTTCGCTTTGGCCTCGCCCTCGGACGCCCGTTCGACCGTGGCGCCCGGGAAGACGTCGCCGATGCTGCGGACGTTCAAACGGGTCTGGCCATTGATCTCGCCCGCGCCGGTCTCGTTGAAGGTGATCAGGATCGGCCCGACCAGGGCCGGACTTTTCGGCCGCTCGGCCGGGGCCGATGGCGCTGGCGACGGGGGTTCTGACGTCTCCTGGCCACAGCCCGCCAGGAGGAGGACGGCCGCGAAGGTACTCAACAGGGCTCGCATGGCGGGACCCTCGCACAGCCAAGCCGCATAAGGCAAATCGACGCGGACCCCCTCAGGGCCAGCTTACCATGGGGGGCATAGACGAGAGGATCGAGGTGATGTTGCCGCCGGTCTTCAGGCCGAACATGGTGCCCCGGTCGTAGAGAAGGTTGAACTCCACATAGCGGCCTCGCCGCACCAGCTGCTCCTGCCGGTCGGCCTCGGTCCAGGGGGTGGCCATGCGGCCCCGGGCGATCGCCGGATAGACTTCGGCGAAGGCCTTGCCCACATCCTGGGTGAAGGCGAAGTCCCGCTCCCAGTCCCCGGAATTGTGGTGGTCATAGAAGATGCCGCCGATGCCCCGCGGCTCATTGCGGTGGGGCAGGAAGAAGTACTCGTCGCAACGGGCCTTGTAGGGGGCGTACCAGGCCGGGTCGTGGGCGTCGCAGGCGGCCTGCATGGCGGCGTGAAACGCCATGGCGTCAGGGTTTTCCTGGGTCCGCTGATAGTCCTGGGTGGGCGTCAGGTCCGCCCCGCCGCCGAACCAGCTCTGCCGGGTGGCCAGGAAGCGGGTGTTCATGTGCACGGCCGGGACATGCGGATTTCGCATGTGGGCGATCAGGCTGATCCCGGTTGCGGTGAAGGACGGATCTTCGTCCGCGCCGGGCATGGTCGCGGCCATTTCCGGGGTGAAGGTCCCATGCACCAGGCTGATATGGACGCCGCATTTCTCGAAGAAGCGGCCGCCCTTCATGAAGCCCATCACCCCGCCGCCGCCGGCCGGGCGGTCCCAGGGGGTGAGCTCGAACCGGCCCGGCGCGCCCGGATAGAGGTCGGCGGGCGCCTCATCTTCCAGGGCCTCGAAGGCGGCGACGATCTGGTCGCGAAGGGAATCGAACCAGGCCCGGGCCCGGCTGTTGCGATCGGCGAGGGTGGCGGCGTCTGTCATGGGACAAGGGGCTTAGGGAATCCGTCGGTCTGGCGCAACGCTTCCGAAAGACCGATGGCCGCCGAAACGGTGAGGTTGAGGGACCTGGCCTCTGGCGCAAGCGGGATCAGGAGCCGCGCCTGGGCGACCGCGTGCACCTCGTCGGGTACGCCCGAGCTCTCCCGGCCAAACAGCAGGGTGTCGCCCGGCTGGAAGGCGAAGCTGTGCAGCGGCTGGGCCCCGCGGGTGGTGAACAGCACCAGCCGACCCTCCTGGCGCTCCGGCGCGGCCATGAAGGCTTCGAAGCTCTCGCGCCTTGTCCAGCGGGCGAGGCGGCCATAATCCAGGGCTGCGCGCTTCACCGCCTTATCGGATAGCGGGAACCCGCAGGGCTCGATCACCTCGAGGTCGACATCGAGGCAGGCGGCAAGACGAAGCGCCGCGCCGACGTTTTGCGGAATGTCCGGTTGAAAAAGGGCCAAACGCATTCTAAGCGATCCACCGACGGAATTAGCTGGGGCGTGGGACGAATCGCGAGGCTTGTCGCCGCACATGGGCGGCTTGGCTAGTGCGACTTTTCTCTCGGCCCTATATGGGTTCCAGAGCAGGCCTGATGCAGAGCTTCTGCTAGGCCGACAGACGGGGCGTCGCGGCATTTTTCGTGAGCGTCCGAACGGGCGGCGGCTCCTTCCGGAGCAGCGGCCTCAAAACCGAAGGGTAGCTTAAAGGTGGCTGACACCGTCGTGGGCGAAAATCCCGATCCGCATGCCGCGGGTGAAGACCCGAACCGGCGCGACTTCATTCACATCGCCGCAGGTGCGGCGGCCGTGGGCGCCGTGGGCGCGCTGGCCTGGCCGTTCATCGACCAGATGAACCCATCGGCCGACACCCTGGCCCTGGCCTCGGTCGAGTTCGACCTGTCCAAGGTCGCGCTGGGCCAGCAGGTCACGATCAAGTGGCGCGGCAAGCCCCTGTTCATCCGCAAGCGCACCGAGGCGGAGATCGCCGCGGCGGTCGCCGATGACGGCGCGAACATGCCCGATCCAGAAGCCGACGAGGTTCGTCACAAGCCCGGCAAGGCCGAGTGGATGATCCTGATCGGCGCCTGCACCCATCTGGGCTGCGTGCCGACCTTCGCCGGCGGCGACTATGGCGGCTGGTTCTGCCCCTGCCACGGCTCGCACTATGATACGTCCGGCCGGATCCGTCGGGGTCCTGCGCCCCTCAACCTGCCGGTGCCGGAATATGAGTTCCTCTCCGACACGACTGTGAAGGTGGGCTGAGAACCATGAGCGGACATTCCACTTACGAACCCAAGACTGGGATCGAGCGCTGGCTCGACACCCGCCTGCCGATCGTTCGGCTGGGCTGGGACAGCATCGTCGACTATCCGACGCCGAAGAACCTGAACTACTGGTGGACCTTCGGGGGCATCCTGGCCGTCTGCCTGGGCATCCAGATCGTCACCGGCGTCGTGCTGGCCATGCACTATGTGCCGCACGTGGACCACGCCTTCGCGTCGGTCGAGCGCATCATGCGCGACGTGAACTACGGCTGGCTGGTGCGCTACATGCACGCCAACGGGGCCTCGATGTTCTTCATCGCGGTCTACATCCACATGTTCCGCGGCCTCTATTACGGGTCCTACAAGGCGCCCCGCGAGGTGCTGTGGATCCTCGGCTGCATCATCTACCTGCTGATGATGGCGACGGCCTTCATGGGCTACGTCCTGCCCTGGGGTCAGATGAGCTTCCACGGCGCGGTCGTGATCACCAACCTGTTCGGCGCCCTGCCGATCGTCGGTGAAGCCATCACCACCTGGCTTTGGGGCGGCTTCGCGGTGGATAACGCCACCCTGAACCGCTTCTTCTCGCTGCACTTCCTGCTGCCGTTCATGATCGCCGGCGTCGTGGGCCTGCACATCTGGGCCCTGCATGTGCCGGGGAACAACAACCCGACCGGCGTGAACGTTAAGTCCAAGGCCGATACCGTGCCCTTCCACCCGTACTATACGGTGAAGGACGGCTTCGCGATCGTGCTGTTCCTGATCCTCTTCGCCACCTTCCTGTTCTTCAATCCGAACGCGCTGGGCCATGCGGACAACTACATTCCCGCCAACCCGCTGGTGACGCCGGCCCATATCGTGCCCGAATGGTACTTCCTGCCCTTCTACGCGATCCTGCGGGCGGTGCCGGACAAGCTGGGCGGCGTGATCCTGATGTTCGGCGCCATCGCGGTGCTGTTCGTCCTGCCCTGGCTCGACACCTCCAAGGTGCGGTCCATGCGCTATCGCCCCACCGGCAAGCTCTACTTCATGATCTTCGTGGTGGCCTGCCTGGTGCTCGGCTATTGCGGCGGCCAGCTGCCCGACAATCACGTCATCCCGGGCCTGTCGACCTTCATCCTGATCGATGCGGACCTGAACAGCATGGTCTGGCTCTCGCGCCTGGCCACCCTCTACTACTTTGGCTACTTCCTGGTGATCCTGCCGCTTCTTGGGCTGACCGAGACGCCGACAGCCCAGCCGGAATCCATCTCCACGCCTGTCCTGTCCCATCCGGCGGGTATGCCGGCCGGCGCAGTCGCTGCGCCTGAAAAGAAGGGTTGAGCCCAGATGCTGCGTAAAGGTATCGCTCTGGCGGCGCTTGGGCTGGCCCTTGTGGGCGGCCCGGCGCTCGCCGCCGGGGACGCCAAGACCCCCGAGCCCGTCGACTTCAGCTTCAAGGGCCCGTTCGGCAAGTTCGACCAGGCCCAGCTGCAGCGCGGCTACAAGGTCTATCGGGAGGTCTGCGCGGCCTGCCACGGCATGGAGCTGCTCTCGTTCCGGAACCTCGGCCAGAAGGGCGGGCCCTTCTACGACCCGGACTACAGCAATCCGAACGACAATCCGTACGTGAAGACCATCGCGGCGGAGTATCAGGTCAACGACATCGACTCCGAGACCGGCGACATCATCCAGCGTCCCGGCACCTCCGCCGACGCCTTCCCGAGCCCCTATCCCAACGAGGCGGCGGCCCGGGCTGGCAATGGCGGCGCCCTGCCGCCGGATCTCTCGGTGATGGCCAAGGCCCGCAAATATGGGCCGGACTACATCCACGCCCTGCTGGCAGGCTATCGCGAACCGCCGGCCGGCCTGACCGTGGCGCCGGGCCAGTACTACAACCCCTACATGGCCGGGGACACGACCCCGTTCTGGACGGGTGAAGGCCATGCGCCGGAGGGCGGCTTCATCGCCATGCCGCCGCAGCTGGCGCCCGACAAGGTGACCTTCGACGACGGCACGCCGTCGACCATCGACCAGCAAGCCAAGGACGTGGCCGCCTTCCTGTACTGGGCGGCTGAGCCCAAGATGGAAGAGCGCAAGGCCTTCGGGTTCGGCGCGATGATCTATCTCGTGATCTTCGCCGGCCTGCTCTATGCGAGCTACCGCCGCATCTGGCGCAACGTCGCCCACTAGGCTGCGTCGCCAGATCTGAAATGAAGAACCCGCCGGGGCGACCTGGCGGGTTTTCTCTTATTCGCTGATCAGATGGAGCCGGCCGGCCGGGAAGTCGAACCGAAGCCGCCAACGGCCTAGAACCTCCAGGCCGACCGCGCCGTCTGATGTGGCCGCCTCGTCATTCAGACCCACGCTCAGATGCTCAAACAGCGCGCCCCCCAGGGACAGGGCCCGCAGCTCGGCCCTGCCCGCCTCATAGGGCGTCAGGGACTTGTCGTCGGCCCCAGGGGCGCTGGCGATGGCGGGAGAGAGCCGGGCGGGGGCGTCCAGGCCAGTAGCGGGGATCAGGGCCACGGTTCGCGCCCGGGGGCCGTCACTGATCGCCCCGTCCACCACAGGGACGGCGCCGCGCCAGACCATGGGCAGGCTGGCGCCTTGGGCGCGGGGAAGAGTGTCGACCGAGGCCAGGGTCAAACGACAGGGCGAGGTGTCCAGCTCCACCACAAACCCCCTCAGGACATCGGCCCCAATCACGCCTGCGATGGGGGTCGGGAAGGCCCAGGTCCGGGCGTCCAGGTCTTCCACCGCAAGATTTCGCCCCGGCACCTGGGCGCCCGCCAGACGCACCTCGCCGGCCAGAGAGTCGCCCTCGACGCCGGCGGCCTGAGCCCGGGTGTTGTGGATGGCGCTGTGATCGGCGCCGGTGTCGATGATGAAGTCGCCGCTGACGCCTGCGGCGGTGGCCGGCGCCACCAGCACCCCGCGGTCCAGCCAGCAGGCGATCTCGGCGCCCATCGCCTCGCCGCTGAAGGCGGCCAGACCGCAGGCCAGTAGGGCGGCGCGCGCGTTCATGGTCAGGTCCTATCGCGGCCATAGCCAGAGCCGCACCCCTTCGGCCATAACAGAGGCCCGTCAGAGAGGGGAGGGGCCATGGACCTACGCGACGCCATTCGTACGATTCCGGACTATCCCAAGCCGGGCATCCAGTTTCGCGACATCACCACCTTGCTGGCCGATGCGAGAGCTTTTCGTCAGGCGGTGGACGAGCTGGTCCAGCCCTTTGCGGGCCTGAAGATCGACAAGGTGGCCGGTATCGAGGCCCGGGGCTTCATCCTGGGCGGCGCAGTGGCGCACCAGCTGTCGGCCGGCTTCGTCCCCCTGCGCAAGAAGGGCAAGCTGCCGCACGAGACCCGGGCGGTGGAGTACGCGCTCGAATATGGCTCCGACATCCTTGAGGTCCATCTGGACGCCTTCCTGGCCGGCGAGCGGGTCATGCTGGTGGATGACCTCATCGCCACCGGCGGCACGGCGCTGGCCGCTGTCGACCTGCTGCGCCAGGGCGGCACGGAGATTGTGGCTGCGGCCTTCGTGGTGGACCTGCCGGAGCTCGGCGGCGCGGCACGGCTTGCGGCCGCGGGCGTGCCGGTCTCGACCCTGGTGGCGTTCGAGGGTCACTGAGGCGCCTCAGGCGCCTTCGCCACGCCCCCCACCGCTGCGGGCGAAGAGCTGCAGGGTGCGCAGGCGCGCCAGGCGGGCGGCGTCGGGGTGGTAGTCCTTGCGTCGGTCCGAGGCGAAGCCGTGGCCGGCGTCGTACAGATGGACCGGCATGTCAGGGTAGCGGTCCCGGATCTCCTCGACCCGCTCGAGCGGGATCGAGGCGTCGGTCTTGCCAAAGTGCAGGATGGTCGGGCAGCGGGGCGCCTCGTCCAGCAGCTCGGTGATCCGGCGGCCATAGAAGCAGGAGGCGCCCGCCACGCCCTCACAACGGGCCGCCACGGCCCAGCTCGCCGCCCCGCCCCAGCAGAAGCCGGCGACGAAGACCTGGCCCTGAAGGGCGTCTATGGCCGCCTGAGCGTCGCCTGCGACCTCGTCCCAGGGCGCGGCCTGGGACAGCGCCACGGCGCGCGCCATGTGGTCAGCTTCATAGGTCGCTTCGAAGCCGCGCTGCTGGCGGTCGAAGAAGGCCGGTGCGATCACCTCATAGCCATCCTCGGCGAAGCCATCGGCCACCTCGCGGATGTGGTCGGTGACGCCGAAGATCTCCTGGATCAGCACCAGACCGCCACGCCGGGCGTCTCCCGGCTTCACATGATAGGCGTCGAAGACAAAACCATCGGCGCGGCTCTCCAGCCGAATCGTCTCGCCGGCCCGGCTCATGCGCTTTCGAACAGTTCGCGGGTGCGCAGGCGGGCGAGGTCGGCGGCCTCCTCGTGATAGCGCTCGGGGCTCTCATTGTTGAAGCCGTGGCCCGCACCCTCATAGATATAGACCGGAACCTCCGGATGGGCGGCCTTGACTGCGGCCTCCACCTCGTCGGCCTTGATGCCCGGATCGGTGTGGCCCAGGTGGACGATGACGGGGCAGGCGAGCGGCAGATCGGCATTGGCCTTGACCATGCTGCCGTAATAGCTCGACGCCGCCGCGATCCCCTCGACCTTGGCGGCGCTCAGCCAGGCCAGTGAGCCGCCATAGCAGTAGCCCACGACGCAGACCTTGCCCCGGGGCGCGAGGAAGTCCCGGGCCGCGGCGATGTCGGCCAGGGCCTGTTCCATCGGCGTGGCGCGGGCGTGCGCGATGCCAGCGGCCATGCCGTCTGCGTCGTGACCGGCGGTGAAGCCCCGCTCACGCCGGTCGAACAAGGACGGGGCGAGCGCCTCATATCCGGCCTTGGCCCAACGCTCGACATCGGCGCGGACGTATTTGTCGATGCCGAAGATCTCCTGCAGTACGATGACCCCGCCCTTGCGGGACGTGAACGGGGCCTCGTGATAGGCCGACAGCTCGTAGCCGTCGGCGGCGCTCTTCAGCGTAATGGTGTCGCCCATGGGTGGTCTCCCTTGGCGCCAAGCCTAGGGGCAGGACCGGGCGCCTGTCACGCCCTGTGAGCGATCAGACGTTGAAGCGGAAGTTCATCACGTCGCCGTCCTGGACGACATATTCCTTGCCCTCCTGGCGCAGCTTGCCCGCGTCCCGGGCCCCGGCCTCGCCGTTGAACTTGATGTAGTCGGGGAAGGCGATGGTTTCGGCCCGGATAAAGCCCTTCTCGAAGTCGGTATGGATCACGCCGGCCGCCTGGGGCGCAGTGGCGCCCACGGGGATGGTCCAGGCCCGGGTCTCCTTGGGGCCGCAGGTGAAATAGCTCTGCAGGCCGAGCAGCTTGAAGGCCTCGCGAATCATGCGGTTCAGGCCGGGCTCTTCGAGGCCCAGTGTCTCCAGGAACTCCGCCCGCTCGGCGGCGTCCAGCATGGCGATCTCGCTTTCGATCTGGGCGGAGATGACCACGCTCTCGGCGTCGTCGCGCTTGGCCCGCTCGGCGACGGCGGTCGACATCTCATTGCCGGTCCCGGCAGCGCCCTCGTCCACATTGCAGACATAGAGGGTGGGCTTGGCGGTCAGCAGTTGCAGCATCCGCCAGGCCTTTTCGTCGTCCTCGGAGATCTTGGCGGTCCGGGCGGGACGGCCGGCATTGAGCTCCTCCAGGGCGAGCTTCACCAGGCGCAGGGTGTTGGCGCTCTCCTTGTCGCCGGTCTTGGCGCGCTTATCGAGATTGGCGACCCGCTTCTCCAGGCTCTCCAGATCGGCGAGCATCAGCTCGGTCTCGATGATCTCCAGGTCGGCCAGGGGATCGATCCGGCCCTCGACGTGGGTGATGTCGTCATTGACGAAGCAGCGGGCGACGAAGGCCACGGCGTCGCAGTCACGGATATTGGCCAGGAACTGGTTGCCCAGGCCCTCGCCCTTGGACGCGCCGCGCACCAGGCCGGCCACATCGACGAAGTTGATGCGGGCCGGGATGATCTCCTTGGAGCCGGCCACCTTGGCGAGCGCCTCGAGGCGCGGCTCGGGCACCGCCACGTCGCCCACGTTCGGCTCGATGGTGCAGAAGGGGTAATTGGCCGCCTGGGCCGCCGCCGTCTGGGTGAGCGCGTTGAACAGGGTGGACTTGCCGACATTGGGCAGGCCGACGATGGCGACTTTGAGAGCCATGGAGTCCTCGGAGAATTGGAGCCGGCGCCGTCTTAGCCGAGCCGGCCGGGATTGTCGTCAGCCGTGCGGCCTCAGGGCGCGTCGCGGCCCTGGCGCTGCTGGCGGGTGTCGGCCTTGTCGGCCGGCGCCAGGCGCATGACCTCGGCCTGATACTTCTCGTCCTCGCCGGCCGCCAGCAGGGGGGCGGCGTCGGCGCAGGCGTGCAGCAGGTCGTTCAGCCAGGGATGTTCGACCTTGTGGAAGTCCGACAGGACGTGACCCTGGACCAGCTCCTTGTGGCCGGGATGACCAACCCCCAGCCGGGCGCGCCGGAAGTCGGGGCCGATCTGACCGGTGATGGAGCGAATGCCGTTATTGCCGGCTGCGCCGCCGCCGGCCTTCATCCGGAAGCGGCCGGGCGCCAGGTCGATCTCGTCGTGGAAGACGACCAGGTCCGCGGGCGTCAGCTTGTAGAATTTCAGCGCCTCGCCGACAGCGTTGCCGCTGTCGTTGTAATAGGTCTGAGGCTTCAGCGTCATGGCCCTTACAGGGCCAGCCGGGGTCTCGATGGACCCCTCGCGGACCAGCGACTGAAAGCGCGACCGCTCGGGGCCAAAGCTCCAGCGGCGCGCAATCTGGTCGACGGTCATGGACCCCACATTATGCCGATTGCCAGCATAGCGGGGGCCTGGATTGCCCAGGCCAGCGAGGATCAGCATGCGACCCTCCGGTGCGGGCCGGCCCTGGGCGAAGAGGCGTTTTAGGCCTCAGGCTCCGAGCCGGCGTCGGCGGCCGCGTCCTGCGCCGCCTGGGCCGAGGTGCCGGCCAGGGTGGCGATGACGAAGTCGCGGTCCACGGTGGCCTCAACGCCCTTGGGCAGCTTGAAGCCGGAGATGCGGATGGTGTCGCCGATGTCCAGGCCGGTCAGGTCGAAGATCAGCTCTTCGGGGATGGCGTCGGCCGGGCAGGACAGCTCGACGTCGTGACGGACCACATTCAGGGTGCCGCCGCGCTTCAGGCCCGGGGACTCTTCGTGGTTGATGAAGTGCACGGGCACCGAGATCTTGATCTGTTGGTGCTCATCGACCCGGTACAGGTCGAAGTGCCACGGCTCATCGGTCACCGGATGCATGTCGATGGCCTTGGCGATGACCGGCTGGGTCTCTTCGCCATACTTCAGGGTCACCAGGTGGCCCAACAGCTTGCCCGTATAGAGCGCCTTGCGGAACTCATTGGCCGGCACGGCGATCGCCACCGGGTCCTTGGAGCCGCCATAGAGCACGCCGGGGACCTTGCCGCTGCGGCGCACACTGCGCGTAGCGCCGGTGCCGGTCTGCTCACGCACTTCCACGTTCAATACGATATCGGCCATCGCCCTGCCTCAAAACGAAACCGCCGCGCGAACCCGCGCGGCGTGGGTCGCGATCCCGGGGGGGATCGGAAGGTCGGCGTCATTACACAGAAGTTGACCCTCTGGCAACGGCGCCCGCGGACTTCAGCGCGTTTTAACCGCGCTGAGCCCCGCTGTCTCGGCCGCGGCCCCGGTTTCGGCCACCTGCACGGGGGTCGCCTTGGCCGGATCGACCAGGCCCGCGCCCTTCATCAGGCACTGTCCGGTGTCCATCAGGGCGTGCTGGCCGAGGCAGAAGACATCCTCATAGTGCGGCTTGGAGACCGCCAGGCACTGATAGAGGTTCAGCTTGGCCATGTTCAGGCAGGAGGCCGAGGTCGGCTCGATCATCACGGCGGTCAGAAGGTCAGCCCGGTTCTCGCCAGCCTCGCCCAGGACGGCCAGGGCCGCGACCGCCAGGCTGCGCAGCACCATGCGGCTGTAGGGCGGCTCCACGGGGGCGGCGGTGAGGTCCAGCACGCCAGCGCCGATGGCGGCCTGTTGCAGGCGGGCGGTCTCTTCGATCTCGCCGACGATGGGGGTGGCCGACAGGGCCTTGGCCTGGGACAGGCGCAGGGCGCGGTTCTCGACCTCGGCCTTGGACCATTTGGCCTTCTGGACATCATAGGCCGCCTGCTTGACCGCAGATCCGGTGTCGAACAGGCGTTTGCCCTCGGCCCCGTAGGCGGCGATCACCAGGCCCGCGGCGCTGCGGGCGCCAGGCAGGGTGGCCGCATAGGTCGGATCGGCCACGAGGTCGGCGAACATCTTGTTCCGCGTCTCGGGGTTGGTGGAGTAGCTGCGCACCGCCGCCACGAACTCGGGATCCTGCAGGGCGGCCACGGCGCCGTAGGCCACGGCGCCTTTCAAGAGTTGGATCGGCTCATAGGCGGCGCTGGTCTTCAGGGATTCAGCGATCTCGGCGCCGTCGTCAAAGGCCGGGGAAATGGCCGATGAGCGGGACATGTAATAGCGATAGGCGCTGGCGTGCTCGATGAGGGATGGGGCGAGCGCCACCGCCGGCGGGGCCGGGGCCGGAGCTTCCGGCTTAGGCTCGGCGCACCCCGCAAGCACCGCGGTTCCGATCAGCGCCAGCGCGGTCAGCGCGCTGCGAAAGCCAATAGCCGAGCTCATGGGTCTGTGTTCCCCTAAATGGTACGCCAGCGAACATAGCATGTTCGGTCAGGCGAGATCATGGCCCCCATATCGTAAACTATTGTTCACCAAGCTTAGCCAGTCGTCTCCCCTGGCGAGCGAGATCAGCGGCGCCGTCAGTCGAACAGTTTCGAGACAGACTCTTCGTTGGCGATGCGGCGAACCGCCTCACCGATCAGGGCCGCGCAGCTCACATAGCGGATCTTGGGCGCAGAGGCGGCCCGCTCCGGGGCGGCGATGGAGTCGGTCATCACCAGCTCCTTGAGCACCGAGGCGTCCACCCGCTCGATGGCTGCGCCCGACAGCACCCCGTGGGTGACATAGGCCGAGACCTCAGAGGCGCCGCCATCCACCAGGGCCTGAGCGGCGTTACAAAGGGTGCCGCCGCCGTCGATGATGTCGTCGAACAGCACACAGCGCCGGCCCTCGACGTCGCCGATGATATTGGCCACCTCGCTCTTGCCAGGACCCGAGCGACGCTTGTCGACAATGGCCAGTTCGGCGTTGAGGCGGCTGGCCACCGACAGGGCGCGAACCACCCCGCCGACGTCCGGCGAGACGATCATCAGTTCGTCGGGCTTGGGGTAGTGGGCCTTGATGTCATTGGCCAGCAGGGGCGCCGACAGCAGGTTGTCGGTGGGGATGTCGAAGAAGCCCTGAATCTGGCCCGAATGCAGATCCATGGTCAGGACCCGGTCGGCGCCCGCGCGGGTGATCAGATTGGAGACCAGCTTGGCCGAGATGGGGGTGCGCCCGCCCGTCTTCCGGTCCTGCCGGGCATAACCGAAATAGGGCATCACCGCCGTGATCCGCCGGGCAGACGCGCGTTTCAGCGCATCGATGCAGATCAGCAGCTCCATCAGATTGTCGTTGGTGGGATAGCTAGTGGACTGGATGACGAAGACGTCCTCGCCGCGGACGTTCTCGTCGATGGTCACCCAGACCTCGTTGTCGGCGAACCGCTTGACCTGGGCCCGGGTCAGGGGAACGTCCAGATGGTCGGATACGGCCTGGGCGAGAGCCTGGTTAGAATTGCCCGCCAGCAGCTTCATGAGATTCCCCGGGGTCGTTCCGCATCTTCAGGCGGGCTTTAATGCAGGGGGCCGACCTGCGGCAACCCTCAGCTAAAGAACGATGGCCGAGAGCAGCCGCCCATAGTCACTTTCCCCCCGCTGAAACGCCCGGCGATTGGAGAAGAAGTGGTCAGGTTCGGCGCAGGTGTCGCGTCCGATCCATTCCCGCTGCTCCACGCCTGCGGCGGCCAACTGGGCCAGGACGAAGGCCGGCAGGTCGAACTGGCGCTTGTCGGTCGCCGCGCCGGGGCTGAAGAACCGGGCGTTGGCGGGATCGGTCTCCACGAAGCGGTCCAGGAACTCCAGACCCACCTCGTAGGATGCCGGCCCGATGCAGGGCCCCACGGCGGCCAGGATGCGGTCGCGCCGGGCGCCGAGCCGCTCCATCTGCGCCACGGTGTCGGCGACGACCCCGGACAGGGCGCCCTTCCAGCCCGCATGGGCGGCGGCGACCACGCGGCCCTCCGGGTCAGCCAGCAGGATGGGCGCACAGTCGGCCGCCAGGGCGCCGCAGATCAGGCCGGGGGTGGACGTCACCACGCCGTCGGCCTCCGGCCGCGCCGCGCCCCACGGGCGATCGGCGATCTCGGCCCGGGCGGAATGGATCTGGTGGCAGGTGTTGAGCGCCTCATGCGGCAGGCCGAAATGGGCCGCGGCCCGGCGGCGGTTCTCGGCCACGTCTTCCGGCGAATCGGCCGATCCAGGCCCCACATTGAGCGAGTTGTAGAGACCCGCCGAGACGCCCCCCTGTCGGGTGAAGAAGGCGTGGCGCAGGCCGGCCTTCGTCAGCAGGGGCGAGGTGATCGCCGGCAGGGTCGCTTGGGCGTCGGTCATGATCAGTCCGCCTCGAAGGCCGGAGGAATGAAGCCTGGCCCGTGCAGGGCCAGGACCTTGAACAGGACCCCCATCTGGTTCTGGGCGGTCAGGCGGTCGAACTGCCGGCCGATCTGGTCGGCCAGCTCGGGCCGGCTGCGGGCCAGCGCCGAGGCCCGGGCCTCGATCCCGAGCCGTCGCAGGAACTCGGCCTGGGTGAGCAGCGGCCGGGCCAGGGCGCCTTCGGCGCGGGCGGCCTCCGCCACCCCGCCGAAGTCGGCGTGGACGGTCAGGTCCGCTTCCCCAGGACAGGCCAGGGGATCGACCTTTTGATGACCCTTCAGGGCCTGAAAGGTGTCACCGCCTTCCTCGCCAGCCGCCGGACCATAGTCGATCAGCAGGGCCGCGCCCCCATCGGCGGCCAGCCGGGCGCCGATCTGGGAGCCAAGGGCCGCCTGGGCCGGCGAAGACTCGAACACCGCCCCCACCTCGCCCGGACGGCCCTTCGCGGGCAGGGGAGCGGCAAGGCCGAAGGCCAGGTCACCAGCCGCATCCAGACCCACCATCCGCTCGGCCCAGCCCTGGGGCGTGCGGACGAACTGCCGGGTGGGCAGGCAGTCCAGCAGCTCATTGGCCACCAGGATCATCGGCGCTCCGTCCGGGATCTGATCCAGGCTGTCGCACCACTGGGCTCTGGCCGTGGAAAGTCGCTCGGCCTGGCGAGCCCGCAAGGGTTGGGAAACCTCCACAAGCCAGAGGTCGGCCGCTTCCACGAACCCCGGAACGGTCCCCCCGGCCCTCAGCAGGTCGGACATCAGAGTCCCGTCGCCCGGCCCCATCTCCACCAGCCGAAAGCTGCGCGGGGCGCCCTGCGTCTGCCAGCAGGCCGCCGCCCACAAGCCGATCAGCTCCCCGAACATCTGGCTGACCAGGGGGGCGGTGATGAAGTCCCCGCCGGCGCCCAGGCCGGGGCGGGTGGCGTAATAGCCCGCCTGGGGGTCGTGCAGGCAAATCGTCATGAACTCGGCGAGGCTCAGGGGCCCCGTGGCGGCGATCTGCGCCGCCAGCCGGTCACGCAGGGCCATCGGACCCCGGAGCGGGACGAATGCGGAAGGGGTCTTCGGCCTCGACGGTCGGCGGTGTTTCAGCCGGCAGGGGGGCGGGGGGCGCCTCGGTCGCCGGGAGCGGCTCGCGCAGGCCCCGCCAGATCAGGAAGGCGCCGCCCAGCAGCATGGGCAGGCTGAGCATCATGCCCATGGTCAGGCCCAGCGGGAAGTCGGGCAGATAGGCGTCGGGCTCGCGCACCTGCTCGACCAGGGTGCGGAAGACGGCGTAGCCGACCAGGAACAGGCCGGCGACCGCACCGCGACGCTCTAGCCAATGGGCCCTGTGGGTGGCGAGGCGCAGGATGATGAACAGGACGATCCCCTCAAGCAGGGCCTCGTAGAGCTGGCTGGGATGGCGGGGATAGGGGCCGGCGCCGGGGAAGATCACCCCCCAGGGCAATTCGGTGGGACGGCCCCACAGCTCGCCATTGATGAAGTTGGCGATGCGGCCGAAGAACAGGCCGATGGGCACGCAGGCGGCCACCACGTCGCCCAGGCGCAACAGGTCGATGCCGTTGGAGCGGGCGAAGGCGGCCACCGCGATGGCGACGCCAAGAGCGCCCCCATGGAAGCTCATGCCCCCCTGCCAGACCTGCAGGATCTGCACCGGGTCGGTCCAGATGGTCTCGGGCGTGTAGAACAGGATGTAGCCCAGCCGGCCCCCCAGGATGATGCCCAGGGTGACCCACAGGATCAGGTCGTCGATCTGGGCCGGGGTGGCGGCAGGACCGCGGACGGGCGCCAGCTGCGGATTGCGCACCAGCATCACCACATAGCGCCAGCCGATCAGGATGCCGGCCACATAGGCCAGGGCGTACCAGCGGATGGCGAAAGGCCCGATCTGGATCAGGATGGGGTCGAAATCAGGAAAGGGCACCGGCGCGTTCTCCAGCCTATTGTCGCCTGTTTAGCCGACAAGGCCTTCGCATTCATCCCCCGGCGCCCCATATTGATGGTGCGCGGCGGCAAGTCCCGCGCCTCTTGAGCCCGCTATGCAGACCCAGAACCCTTTCCTCGACGAAATCGCCAAGCTGACCACCGCGGCCATGGGCATGGCCCAGGCCGCCAGCGAGGAGGCGAGGTCCGCCTTCAGGGCTCAGGCCGACCGAGCCGCGGCCGAGCTGGACCTGATCCGGCGCGAGGAATTCGAGGCGCTCAAAGCCGAGGTGGCCGCTCTCCGGGCGGACATTCAGGCGCTGCGCGGTCCCGCCGCCCAGGACTGACGCCCGCGTTCACGAATACGCGAAAGGGGTTCGCCCACCGGAAGAAGCCGGTGACAGGGCCCCTGCGAAGCAGATTAGTTTCACGACTGCCGGTGAGTCGTTTGGGCCACGCGCCCGATCCGCCGCAGCGAAAGGACCGTGGGTTCCATGGATATGCCCCAGCCTGACGAAGACGTCGTCCTCGGCCTTGATCCCCTGGACGTCGTCGAACACGTGCTCACGGCCGAGAACCTGGAGTTCGACCGCACCGAGGACGGCGACCTGGCCTTCACCCTGGCCGGAGAGTGGAAGGACTATGAGCTCTGGTTCGCCTGGCGCCCGGAGGCCGACTGTCTGCAGCTGTGTCTGGCGCTTGGCCACACCGTCGCCCCTGAGGCCCGGCATCCGGCGCATGAGCTGGTGGGTCTGGTCAATCAACGCCTGTGGCTTGGCCATTTCGAGCTGTGGGATGATGGGGAGATCGTCTTCCGTCACGCCATGGCCCTGACCAGCGCCGAGCGCCCCAGCCTGTCCCAGGCCGCGGCCATGATCGACATCGCCGTCGAGGGCGCCGATCGCTTCTTCCCGGCCTTCGACTTCATGGTCCGTGGCGCCAAGACTCCGGCCGAAGCCATGGCCGCCTGCATGTTCGAGACCGTCGGCGAGGCCTGAGGGCCTCGCGCCGGCCCCGCGCCTCCGATAGAACCGCGGCCAGTTGCGGACGACGGAGGATTCCATGGGGCCACTGCTGATTCTGGGCGCCGGTCGGATGGGCGGCGCGCTGATCTCGGGCTGGCGGCTTGCCGGACTGTTCGCTCCCCAGGACCTGATGATCCGCGATCCTCACCCTGGGGAGGAGGCGCAGGCGGCGATCGCCCAAGGCGCCCTGCACGATCCGGATGTGACGGCCATGGGCCGGGCCAAGGTCGTCCTTCTGGCCGTGAAACCCCAGCTGTGGCGGGAGGCGGCCGCAGAGGTCAGCCAGGCCCTGGCGCCAGACGCCGTCATCATCTCCATAGCCGCAGGCGTGGGCTCTGAGGACATTTCGCGCGCTTTCGGCGGGCGGGCTGTGGCGCGGATCATGCCCACCACCGCGGCGGCTATCGGCCAGGGCACAGCCAGTCTCTATGCCGCCGACCGCCATGCGGCGGACCTCGCCCGGCGTCTCTTCAGCGCCGTCGGCGCGGTGGTGGAGCTGGAAAGCGAGGCCATGATGCATGCGGCCACCGCGACCTCGGGCTCGGCGCCGGCCTATCTCTACGCCTTTGTGGAGGCCTTGGAGGCCGCAGGCGCCAAGGCCGGTCTGTCGCCGGAGGCTGCGCGCACGCTCGCCCGGGCGACCATCTCGGGGGCGGCAGCCCTGCTGGCCCAGAGCGGCGCCGAGCCGGCCGAGTTGCGCCGGCAGGTCACATCCCCAGGCGGGACCACCCAGGCCGCCCTTGAGGTGCTGATGGGACCCGCGGGCCTTGGGCCGCTGTTGGAGCGTGCGGTGGCTGCGGCGACTGACCGTTCCCGGGTGCTGGGGGCCTGAGGGCCGTTCAGAGCAGGTTGATCAGGCTCTCGAAGGAGTCGCCGAGGGCGCCGATGAAGGTCACCGCCGCCAGGATCAACGCGTTCCAGATCAGGGCCAGGATGATCACGCTCAGCGCCGCAGCCACGGCGCCCACCAGACCCGCCACCCCGTCGCGCTCCAGAAGACCAAAGCCGAAGGCGGCGATGGCGAAGGAGGGCAGCATGTTGCCGAAGGGAATAGGCAGGAAGACGATCACCGCCAGCATCAGGCAAACTGCGCCGATGAAACGGTCGGCGACCCGGCCGTAGAGAAAGCGCCACCGGGGTCGCAGATGCCGCTCCAGCCGTTGCAGGTGCGGCGCCAGGCGCACGGCCATGGTCTGGAACTCCGCCCGTTGCATGGAGCGGTTCATCAGGGCCTTGGGCAGCCACAGGGTGGGCCGGCCGATCATCAGCTGAAAGGCGATGAAAATCAGCGGCGCGCCCAATATGGCCGAGACGCCAGGGGGCATGGGCAGGGCCAGGGGGGCTGCGAACACCGCCAGAAGGGCGCCGAACGCCCGGTCTCCGAACGCGTCGAGCACGTCGGCCACCGTCACCTTGGGGTGCGGACGCTCGGCGAGACCGGCGAGAATGTCAGAGAAACGGTGGACGTCGTCGACCACGGTCGGACCTGCGGGTTGGAGGTTTCGGATGCGCGGTTCAGATGGACGCGCCCGGGGGAAATTGCACCCCCTCAACGGCCCGTTCTGGTCGAATTCCCTGGCCTTGTGGCCTCAGCCCCACGACGAAGCCTTGCCGAGGGTCAGACTGCGGCGTGTTGACCCAGCACCACGCCCACCAGGACGGCGGCGTAGTGGACGCCGGCGCCGCCGATCACATGGCCATGCCAGATGGCCCGGCGGAAGGGCAGGCGGCGCATCATGTAGAAGATGACCCCGATACTGTAGACCGCGCCGCCAATGGCCAGAAGGACCATGGCCGACGGGGGCAGGGCGGCCATCAGGGGCTGAAGCGCCACCACGACGGCCCAGCCCAGGGCCAGATAGATGACCACCCAGAGCTTACGGTCCAGGCCGCTCAGGAACAGCTTGCCGGCGACTCCAAGGGCCGCCACGCCCCATATGGCCGCCGTCATGGCCACAGCCCAGGCGCCGCTCAGTCCCGCCACCGTGAACGGGGTGTAGGAGCCGGCGATCATGATGAAGATGCCTGCGTGGTCCAGCCGTCGCAGCAACGGACGATGCCGCGCCGGGGCGAAGTTATAGGCGGTGGAACAGGCCAGCATCAGCAATAGGCCGGCGGCGTAGATGCCCACCGCCGTGGTGAGCAGGGGCGAGCCCCTCCAGACCGAAAGTCCGATCAGAACCGCGCCGCCGATCAGGGCCGCTGTCAGGCCGATGACATGGACACATAGGTCCGCGCACTTGGCCGCGGGCGTCGGATAGTGGCGGGGCGGCTTGTCGATCTGGGCGGGCGCGACGGTCATGACTGTGGACCCTTTGTAGCCCCCGCGGCCCCAGGCGCCCAGGGCGTGGCGTCCTGTTGCGGGCGGAAAGTCGCCGATGCGGCCCTGGCGCCTCAGTCGACGCCGGCGACCGCCAGGATGGAGAGCAGACCCACCGCCATGCCTCGCAGGCTTTCGACAGGCTCGACATCGATCCATTCGTCCAGGGCGTGCGCCCGGCCGCCGGTTCCGCCAGACCCCATGGTGATGGCGGGGATCCCGAGGCTCATGGGGATGTTGGAATCGGTCGAGGAGGCCGACATCTGGGGCTCAAACCCCTGAATGCGGTTGGCCGCCAGAACGCTGCGCACCAGCAGGCTGTCGGGATCGGTCCCGCCGGCCGGCCGGTCGCCGATGACCAGCGGCTCTACGGTGATCTCGCCCTCAGAAACCGAGCGGGCCGCGTTCTCCGCCGCCGCGGCCTCCTGGAACGCGGCCAGGAGCTGGGCCTCAAGCGTGGCGAGGGCCTCTGGGCTCTCCGAGCGCATGTCGTACTCGGTGTAGACCTCGGCCGGGATGGAGTTCACCGACACGCCGCCGCCGGTGACGCTGGCCGAGTAGGTGGTGCGCGGGGTCTTCGGGACCTCGATTTCATAGAGAGCCGCCGTCGCCCGGGCCATGGCGGCCATGGGATTGACGATGCCGAAGGCGCCGTAGGAATGCCCGCCCGGTCCGCGGAAGAAGGTGCGGTAGCGCTTGGAGCCCACCGCGCCGGTCACCACCCGCGAGGGGTCCGAGCCGTCGAAGGAAAAGAAGGCCTCCACCCGGTCCTTGTATGCGCCCTGGGTGAACAGATGACGCACACCGCGCAGGTCTCCGGGACCTTCCTCGCCCACCGTGCCGACGAACAGGATATCCTTCTCCGTGACGATCTGCGCCGCATCCAGGGCCCGGATGAAGGCCAGCAGGACCGCCAGCGAACGGGTGTCGTCCCCGACGCCGGGCGCCATCAGCCGCGTGCCTTCCCGGCGCACCGTCACGTCAGTGTCGGCGGGAAAGACGGTGTCCAGGTGGGCTGAGACCACGATGACCGGGCCGCCCGGCGCGGCTGCGCCCCGGCGCAGGCCCATGACATTGCCTTCGTCATCGGTGGTCGTCTCGGTCAGGCCATGGGCCTTGAGCATGGCCAGATAGGCCTTGCCCCGTTCGGCCTCCTGGAACGGCGGGGCCGGGATCTCGGTGAGGGTGATGATGTCGGCGACCGTGCGGTCGAAATCGGCGGCCATCTGGGCCTTGGCCGCGGTGAAGGCTGGGGTGGCCGCGATAGCGGCGACCGGGGTGTCCTGAGCCGCGGTCGCGCCGCCAAAGGCCAGCAGACACGCTGCGGAGAGACCGGCGAGGGCGGGGGCGAGGCGGTCTCGAAGGATCATCCGGGGCTCTCTTTGTGGTCTTCTGGCTGCTGGTCAGGCGCCATGATGCGCTGAACGCTTCTCTGGCGCACAGCTGTTTCGCCTTGGTCGCCGACAAAGGCTCGCCGATGCGTCGCCTCTGGTCAAATCCTCGCAGCGGGGTCTAGGTTCGCGGCTTCGCGCGTCGGGCGCCGTCTAGGGGGACATTCATGCCGGAAGAGACCAGCGCCATCGAGGCCTTCTACGCCCAGGTGACCAATGTCAGTGACTTCATCTGGGGGGGGACCTGGAATGGGGTCTCCGTCATTCCCTTCCCGCCCATGGTCATCGCCCTGCTGGGGGTTGGCCTGTGGATGATGATCGGGCTGCGGTTCTACCCCATCCTGAAGCTGGGCCCGGCCTTTGTCGGCCTCTTCAAGAGCGAGAAGGACGCTGACGCCGAAGGCGACGGCAAGAAGGGTGAGATTTCCCCCTTCGCCGCCCTCTCCACCGCGCTCTCCGGCCAGGTCGGCACCGGCAACCTGGCCGGCGTGGCCACAGCCATCACCCTTGGTGGGCCCGGCGCGCTCTTCTGGATGTGGGTCACCGCGCTGATCGGCATGGCGCTCGCCTTCGCCGAGGGTTCGCTCGCCATCCGATACCGTGAGCAGGGGCCTGACGGGGCCTATCGCGGCGGACCCATGACCTATATCCGCCGGGGCCTCGGCAAGAAGTGGGGCTGGCTGGCCGCACTTTTCTGCGTTGGCACCCTGTTCTCCTCGGTCACCACCGGCAACATGATCCAGGCCAACTCCGTGGCCGACTCGATCCATGGCCTGACCGGCATGCCGGAGTGGGTGGCCGGCCTGATCGTCGCCGCCGCCGTCTTCGCGGTGATCATCGGCGGCATCAAGTCGATCGGCGCCATCGCCGAGAAGATCGTGCCAACCATGGCGCTGGCCTACATCACCATGGCCATCATCGCCCTGATCATGAACTTCGAGGACCTGCCGGGCGCCTTCGCCACCATCTTTGAGAGCGCTTTCACAGGCCATGCGGCGGCCGGCGGATTCGTCGGGGCTGGCATGATCATGGCCATCCGGGCCGGCGTCGCCCGCGGTCTTTTCTCGAACGAGGCCGGCCAGGGCTCCACCGCCATCGCTCACGCCGTGGCGCAGACCGACGACCCGGCGCGTCAGGGTCGCTTCGCCATGATGGGCACCTTCATCGACACCATCATCATCTGCACCGCCACGGGGCTTGTCCTGCTCACCGTGCAGGGCGCCTTCCCGGCCACCGGCGCCGATGGCGTGACGGTCATGCAGGAGCACGCCTGGTCGTCGGATCTGAACGGCTTCGCCATGACCGAGGCGGCCTATGCGGCGGCCTTCCCGCTGCAGGTGTTCGGCTTCTCCATCGGGGCGCTGATCGCCTCCCTGGCGCTGATCCTGTTTGTCTTCACGACCCTGATCACCTGGAGCTATTACGGCGAACGCGCCACGACCCACCTCTTTGGGCAGAAGATGGCCATTCCTTTCCGCCTGCTATGGGTGGTGATGATCTTCATCGGCTCGTTCCAGGAAATCACCTTCGTCTGGCGGATGGGGGACATCGCCAACGCCAGTATGGCGCTGCCCAACCTGGTGGCCCTGGCCCTGTTGTCGGGCGTTGTGTTCAAGCTGGCCCGGGGGGAAAAGAAGGCCGGCAAGGATCACGACTGACGGCGATTTTGCGGGGCTGACCGCGCCTTTTCGGGTTTTCCTGACCGGCCACGCCGCATAGCGTGGCCGGTAACACAGGTAACAGTCCCGCAAGAGGAGTCCGCCTTGCAGACCCGTCGTCAGATGCTCTTCACCGCCGCCGGCGCCCTGGCCCTGGCCGGAGGGGCCGGCCGCGCTTCCGGCGCCTTCGCCCAGGCCGCCACCTCGGCGGGCGACCGCCTCGATACCCTGCTGGAGTCCTTCTACCAGTCGGCCCTGGATGATGTGCCCGAGCTGGTCACCCGGCTTGGTCTGGACTCCGGCCCCAGGGCCGGCGCCAAGCGCCAGCTGAGCCCCGCCTCCATCGCCGCCCTGGACGCCGAGCGGGCCAAAACCACCGACCAGCTGGCCCGCCTGCTGGCCCTGCCCAGGGCTGAGCTTTCGGGGATGGACGCCATCAACTACGACGCCGTGAAGTTCTCCCTGGAGACCGATCACGCGGCCAACCGCCAGTTCGTCTATGGCGAGGAAGGGGCCGGCCAGCCCTATGTGATTTCCCAACTGTCGGGCGCCTACCAGTATGTGCCGGACTTCCTCGGGTCACAGCACGTCATCGAGACCAAGGCCGACGCTGACGCCTATCTGGCCCGTCTGGAGGCCTTCGCCACGGTGATGGACCAGGAGATCGAGCGGGTGCGCCGTGACGTGGACCTGGGCGTCATTCCTCCGGACTTCGTGATCGAGCGCGCCCTGACCCAGATGAACGGCCTGCGGACCGACCCGGCCGCCTCGCCGCTGGTGACGTCGGTGGCCGAGCGCGCCACGGCCAAGGGGATCGCCGGCGACTATGCGAGCCAGGCCTCGGCCATCTACACCGACAAGGTGCTGCCGGCCCTGGAGCGGCAGATCGCCCTGATGGGAGAGCTGGCCCCCCGGGCGGTCCATGACGCCGGCGTCTGGCGTCTGCCCGACGGCGAGGCCTATTACGAGCACGCCTTGCGCGGCTCGACCACGACCTCGCTCACCGCCGAGGAGGTCCACCAGATGGGCCTGGAGCAGGCGCGCCAGCTGTCGGCCCGGGCCGACGTCATCCTCAAGGCTGAGGGCTATACGCAAGGCTCGGTGGGCGAACGGATCGCGGCCTTGTTCAAGGAACCGAAGCACCACTTCCCCGACACCGACGCCGGCAAGGAGGAGTTGATCGAGTCCCTCAACGCCATGACCGAGGCCATGTACAAGCGGCTGCCGGAGTATTTCGGGACCCTGCCGAAGGCGCCGGTCGAGGTCCGCCGGGTGCCGAAGTTCATCGAGGCCGGGGCGCCAGGCGGCTATTACAACCAGCCGACCCTGGACGGATCGCGGCCCGGCATCTTCTGGATCAACCTGCGGGACTCCACGGAGAACCCCACCTGGACCCTGCCGACCCTCACCTATCATGAAGCCGCGCCTGGCCATCACATGCAGCTGGCCCTGCAGCAGGAGGCCGACCTGCCGATGATCCGGCGGGCGACCTTCCTGTCGGCCTATGGCGAAGGCTGGGCCCTCTATGCCGAGGAACTGGCCAAGGAGATGGGGGTCTATGAAGACAACCCGCTGGGCGAGGTGGGCTATCTGCAGGCCGCCCTGTTCCGGGCCGCCCGCCTGGTGGTCGACACCGGCATACACGCCAAGCGCTGGAGCCGCGAACAGGCCATCGAGACCATGACCAGCATCGATGGCAGTCCCACCAGCTCTGCGGCCACCGAGATCGAGCGCTACAGCGTCTGGCCGGGCCAGGCATGCAGCTACATGGTCGGCAAACTCACCTGGCTGCGCCTTCGGGCGAAGGCCCAGACGGCGCTGGGCGACCGCTTCGCCCTGCCCGCCTTCCATGACGCGACCCTGTTGTCAGGGGCCATGCCGCTCACCGTTCTGGAAAGCGTCGTGGACCGGCACATCGCCGCCCGCCGGGCCTAAAGCGGCTCAGTCCTCTGTCGCCCGGCGCAGCAGGTCCAGCGCCGCGGCGGCGAAGGCCTCCATATTGGCCGCCCGGTCATCGGAGCCGGTGCGCAGGGTGGTGACCAGCTCGACGGGGCCAGACAGGGCGATGCAGGTGTGGCCGGCCGGGTCGCCATAGCCATTGCCCGTGGGCCCGGCCGCGCCGGTCTCCGACAGCCCCCAGTCGGCGCCGAACCGCTCGCGCACCGTGCGCGCCAGCAGAAGCGCATAGGGCTCGGACGCCGAGCGCATGCCGGCGACGGCCTCGCGGGGGATTTCCAGCAGGCTCATGCGGGCCTTGCCCGTATAGACCACCGCGCCGCCCAGATAGTAGGCCGAGGCGCCGGGCACGGCGAGCAGGGCCGCCGAGATCAGGCCGCCGGACGAGCTTTCGGCCACAGCCACCTTCTGCCCGCGGGCCTTCAGGGCCTCGCCCACCTGCGCCGCCAGTTCCGCCAGATCGCTCATGCCTGTTTCACTCCCGTTTCTGGGCCCAGCCTAGCAGGCCAGAACAACGAACGTCTTGGCCGGCGGCGCTCTGCGGCCCATGATGGCGCCAATTAAAAGCGCCGCGATTTTCGGGAGGATTATTTCGTATGGACGCCCAATCACAATGGACCGGCCTGGACGCCACGCGTCTGGAGCGCATCGCCGACCACCTGCAACGCAACTATATCGAGCCGCAGAAGATCGCCGGCTGCCAGGTGCAGGTCGCCCGCCACGGCCACATCGCCTATGAAAAGGCGTTCGGCTCCATGGATCTGGAGCGGAACAAGCCGATGCGGGACGACGCCATCTTCCGCATCTACTCCATGACCAAGCCGATCACCTCGGTGGCGCTCATGACCCTGTACGAAAAGGGCTATTTCCAGCTCACCGACCCGATCAGCCGGTTCGTGCCGTCGTGGCGCAACCACCGGGTCTGGGTGTCGGGCGAGGGTGACAACATGGTCACCGAGGCGCCCCACCGGCCAGTGAACTTCCGCGACGTGCTGACCCATACAGGCGGCTTCACCTATGGCGGCGGCCTGCCGGGCGTGGGCGAGCAGCATCCGGTGGACCGGATCTACCGCGGCCTGAAGGTGCGATCCGTCGGCGGCGCCGACTCCATGCACGAGTTCATGGACAAGCTCGCCCAGGTGCCCCTGCTCTATCAGCCGGGCACGCGCTGGATGTATTCGCTTTCCACCGACATCTGCGGCGCGCTGGTGGAGATCATCTCCGGCAAGCCCTTCGACCAGTACCTCAAGGAAGAGATCTTCGAGCCCCTGGGCATGGTCGACACCGCCTTCCACGTGACGCCCGACAAGGTGGAGCGGTTCTGCGCCAATTATCAGCGCGGCCCCGACAAGAAGCTGAAGCTGATCGACGATCCGGGCGGCGACAGCCAGTTCGTCCGCGAGCCCGGCTTCAAGTCCGGCGGCGGCGGCCTGACCGGTACGGTGGCCGACTATGGCCGCTTCACCGAGATGCTGCGCCGGGGCGGTGAACTGGACGGCCATCGCATCCTGGGTCCCCGCACCCTGGAAATGATGCACCTGAACCACCTGCCCGGCGGCCAGGACCTGACCCAGCTGGCCATCGGGGCCTTCTCCGAGACCGCCAACGAAGGTGTGGGCTTTGGCCTCGGCTTCGCGTCGACCATGGGCCAGGTGGAGACCGCCTCCCTTGGCGTGGGCGACTACTACTGGGGCGGCGCGGCCTCGACCATCTTCTGGGTCGATCCCGAGGAAGACCTGACGCTCGTCTTCATGACCCAGCTGATGCCGTCCGGCACCTTCAACTTCCGCGGCCAGCTCAAGGCTCTGATCTACTCGGCCATCGTCGACTGAGGCCAAGGCCGGCCCGGGCGTTCATACGTCCGGGCCTCGCCCTCGATTGACCGAGCCCTAGGCCGCGGCCGCCAGGGCGTCGCGGACCTCGCTCACGATCTCCAGGGAGCGGACGCGCTTGGCCTGGTCGAAGATCTGGGCGGTGACGATGATCTCGTCAGGGCCATGGTCGGCCACGAACCGCGCGAGGCCGGCGCGCACGGTCTCTGGGCCGCCGACCACCGCCTTGGAGAGCGGCGAGCCCGGCGCCACCGTGCCCGCCAGCGCGCCGTCCGCATCTTCGATCGGCGGCGGCAGCGGTCCAGGCTGGCCCCGGTGCAGGTTCACGAAGGCCTGCTGCAGGGAGGTGAACAGGTACTTCGCCTCGGCGTCGGTCTCGGCCGCCACCAGGTTCAGCGCCAACATCAGGCGCGGCTGGTCGCCCGGCCGGGCGGGGTTGAACTGCTGGCGATAGATCTGGGCGGCCTGGTCCATCATGGCCGGCGCGAAGTGGGAGGCGAACGCATAGGGCAGGCCCAGCGCCGCGGCCAGCTGGGCGCCATAGAGGCTCGAGCCCAGCACCCAGACCGGCACCTTGGACCCGACGCCGGGCACGGCGCGCACCGTCTGGCCCGGCTGTGCGTCGTCCAGCAGAGCCATCAGCTCCATCACATCCTGCGGGAACTGGTCGACGCCGCCCGCCAGATTGCGCCGCAGGGCCCGGGCGGTGACTTGGTCCGTCCCCGGCGCCCGGCCGACGCCCAGGTCGATGCGCCCCGGATAGAGGGCGTCGAGCGTGCCGAACTGTTCGGCGATGATCAGCGGCGCATGATTGGGCAGCATGACGCCGCCGGCTCCCAGCCGGATGGTCGAGGTCCCCTCCCCCACATAGGCGAGCGCCACGGCGGTGGCCGCGCTGGCGATGCCGGTCATGTTGTGGTGTTCGGCCATCCAGTAGCGGGCGAAGCCCAGCCGCTCGGCGGCCTGAGCCAGGTTGCGGCTGTCGCGCAGCGACTGACCAGGGCTGCCACCCTGCACGATGGGCGAAAGGTCGAGAACTGAAAGCGGGATCATGGAGAGGGATATAGGGGGCGGGTGGCGGAAATGCTCGCCGCGAAGCGCCCTCGCCATTGGCAAATCCGCCCGATCACGCTACTTATAAAGTATCATGATACGGGAGCGTCGGAATGCGCGAGTTTGAGAACCCCGACCACTGGAACACGGCGGCGCGACACTACGAACAGACCGCCCACCCCTTCACGGCGCAGTACGCCCAGGCTGCGCTGGACATGGTCGCCCTGTCGCCCGACGCCCGTGTTCTGGATGTGGCGGCGGGAACCGGCGCCTTGGCCCTGGCGGCGGCGCGGGCCGGCGCACAGGTCCTGGCGACTGACTTTTCGCCCGGCATGGTCGCCCGCATCACCGCTCAAGGCCTGCCAAATGTTGAGGCCAGGGTCATGGACGGCCAGGCGTTGACGCTGCCGGACGGCGGGTTCGACGCGGTCTTCTCGATCTTTGGCGTGATCATGTTTCCGGACTGGCGAAAGGGCCTTTCCGAGATGGCGCGGGTCACCCGCCCGGGCGGATACGGCGTCGTCGCCACCTGGCGCGACAGCGGCGCGGCCACCTTCCTGCTGCTCAGCCAGGTGCGCCGGACCCTGTTTCCCGAGCGCGAGTCGATGAGCATGCCGGCGGCGGTGGCGGCCTTGAGCGAACCGGAGGCCTTCGCGCGGGAAATGACCGCCGCCGGCTTCACCGAACCAAAGATCCAGCCCGTGACCTTCGACTTCGAGCTGGATGTCGCAGCCCTAGATGAGCCCGACACCCTCTTTGGCATGTCGCCGGACTGGACCAGCCTCGATGACCTGGAGAAACAGGCCGTGGTCGCCCAGGTGCGCCGGATGGCGGGCGACCGGGTGATCCTCCCGATTCCGTCGACGGCCCTGATCGGTGTGGCGAGGCGCTAGGCCTCCCGCCCCTTCACCACCGCCGCGAACCTCGCGTCGAAGTCCCGGGCGATGTCAGCGAGCGTCACCTCGCCGAAGCGGGCGATGACCAGGGCCTCGGCGGCTGAGAGGGTGTCTGCGACGGCGGCGTTGACGGCCTGTTCCACAAGACAGCTTGGGGCGTCGTCGGCCAGGCCGATGGCGAACAGGCGCGGGTCGCCTAGCGCCCGGTAGATGTCCAGCAGGGTGATCTCGCTCAAGTCCCGACTGAGCGCCCATCCGCCGCCATGGCCCTTTTCGGAGCGCACAAGGCCCTGATCCCGCAGGCCGGCCATGGTGCGTCGGACCACCACCGCATTGGTGCTGAGCATCTGCGCCAGGTGCTCGGACGTCAGGGCGCCGTCGTGCCGGTCCATATGGATCAGGGCGTGCAACATGCGTGAGAGGCGGCTGTCGGTTCGCATGGGCAGGTCTCCGGCTGAGCCGCCAACATAGAGGACAAATCTCGACGCAACAGGAGTTGCATGACGACACACCCATCCCCATCATGTAACTTCTGAAGCATCGTGATGTGCGATGCGCGCAAGAGAGAGTGCTTCCATGTCCTATGATGTGATCATCGTCGGCGGCGGCTTCGCCGGCATGTCGGCGGCCCTGCAGCTGGCGCGGGCCCGGCGGCCGATCCTGGTGGTGGACGCGGGCCAGCCCCGCAACCGCTTCGCCGCGGCCTCTCACGGCTTCCTCGGCCAGGACGGCGCCGCGCCAGCCGCCATCATGCGCGAGGCCCTGCGCCAGCTCAGCGCCTATTCCACGGTGGACTTCGTCCATGGCCGGGCGGCTTCAGCCACAGGCGAGCTCGACCGGTTCGAGGTGACCCTGGAGGACGGAGACGTCCAGACCGCCCGCCGCCTGGTCCTGGCCACTGGCGTCGCCGACACCCTGCCCGCCCTTCCGGGCCTGACCGAACGCTGGGGCCAAAGCGTCATACACTGTCCCTACTGCCACGGCTATGAGGTGCGCGACCGGCGGATCGGCGTCCTGGCCAATCATCCGATGGCCAGCCACCAGGCCCTGATGCTGCCCGACTGGGGACCCACCACCTTCTTCACCCAGGGCGTGGTCGCGCTGGACGCCGAGCTGTCGGCAAAGCTCGCCGCCCGAGGCGTGGCGGTCGAGACGACGCCGGTCATTGAGGTGCTGGGCGAGGCGCCCGCCATCTCCGGGGTACGGCTGGCCGATGGCCGCATCACCCCGCTCGAGGCAATCTTCACCGCCCCGAAGACCGCGCCCGCCAGCGATCTGGCCCAACAGCTTGGCTGCGCCCTGGAAGACGGCATGACCGGGCCGCATGTGAAGCTGGAGTCGGGTCAACAGACCACGGTCCCGGGCGTCTACAGCGCCGGCGACACCGCCAGCCCCATGCACAACGCCACCCTGGCGTCAGCCGCCGGCGTCATGGCCGGGATCGGCGCCCATCAGTCGCTGATCTTCTAGCCAGCCAACCAGGCGCCCTGGCCAGTTGGACGGCCAGAGCGCGCCCTGCTCTCTGGACAACAGACCAAGACCGGGGCGGTATGGCCCGACGGGAAAGGGAGACCGCCATGGCCACAGACTCAGCTGGACTGAACCTTGGCCACGCCGTGGTGCTGTTGGGCGCCGCGGTCATCGCCGTGCCCCTGTTTCGCAAGCTGCAGCTAGGCTCAGTGCTGGGCTATCTGGCCGCGGGCCTGATCATCGGCCCCTTTGGCCTGGCCCTGATCTCTGAACCTGAGACCATCCTGCACGTGGCCGAGCTCGGTGTGGTGATGTTCCTGTTCATCATCGGCCTGGAGATGCGGCCGGCCAAGTTGTGGAACCTGCGGCGGGAAATCTTCGGCCTGGGCGCCCTGCAAGTCGTGGTCTGCGCAGCCTTGCTGTCGGGCATCGGCGTGCTGGCGGGCCTGCCGCCGGCCGCCGCCGTGATCGGGGCCAGCGGCTTTGTGCTCTCCTCCACCGCCGTCATCATGAAGATGCTGGACGAGCGCGGCCAGACCGCCACGCCGGCCGGCCAGCGGGCGGTCTCCATCCTGCTGCTGGAAGACCTGGCGGTCGTGCCGCTGCTGGCCATGGTGGCGGTGCTGGCCTCCATGTCGGGCCAGACAGACGAGGTCGCGCGCCCCGTCTGGCTGTCGATCCTTTTGGCCATCGGCTCCCTGGCGGTCCTGCTGGCGGCGGGCAAGTGGCTGCTCAATCCCTTCTTCCGCCTGCTGGCCCGGGCCGGCGCCCGGGAGATCCTGACAGCGGCGGCCCTGCTGGTGGTTCTCGGTTCGGCGCTCTTCCTGGACTGGGGCGGCCTGTCCATGGCCATGGGCGCCTTCATGGCCGGCGTGCTCCTGTCGGAGTCCACCTTCCGCCATCAGCTGGAGGCCGATATCGAGCCCTTCCGCGGCATCCTGCTGGGCCTGTTCTTCATCAGTGTCGGCATGTCCCTGAACCTGGCCGTCGTGGCGACCTCCTGGGCGGTGATCGCCGGGGGTGTGGTGGTCTTCATGGCGGTGAAGGCCGTCGGCATCTACGGGGTAGCACGGCTGTTCAAGGCCAGCCCCCGCGAGGCCGTCCAGCGGGCGGCCCTGTTCGCCCAAGGGGGTGAATTCGCCTTCGTCCTCTATGCCGCGGCCCTGTCGGGGGGGGTGATCGATGCGCGGACCAGCGCTATAATGACCGCCATCGTCATCCTCTCCATGGCGCTGACCCCCCTGGTGATCATTGCGCTGGACCGCCTGACGCCGGCGCTGAGGCTGTCGATGGATGGGGTCGAAGAGGCCAATGGCCTGCAGGGCCAGGTCCTGCTGATCGGCTTTGGTCGCTTCAGCCAGCTGGTCAGCCAGCCCCTCCTGGCCCGCGGCTTCGAGATCTCGCTGATCGAGAATGACGTGGAAATGATCCAGGCCGCAGCCAATTTCGGCTTCAAGGTCTATTACGGCGACGGCGCGCGCCTCGACGTGCTGCGGGCCTCCGGCGCCGAAACGGCCGAGGCGATCATGGTCGGCGTCGACAAGCCCGAGGTGGCCGACCACATCGTCGAGCTGGTGAAGGCCGAGTTTCCCCACGCCAAGCTGTTCGTGCGGGCCTATGACCGCGGCCACTCCATGCGCCTGACCCAGGCGGGCGTCGATTTCCAGATCCGAGAGACCTTTGAATCGGCCATCGCCATGGGGGAACGCCTGCTGGTCGATCTCGGCGTCGAGCCCGAAGACGCCGCCGAGACCCTGGCCGAGGTCCGCCGCCGGGATGAGGAACGGTTCGAGGCGCAGCTGGTGGGCGGCATCGAGGCCGGCCGCAGCCTGATGCGCGGCAATATGGTGACCCCGCAGCCGACGCCCTTTTCCAAGCCCAAGGGCCAGGCCCAGGCGATCAACCCCGAGGCCGCGCAGGTGCTGGGGGAGTCCGCCCGCAAACCTGAGCCGGCCGCCTGACGCCCGCATGCGGCCAGTGACCGTTGCGCTATGGGGACGTTAATCCTTTTTCGTCCATAAACTCTGTTGGAAGAGAGCGTAGCCCCATGCCCATGACCCAGGCCGATTTGGAAGCCTCCCTGCGAGACGCCTTCCCCGACGCCCAGATCGCCATCGAGGATCTGGCCGGCGACGGCGACCACTATCGCGCGCGGATCGTGTCAGACGCCTTCAAGGGCCTGCCGCGGGTGCGTCAGCACCAACTGGTCTATGCGGCGCTGAAGGGAAAGATGGGCGGCGAACTGCACGCCCTGGCGCTCGAGACCTCCGTTCCAGGCTAGGCGGGAAAGCCATGCGCTACCGGCCGTTCGGCATCTCAGGCAAGGCGGTCTCGGCGCTGAGCCTGCTGCTGCGCGATCACGGCCGCGCCCAGCCCCCGGGCGCTTGGCGGGTCTTGACCGTCGCCGCCATGGAGTGCGGGGTCAACGCCTTCGAGGTCGAGGCCGGGATCGAGACCCTGGCCGCCGGATTTCGCCAGGCGGCCGAGACCGTCGAGCGACGGCTGCTGTTTGTCGCCTGGAGGATCTGCGGCGATGGTCGCAGCCCAACCGACGCCCGGGCTATCGAAGACGCGGTGCGCAATGGCCTGACCCAGACCGGGGCGGGCTATTTCGATCTCCTGACCCTGGATGAGCCCGCCTACGCCACCCTGACAGCGGAGGGCGCCCGGATGCTGGAGGATGTCCGCAGCGCGGGCCTCGCCCTTCAGATCGGCATTTCCGGGGCCGGCGCCCTGGTGGACCAGGCCGTGGCGTCCGGCGCGTTCGACGCCCTGTCCTCGCCCTTCAACCTGACCTCAGGCTGGAACATACGCCGCCGCATTCGTGACGCCGCCCAGCTGAACATGTCGATCACCGGCTTTGACGCCTTTCCCCCGGAGCTGTGCCGCCCGCCAGCCCAGGCGCCAGCCAAGGCCTCCCTGTTCCGCCGCTCAGGTCCTACCGCGGCCTCGGTGGGGGCCTATGGCTTCCTGCACGAGACCCGCAACTGGGAGGCCGACGAGCTCTGCCTCGCCTACGCCCTGACCGAGCCCTCCCTGGCCTGCATCCAGATCGAAGCCCACCGCCCCGAAGTGATCGAGCGCCTGGCCGCCGTCCCCGACCGGGAATTGCCCACGGGCCTGGCCGCCCAGATCGAGATGGCCCGGATCGACACCCCGGCCGAAGCACGCCAGGCCTAAGCCTCGTCTTGACCCGGCGCCTGCGCCTCCCTAGCTGTCTGCTGAAACTGACTCCCACAGAAAAGGCCGTTCCCATGAGCGAGGCCATGACCGATCCCGCCCACGCCTTCATCGCCAAGACCCTGCAGGACCATCAGGTCGTACTGTTCATGAAGGGCGTGCCCGAACAGCCGCGCTGCGGCTTCTCCGGCCTGGTTGTGCAGATCCTCGACCATCTGGGTGTCGACTTCGTCGGGGTCGACGTCCTGCAGGACGACTCCCTGCGCGACGGCATCAAGACCTTCTCAGACTGGCCGACGATCCCGCAGCTCTATGTGAAGGGCGAGTTCATCGGCGGCTGTGACATCGTCCGCGAGATGTTCCAGAACGGCGAACTCAAGCCCTTCCTCAGCGAGCAGGGCGTCTTGGCTGCGTGAGCCGGACCTTCGAGCCCCCGCCCGGGCGGCGGGTCTTCTCCCGCAGCTTCACCCCGACCGCGGCGGATATCGACGCCAACGGCCATGTGAACAATGTGGTCTATCTGGGCTGGGCCCAGGACCTGGCCATCGCCCACTGGGAGTCCGCCGCAGGACCGGCAGAGTCCGACGCCTTGGCCTGGGTCGCCCTGCGCCACGAGGTCGACTACCGCCGCGCCCTGTTGCCGGGCGAGACGGCGCTCGGCCGGACCTGGGTGTCGGACAAGGCCGAGGGCCCGCGCTTTGACCGCTTCGTGCGGATCGACGGACCGGACGGCGCCATGTGCGCCCAGGTCCGCACCGTCTGGTGCCTGATCGAACGCGCCACCGGCCGCCCCCGTCGGGTCCCGCCCGAACTGGTCGTCCAATTCGGCTGAGGATTTCGCCACAGGCGAAGCTTGCGGCATGATGGGGACTCAGGAGGCGGTTCATGGACGGTTTCGCCAGTCTCTTCTCGGCCTTCGGCTTGGCCAGCGCGGCGGGCTTCAACGCCTATGTGCCCCTGCTCACCGTGGGCCTCGTGGCCCGCTACACCGATCTGCTGCGCCTGGCTGAACCCTTCGACATCCTGACGCAGCCCTGGGTCCTGGGCGCCATCGCCGTCCTGGCGGTGGTCGATTTCATCGCCGACAAGATTCCTGCGGTGGACAGCCTCTGGCACGGCGTCGGCGCCCTGGTCGCCCCCGTCGCCGGCGCCGTGCTCTTCGCCAGCCAGCAGAACGTGCTGAGCGACCTCCATCCCGCCATCGCCGCCATCGCTGGCCTGGTGGTGGCCGGCGGCTTCCATGGCAGTCGGGCCGCCGCGCGACCGATCTCCACCGCCACCACCGGCGGGGTGGGCAATCCGGTCCTGTCCCTGGTAGAGGACGTGCTGTCTGGCCTCTTGAGCCTGCTGGCGGTCTTCTTGCCGTTCATCGCCTTTGGCGTGGCGGGCCTTGTAGCCGTCATGCTGATCCTGGCGATCGTCAGCGCGCGGCGGGCCTGGCGCGCGCGAGGGGCGCGACCGGGCTAGAGACCCGGCCAGGCGATCAGGGGATTGAGCAGGAACACCGGATCGCGGGGTTCAAGACCAAGCTCCGCATAGCTGAAGGCGAGCTCCACATGGCCCGCCACCAGGGACTGGCACCCGTCCACACGCTTGCGGCCAAAGGCCAGGGTCACAGCCTCGCCCTTGCGCTCCACATAGAAGGCGAAGTCGGCCTTGGTGGTGCAGCCATTGGAGGCGACCTTGATGGTCAGCTCCTTGCGCCCAGCCTCTGCGGCGTAGAGCGGCTCAAGCTCAGCCAGCGGCAGGCCCGCCGGCGCCAGGATCGGCGGCGGCGGCGCCGTGGCGCAGCCGGCCAGCAGGGCGGCCACCGAGGCCATCATCAGGAAGCGGCGTGTCATGGCGCCACTGCGCCACATCTTGCCCGACAGGGAAAGACCGCGACGGTCAGAGGACGTCATCTGCGGGCGGAAGCCCGTTGGCCGCCAGCCAGCCCCCGGCGTAGCGCGGATCGTCGGTCACCTCCCGCAGGGCGAAGGGCGGGTGAGGACAGGCGGCCATCTCCGCATCGCTCTCAAACTCCTTCTCCGACAGGACCAGGCCCTGGAGCGCGCCTGCGAAGACATCGACGCCGAAGGTCCGTCCGTCGATCGGCGCCAGGCGGTGACGGACCTTCTCGATCCGTCGCCCCGGCAGGCTGGCCAGCAGGGCGAACTCGGCCTCCGACAGATAGATGGAGGTGATCAGCCGATGGCTGGCGTCCACATCGCCCTTTCGCCCCAGCCGGCGCATGATCGGACCCCCATCCAGGGGTCGCGCCTCTCGCAGCCGCAGGCGTGAGCCATCGATATAGAGGTCGGTGATCGCATCGGCGGAGACGACATCGCCGTCCGGCAGCCGCGCGCAGAGCCAGCGCCGCTCCCGTTCCACATAGGCGTATTTCAGCTTGGGGAAGCCCAGCTTACGGGCGAATTCGGGGTCGATGTCCATGGGAAGCTCCGCCGGCCCGCTGGAGAGTGACAGGCCGACGGAGACTTCGCCAGGGTCAGGAGCCGGCGCCCTCGATTCCGCCCTTGGGATGCTTGGGCTTGAGCAGGGAGAAGATCACCCCGCCGGCCAGGAGGCTGACCGTGATGCCCAGCGACCAGGGCGCCGGGAACTTTCCGCCGAAGAACAGGTCGCCAGCGAAGATCTTGAAGCCGATAAAGACCAGCACCAGGGCCAGCGCCACCTTCAGATAGTGGAAGCGGTGGACGGCGTTCTCCAGGGCGAAATAGAGCGCCCGCAGGCCCAGGATGGCGAAGATGTTGGAGGTGTAGACGATGTAGGGGTCCTGGGTGATGGCGAAGATGGCCGGGACCGAGTCGATGGCGAAGACCAGGTCGGCGAACTCCACCAGCACCAGGGCCAGGAACAGCGGGGTGGCGAACAGCACCAGCTTGCCGCTGACTGGATGAGCCTGGCGCACAAAGAACTTCGAGCCCTGGAAGCTCTCGGTCACCCGGAGGCGGCTGCGAAGCCACTTCAAGATGGCGTTGTTAGTGAGATCCTTGGCCTCCTCCGCGTCGCTGGAGAAGGACTCCTTGAGCATCTTGGCGCCGGTGAACAGCAGGAAGGCTGCGAAGATGTAGAGCACCCAGGCGAAGTTGGTGACGAGCGCCGCGCCGATGCCGATCATGATCGCCCGCAGGACGATCACCCCCAGAATGCCCCAGAACAGCACCCGGTGCTGCAGCTCCCGCGGAACGGCGAAATAGGCCAGGATCAGGGAGATGACGAAGACGTTGTCGAGCGCGAGCGTCAGCTCAAGCAGGTAGCCGGTATAGTACTCGACCGCCTTCTGGGAGCCGAGATCGTACCAGATCCAGGCCCCGAACGAGAGGCCAAGGGCGATATAGGCCGAGGCGGCCTTCACCGACTCCCCGGGGCCGATGATGTGGTCCTTTCGGTTGAAGACCCCCAGGTCGAGGGTCAGGACCGTCAGGACGATGCCGAGGAACAACAGCCACAGCCAGGTCGCCTGGCCGAGGAACGGCGTCTGAAAAAATAGCAGGAGAGCGTCCATCGGACCCCGCACCTCTCATAGTCACGGCGCTGCGTCTGCGCCTGGAGAGTGAAGATCCGACATCATCGCGACCGCCGTCGCGACCAGAGGGGCCCGGACCGAGCCGCGGAGATAGTGGGGCGCGAGCCGGCGGTCAACGGCCTTGGCGGGTCCCGGCGACATCGAAGGTCAGTCTGATGATCCTGTGACGCGGCAGACGCCGCAGCCGCACGCCTGCGCCCATGATCCGGGCAGGCCGGGCGTCCAGCCGCGAAAAAGGCCCCGGATCGCTCCGGGGCCTCTTGAGATCGTAGGTGATCGACGCCTTAGGAGGCGTAGAATTCGACCACGAGGTTCGGCTCCATCTTCACCGGATAGGGCACTTCGGCCAGTTCCGGGGCGCGGATGAACTTGGCCGACAGGCCCTTGGCGTCAACTTCGATATAGTCGGGAACTTCACGTTCGCCCGAGGCCAGGGCTTCCAGTACCAGGGCCATGTTGCGCGAGCGCTCACGCACCTCGACCACGTCGCCGGCCTTCACGCGGTAGGACGGGATGTTGACGCGCTTGCCGTTCACCAGGACGTGGCCGTGGTTCACGAACTGACGGGCGGCGAAGACGGTCGGCACGAACTTGGCGCGATAGACCACCGCGTCCAGGCGCGATTCCAGCAGGGCGATCAGGTTTTCCGAGGTGTTGCCCTTGCGGCGCGCGGCCTCGGTGTAGGTGCGGCTGAACTGCTTTTCGGTCAGGCTGCCGTAATAGCCCTTCAGCTTCTGCTTGGCGCGCAGCTGCAGGCCGAAGTCGGAGACCTTGGACTTGCGGCGCTGACCATGCTGGCCGGGGCCGTAGGAACGCTGGTTAACCGGCGACTTGGCGCGGCCCCAGATGTTCTCGCCCATACGGCGGTCGAGCTTGTACTTCGCGGAATGACGCTTGGTCATGAAACACTCTTCATAATCGACACGGCCCGGCGCTTCCGAGAGTGGAGGCGCGATCTCAACGGCGGGGCCCGTATCACCCGTAATAGGCTTCGCACCGCGCGGAGACCGCCGGTGTGAAGGAGCTGTGTATGGCGGCCGCACCCCAGTGAGTCAAGGCCAGCGGCGGCGGCGATCAGGTCCGGACGGTGCTCAGCGCTCCGGGGCGGGCGACGTCATTGGCTGGCCGCGGGGTCTGCCCTTCCCCCCATAATTTGCCGTGAACCAGCGCGGCGAGGGCGCGGGTTTCGGCGGCCGCCGCACCGTTGGGCTCCCACTCGGTGACGCCCCGTCCAAAGGACAGGGCGCCCTGATAGGCCTGCCGCACCCGAAGCGCCACCGGCGAGACCGCGACGCCTGCAAAGCGCAGGGCCTCAAGGGTGCCTGAGACCACCCGGGACTCGTGGCCCTGACGCGGCGAGGGGCACTGGTTGAGGACGATCAGACCCGGCGCCCGGAGCTGACGGAGAAGATCCACCGTCTTCAGCGCCGCGGCCAGATCCAGATAGGTCGGTCGGGTCACCACCAGGCACAGGTCGGCCACCTTGATCGCCGAGACGATGTCGGCTTCCGGCGAGGCCGGCGTATCGATCACCAGCACATCGCAGCCGCTACGGCGCGAGGCCGTCACCAGGGCGAAGAGCTTGGAGGCCGAGGTTTCCACCACCGACAGACTGTGGGCGCGCAGGGCCTCGCTGGAGGATCGCAGCGGATCGGCGTCGGCCAGGATCGCTCTCTGACCGGCGTCCCGCAAGGCCGCGGCGAGATTGACCGCCACGGTCGACTTGCCGGCGCCGCCCTTGCGCGAAATGACCGCCACGGTCTGCATGATCGCCTCCCCCGGGGAGACCGTAGAGCCAACTTATCCACAGAGACAAGATGTCACATCCCCAGGATGTCGCGTCGCTCAAGGCTCGCGCGATACGCGGCGCTTTGCTCGCTCCGGCGCCGCCGAACTAGGCGCGGACTCCGCCGTCCACCTTGAGGTCTTCGCCCGTGACATAGCTGGCGGCGCTGTCGGCCAGATACATGACCGCGTGAGCCACCTCCTCAGGCTGCCCGGCGCGGCCGGCCGGTGTCCGGGCCCCGGACGCCTGGGCCGCCCCGCCCCCCATCATCGGGGTGTCGATCGGTCCCGGCGAGACGGCGTTGACGCGGATATTGTCGCCGGCGAGCTGCAGCGCGGCTGAGCGGGTCAGGCTGAGCACGCCGGCCTTGGACAGGGCGTAGGACATCACCGGCCCGGAACCCACATAGCCCAGCACAGAGGCGGTGTTGATGATCGCCCCGCCGCCGCGGGCCTTCAGCGCCGGGACCTGGTGGTTGATGCAGCGGACCACCCCCTCCAGGTTGGTGGCCATGATGTCGTTGTGGAGCGCCCAGTCGAACTCAGGCCCCATGGCCCCGGCGCGCCCGGCGATCCCGGCGTTGTTGAAGGCGATGTCGAGTCCGCCGAAGGTCTGAACGCAGGCGGCGACCAGGGCGGCCACATCGGCGTCTGCCCGCACATCGGCCCGCCGGTAGAGCGCCTCGCCGCCGGTCGCCCGGATCTCGGCCTGGACCTCCTGGCCCAGACCCTCACGGCGGCCGCAGAACATCACCTTGGCACCTTCCAGTGCAAAGGCGCGGGCGGTGGCCCGGCCGATGCCCGACGTCGCCCCGGTGATCAGCACCACCTTGCCGGCGAACCGCCCGTGGCGCGCCAGGGCGGCGGCGGCCTGAGGCGGGGTCTTCAGATCCGCCGCCGCGGCCGATTGGGCGGCCAGGGCCGCCAGCCCTGCCCCGCCGGCGATCAGGGCGCGGCGGGATGTGAGAGCGTCAGACATGGGCGTTCCTCTGGGGCGAGGGCCTGCGAGCCAGGCCGCATTCTGAGCCGATCATGGGCCAGGGCGAGGCTGCGCCGCAACCTCGGGCGCCTGTCGACATTGTCTAGAGATGCCACAAAGCCTCGCCTCCCCCGCCGCCCTTGGGCTCGCCGCCATCCTGCTGTCGGGCTGCCTGGTGGCCACGCCGGACGACATGCAGGTCCCAAGCCCGGATGGTCAGTACGTGCTGGAGGTGGCCTTCACCGGCGGCGGCCTGACCCTTCGACCGGGCCTCGGCGCGGAGCTGGCCCTTCGTCACGCCAGCGGCGCCTCCAGCCCGCTGGCGAGTCTTGAGGCCGTGCGGAGGCTCGAGATCGCCTGGAGCAACCCACGGACCCTGCGCATCTGCGCGCCGGACGCTGAAGCGCCCCAGGGGGGTCCGGTGGTAGTGGAGACCCCCGCGGGGCCCGAGACCTTTTTGGTCAGCTACGCCTGTCCGGCACAGGCCGTTCTTCGGGGCCAAGCCCCCACTGATTAAGAGCGCCCCGGGCTCGTTGGGTCAGCCCTCACGAGGTGGCGCGGCCGGGGCGCGGGCGCCGACATGTTGGTGGCCGCAAATCGTGACCGCCCTCACCTCACCGGCCCGGGCCCAGAGTCGCTCATGGATGGCGAATGCGACCGTCTGCACAATGGGCTCGACGATCCCGACCGCGAGCGCCACCCGCCAGTCGCGGGTCAGGGCGAAGGCCACGATAACCGCCACCGTCAGATGCATCAGACCATAGGTGAGGGTCTTCAACAGCGTCCGGTTCATGACCTTCGCCCCGATGTCACTTAGGCGCCGGCGTGGTCGCGCCCGCCCCCGGACCTGCGCCGAGATCGGCTCCGGTGAGGGGGTCGCCCACGGGATGGGACTGGGTGCGTTCGGCGAGCTTATCGAGGACTTTGGTGTCCTTGGCTGAAAGCTTGACGCTCGCCTGGCCGTCGCCGCCGTCGACCGCGGCCTGCTCGTCCCGGTCGCTCACCATCTGCCAGTTGTCGCCGGAGTTCCACGGCCCGGTGGCGTCGCCCTCGCCCTGCGACATGTCGTAATAGACGTCGGTGAACTCCGGCTTGCCGGGCAGCTTGCCTGGCGGGAAGTTCGGCTCGATGGCGTAGAGGGCCTTCTCGAAGGACTTCTGATGCGCGATTTCCCGGGTCATCAGGAAGCCCAGGGCGTCCTTGATGCCCGGATCATCGGTGATGTTGATCAGGCGCTCATAGACGATCTTGGCGCGGCTCTCGGCGGCGATGTTCGAGCGCAGGTCGACGGTCGGCTCACCCCGGCTGTCCACATAGGCCGCCGTCCACGGCACCCCGGAAGAGTTGGTCAGGGCCGGGCCGCCGCCATAGAGCAGGGCCTGGGTGTGGCTGTCGCCGCCGCGCGTCAGGGAGATGTAGAGATCGGCCTCTGACAGGGCGGCTTCGGCCAGTTGACCCTTGGCTCCCTTGTTCAGCATGGCCACAATGCTACCGATCACCTCCAGATGACTTAGCTCCTCGGTGGCGATATCCAGCAGCATGTCCTTCCGACCGGGATCTTCTTCAGCAAGACCCTGCGTGAAGTACCGCATCGCCGCAGCAAGCTCCCCATCTGGACCGCCAAATTGCTCCAGAAGCAAGCTGGCGAGCACGGGGTTTGGCTCTGATACACGCACGGTGTACTGTAAGCGCTTATTGTGCATGAACATCCGTTTAGTCCTCCTCCTTCGCCGGTTTGGCGATCTGTCACGGAAGACACGAACTCGAGGGTCCGTTCCTACAGCCGAGGCGTGAAATATGTCTCTTTCAACGCCACGCTTGCTTAGGTGAAGCTTGATCGAAGCAATCAGGCCGTCCACCGCCGCACGCTCACCCCGACGGCGGCGATCCGGTCCACATCGGCATAGGCCGGATCGCTCAGCTGGTCGCCGAAGATGTCGGGGTCCAGCTCCTGGCGCCGCAGATCGAAGGGCCCTCCTGCCGCCAACGCCTTCACGGCCTGGAAGAACAGGTCCTCGCCCTCAACGATGGCGCTGCCGGTGTAGAGAACCAGCCGCCCTCCTGGCGCCAGTCGCTTGAGGGCCGCCTGGGTCCAGTCGAGGGCGACGCGCGCGCCGTGCAGGTCCCCCCCGTCTCGATAGGTGTGTCCGTCCTCTCCGGCGATGAAGGGCGGGTTGGCGATCACAAGGTCCAGGGGGCCCTCCACCGCGCTCAGACCTTCCCCCAGAACCAGCTCCGCCGCGCACCCCGCATGCTGAACATTGACCCGCGCCAGACGCAGGGCCGCGGTATTGATGTCGGTGAGGATCGTGCGGCGCGGCCGCGTCAGCCGCGCGGCGACCACGGCGCCGGCGCCGGATCCCGCGCCGATATCGACCAGCACGCCACCCGGGGGGACGTCTGCAAGCTCGGCCTTGAGGAAGGCGGCGAACCGATAGGTGTCCGGACCGAAGAACACCGCGTCTTCCCGGGTCGTCGGATAGGCGGAGTGGAGGAACAACTCACCCTCAAGGGTCGCGACCCGGACGCGGCTGCGCAGCAGGCCCTTGTCCTCCACCACCAGATCAGCCTGCAGCAGGGCATCCAGCAACGAGGCTGGAGGCAGATCGCGCGCGAACGGAAGGCTCCAACCAAACACATCGCGCAGGCTGCGCGCCTGACGGCTCGGATCACGGGCCAGAACCCGCGCGTGAGTGGTCGGCGACGGCGGCACGAAGTGGTGGCCCATCTGCTTCAGCGCCTTGAGCAGATTGCGGAGGGCTGGCTCTGCGCGGTGGTCGAGCTGGCCGAGAGATAGGGGCTGCAGGGTCATGGCGCCTGCAACGCGCCGGCGGGGTGTTTGGTGGCTGAGGCCCTCCGCCGGTGTCAGCCCTCGGCCCGCCTACTACGCGGCCTCCTACTGTGCGGCTTCGTCCACCGCTTCGACCGGCGGCAGGCGATAGGCCCCGTCCAGCAGTTCGGCCTTGGGCAGGTAGGTGCGCATGAACAGGGCGAACGGCCCCTCGGGCGCCGGCAGCCAGTTGCTCTCCCGGTCCTCGCCCGGAGAGGCGCTACCGATCCAGATGTCGAGGGAGCCATCGTCGTTATAGGTCAGGCCCTCGGTGCGATCGCCGATGGCGTAGCGGTCCAGGCGGTTGTCGGCGAAGAAGAACTGACCCTCGTCGGTCGCCTCATAGAGGCTGAGCGACCAGAAGGAGTCGACCGGCGGCAGGCGGCCCGCCGGGAAGTGCAGGCGGTAGGCTTTCATCCCGTCATAGAGGGCGCGGGGCTGGTCGCCCCGGGCGCGCATATAGAGGGCCTCTACCGGCGGCAGGGCCGCCAGCCCGCCCAGGGCCACGGCGGCCCGGTAGTGATAGTTCTGGCCAAAGTCGCCGAGCGTCGCGCTGGGATAGGACCAGCCGTCCACGAACTGATCGCCGGTCACCCCGCCCCGGCGCACCGCCACCCGGGCCTCAGCCAGCCCCGCCTCGATCTCGGCGGCCTGTTCGGCGGAGAACCGCCCGGCGTCAAAGCCCGCCTCCAGGCCGAGCGGCGCGATCTCATCGAGCAGGGCGCGATCGGTGACCGGCGGCGGATTGGCCGCCATCAGGGCCGACAAAGCGGCGAAATACTCCTGCCACGGCGCGCTGCGCTTGACCGCCGGCGGGGGCGGCGGGGCCGCCGGCCCCTGGATCGACAGGCCCGACTGCACCTGCTGGGCGGCCTCCAGGTCGGCGGCGCTATAGACCACGATCCGCGCCAGGGCCCAGACGTGGTTGGTGGGCGCGCGCACCACATGGCTCCCCTCAGCCGCCGCATTGGGGCCCACCAGGGTGAAGGTCCCGCCATTGGGGCCGGTGGTCCGAGTCCCGAGGATGGAGAAGTTGTTGGAATAGGCGTCCATCAGCGCCAGGGAGAAATAGCGCTCGCCCGTCGCCGGCAGGCTCAGGGTCACCGGACCCTGGGACAGGTCTAGCTGGGCCGACGAATAGAGGGTGTCGTTGTTCGGCGTGGTCACCGCCCGGTGCTTGGGCGTCGCCAGATTGCGCACATGGCCGATGGTGTTCAGGCTCTGGCCGAAAGACAGGCCCCGGGCGCGCGTCGCGGCGATTTCGATCAGCGGCAGGCCATAGAGCCAGGCCTTCATCGCCGCGGTTTTCAGATCTGGTCCCGACATCACGCTCTCCCCGACGCTGCCTAGGTTATCATTGATCCCTTATGAGCTTGGCCGGCGCCTTTGCGTCAAGTCTCCGGTTCGCCACCGGCCTCACGTTCGGCCTTTTGACGGGCGAGCTTGTCGAGCACCCGCCCACGCCCCCGCGACAAAGCGGTGACCACGCCGCGGAAGGTGCGCACCTCCTGGTCGCTGAAGCTCGCCCGTCCCAGGGCCGAGCGCAGGTTCTGGATCATCGAGGGTCGCTTCTCCGGCGGGTGGAAGAAGCCGGCGGCGTCCAGTTCGGCCTCCAGATGGCCATAGAGCCCCATCATCGCCGCATGGTCAGCGGGCTCGGGCCCGTCTCTGAACCGGGGCGGCGGACCTGCGGCTTGCGTCAGCCGCCACTCATAGGCTGTCAGCGCCACGGCCTGGGCGAGGTTCAGGGAGTGGAAGCGCGGGTCCACCGGCACGGTGACCACCGCCTGGCACAGGGCCACGTCAGCGGTCTCCAGACCCGCCCGCTCGGCCCCGAACAACAGGCCCACCTTCTGGCCGGCAGCCACCCGGCCGGCCAGCTCGGCGGCCGCCTCCCGCGGCGTGATCACCGGCAACTGCAGCTCGCGGGGCCGGGCGGTGGTGGCGAACAGCACCTTCAGGTCGGCGGCGGCCTCGGCGACGCTGGAGAATACCCGGGCCCCGTCCAGCGGCCAGTCGGCGCCAGAGGCCGAGGCCCAGGCCCGGTCCTGGGGCCAGCCGTCGCGCGGATTGACGAGGCGAAGATCCTCCAGGCCGAAATTGGCCATCACCCGGGCCACGGCCCCGATGTTCTCCGCCAGTTGCGGGGCCGACAGGATAATGGTTGGCGCGGGCGCGGAACTTACAGTCATCTGGGCGTTTTCGGTCCTATGGGATGTGGCGTGCAAGAGTTTGGCCCGCATCTGGAGCATTTCACCTCATGCGTCACCTTCTTCTCCTGGCCGCCGCCCTCCTGATCGGGGCCTGCGACCCGGGTATGCCCCAGACCGTCTCCACCACCCCACCCCTGGATGCTAGGCGCCTGGACGCCATGGGCGAAGACCTCAGCGCCCGCGCGGGCGAGGCGCGGCTCGGGGTGGCGCTCATGAACCTGGAGAGCGGCGAGCTGTGGGCGATCCGCGGCAGCGAGCGGTTTCCCATGCAGAGCGTCTTCAAGGCGCCGCTGGGCGCTGCGGTCCTGGCCGAGGTGGACGCCGGTCGGCTCACCCTCGATGAAATCCTCACCCTCGACGACGAGAACCTGTCGCCGCCGTTCAGCCCGGTGGCTGCAGCCTATCCGGGTCGCCGTGACTACACTGTCGCCGAACTTCTGACGCTTGCGGTTGGAACCAGCGACAACACCGCCGCTGACCTGCTGATGCGGCGGATCGGCGGCCCAGGCGCGGTGACAGCCTGGCTCCGCAGCCAGGGCCTGAGCGACATGCGGGTCGATCGCTATGAACGCCAGATGCAGCCCGAGATCGCCGGGCTGGGCTCCTTCCGCCCAGCCCTGAAGACCGAGGCCGCCTACAGCGCCGCCCTGGCCGAGACTCCCGCCGAGGTGCGCAGGGCGGCCACGGCGCGCTATCTTCAGGATCCGCGCGACACCACCAGCCCGCGGGACGCCCTGCTCTTCCTGTCGAAGCTGGCCCGTGGCGAGCTCCTGTCCGACGCCTCCACGGCCCGCCTGCTGAAGATCATGGAGGAGAGCCGCTCAGGACCCAACCGGCTGGCCGCTGGCCTGCCCGAGGGCGCGCGTCTGGCCCACAAGACCGGAACGGCGCGCACCGATCTTGGTCTGAACCCGGCCACCAACGACATCGGTCTGATCACCCTGGCCGATGGGCGGCAGTATGTGGTGGCGGTATTCCTGTCAGGGTCCGCCCTGCCCGAGGCCGAGCGGGAAGCCATCATCGCCGACGTCGCCCGGGCGGTGTCCGCCGCAGTCGGCTAGGCTCACGACGAAGGGCGGGCAGGTCCCAGGCGCCGAATCGCCGCAGCCAGTCGCACCCCGCTCCCCTCGGGCCCCAGGAGCCGGACCGCCGCCGGGCGCCTGTCCAGAAGGCGCCGCACGATGTCGCTCTCCACCATGCGCAAGGGGGTAGCACGGAGGCTGTCGATGTGGTGGCCGCCGATGATCAGGGACGACAGCGAAACCCACAGCTCCTGACCGCCAGCGGGACCGAAGTCGCGGATATTGCTGATCTGTCCCTGCAGGCGGCCCCGTCCGTAGGGCGAGATGAAGTCCCACGGCTCGGCGACGAGCAGCAGAACGGGCGCCCCTATGAGGGCGGAGCAGGTGGCGGGGGTTTCCACGGAGACCTAACTATCGACGGGCGATGACGATCCCGTGTCGAGGACGATTGCGTCCATCCTGGCTTTGCGCCTCGGCCTAGGGCTTGTATACGGCCTCAACCCCTCAATTCCGCCACGGAGCGCGCCTCGCCTATGGCCAAGATCAAAGTCGCCAATCCCGTCGTCGATATCGACGGGGACGAGATGACCCGGATCATCTGGAAGATGATCAAGGACAAGCTCATCTTCCCCTATCTCGACATCGACATCGCCTATTACGATCTGGGCATCGAGTATCGGGACAAGACCGACGACAAGGTCACCGTCGAGGCCGCCGAGGCCATCCAGAAATACGGCGTCGGCATCAAGTGCGCGACGATCACGCCGGACGAGGCCCGGGTCGAGGAATTCGGCCTCAAGCAGATGTGGCGCTCGCCCAACGGCACCATCCGCAACATCCTCGGCGGCGTCGTCTTCCGCGAGCCGATCATCTGCAAGAACGTCCCGCGCCTGATCCCGGGCTGGACCCAGCCGATCATCGTCGGCCGCCACGCCTATGGCGACCAGTACCGCGCCACCGACTTCCTGGTGCCGGGCAAGGGCAAGATGACCATCCGCTGGGAAGGCGAGAACGGCGACGTCATCGAGCGCGAAGTGTTCAACTATCCCGGGTCTGGCGTGGCCATGGCCATGTACAATCTGGACGACTCGATCCGCGAGTTCGCCGAGGCCTGCCTGGCCTACGGCCTGAACCGCAAGTACCCGGTCTATCTCTCGACCAAGAACACCATCCTCAAGGCCTATGACGGGCGCTTCAAGGACATCTTCGCCGAGGTCTTCGAGGCGAAATACGCCGAGCAGTACAAGGCCGCCGGCATCGTCTACGAGCACCGCCTGATCGACGACATGGTCGCCTCGGCCCTGAAGTGGTCCGGTGGTTTCATCTGGGCGGCCAAGAACTATGACGGCGACGTGCAGTCCGACCAGGTGGCCCAGGGCTTTGGGTCGCTCGGCCTGATGACCTCGGTGCTGATCACCCCGGACGGCAAGACCCTGGAGGCCGAGGCCGCCCACGGCACGGTGACCCGCCACTACCGCCAGCATCAGCGCGGCGAAAGCACCTCGACCAACTCCATCGCCTCGATCTTCGCCTGGACCCGGGGCCTGGAGCACCGGGCCAAGCTCGACGGCAATGACGCCCTGGACCGGTTCGCCAAGACCCTGGAGGCGGTCTGCGTCTCCACCGTCGAGAGCGGCTCCATGACCAAGGACCTGGCCCTGCTGGTGGGCGACACCCAGGGCTGGCTGACCACTGAAGGCTTCATCGACAAGGTGGCCGCCAATCTCGAAAAGGCCCTGGCCGACCAGGCCTGAGCCGACGCCTTATAGACCTAGGGTCCGGTGCGGCGCGCCGGACCCCCATGGGCCACCACCCGCCCAAGCGCGCGGTGACGTTGATGCAGATCCTGCAGATCCCTGTCATTGGCGAAGGCCTTCTGGCCATCGGACATGACCTTGTCGGCGTGGGAGACCAGGGCCGCCAGACGTTCGGGATCCCGCTCCTGCTCGGCCACCAGGGCCAGAACTTCCAGCATGCGGATCAATACCGACGGGGCGCCGGCCCCGTTCTGGCGGATCATGTCGAAGCTGACATCCACCAGGCCGGCATAGTCGCTGACCGGCCGCAGCAGCACCACCCGGCCGTCCCTGACCGTCACGCCTGAGACAAAGGTGCGGTTGGCTACCCGGCAGAGCGCCGAGCCCAGCTGATCGAGCACCGCTATGGCGGTCATCGGATCGTTGATCCCCGGCGACAGGGCCCGAACCGCCACCTCCACCAGCTGCCGGGCGCTGTATTCGAGATCGGCGCCGGAGGTGCGGCGCGCGCTGAGCGCCGTGGCCCCGACCACGGCCTCCTGCGCCCCTTCGGCGTCCGGGGGCCAGACCAGGGCGACGCAGCCGCCGGCCATGATGAAGTCTCCGGGCCGCACCAGCAGCCGGACCCGCGCGCCGTTGGCCACCGCCCAGTCGGCCAGATCGTCGGTCTCCAGCTGCTGCAGGTAGCCGTTCCGGGGGTCGGGGACAGGGCAGGCGTCCGACCAGTCCAGGTCGACCGCCTCGGGTTGCAGGAGCCGGCGCCCGGGCTCGCGCTCCGTCTGGCTGTCCAGGGCGGCGAAGAAGTCCCGGCGCACCAGGTCGATCACCGTATCGATATTGATCCGGCTCGACATGTGATGGACGTAGTAGACCAGCAGGGCGATGCAGAGGCCGCCCAGCAACATGGCGCCGCCAAGCGCCAGCCGCGGCACAAACAGATCATCCTCGCCGCCCCGGACCTGGCGCAACACCACCAGGCAGTAGGCGAAGGTGCCCAGAAAGACCCCCAGCACCACCTGGTTGCCCCGATCGCGGGTGAAGTTGTCCAGCAGGCGCGGACCCATCTGGCTGGACGCCAGGGTCAAGGCCGCGATGGTGATGGAAAAGAGCGTGCCCGTAACCCCGATGGCCGAGGTGGCGATGGCCCCCAGCAGGGTTCGCGCGCCGCTCTCTCCGCCCTCATAGAGCAGGGCGAGCAGGGGATCCGGGATCCAGTCCGCCCCCTCGGCCCCCACCGCCCAGAAGGCGGCGAGCACGCCCAGGCTCACCAGGACGGCCGGCACGAGCCAGAAGGTCGTGCGCAGATCGTGGATCAGTTTGTGAAGACGGGCCCCCATGGGCGTTCAACGCGCTGGTCAAGCTTAAGCTCCCGAATTCGCCGTCCCGCGCGAGGCGAGGAAATTGGCGAGGGGTGACGAGGCGTGTTAACCCTTGCGCGCAACCTGCGAAGCTTGGCCGAGGGGACCCGACCGGCCCATGGTCAGACGTCAGCTGTTTCAGATCTTCGTGCTTTGTCTGGTCCTGTTTGGCCTGGCGTTTGCGCTCGCCCCCTGGTTCGCCTTCCGGGCGCTGAAGGCCAATGCCCGGGACCATGATGTGGCGGGAATGGCCGAGATGGTCGACCTGCGCGCCGTGCGCGCCAGCCTGCGCGACCAGGTGGAAGAACCGGGGCAGCCGGCCCCCGTCCCGGGCGAGACTGCGGACATCTGGCGCGATCCCCTCGGCGCCATGCGCCGCGCGCTCGAGCCCTTCGCCGAACCCCTCTCCCCCCTGACCCCGGCCCCCGCGCGCCTGGAACCCTACCTGACCCCGGCGGGTCTCTACGATCTGACACGCGGCTATATCCCGGGAACCGCGCCGCCTGAGCCGCCGCCGCCCCAGGGCCTGGCGCGGATCACCGCGGCGCTTAGCGAGCCGTGGCCGGCCCTGCGGTTCTGGGGGGTCAACCGGGTTCGCTTCGCCGTCCATCCCCCTGAACAGCCGGGCGAGGTGATGGTCTTCACCTTTCAACGCACCGATCTCTTCCAGTGGAAGCTGGTGCATGTGCGCCTGCCTGACGCCGACCCCGTCTAGTCCCACGACGGTTTCGCCTTGGACCTGATTGCGCGTATCGCGCCGTTCTTTGCGATCATCGCCGCCGGCGCCGTGGCCGGCCGCATCGGTCTGCTAGGACCCCGCCTGGGCGCCTGGCTGTCGGCCTACACCTTCTGGATCGGCTTCCCGGCCCTTCTGATCCGCTGGCTGGGAGACGCCCCGCCTCCGAACGCCAGCCAGGGGATGGCGCTGGGCCTCTATGGTCTGACCATGATCCTGCTGCTGCTGGGCGCCTGGATCGCCGCGCAGCGTCTGGGTATGCCGCGCGAGACGACCGCAGGCCTGCCCATGGTGGCCGGTCTCGGCAACACCGCCTTCCTGGGCGCGCCCCTGGCGGTCGCGGTCCTGGGGGAGGCCGTCCGTCCCCAGGCCGCGGCCCTGGTGGCCGTCGACTTCATCCTGCTGATGGGCCTGGCGGTCGCCATCCTGCAGACCGGCAACGCCGCCGTGGGCCTGGCCCGCGCGCTGCGACGGGTGTTGGCCAATCCGACCGTCCTGGGCGCCGCCTGCGGTCTGGTCCTCGCCGCCACCGGCGCGCGGCTGCCAGGACCCGCTGATCAGGTCCTCACCTGGCTCGCCCTCACCGCCAGTCCGGTGGCGCTCGTAGCCCTGGGCGGACTGATCGGCCGCGAAGGCGGGTGGCCGCGACGCGAGGATCAGGGGCCGCTGGTCCTCGCCCTGGCGATCAAGCTGGCGCTCGCCCCCCTGCTCGTCTGGCTCGTCCTGGGGGCTGCGGGTATCGCCCCGGAGCTCCGGGCCACCGCCACCCTGCTGGCGGCTTGTCCGACCGCCGTCAATGTCTTCATTCAGACCCGCAAGATGGGCGTCTTCGCCCGGGGCGCGGCCGAGGCGGTGATCGCCGGAACCGTGCTCAGCGCCCTCACCCTGAGTCTGATCGCCCACTTCCTCGCCTGATTTGTTCCTGTTATGTTCTCATCGTGGCGCTTGGCCACGTACGGGAGAGATGATGATGAGCACGCCGCCTGGCCTGGGCTATGTGACCCTGGGCGCTGACGACCATGCCGCGGCCCAGGCCTTTTATGATGCTGCGCTTGCGCCGCTGGGGCTGCGCCGGCTCCACGAGTTCGAAAACTGGACCGGCTACGGCCGGGAGGGTGACCCCAACAGCCAGACGATCTGGGTCTGCAAGCCCTTTGACGGGGCGCCGGCCCTGGCGGGCAATGGCGTGATGGTCGGGCTCTACGCCTCGACGCCAGAGATGGTCGACGCCTTCTATGCCGCGGCCATGGCCCATGGCGGCGCCTGCGAAGGCCCGCCCGGCCTGCGGGCGCAATATGGCGAGGGCTGGTACGCCGCCTATGTGCGCGACCCGCAGGGCAACAAGCTGGCCTGCGTGCGGACACCGCCCGCCTGAGGCGGGGTGATCTCGACGGGACCGCGCTTGACCGGTCCTGTCGAGACCTAGCCTGCGATGGCCGCCTTGAGCGCCGCCAGGCCCTCTTCGGCCCGGGCGCCGTCCGGGGCGCCGCCCTGGGCGAAGTCCGGCCGACCGCCGGCGCCCTGACCGCCCATGGCGATCACGGCGGCCTTGGCCAGCTCGGCGGCGTTGAACCGATCCTTGGCTGCGCCGGTCACCGCCACGGTGACCGCAGCCTTGCCCTCGGCCACGCCCACCAGGGCGATGATCCCGTCGGCGATCTGCTTCTTGAATTCCTCGGCTATGGGCCGGAGATCCTTGCCGCCGACCCCGTCCATGATCCGGGCCAGCACCTGAACCCCGCCGATCTCCTCCGGACCGGCCTGGGCTGCGCCGCCGCCGCCCATGGCCAGCTGACGCTTGGCGTCGGCCAGTTCCTTTTCCAACTTGCGCCGTTGCGCTTCCAGAGCCTCCACTCGCCCCAGAACCTCAGAGACCGGGGTCTTGAACTGCTCGGCCAGCTGACGGGAGACCAGGGCCTGGTCCAGCAGCCAGCGGCGGGCGGGTTCGCCGGTCAGGGCCTCGATCCGGCGGACGCCGGCGGCCACGCCGCTTTCGGAGACGATCTTGAACAGGGCGATATCGCCGGTGCGGGCCACATGGGTGCCGCCGCACAGCTCCACCGAATAGGCGCCCTCCCCGTCGAGCGCACGACCCAGGGTCAGGACGCGGACCACATCCCCATACTTCTCGCCGAACAGGGCCATGGCGCCGGCTTCGATCGCCGCCTCAGGCGCCATGTTCTTCGTCTCGGCCGGCAGGTTCTGGCGGATCACCGCATTCACCTCGGCCTCGATCCTGTCGATCTCCTCGAGCGTCAGGGGTTGGCCGTGGCTGAAGTCGAAGCGGATACGCTCACCATCGACCATCTGGCCCTTCTGGCTCACATGGGGCCCCAGCACATTGCGCAGGGCCGCGTGCAGCAGGTGGGTGGCCGAGTGATTGGCCCGCGTGGTGGTGCGCCGATCGGCGTCCAGGGCCAGGCGCACCCGCGCGCCGGGCGTCAGATCGCCGGACTCGATCTCGATGACGTGCACATGCAGGTCGCCGGCCTGTTTCTGGGTGTCGATCACCCGGCCGTGGCCGCCGTCCCACTCCACCTCGCCGGTGTCGCCGGCTTGGCCGCCGCTCTCGCCATAGAAGGGCGTACGGTCGAACAGGGCCTGGACGGTCTGACCGGCGCCCGCCTTGGGGACTTCCGCGCCGTCGCCCATGAGCACCAGCAGCTCAGCGGTCACCTCGCCCTGGTCGTGGCCGACGAAGTCGGTGGGGCCGAGGCGCTCGCGCAGGGCGAACCATTCGCCGGCCGCCGCAGCCTGACCAGAGCCAGTCCAGGCGTCACGGGCCTGATCCTTCTGGCGCTTCATGGCCACGTCGAACCCGGCCAGATCGACGCTCATGCCGAGCGCGCGCACGGCGTCCTGGGTCAGATCCAGCGGGAAGCCGTAGGTGTCATAGAGCTTGAAGGCCGTCTCGCCCGGCAGGACGCCGCCTTCGCCCACCTGGGCGGTGGCCTCCTCCAGCAGGCTCATGCCGCGGCCGAGGGTGCGGCGGAAGCGCTCTTCCTCCTGGCGCAGGGTCTCGGCGATCACGGGCTCGGCCCGACGCAGCTCCGGATAGGCCTCCCCCATCTGGCCCACCAGGGCCGGGGTCAGCCGATGCATAAGGGGCTCGGCGGCGCCCAGAAGGTGCACGTGCCGCATGGCCCGACGCATGATCCGTCGCAGCACATAGCCGCGGCCCTCATTGGAGGGCGACACCCCGTCGGCGATCAGGAAGCTGGTGGACCTCAGGTGGTCGACAATGACCTGGTGCGAGAAGCGGGCCTCGCCCTGGGCCTTGACGCCGGTGGCCTCTTCGCTGGCGGCGATGAGGGCCCGGAACATGTCGGTGTCGTAGTTGGAATGGACACCCTGCAGGACGGTGGCGATCCGCTCCAGGCCCATGCCGGTGTCGATCTGCGGCTTGGGCAGGTCCTTGCGCGAGCCGTCGGCGAACTGCTCCCAGCGCATGAAGACCAGGTTCCAGATCTCCACGAACCGGTCACCGTCCTCATCGGGACTGCCAGGCGGGCCGCCTGGGACGTGGTCGCCGTGATCGTAGAAGATCTCGGTGTTGGTGCCGCAGGGGCCGGTGTCGCCCATGGACCAGAAGTTCTCTTCCAGCCGCACGATCTTGGAGTCCGGCAGGCCCGCAATCTTGCGCCACAGGGCGGCGGCCTCGTCGTCGTCGGGCGCGATAGTCACCATGAGGCGGGCCGGATCGAGACCCAGGTCGCGGGTGATGAAGGCCCAGGCGTGCTCGATCGCCCCTTCCTTGAAATAGTCGCCGAACGAGAAGTTGCCCAGCATCTCGAAGAAGGTCTGGTGGCGGCCCGTATAGCCGACATTGTCCAGGTCGTTGTGCTTGCCCCCGGCCCTCACGCACTTCTGAACCGAGACCGCCCGGGCCGCGGGTGGCGTCTCGGCCCCGGTGAAGTAGTTCTTGAACGGCACCATGCCGGCGTTGACGAACATCAGCGTCGGATCGTTCTGCGGCACCAAGGGCGCCGACGGGATCACCAGGTGATCGCGATCCTTGAAGTAGTTGATGAAGGCGCTGCGGAGCTGGTTCAGGCTGGACATGGCTTGCATATAGGGCTCGCGCGGCCGGCCGCGCAGGGGAAATTTGCGGGTCGTTTACGAGACTTGCCGCCGCGCGCAAAGAAAAAGGACGCCCTGGCGGCGGGCCAGGGCGTCCTCCTCCGCAGACGAGGCGCCGCGTTGGGGTCCAGGAGCGAACCGGACGCGAATCGGCGGGGGCGTCCGGCCCGGGCGGTCACGACGCGATCTGCGGAGATCTCGAAGGTCAGTCGTCCGGTTCGTCCGGGGCGCCCACCAGCAGTTCTTCCTCGATCTTGGAGGTGGCGCCGCGCACCGCCTTCTCGATTTCGTCGGCCACATCGCGATTGGCCTTGAGGAATTCCCGCACATTGTCCCGGCCCTGGCCGATCCGTTGGCTGTTGAAGGAGAACCAGGAGCCGGACTTCTCGACCACCCCGGCCTTGACCCCCAGGTCGATGATCTCGCCCAGCTTGGAGATGCCTTCGCCGTACATGATGTCGAACTCGACCTCGCGGAACGGCGGGGCCACCTTGTTCTTCACAACCTTGACCCGGACATTGTTGCCGACGATCTCGTCGCGCTGCTTCACCGAGCCGGTGCGGCGGATGTCCAGGCGGACAGAGGCGTAGAATTTCAGCGCATTGCCCCCGGTGGTGGTCTCCGGGCTGCCGTACATGACGCCGATCTTCATGCGAATCTGGTTGATGAAGATGACCAGGGTCTTGGTCTTGGAGATGGAGCCGGTGAGCTTGCGCAGGGCCTGGCTCATCAGCCGGGCCTGCAGGCCCGGCAGGCTGTCGCCCATCTCGCCTTCGATCTCGGCCCGGGGCGTCAGAGCGGCCACGGAGTCGATGACGATGACGTCGACGGCGCCGGAGCGGACCAGGGTGTCCGTGATCTCCAGGGCCTGCTCGCCGGTGTCCGGCTGGGAGACCAGCAGGTCGTCCAGGTTCACGCCGAGCTTGTGGGCGTAGGACGGGTCAAGGGCGTGCTCGGCGTCCACAAAGGCCGCGGTGCCGCCGCCCTTCTGAACCTCGGCCACCACATGCAGGGCGAGCGTCGTCTTGCCGGAGCTTTCCGGGCCGTAGATCTCGACGATCCGCCCCTTGGGCAGGCCACCGATGCCGAGCGCCAGATCCAGGCCGAGCGAGCCCGTGGAAAAGGACTCGATCTCGACGATCTTGCCCTTGTCCCCCAGCTTCATCACCGAGCCCTTACCAAAGGCCCGATCGATCTGAGACAGCGCCGCCTCGAGCGCGCGCTGCTTGTCGCCTTCTTCTTTACCCACGAGTTTCAACGCCGACTGTGCCATTTGAGGGGACCCCTTATCCCATGATTCCGTCGGACCGACCGGGGCGATCCCCGGCTGGGCGTCCAGGACTCAGTCGTACGCTTTTTGTTCTCTGTTCGCAAGATGTTCTCTTGCGGCCTCAGGCGGCCATCCGTCCCCGCCGCGAGGGGTCTGGTGCGGCGGGGACGTCCGGTCGTCGCCCTCAGCGGGCGGTGATCACGATCATCGATTCGCGGTTGCCATCGGTGGGCGCCGCGTCCTTGGACAGCACGATGTCGAGGTCCTGCCCCGCGCTCTGGCCGCTCCAGGCGCTAGTCAGACGCGCCCCGCCGGCCGTCGCTTCTTGATGGCGCACACGCTGCATGGCCCGCGCCGGGGCGCTCGCCCAGGCGTCCACGCCATTCAGGATCGCCTGGGCCTGATCCGGCTCATGGGAGACGTAGAGCGCGCAGACCTGCGGGTTGGCGGCGCCAGGCGGCGCCAGCTCCACCGTAGCTCCAGCGCCGCTCAGCACCCAGGCGCGGCCCTGGCGTTCCAGACCAAGCTGCGGGGCCACCGCCTCGGGGGGCTGCCCCTTGAGCATCGGCAGACAGGCCTCCAGGCCCCGCTCCACCTTGGGGCTGACCACCGCGAGAGCCGCGCTGGCGCCCGCCCAGGCCAGGATCAGGACGGCGGCGCCGATGGCGCCGGGGCGGGTCGGAATGGCGCGGCGCGGCTCAGCCGTCCTGGCGCGCTTAACGATCTCGGTCTTCGGCATGGTCGTCTCCTTCCAGGGTGGCGGATCTCCCGGCTCAAGCGACGGCCGGCGGCCCGCCTTGTCTGAAACAGACATGGGCGGAAGAGGCCGCCGCCTCCAGGGCTACTGCCATGAGATCTCTCAAGGCCTGCGATGAGCCGTTGAAATCCCTCCGCAGGCCTCGATCTGAGCGCCAGGGAGTTGATCTGCCGCAAGGCGGCCGCGTTGCTGATCCGGCCACCCTCTGGTCGCGGGGAGAGCGGACATGGCGACCTTGATCTTTCACTCGATGGCCGGCAGCGCCTATCTGTGGACGGCCATGATGGCGGCCGACGAGAAGGGCGTAGACCACGCCCTCAACCCGGTGGTCTTCGGCTCGGACGAGCACCTCAGCCTGCATCCGTTCGGCAAGATGCCGGTGATGCAGCATGGCGAGGTGATCCTCTACGAGACCCAGGCCATCACCCACTATATCGACCGCGCCTTCGATGGCCCGCCCCTTCAGCCCGCCGACGCGCTGGGCCAGGCGGAGGTTCTGCGCTGGATCAGCCTGGTGAACGCCTATGTGTTCCCGGTCATGAACCGCTTCATGAAGGAGCGCCTCGTGCGTCCAGCCTGGGGGTTCGAGGTCGATCAGGATTTCGTCCAGTCCGCCCGCGATCCCCTGCGCCTGCAGATGCGGCTGATCGGCGAGGCGGCGGCGGACGGCGGCTATCTGGTGGGCGACCGGCTGACCCTGGCCGACGCCTTTCTGCTGCCCCATCTGCTGTTCTTCGGCCGCACGCCGGAGGGCGCGGCCCTCTTGAAGGCGACGCCGGCCGCCGCGGCCTGGCTCGCGCGCATGACCTCAAGGCCGAGCTATGTGGGCGGCGCCATGGACCAGGCCTATGTCGCTTTTCACAGCCTGGCCGGCGACCCCGCCCCGGTCTGGACCGAGGACTGAGGGCCTATCTCAGGACGTTGAGCAGGGAGCTTTCCTGCAGGGCCAGAAAGACCTGGGCGGCGGCCTGCACTGAGATCTGCGCCTGCTGCAGGTTGGACACCGCCTGGCTCATGTCGGCGTCGACGATCTCGCCGACCATGCCCTTGATGCTGTTGGTCCGGGCGACCAGGTCTTCCTTCACGGAGTCGACGCGGCTCTGCACCATGCCGTTGCGGCCGCCGACATTGACCAGATCCTTGTAGGCGGTGTCCCAGACCGACAGCTGGCTCTCCAGGAAGATCCGCTGATTGTCGGTGAGTTCACCATCGAACGGTCCGTTGACCCCCTCCTCAAAGGCCTGGATCGCCTTGAACGCCTCCATCATGCCGGTCCCGAAGGCGTCGGCCAGGAAGCCGAGATTGACCAGGGTGGAGTCATCGACCTTGGCCTGGGCGACGTAGGAGTCGTTGTGGAAATAGTCGGCCACATTGGTCGCCGGGATCGTCAGGTCGCTGAGCGAGGTGGCTGAGAATGGCGGGGTGTCCACCTGACCGCCGGCGAACAGGTACTTGCCGCCGTACCGGGCGTTCATCCCCTCGACCCCGTTGCGGAAGGCCGCCTGGATATCCTGCATCAGGGTGTCCACCCGGCCGCTGGCGATGGACTCGGCGATGGCCTGGCGGGCGATCTGGGCGGCGTCGGCCACCTGGGAAAGGGCGAAGTCCTGGGTGGTCAGCCGGTCGCTGACCAGCTTGTTCTGTTCGGTGAAGGCGCCCAGGCGGGTCTCGATGGACCGCATGGCCGTCAGCATCTCGGCGTTGCGGGCATAGTCCTTCAGGTCCGAGCCGTTCTTCTGGCTGGCGACCTTGGTTCCGGCGTCCATCTGGCGCTGCTGGGCCGAGATCAGATTGGCCAGGACGGCGCTGTAGTTTCCGCCGGTGGAGACGCGGCTCACCATGGTGTTGGTCCTCAGACGATGTTGGTCAGGACGTCGAACAGTTCCTTGGCCGCCTGGATCATGCGGGCCGAAGCGTTAAAGGCCTGCTGATAGGTGGTCATTCGAACCAGTTCCTCGTCCAGGTTGACGCCCTCGACGGACTGGCGGCGGTTCACCGCCTCGGTCCGCACCGCCTGGGCGCTGGATCTGCGGGTGTCGGCGGCCGCCGATTCCCGGCCGATGGAGCCGCCGAACTCCGAGGCGTAGCGGGAGATGGTCATGTTCACCTCCCCCAGGGAGCCTGCGGCGCCGAACCGGGAGACCCTTTCCCCGGCGGTGGCCAGGGCGAGCGCCCCGCGCCCATCCCCGGGGGTAAGGACCGGCTGGCCAGGGGCGACGCTGAGATCAAGCTTGGCCAGGCCCACCTTCATCGGATCGGTGATGAAGGCCGCGGCGACCTCAAGCCGATTGGCCCGGCCCGTCCGCTCCACCACGCCCAGGCCGAACAGGTTGCTGATCGACGGGCCGCCAACCCCGCGGGCGGTGTTGTCCTGTACGATCGACGTCGTGGCGTAGAAGGGTTCAGAGCCCTTGAACGTCAGGGCGCCGTTGGAATCCAGCGTGTACTGGCCATAGAGGCCGACCCCGCTCGTATTGTGGTTCAGGGCCGCCACCAGGTCGTTCATGGTGGCGCCGGCGGGAACGGTGACGGCGACGTCGCGGATCGGCTTGCCGTCACCCTGGGCCAGACGGATGGTGATCTGGTCGCCGGGCGTGAACCCGTGGGCGCTCGTCCCGGTCAGGCCAGTGTCGTAGTTGGTGAAGCCACCGGACCGGACGATGTCATTCAGGCCAAAGAAGTGGGAGAAGCCGCGGCCCGCCTTCTTGGATGTCCCCTCGTCAATGGCCACCCCACCCGCCGCGGCGGTCAGGCTGAGCACGCCGTTGGTGAAGGTGGCCGACCCCGTCGCGCCCAGGGCGGTGTTCAGATCCGCCAGGAAGCTGGCCGGCGTGAAGGCCGCCGCAGGGCCGCCGTCCACGCTCATGGTGCTGGCCGTGAAATCGATATCCACCCGCCGGGTCAGCTGACCGGCGGCGTCCACGATCGCCACCGTCGTCGCGCCTGTGAAGCCACCGATGGCTGAGGGCAGGTCAAGCCCGGTGTTGCGGCCGGTGAGCGTCGTCTGGGCCGGGACGGTGGAGGCGGCGTTGTGCGCGGCGTTGATCGCATCAGCCGCGCGGCTGAGGAATTCCCCGAGCTGGTCGGAGACGCCGGGCAGCTTGTCGTCCCGAAGATCCAGAAGCCCGCGCAGGGCGCCGCCGGTGATGGTGATCGGCCTGCCCGTCGCAGCCCCGCCGGAGGTGTCTGCGGTGATGTAGCCCTTGGTGCTGTCGGTGCGGGAATAGGAGAGCTTGGCCGCCCCGTCGCCGGCCAGCATGACCCCTTCGGTGGAGCGGATGATCAAGCCGCCGGTGGGTCGGGCGCTGACCTGCACATTGATCAGAGTCGCCAGCTCGTCCACCAGCTGACTCTGGATGTTCTCCGACCCCGAGGCGTCGGCGTCCACCATCTGGGCGCGGCTGATGTCGGCGTTCAGCTTGTTGATCTGGTCGAGAAGGTCGTTGGCCCGGTCGATATTGGCGCTGATCTGGGTGTCGACCGTCCGTCCGAGCTCATTCAGCGAACTGTTGATCCGCGCCCCCTCGTTGAGGAAGTCCTCGATGGACGACAAGGACTGGCTGCGCAGCAGGCTTGAGGAGGGGTCGTTGGCGGTGGCGGCGAAGGCGGCCCAGATGTCGTCCAGGCGGCCGAAAAAGAACGCATCACCCGACGGGTCGCCGAACAGGCTCTGGGCGTTGTCCATATACTGGGCCACCGCATCCCATCGGCCGGACTCAGAGCCCGCCGACAGGGTGGCCAGCTGCAGGTACTGGTCAGTGACCCGTTTGACGCCGGAGATCTCGACGCCCATGCCCTGGCCGGCGACCACCAGCTGCTGCTGGTCGACGGTCTTGCGGACGTAGCCGGCGGTGTTGACGTTGGCGATGTTGTCGGAGACCGCCCGCAAGCCGACCTGCGAGGCCACCAGTCCGGAATTCGCTGTCTTAAGGACCGCTGTCAGCGACATGGCCTTGTCCTTCCACCCGGCAATCCTCGCTGCGGGGACCGGCGCATTCTGCCGGGCCTGAGATGAACGCGCACGCGAGGGTCCGGAAAAACCCTAGCCTTTTCAATACCGACCCATTCAGGGTCCGGAATGGACATTCAAGGGGTCGCAAGTCTGGCGCCAGTTTGGGCGCGCCCCGGCGGTAACCTTTCCGAAAGGCGGCAGACTCGTCCGAGCCGCGGGGCGCTGACTGGGCAAGTTCAGCCTGCGCGACAATCCGCCGGATGCCGGCCCCGATAATAACATTATTCATATCAACGGGTTACGGGGCTACGCCAAACTGGCGTGAAGGTTGCTGACGTCTCATCGAACCCATGGGCGCAGCAGGCGCCGACCTTACCGCCTCCAGCGTCCCCGTGGCGCGTCGTCCGGTCCCCTGCTGAGTCTCATGTCGTTTTCACTGCTCCCGATCACCCCGCCCGTTCCAGCGCCCGCCGCCGGCGCCGCTGCGCCCATGGGGGGGGATACGGGAGGCTTCGAAGCCTTGATGGCGGCGCTGTTTGGCCCCGCGCCCGACGCGCCTGCACCCGCCCTGCAAGGAAGCCAGCCCTCCCCCGCGGCTCAGATCATCACCCCCGTCTCGGACGAGGTCTCCGATCCCGAGGCCGAGGCCCAGACCGAAGACGGCCTGGCCGCCGAGGGTCAGCTGGCCGCTGTCGGTCTTATGATCCCTGCGCCGGTCCTGATGACCACAGCCCAGGCTCAGGCCCCGACCACAGAGCCCCTTGCAACGGCGTCCGCCGAGGCGGCGCCGGCTACAGCCCCATCGGCCAGCGCCATCGTTGCGCCCGCGCCAGACGACGCCGTGGAGGCTCCCGTCGCGCCGCAGGCGCCGACCCTGGCCGGCGCAAGCGACGTCGAGGTCGAGGCCACAGACCACGCCGCCCGCCCAACCGCCGCCGCCCCGACCTCGGAGCCTGTCAGGACTCAGAACGCCCCCGCCCTGACCTCTCCATCCGGGCAGGACACGTCCCCGACCCTGCCGCCGTCCGAGAAATCAGCGGCCCCCGCACCACCGCCAGCTGCGGCGCCGGCTCCGGCCGCGCCCCCGGTCACGGCCCAGGCTCAGACCGCCGCCGCCCAGACGAGCGCTCAGCCCCTGATGACCGCCGCGGCCGCCGCCGGCGTGGTCAGCCTGCGAGCCGGCCAGTCTGGACCTGCCACAACGCCTGCCGTCGCCGGCGACAGCGTCGAGACGCCGGAGGCTGAGGCTGAAAAAGCTGTCGTGACCGGCGCCAAGAGCGCCGTGGCGACCCAGCCGCCCTCGCCCTTCGCCCTTACCGCTCAGCCGACCGTGGCGCCCAAGGGCGACGGCGCCCCGGTCGTGGTGGCGCCGAGCGCCTCCCAGGTCGCAGCGCCCCCCCTTGAGGATCTGGAGACCGCCGGCTCCGAAGGCCTTGAGGGCCCCGACGCCCTGGGCGGCCTGTCCACCACCCCGTCGGGGACAGCGACCGCCGAGGTCCGCGACGGCGCGCGACCTGCGGCCAC
>NZ_JAUYAW010000079.1 GCF_030693405.1 Phenylobacterium sp.
AGGACGTGCCGCCCACATAGAGCATCACATCCCGGCCCCAGAGACGGGTCAGGGCGCGCCCCACCGTGGACAGGCCAAGGCGAGCCGCGCGGACGGGCTCCCATCGACGCATGCCCAAGCGGTCCAGCTCCTGGTGGATCGACATGTCCGACGTTGATCAAGGAATCCCCGGCGGCGCAAGCGCCCCCTTGAAAGTGACGACGCGCCTCCGGGGTCGCCGGAGGCGCGTCATCGATGGGCGTGTCAGCCATCGGGTCGCGGCCGCTTCGAGGGACGGGAGAGTGCGGCCTCAACCTGGGCTCAAATTATGAGCGGCCCGCTGAACGGCGCCTGAACGGGAATTCCGCAAACCGTTCAGGAAGTTACGCGCTCTCCATCATGGCGCCGGCGCGACGCAGGGCGGCGATCTCATCGCCTGAAAAGCCCCAGTCGGCGAGCGCTTCCTCATCATGCGCCCCGATGGCCGGCGGCGGCCCCTGGATCGCACCCGGGGTGGCCGAAAACCGCGGCGCAGGCGCCGGCTGCATCACACCGGACACTTCCACGAAGGTCTGGCGCGCCTGATTGTGGGGGTGAGCCGGCGCCTCATCCATGTCGAGAACGGGGGCGAAGCAGACATCGGTGCCGCCCATGATCGCTGTCCACTCATCGCGGGTCTTGCCGGCGATCACCTCGGCGAGCTTGACCCGAAGGCCCTCCCACTCCCCCCGATCCATCTGTTTCTGGAAGGCAGGGTCGGTGATGCCGGTCTTTTCCAGCAGCAGGGCGTAGAACTGCGGCTCGATGGAGCCGATCGACACCCACTTGCCGTCCTTGCACTGGTAGGTGTCATAGAAGTGCGCCCCGCCGTCGAGCAGGTTGTTGCGCCGGCCCGAGTTCCACATCCCCGAGGCCTTGAAGCCATAGAACATGGCCATCAGAGAGGCCGCGCCATCGCTCATGGCGCAGTCGATCACCTGGCCCTGGCCGCTCTCCCGGGCATGGATCACCCCCGCCAGCAGGCCGAACGCGAGGTACAGCGCGCCGCCACCGAAATCCCCCACCAGGTTCAGGGGCGGAACAGGCTTGTCGGTCGTCCCGATGGCGTCGAGCGCGCCGGTGATGGCGATGTAGTTCATGTCATGGCCGGCGGCATGGGCGTAAGGCCCAGTCTGGCCCCAACCGGTCATCCGGCCATAAACGAGCTTGGGGTTACGCTTCAGGGCCACGTCGGGGCCCAACCCCAATCTCTCCATGACGCCGGGCCGGAAGCCCTCGAAGACCGCATCGGCGCCTTCCATCAGCTTCAGGCAGGCCTCGATGGCGTCGGGGGACTTCAGGTCCATGCCGATGGAGCGGCGGCCCCGGCTCGTCACATCGGCGGGTGAGGCGCGGCCCTTCCCTTTCCGGTCGATCCGGACCACGTCGGCGCCGAGGTCGGACAGCAGCATTCCACAGAATGGTCCGGGTCCGATGCCGGCGAATTCCACGACCTTCAGTCCGCTTAAGGGTCCCTGGCGCATGGCGCGTCCTCCAATGTCTTGTCTTGCTGGGCTCCACCTAGGCGCCGTGACGCGCCGTCAGCCAAGGCTGTCAGGGCAGCGACTGCCCATCATCGACGGTCACCAGGGTTCCTGTGATCGCCGAGGCTGCAGGCCCGGCCAGCATCAGCAGGGCGGCGTCAAGGTCTGTGGCCTCCATCAGACGGCGGCGCGGAAAGCCTCGCACCTGCTTCTGGCCACCCTCGGTCTCGAACCAGTCCCGGTTGATGTCGGTCTCCACATAGCCCGGGCACAGGGCGTTGACCGCGATGTGATGGCGCGCCCATTCGCGAGCCAGGGCCTTGGTCAGCATGCCGACGGCGGCCTTCGAGGCGTTGTAGGCCGAGAGGCCCGGCAGGACGGTGTGAGCGGCGATCGAGGCGATGTTGACGATGCGGCCGCCCCCATGGGCGGCCATATCGGCGGCGATCATCTGACGCGCGGCGGCCTGGGCGCAGAAGAAGACTCCGCGCACATTGACATCGAAGGCCTGGTCCCAGGCCTGCGGCGTCAGATCCAGGGCGCGCCCCTCCCCGCCTACCCCGGCGTTATTGATCAGGATGCCCACCGGCCCGACGGCGGCGGCGACCTCTTCAAACAGCGGGCCGATCTGCGCGACGTCCGCCACGTCCAGCGCCCTGGCATGGGCCAGGCCGCCATGTGCGGTAATCTCAGCTGCGCCCGCCTCAACCAGCTCCACCCGCCTCGCCGCAAGCACCACCTCGGCGCCGGCCGCCGCCAGAACGCGAGCGAAGTGGGCGCCCAGCCCCCCAGAGGCGCCTGTCACGAGGGCGACCTTGCCCTCCAGCGGTCTTTCAGCGAACATTCGTTATCCCCTATGCCAACCCTGCGACGCGCTCATCCCTCGCCCGCGCCGTCTGGGCGAGATATCTTCGCGGACGCCCGATTCTGGCGCCCCGAGCGCAAGCCGGGGAATGTGTATTGCGTCAAAGGTGCAGAGAATGTCCGCAGGCGTCCAGGCGCGGGTTCTGATTGTCGCGCGAGACGACGGGCTGGCGGGTCCCCTGGCCGAGGGGCTTGATCGCCTCGGCTGGCGTACGATCACGGCGCGCGGACCCTATGCAGGCATCGCCGCCCTGGCTGACCTGCAGATTGAGGCCGCCATTGTCGACCTGCGCAGCGGCGGGCCAGAGGCGCTGACGCTTGCCCGGCGGCTCAAGGCCGCCTGCGCGCCGCGCCGCCTGCCGGTTGTCGCCATTGGTGAGCCCGACGACGGCGCCCAGGATTTTGACCTGATCCTCGCCCCGCCGCTCCACCCGGCCCAGGCGGTTCTGCGGCTAGAGAATCTGGTGCGGATGGCGGTCGCTGAGGAGGAGTACGAGCTCCGTCAGCAGACCTTCGCCGAGAAGAACCGAACCCTCGATCCGGCCGATCCTGATCCCGCGCCGTTCCGAATCTTGGCCATCGGCGAGCCCGCGCCGCAGTTCCTGGCCCTGTCCAACGCCCTGTCGCGTAGCGGCGCGGAGGTGGTGGGCGCCTTCACCGCCTATACGGCCTTCGATTACCTGCATGAGCGCCCGTTCGACACGGTCGTCCTGTGGGCGGGCGACAATCCCAACGAGGCGCTATCCATCGCCGCAGGCATGCGGCGGAACACCCGCCTCTATCATGTGCCAGCCCTGCTCTACATGCGTGAGGAATCCTATCTCACCATGTCCGAAGCCTATCACCGAGGGGTCTCGGACGTGGCCTCCCCGGGCTCAGCCGAGGCCGAGACCGCTGGCCGGGTGATCGAACTGGCGCGCGCCTATCGCAAGCAGACCGCCACTCGAAGGGCGCTGGAGCGAGCCCGCGCCTCGGGCCTGATGGATCCGGCCACCGGCCTGTTCACCCGGGACCTGTTCGCCACACATCTGGGCCGCCTGGCCCAGGCCGCCCGAATCCGCAACCGTCCCTTGAGCGTATGCGTCCTCAAGGTCTCCGAACGGCAGGAGGTCGTCGAAGCGCGCTCTCAGGGCTGGCTCGACCGGGCGATTCCGCAGATCGGGGCCATGATCGGCAGGCTGGTGCGAGTGGAGGACACCGCCGCGCGTCTGAGCCACGAGGTCTTCGCCCTGGCGCTACCGGCGACGCCGGCCGCCGCGGCCAGAGCGGCAGGCGAGCGGATCGCCGCGGTGATTGGCTGCACGGCCTTCGAGGCGGGCGACAACCGCCCGCCCTTCGTGGTCGAGTTCGATATCGGCGTGGCCGAAGTCACCCCCGCCCACGGCGCCGGCCGGGCCCTTGAGGAAGCCGCCCGCCGCGCCATGGCCACCTAACCAGGCCTCTAGGCGGCGAGCGCCAACCGCGAGAGCTCGGTGAGGATCCGCTCGGCCGCGTTGAGGCGCTGCTCGGGGCTCTCCCACTCGCCCTTGACCACGGCCTTGTTGTCCGGCCGCAGACGCCAGCCCATCTGGTTGCGATGGACGAACTCGATGAGGCCGCCCGGGTTCGGGAAGGCGTCGTTGCGGAAGGTGACGACCGCGCCCTTGGGGCCCACATCGATCTTCGCCACATTGGCCTGACGGCACATGCCCTTGATGGCCACCACCTTGAGCAGCTGGTCGGTCTCCGGCGGCAGCGGGCCGAACCGGTCGATGAGCTCGGCTGCCAGCGCTTCGCGGTCGGCGGCCTGCTCGGCCTCAGACAGGCGGCGATAAAGCGAGAGCCGGACATTGAGGTCAGGCACATAGGCCTCCGGGATCAGCACCGCGGCGCCGGTGTTGATCTGCGGCGACCAGCCGCGATCCTGCACGCCCTCGGCGCCCACCAGTTCCTTCAGCTCGTTGACCGCGTCCTCCAGCATCTGCTGGTAGAGCTCGACCCCGATCTCACGGATGTGGCCCGACTGCTCCTCGCCCAGCAGATTGCCGCCGCCCCGGATGTCCAGGTCATGGCTGGCCAGTTGGAAGCCCGCGCCCAGGCTGTCGAGGGACTGCAGGACGCGAAGCCGCTTCTCCGCCGACAGGGTGATGGCCTTGTCCTCGGGCGTGGTCATGTAGGCATAGGCGCGCGCCTTGGCCCGGCCGACCCGGCCGCGGATCTGATAGAGCTGCGAGAGCCCGAACATATCGGCCCGGTGGATGATGAGGGTGTTGGCGGTGGGCACGTCCAGGCCCGACTCCACGATGGTGGTGGAGAGCAGCACGTCATACTGGCCGTCATAGAAGGCCGACATGACCTCTTCGAGCTGCGTCGGCGGCATCTGGCCGTGGCCGACCACGAAGCGCACCTCCGGCACCTGCTCGCGCAGGAACCGCTCCAGATTTGGCAGGTCGGAGATGCGAGGCGTGACGAAATAGGCCTGACCGCCGCGGTACTTCTCCCGCAGAAGGGCCTCGCGCACGGTCACCGGGTCCCATGGCGTCACATAGGTGCGGACCGCCAGACGGTCGACCGGCGGCGTGGCGATGATCGACATCTCGCGGATGCCCGACAGAGACATCTGCAGGGTGCGGGGGATGGGCGTGGCGGTCAGGGTCAACATGTGCACGTCGGCGCGAAGCTCCTTGAGCTTCTCCTTGTGCTTGACCCCGAAGTGCTGCTCCTCGTCGACAATCACTAGGCCGAGATCCTTGAAGCCGACCTGCTTGGACAGCACCGCATGGGTGCCGACCACGATCTCGATCTCACCATTTTTCAGGCCCTCGCGGGTCTCGGCGGCTTCCTTGGCGGGCACTAGTCGTGACAGGCGCCGCACCTTGACCGGCCATCCCTGGAACCGCGCCTCGAAGGTCTTGAAGTGCTGCCGCGCCAGCAGGGTCGTCGGGCAGACCACGGCCACCTGCTGGCCGCTCATGGCCGCGACAAAGGCGGCCCGCAGGGCGACCTCGGTCTTGCCGAAGCCGACGTCGCCGCAGATCAGCCGGTCCATGGGCCGGCCGGAGCCCAGATCGGTGAGCACATCGCCGATGGCGTTCAGCTGGTCCTCGGTCTCCTCATAGGGGAACCGGGCGCAGAACTCGTCGAACACCCCGTGCGGCGGATCGATGCCGGGGGTCGACTTCATGGCCCGTTCGGCGGCGATGCGGATCAGGCCGCCGGCCATCTCTCGCAGCCGTTCCTTGGCCTTGGCCTTGCGCGCCTGCCAGGCCGCGCCGCCCAGGCGGTCGAGGGTGACGCCATCAGACTCCGCGCCGTAGCGGGTCAGCAGGTCAATATTTTCCACCGGAAGGTAGAGCTTGGCCTCGCCGCCGTATTGCAGCTCCAGGCAGTCGTGGGGTGCGCCCTGGACGTCGAGAGTCTTCAGACCCTCATAGCGGCCGATGCCGTGCTCAATGTGAACGACAAGATCGCCGGGCGTGAGCGCGGAGGCCTCAGCTAGGAAGTTGGCCGCGCGCCGCCGTTTGCGCGGCCGCGCCAGCCGGTCGCCGAGAATGTCCGTCTCGGAGATGACCACCAGCTTGTCGGTCTCGAAGCCCGCCTCCAGGGGCAGAACCACCCGCTGCGGCGTCTTCGGGTCCGCCGCCTTGGCCGCCTGCCAGTAGGGGGCGAGGGAGATCTTCGACAGGCCGTGATCGGCCAGCATGCCCGCCAGACGCTCAGACGCGCCCTCGGTCCAGGAGGCGAACAGAACACGCTTGCCCGCCGCGGTCTGGGCCTTGGCGTGGTCGACCGTGGCCTCGAACAGATTGACGCTGTCGCGCTGGCGTTCGGGGGCGAAACTGCGCCCGGCCCGGGCGCCCAGGTCGATCACCTGTTCGCCCTCAACGGCGTTGAAGGCCGAGAAGCGTCGGTTGGGCCGGGTGGCGAGCGCGCCCTCCCACTCCTCGGCGGTCAGATAGAGCTGTTCCGGCGACAATGGGCGATAGTTGGACTTTCGGCCGGCCTCAGCCCGGGCCTCATAGGCGTCCCGCACCATGCTCAGCCGCTCATCCCTGGCCTCAGGCGCCAGATGGTCGACGGCGATCAGGGTGTCGTTGGGCAGATAGTCGAAGACCGTCTCGAGGCTCGGATAATAAAGGGGCAGCCAATGCTCCATCCCTGCCCGGCGGCCGCCTTCGCTGACCGTAGCGTAGAGCGGATCGTCGCCGGCGGCGCCGAAGGCCGCCACATACCCCTTGCGGAAGCGGGACACGGCCTCGGCGTCCAGCAGGGCCTCGCTCACGGCCAGCAGGCTGATCTCCGTCAGCTGCCGTGTGGAGCGCTGGGTTTCGGGATCGAAGGCCCGGATCGATTCCAGGATGTCGCCGAACAGGTCTAGCCGGACAGGTTCATCCGATGCAGGGGGAAAGACGTCGATCACCCCGCCGCGAATGGCGAATTCGCCACGTTCTGAGACGGTTGAGGCCCGCTGATAGCCGTTGACGGCGAAGTAGCGTTCCAGGTCGGCGATCTTCACCGGCCGGCCCACATGGGCGCTGTAGGAGGCGCCCTCCACAGCCGCCTTCGGCGGGACCCGCTGAATCATGGCCGGGATGGCGGCCACCAGCACGGCGGGCTTCTTGGGCGAGAACCCACCGGTCGCCAGGCGCGCAAGTGTCGTCATCCGCTGGGCTGCGACTCCTGGGGACGGGCCGATGCGGTCGTACGGGAGGCAGTCCCATGAGGGCAGCCGCATCACCTCGACGTCCGGCGCGAAGAACCCGAACGCATCAGCAAACGCGCTCATCCGGGCGGTGTCGCGGGCGATGAACACGGTCAGTCCGCCCCGGGCGCGGACGATGTCCGACATCACCAGGGCGTCATAGCCCTCCGGCGCGCCGACGAGATCGATGCGTTCGGGATCGGTATTGATGCGCTTCAGCTGTGTGGCGCTGGGAGCAGCAGCTCCGTCAGCCGCCATGGGCGCCGCCGATAGTCTTGTGAGCTTCGTCGCGGAAAACCTTGATCATGCTCATGATCTCGGTGTCGAACTCCGCCGGCGTCGGCGTCCGCTCGACAATCCAGGCATAGATGTCCTGATCCGGCTGATCGAGCAGATGCTCCAGAACGTCCAGCTGGGCCGGGCTGAGATCACGGGCGTGCCGATCCACGAAACCGCCCAGGATCAGGTCGGCCTCCACGAACCCCCGGTGCCAGGAGCGGAACTTGAGACGCTTGAGTCGGATGTCGTGTGTGTCGGCCATGGCGAGCGCGGATATAGAGGCCCCGCCGCCCGAGCGCCAGGGTCAAGGACTGGCTGAACGCGCCAGGGGCTGATCAGTCGCCGCCGAACCAGGTGAAAGACAAATTCCGAAAGGCCTCCGGTCCGACCTGTGCGGAGATTTTGAGCAGAGCCGCCGCCTCAGCCTGGGAGCGGCCACCCGTGTCACGTTCGGCCTTCAGTTGGGCGAGATCGATCATGCCATCGATCCGGACGTCCCCAATGTCAGGATGACGGCCGACGAACCGAAAGTCTCCCTCCCCCAGCCTGTAGGCGGTGGGCAGCACCCGCAGGCTTCGTTGGTGATATTGCTGGCCCAGTTCATTGGTGGAGATCGGGCTGGTGACGTCCGAGAACTCCAGCATCACCGGCGCGTAGGTCTCGGTCCGCTCGCCCCGTTCCCAGGCGGCGAACTCCATCGCCCCGCCGATATGGATATGGTCGAGGCGCCAGTCGCCAATCTGAACGGGCTGGGTCGGGAAGTAGTAGCCGAACAGATCCTCGCCCGCCGCATGGGTGAAGCCTTCCAGATCTGCCGCCGAAGAGATCGCTTCGGTGTCAGCGGCCGGGGTGGCAGCGGGCGTCGCTTCGGCCGCCGGGGCGGTGGGCTCGGCCTGGCCACAGGCGCTCAGGAGACCCGCTGTCGTGGCGACCAGCATCCATCGGCGCATCTCACCCTCCAAAACTCTGCATCGGCCCGCACATCATCATGGCCCACGCGCCCAGTCCACCGCGCGCGGCGGTCCCGGCCACGCTATGATCGCCGCCATGCGTCCGGAGATTCTGTACCCCCTGTTCGCCCCGATCGACACGCTGAAGGGCGTGGGACCGCGGGTTGCGCCGCTTCTGAGCAAGCTGGCCGGTCCGGTGGTGCGGGACGTGGCCTTTCTGGCGCCCCACAGCCTCATCCACCGCCATCCGGCGCGGGTCGACGGCGCGCTCGAGGGCGACGTGCAGACCTTCGTGGTGACCATCGAGGCCTACCAGCCGCCGCGCAATCCGTCCCAGCCGTGGCGGGTGCGGGCCTTTGATGGCACGGGCTTTCTCACCCTGGTCTATTTCGGGGGCCTTGGCGGACGTATCGAGGCCCAGCATCCGGTCGGCGCACGGCGGCTGGTCAGCGGCAAGGTCGAGCGGTTCGGCTCGGAAATCCAGATCGCCCACCCGGACTATCTGGTCCCGGTGGAAAAGGCCGACCAGATTCCCGAGGTGGAGGCGGTCTACCCGGCCACCGCCGGCCTGCCGGCCCGCACCGTGCGGCGCCTGGCCCTGGACGCCCTGACCCGCTGCCCCGACCTGACCGAGTGGCAGGACCCCGCCTGGCTCGCCCGTCAGGGCTGGGGAAGCTGGCGAGAGAGCCTCGCCCGCCTTCATGCGCCCGAAACGGAAGCCGACCTCACCGCCCAGGCGCCCCATCGCCAGCGCCTGGCGTTCGACGAGCTGCTGGCCCACCAACTGGCCATGGGTCAGAAAAAGGCCGAGCGTCGGGCCGAACCGGCTCCGCCGATCGCCGCAGGCCAACGGGCTGAAGCCCTGGCCGACGCTCTTCCCTTCCGGCTCACCGGCGCCCAGACCCGCGCCCTGGCCGATATCCGAGCCGATCTCGCCAGCGGCGATCGCATGTCGCGCCTGCTCCAAGGGGATGTGGGGTCGGGTAAGACAGTAGTGGCCATGCTGGCCATGGCCGATGTCGCTGAGGCGCGGGGCCAGAGCGCCCTGATGGCGCCTACGGAGATCCTGGCGCGCCAGCATTTCGAAACCCTGGCCGCCCCGCTGGAGGCTCAAGGGATCGCCGCCGTTCTGCTGACCGGCCGGGACAAGGGCGCAGCCCGCGCCGAGAAGCTGCGCGCCTTGGCGAGCGGCGCGGTTCAGGTCGCCGTCGGCACCCACGCCCTCTTTCAGAACGACGTCGTCTTTCACGACCTGCGCCTGACCGTAATCGACGAGCAGCACAGATTCGGGGTGGCCGAGCGCCAGCGCCTGCAGGCCAAGGGCGCGGCCACTCACCTGCTGGCCATGTCGGCGACGCCCATTCCCCGCACCCTTGAGCTGACGGTGTTCGGCGACCTGGATGTCTCGCGGATCGACGAGAAGCCCCCTGGCCGGACCCCCGTAGCGACCCGGGCCATTCCCATGGGCCGCATGTCAGAGGTGGAGGCGCGTCTCAAATCCGTGGTCGCCGCCGGCGCCCAGGCCTTCTGGATCTGCCCGCTGGTGTCGGAGTCGGAAAAGACCGACCTGGCGGCGGCTGAGCGTCGCGCAGGCGAGCTTCGCGAACGCATCGGGCCCAGCGTCGGGCTCGTTCATGGGAAGATGCCCGGTCCCGAAAAGGACGCCGTGATGGCCCGCTTCGCCCAGGGCGAGCTGTCGGTCCTGGTGGCCACCACGGTGGTCGAGGTGGGGGTGAACGTGCCCAACGCCACCATCATGGTGATCGAGCAGGCCGAACGGTTCGGCCTGGCCCAACTGCATCAGCTCCGCGGACGGGTGGGTCGGGGACGCGCGGAAAGCGCCTGCGTCCTGCTCTATGATCCGCCCCTGTCTGAAACCGGCCAGAAGCGTCTCGACATCCTGCGTCGGACCGATGACGGCTTCCTGATCGCCGAGCGGGATCTGGAGCTTCGCGGCGGCGGCGATCCGCTTGGCCTGCGCCAGAGCGGCTTTCCCGCCTATGTGTTCGCTGATCCCATCGCCCACCGGGATCTGATCGCCGCGGCAGGCGACGACGCACGGCTGATCCTCGCCCGCGACCCTGGCCTGACCTCAGCCCGCGGCCAGGCTCTTAGGGTTCTGCAGGCCCTGTTTGACTGGCAGGCTCACTCCACCTTGCAGGACGCCGGCTAGAGCATTTTCCGATAAGTGTGACGCAGTTATCGGATCAAAAATGCTCTAACTTCATGATTGGAGACATTTTT